>CATXMO010000004.1:0-94475 GCA_958372075.1 uncultured Collinsella sp. | reverse complement strand
GTATACGGGTGCATCATCGACGTCTTCAATACAGAAAATATCAGTGCGGAATGTTTTCAGGGGTCAGCCCGTACGGCCTTCTACTGCTACGAAGAATTCAGGGCATCTGGAGTGGACGGCGGCTTGGCTACGAGCTGGGGCTGAGGATCTGAATGGATGGGTGCAATTGTTGGGAGCGAAGGCGTTGCGGATATGGCCACTTTGGATCTGCGAGACGTGCTGCAGATCGGCGGCTGTTCAAGCGGAAAGCGTATCCCAGTTTGAAGGCGAATTTTGGGATGCAGTTTCCCCTTGGGGCCTGTTTGGGAAACTGCGGGACGGAATTTTGCTTTATTGTGGGTCGCACTTTCCGCAACGTGCCTCAACCGGAAAGCGTGTCCCAGAATTTGCGCTCGAAATGGGATAGGGTTTCCGCCGTCCGCCTGCTAGCAAAAAGGCCTCCTGAGTCGTTGCTCTGGAGGCCTTTCGCTTACTTGCAAATGCGCGCGTTAGTTGTTCGCGGTCAGGCGCTCGACGTCGTGGGCGATCATGTATTCCTCGTCGGTGGGGATGACCATGACCGTGACGGCGGAACCGGCGGCGCTGATGACCTGTGGGCCGTTGCCCACGGCCTCGCGGTTCTTGTTGTTGTCGATGCGCACGCCCAGCCACTCAAAGCAGTCGCAGAAGGCCTTGCGGATCGACCAGTCATTCTCGCCGATGCCGGCGGTAAAGGTAATGGTGTCCACGCCCGCCATGGAGGCAATCATGGAACCAGCCTGCTGCATGGCCTTGTATGCGAACATATCGAAGGCGAGCAGGCAGCGCTCGTCACCCTCGGAAGCGCGCGTACGAATGTCACGGGCATCGTTGGAGATACCCGAGATGGCAAGCAGACCGGACTGCTTGTTCATCATGTCGTCGACTTCCTGGTAACTGTAGCCGCCCTCGCGCTGCAGATAGCACACAGTGGCCGGGTCGATGGAACCGCAACGGGTACCCATCATCAGGCCGTCGAGCGGTGTGAGACCCATCGTGGTGTCGCGGCACACACCATCCTCGATGGCGGCGAGCGAGGCGCCGTTGCCCAAATGGCACGAGAGCAGGCGGTGGCAGCGCGAGCCCAGAATCTCCTTGGCCATCATCCACTCGTAGCGGTGGCTCGTACCGTGGGCGCCGTACTTGCGCACGTGGTACTTGTCGCACACGTCCTTGGGCAGCGCATAGGTGTAGGCAACCTCGGGCATGGTCATGTGGAACGAGGTGTCGAAGACGGCCACGTTGGGCAGCTCCGGATACTTCTCGCGGCAATATTCGATTGCCGCGGCCTCGCCGTAATTGTGCAGCGGGGCGAGCGGTGCCACCTCAAGAATCTTAGCCATGACCTCATCGTCGACGACCGCGGAATCATCGAAGTGCCAGCCACCCTGAACGATACGGTGGCCGATGCCATCGATCGTAAAGTCGGTCTTCTCGAGCTCCTCGAGCACGCGCGCAATGGCGCAGCGATGATCGGGAAAAGGAATCTCCTCGGTCAGCTTGGCACCACCGTTCTCGAAGTGGCCAAAGATGCCCATCTCCGAGCCGATACGCTCGCAGTTGCCCTTGGCGAAAACCTCGCGGGTATCGGTATCCAAAAGCTGATATTTAAGGCTCGAGCTGCCGGCGTTGACAACAAGTACGTTCATGAGACTCCTTCGTGATTACAGTACGGTCGGCAAACCTATAAGGCGGCCGTACCCTTAATAAGAAGTTATCAGAATCCAATAAATAGCTATTAAACTCTTCGCTCAAAGAGCGTAAAAGGGGGCTGAACGGCACAAGGCCATCCAGTCCCCTCCCCTTGCATCAATTACTTGCCGTTGACAATGCGCTCGACGTCGGAAGCGATCATGAACTCCTCGTCCGTGGGGATGACGAAGATCTTGACCTTGGAATCCTTGGCGGACAGGCACCAAGCGCCGTCGCCGCGCAGAGCGTTGCGGGCATGGTCCATCTTGACGCCCATAAAGGCCAGACGGTCGGCCACGCCAGCGCGGACGGCCGGAGCGTGCTCGCCGATGCCGGCGGTAAAGACCAGGGTGTCCATGCCGCACATGGAAGTGGCCATCTCGGCGGCCTTGGCGGCAATCTTGTAGACAAACATGTCGAAGGCGAGCTGAGCCTCGGGGTCACCAGCGGCGGCGAGCTCCTCGACGTTGCGGCAGTCGTTGGTCTTGCCGCCGGTCACAGCCAAAAGACCGGACTTCTTGTTCATCATCTCGTCGACCTCGTCGAAGGTGTAGCCGCCTTCGCGCTGCAGGTAGCACACGGTGGCCGGGTCGATGGAGCCGCAGCGGGTGCCCATCATGACACCGTCGAGCGGCGTCAAGCCCATGGTGGTGTCCATGCACTTGCCGTCCTCGATGGCGCACAGGGAAGCGCCGGAACCGATGTGGCACACGACGACCTTGCGAGCCTCGCCGTTGGTCATCTCGGCAACCTTCTTGGAGATGTAGCGGTAGCTGGTGCCGTGGGCGCCGTACTTACGGATGTGCAGCTTGTCGCAGACGTCCTTGGGCAGGGCGTAGGTCTTGGCGACCTCGGGCATATTGAAGTGGAAAGCAGTATCGTAGACCGTGACGTTGGGCAGGTCGGGATACTGCTCCAGGCAGTACTCGATAACGTTGGCCTCGGGGTTGTTGTGCAGCGGGGCGAGCGGAGCGACCTCGCGGATCTTGGCGAGGACGTCCTCGTCGACGAGGGAGGAATCGCCAAAGTACCAACCGCCCTGAACGATACGGTGGCCAATGCCCTCGATCTTGATGCCGTTAGCCTCGAGGTCCTTCAGGACGACCTCGATGGCGACCTTGTGGTCGGGGAACTCGATGTTCTCGGTCACCTTCTTGGAGCCGTTGGCAGCGTGGGTGAAGGTACCGCCGGTAAAGCAGACGCGCTCGCAGGAGCCCTTTGCGGACACCTTGTGGGACTTGGTATCGATGACCTGATACTTAAGGGTCGAAGATCCCGCGTTGACGACCAGAACGTTCATGTGTCTCCCTACTAACAGGCGGTGTGGCGCCGCCAGGTTACATACGCTTCAATAATAAACCCAAACGCCCTCGCGCTCGGGTTTATTGCGTTGATATATAAGTTATCGGTACCCGAACTTCCGCTTTATCGTACGGAAGAAACGCCCTCAGATGAGGTTCTCGCCCAGATTCTTGCCACCGAGGACGTGCATGTGGAAGTGCATGACGGTCTGGCCGGCATTGACGCCCTTGTTGGAGATGACGCGGAAACCGTCCTCCAGACCCTTGGCCTTGGCGACCTCCTGGATGGCGTGAACCATGGCGCCCATGGTCTCGGCCGGCACGTTGTCGGCGATGTCGCCGTAGTGCTTCTTTGGGATCACGAGCGTGTGGACCGGCGCCTGGGGGTTAAGGTCGTCGAACGCGATGACCTGATCGTCCTCATAGACAACGGTCGAGGGGATCTCGTGGCTGGCAATTTTGCAGAAGATGCAATCGCACATGGTTGGTTCCTTTCTCACAGACCAAGGTGATTATATTTGGTCGGAATGGTTAGAACGAGAGGCTGTCGTCGGTGTTGGCGGCTTCGCCGTCGGCGAGCACGTCGTTGCCGTCGACGTCCCTAAGGAGCACCGAGACCTTCTGCTCGGCATCGGACAGGCGGGTGCGCAGGCTCTTGAGGAGCTCGACGCCGCGGGTGTAGCTCTCGAGCGACTCCTCGAGCTCCATATCGCCCGACTCCAGGCTGCGGATGATGAGCTCCAGCTCCTGCGAGGCCTGCTTGTACGTAAGCTGCTCGACCGGGGTCTTCTCTGCCATATCTGTTTCCTTTCCTAAGGGTCTATCACTGTGAAACGCGGTCTACTCGACCGCGTTGACGGTTGCCGACACGTTACCGTCCGCCATGCGCACGCGGATGGCGTCGCCCGGCTTAAAGGTCTGGGCACTTGTAGCCACACCATCATCGCTGTACGCGATGGAATAACCGCGGGCAAGCACCTTGAGCGGCGACAGGGCATCGAGCGAGGCTGCCGCACGGCCCAGGTCGGACGCGGGTTTATTGAGCATCGTACGACCCTGATGCTCCAGACGGGAATTCGCAAGCGTGATCGCATGGCGCTTGCCATCGAGCCCCGAGGTGCTTGCGACCAAGCGCTCGGGCAGACGCTCGAAGTTGGAGCGGAAGGCCCCAACCGAGCGCGTTATGGCGCCGGACAGACGATCGGCCGTCAAGGCAAGCTCCGATTCGCGGCGCTCGACCATAAACGTTGGGTCGTTGAGGCACGGGCGGCGCGCGGCTGCATCGAGCGCATCGCCCAGACGGGCCGTATAGGTATCCCAGGCGCGGCGACCACGCTGATCGAGCATCTCCAAATCAACCTGATTCGACCCAATCATCGAAGCCATCGCGGCGCCCAGACGCTGATGACGCGCCTCGAGTACATCGGCCAACTCCGTCATAGCCGGCGCCACCGATTCGGCCGCCGCCGTGGGCGTGGAGGCGCGACGGTCGCTTACCATGTCGCAGATCGAGGTATCGGGCTCATGCCCAATGCCCGTCACCACGGGCACGGGACAGGCCGCCACCGCACGGGCGAGCCCTTCGTCGTTAAATGTCATAAGGTCTTCGAAGGAGCCACCGCCACGCACGAGCAAAATGCAATCGGGCACCGGCGTAATGGCGGCGGCGCGGCGCAAGCCTTCAATAAGCTCTGCCGGCGCACCCTCGCCCTGCACCATGGCACCCACGCAAACAAGCTCGACAAGCGGGTTGCGACGGCGCAGTGTGCGCTTGACGTCATCGATGACGGCGCCCGAAAGCGAGGTGACGACTGCCACGCGCGAGCAAAACACCGGGATGCGACGTTTGCGCGCCTCGTCCATCAGGCCCTCGCGACGCAATTTTTCAGCCAACTGAGCCACCTGCTGACGCAGCAAACCCTCCCCCGCCAGCGAGAACGAGCGGGCGACGAAGCTCATGCGACCCGTAGGCTTGTAGAGATTGAAGCTACCCTTAAAGCTCACCTGCATGCCATCGCGCAAATCGAAGGTGCGCTTGAGATAGGCGCCCTTCCAAATGATGCAGTCGACGGCCGCCGAGTCGTCCTTGATTTGGAAGTAGCAGTGGCCGCTTCGGGCATTGGGGCCGCGGAAACCAGTGACCTCACCCAAAACGCTCAGCTGCGGAATGGCATCGAGCGCGCCGGCGGCGATCTCCACCGCTTGGCTCACGCTGAGCTCTTTGCGCTCCTGCTCGTCCGATCCGTCGAACTCGGCGGAAACGGCGTTGCCGGTTAGATTCCAGCCTGCCACGCAGCCCCCTTTCGTCATCGTGCACATGGGCTCCGGCCCTGCGCTAATTCAAGTCCAACACATAGTACAGCGCCGCGGGGACACAAATCCCCACGGCGCCCGTCGGTCCCATTTGTTATCGGTTGGAGTTTCTGTTGTAGCGAGCCATAAGGTAGAGCAGCTGAATAATCGAGGTGAGCGCCGCGGCCACGTAGGTGAGCGCAGCTGCCGTCAACACCTTCTTGGCACCGTTGACCTGCTTGGAGCTCATACCCGACTGCTCAATATACGCCACGGCACGTCGGCTGGCATCGATCTCGACCGGCAGCGTAACCAGCTGGAATAGCACGCTAAACGAGAAGAAGATCAGCGCGAGGGTCGTGAGCCCTGCTATGTTCATAAACAGGCCCATGAGCAGCACGATCGTCCAGGTGTTCTGGGTAAAGTTGACGACGGGGACCAAAGCGGTGCGTACCTTCATCATGGCGTAACCGCTTTGACGCTGCGCGGCATGGCCTGCCTCGTGGCAAGCGACAGCAACGCTTGCGACCGAGCCGCCCGAACGGTTGGAATCCGACAGATACAGGTTGTTATCCTGCGGGTTGTAATGGTCGGTGAGCTCGCCGGCGACACCCTTGATACCCACGGCATTGCAGCCGTTAGCGTCAAGCATGCGACGTGCGACCGCGGCCCCTGTATCGCCATCCGAGCGCACCTTGGACCAAGTCCCGTACGTCGAGTTGATATAGCTCTGCGCAGCAAGGCCAAGCACCGTACAAACAAGGACAACTAGCAGATACAGCGGGTCGATGCCAAAGCCGTAACCATAATAATAGGGCATGCGAATTCCTTCGAATCGAGTTACACGGTGAAGGCATTCTACCCACTCAGCCGACTAGGCTTCCCTATAACAACTCAATCTTTCCGTCCTTCACGGTGAGGCCCATGTTGCCGGAAAGCAGATCGTCCAGGCGCGAGCCCACAAGCTCAAAGCGCCAGCCTTCGCGCAGGGGACTCTGCTCGGGATGCTCAATATAGTCGGCCAGGTCATCGCGCGAGGCAATGACCGAGGTCGCTACGCCCGAGCGCTCGGCAACCAAGCGAATAAGCGCATACATAAGGTCGGTCACGCTCTCCAACTCCGGCGAAATCTGGCGATGCCCGCGCACCATGAGCGGCAGGCGATCGTGCGGGCAGCTCGCGCCGCGCTTGATGGCCATGAGCGCACCGTCCACGTCGCGCTCCCCCAGCTGGTCGGTACCGCGAATGCTACGGAACTCCTCAACGCGGACGGGATTGCGCTTAACGAGCGCAAGCAGCGTGTCGTCGGACATGACCCACTTGCGCGGGATGTTACGGCGCTCGGCGCGGTCCTCGCGCCAGGCGGCGAGCTCGCGCGCGATACCCAGCTGGTGACGGCTGCACGAATTGATGCGCTTGACCTTGCGGAACGCCTCGTGGCGATCGGCGCGATAGTGCGACTCGTCAGCCAGCGGGCGCAACTCGTCGAGTACCCAGTCCACGCGGCCCAGCTCGCGCAGACGGCTCATCATCTCGGTATAGGCGACGATCAGGTACTTGACGTCATCGATCGCGTACTCAATCTGCTTATCGGTCAGCGGGCGACGCGACCAGTCGGTCAGCGACTCAGTCTTGGGCAGCGAGACGCCGCAAAACGTCTGCACGAGCGCGCCGTAGGAAATCTGCTGGCGCTCGCCTAAAAAGGCGGCGGCCACCTGCGTGTCAAAAATCGGACGCGGCAACACGCCTACGGTATGAAGCATAACTTCCATGTCCTGCGAGCAAGCATGGAACACCTTGGTCACGCTCTCGTCGGCCATGAGTTCGGCCAAGGGAGACAGGTCGTCGATCATCAGCGGATCAACCGCGACGCTCTCGGCAGGAGTGGCAATCTGGACCAGGCACAGGCGCGGATGGAACGTGCGCTCGCGCAAAAACTCGGTATCGACGGCAATCGCGTCAAACTCACGGGCGCGCTGACAAAAGTCGAGTAGAGCCTGATGTGTGGAAATGTACATATCAACCCATCGAATAAGGTTAGGCCCGAAAAACACGGGTAGGATATCGGCATTGCCTTACAACTATACTCGGTTAGTCACAGAACGGGAACGTAAGTATGCGCTGCCTTATCATCCACAACCCGGCATCGGGCCCCAGCTCAGATGAAATCTACGCATTCACGCACGCCCTCGCGCAGGGCGGCGACGAGGTCGTGATGCGTTTTATCGGCGATGGCATGGAACCCGAAGACGCCGTGGCAGACGTGCGCGAGTTTGATCGCGTGGTGATTTCGGGCGGCGACGGCACCGTCTCCAACGTACTCGACCAAATGCGCGGATGCGGCGTCCCCACGCTCGTCTTCCCCTCCGGCACAGCCTGCCTGTTCTTTAACAACATCGGTAATGCCCCCGAGGCAGCGGCACTTGCCAAGGCCTGCCGTGCCGGTCGCACGGTCAAAGTGGACATGGGCGAGCTCTTTTGGCTCGACGAGAACGGCAACGAAAAGCGCCACGGCTTTATCATCATCGCCGGCTCGGGCTTCGACGCCGAGATCATGATGAAGGCCGCCCCTACCAAAAACGACATCGGCGAGATCGCCTACTTCCTCTCCGCGCTCGCCACGCCCAACCCCACGGTGGCGCACTTTACCATCGAGCATGACGGCATTGTCGAGGAGCTCGATGGCATCTGCTGCATGGCCGGCAACACCTCGGTCATCCAAAACGACATCAACCTGTTCCCCAACTGCCGCATGAACGACGGCATGGTCGACATTGCGGTCATCGAACCCGTGCGCACCGTGCAGCTGCTGCCTACCGTGATCACCGCTGCGCTTGACCCCGCCGGCAAGGTACTCGGGCGCCCACAGTTCAAGATCATCCAGACCAAGGAAGCCAAGATCACCTGCACCCCGTCACTGGGCATGCAGTTCGATGGCGAGATTATCTCCAGCAATTCGGGCGTCTTTGGAGCCCGCGCGCTTCCGCAATGCCTCGACCTCATCGTCGACGAATTCTCCCCGCTCGGAAAATAGGAGGACCCTATGAACGACAATCCCCTGATCGGCTTTATTGTCATCGTCTTGGCCATGCTCGTCGGTTACGCCATCAACGTGATTCACCGCCGAAAGAAGTAAATCCACATTGGTATGATATTCATCCAGTTATCGACTCTCCCGCTGTTTATGCAAATCCTAAACAGCGGGAGAGTTTTCTTTTTGAGCGCCGTCTAATGCTTTATTCAGCTACAGTAAATGCAGGGTGCCTTTATTTAACTAAAGCTATAAAATGAGTATTATTATCCGTTCATCGTATATTTCTTCACGCTCATCGAGTAAAAGCTGTTGTCGAATGAATACTCTTTACACTTCCTTTAGGCTAGTAGATGTATTTATTAGCTGAAACTCCGTACGGTTTCGCGGGGTTTCAACAGTTGGGAGGGATTATGAGGTTTACTCATCCTGTCAACACGCTCAAGAAGCTCGGCTGCGGCCTTGCGTTTGGAGCAGCGGCCATCATGGCCATGCCGACTTCGGCGCTCGCCTGCACCCAGATCTACATGGGCAGCAAGCTCACGGCCGACGGCAACACGTACTACGGCCGTTCCGAGGACTTCGGTCCGCGCTACGTCAAGCACTTTGGCATTGAGCCCGCACACAAGGACGGCAACGAGTACACCTCGGTCGAGTCCGGTTTTGAGTACAAGTCCAAGGGCGCAACCTACCGCTACACCTTCGTTCGCGACAACCCCTCGCAGTGGGAAGATCGCTACGACGCATATTCCGAGGCAGGCATCAACGAGAAGGGCGTCTCCTGCTCTGCCACGTTGAGCACCTCCTATAACGAGAAGGCCGAAGAGGCCGACCCCATCACCGAGGAGACTGGCATTGGCGAATACAACTACGCCAGCGTCATTCTGGGCGAGAGTGCCACGGCCCGCGAGGGTGTCGAGCTCCTCGGCAGCCTGATTGACGAGCAGGGCGTCTGCTCCAACGACCAGATCATCATTGCCGACAACAACGAGACCTGGTTGTTTGCAGCGCTTTCCGGCCATCAGTGGATCGCCATGAGGCTCACTGACGATATCGCCTCGCTCAACCCCAACATCGGCAACCTCACCTATGACGTCGACCTCGACGACACCGAGAACTGCCTCCACTCCGAGGGCATCGAGTCTATGCCTAAGGAGAAGGGCTTTGCCGAGTACACCGACGGCAAGTTCGACGTCGCCAAGACCTACGGCGAGGAGATTGGCGAGGCCGGCATGCACCAGTGGTCGCGCTATATCCAGGGCCGCGATTACTTCATGGCTCCGCTTGCCGAGGGCACCGACTACGAGATCGTCAAGGACGAGCGCGAAGACGCTCGCGCGACGACCGGCGCCCTGGTCCACGAAATGCAGCCGCTGTTCTTCCAGCCCGGCAAGTCCGACTGGAACACCTTTGAGATGATTCGTTCCTTCGCCGCTCGCGGCGAGAATGTCGCCGGCCTCAACGCCAACACCGACGGCGCCTATGCCATCGGCTCCAACCGCAACACCGAAATCCACACCTTCCAGATCCGTCACGGCATGGACCCCGAGATCGCGACCATCCAGTGGGAGATGCTCTCCAACGCCGAGTTCTCCGTCGCTATCCCCCTCTATTCCGCACTGCTCACCGAGGTCAGCCCCTACTTCAGCGATCAGGATGTCTCCTTCGATCACTGCGAAGAGGAAGACGTCGTGAACAACGAGGAGCCCAAGAACTCCATCAACTACGTCCTCATGGACATCAACACGCTCGCCTATGAGAACCGCGACCACTGCGCCACCGGCGTCCGCGCCTATCTCGACGCCCTGCAGAAGGAACTCATCGAGCAGAACCTGACCGTCGACGAGGCCATGCAGGCCGAAGAAGGCACCGAAGCCCGCACCGCCCTGGCCAACAAGGCCGGCAAGGCTGCAACCAAGAACACCTATGTTAAGTGCAAGGCCATGCTCGAGGAGATGCGCGACTACCTCCAGGAGGGCGATTTCTCCGAGGAGTTCGTCCCGAGTGACTACGATGCTGACAACGACTGCCTGGTCGAGTCCATCACCTACGCCGACGAGGCCCTTTCCGATGAGGACGTGGCCGAGCCCGAGGCCGAAGAGGAAGAGGTCACCGAGGAGAAGTCCGAGGGCAACAACATGGCCGCCATGGCCGTTGGCGCCGTCGTCATCATCGGTGTCTGCGCCTACGTGATCTATCGTCGCAAGAAGGCCTAAGGCCCTCATGTCTTAGCTGAGCGGACAAGGCAGCCATGGCAGCCTCGCCCGCTTAGCCCGCTCTTTTGACCGACGGGAAACCCGCCTGAAATCTTTTTAAAAAAGATTTCCCCGCACACACTTCGCTGTGCTATAGTGCAGCGCAACAGCAACTAGGTGCGACCGCGCCACGGCATCACGAAAGGAGCCACCAACATGAAGAACACGATGAAATCTCTCAACAACTGGTGGTGGCGTGATGCGAATACGATCGGTCGACAGTGAGTCCCTCACGCCTGTTTTTGCGCTCTAGGTGATTGGAAGGCCTCCGGTTTCGACCGGGGGCCTTTTTCTATCTCGAGCCCGATCGCATTCGCATCACGCGCCTCCGCTTTTCTCTTGCAATCCCCTTCCGAAAGGATTTTCACCATGTCTCAGAACACCACCGCCACCCAGCCCCGCACCGTCCATACCGCCGATCGCGGCAAACTCGATGTCCGCGCCCTCGTCCTGCTCGCCATCCTGCTCGCCGCCGGCTTCATCCTCAACTTCACCGTCGGCAAGGCAATCTCGGGCATCTCGGGCGGCATGATCAGCCCCGAGTTCATCATCTCGGCCTTCTGCCTCACCATCCTGGTCGTTCGCCCCAACATCGGCCAGGCGCTCGTCATTGGCCTCATCTCGGCTGCCGTGATCCAGATCACCACCACTTCGCCGTTCGTCGATTTTGCCGCCGAGGGCATCGCCGCCATGCTCATGGCCGGCATCGTCAACGCCGCCGGCAAGAACGGTCAGGTCAAGCCTGCCGTCGCCATCGTCGCAACCTTCGTGACCACCTTTGTCTCCGGCGTCATCTTCATGGTTATCAAGATGGCCATGCTTGGCGTGGTCGGCGAGCTCGCCGCCGCTATGCTGCCCGTCGTCGCCATGACCGCCGTCTTTAACGCCATTCTGGTCGGCGCCCTCTATCTGCCCATCCAGAAGGCCCTGAAGCTCAACTAACCCACAGCGTCCCATCGGTAAAGACTGTCCCAAACAACTAGCTCTTGGGGACGTTCTTAAACGACTAGTCATTAAAGAACGTCCCCGATGACTATGAAAGGTATCCATGGAAACGATCATCAACGTCGACGATGTCTCGTTCTCCTATGGCACGCAGACCGAGCAGGCGCTCAGCCACATCTCACTCAGCGTGAACAAGGGAGATTTCATCGGCATCATCGGGCCCTCGGGCGCCGGTAAGTCCACGCTTGCCGCCTGCCTGTCGGGCGCCGTGCCCCACCACTACACCGGCACGTTCTTTGGGTCCGTCATGGTTGACGGCCACGACACCTGCGAGGTCTCGTTGACCGACGTGTCGCAAATCGTCGGCAGCGTGCTGCAGGATATCGACACGCAGATGGTCGCCTCGGTCGTCGAGGACGAGATGCTCTTTGGCCTCGAGAACTTTGGCGTTCCCCACGACCAGATCGAGCAGCGCGTGAGCGAAACGCTCGAGACCGTCGGCATCAGCGACCTGCGCGACCGCGAGATCGCCACCCTTTCGGGCGGACAGAAGCAAAAGGTAGCCATCGCCGCCATCCTCGCCATGCGTCCGCGCGTCTTGGTTCTCGACGAGCCCACCGCGGCACTCGACCCCGCCAGCTCCACGTTGGTCTTCGAGACGCTGCGTGAGGCAAACCGCACACTTGGAATCACCATCGTCGTCGTTGAGCAAAAGGTCGCCCTGCTCTCGGAGTACTGCAACCGCGTGCTCGTGCTCAACCATGGCGAAATCGCGCTGCAGGGCGAACCACACGAGGTCTTCGCGCATACCGACGAGCTCCGTGCCATCGGCGTCGACTGCCCTCGCGTCACGCGTATCTTCAATAGCCTCGAGGCCGATGGCCTGGTAAGCGGTACCCCTTGCTTGGATGTCGATGAGGCCGAGCGCCTGATTTCGGGCATTGTCGACCCCGCACACGCAAGCAGCGACATTCAGGCACCCGCCGGCTCACCGCACGCACCGTCGTTGCGCCCTCATGCCAAGGACGCCGAACCCGTACTCACCTTCGACCATGTTGAGTTTGCCTATCCCAATGGCGGCGCCGCCGTACACGACCTCAACCTGACGCTCTATCCCGGCGAGCTCGTGGGCATCGTCGGCCAAAACGGTGCCGGCAAGACCACGCTCACCAAGCTGCTCACAGGCCTGCTCAAGCCCGCCTCGGGCAGCGTGCGCGTCACGGGACTGGATACCGCGGCCGTTCCCACGAGCCGCATCGCCCGCGAAGTCGCAACGCTCTTCCAAAACCCCGACCGCCAGATCTGCAAGGATACCGTACTCGACGAGGTCGCTTTTGGCCTGGAGCTTGCCGGCATCGACCGTGCCGAGGCTCTGCGTCGTGCTCAACTCGTTATCGACCGCTTTGGCCTGCCTGCCGATGAGGCACCTTTCTCACTTTCGCGCGGCCAGCGACAAATGGTGGCGCTTGCCTCCGTCGTAGTGGTTGAGCCCAAGATCGTCGTGCTCGACGAGCCCACGAGCGGCCTTGATTACCGCGAGTGCATGACCGTCATGGAAACGGTGCGCACCATGGCCGAGCGCGGCTGCGCCGTTATCATGGTCTGCCACGATATGGAAGTTGTTTCCGACTTTGCCGAGCGCATCGTCGTCATGGCAAACGGTCACATCCTCGACCGCGGCCGCACGCACGAGCTATTCTCGAACATCGATCTCATGCGGCGTGCCTATGTTGAGCCGCCCCAGGTTATTGAACTCTCGCGCCGTCTGGCATCTTCCGTCTCGCCCGCTTTTGCGCAGGTGAGCGAGGTCACCGATATCGTTCGCATTACCAAGGAGATGGTCCGCCGTGGTTAACGTCATCGACTACATGCCGGGCGATACGCTGCTGCATCGCCTGAACCCCGTCGTCAAACTGGGCCTCGCCGCCGCCATCATCGTCGGCATCTTCTTGTCCGACACCTACGTGGCGCTGCTGGGCTTTTTGGCACTCACCCTTGCGCTGGGTGCCTATGCCGGTGTCGTCGACCGTCTGCTCTCGCTGCTCAAGTTGCTGATTCCGCTCGCGCTTATCATGCTGGTGCTCCAGCTTGCCTTTATGCGCGATGGCAACGTTGTGTGGGGCTTTATCACCGACACGGGCCTCATCACAGGATCGAAGGCCTGTCTGCGCCTGCTGGGTGTGGCGTTACCGCTCATCCTCATGCTCATGGTGACCAAGCTCAACGACCTTGCCAACGCCTGCGTCGAGGTGCTGCACGTA
Organism: uncultured Collinsella sp.; assembly: GCA_958372075.1. Taxonomy (GTDB): domain Bacteria; phylum Actinomycetota; class Coriobacteriia; order Coriobacteriales; family Coriobacteriaceae; genus Collinsella. The sequence goes on along the minus strand of CATXMO010000004.1, from coordinate 80,680 downwards.
CCGTATCGCTATGCCTTCACCTTTACCACGGCGCTGCGCTTTGTGCCGGTGTTTGGTCAGGAGATGAACGCCATCATGGAAGCGCAGACCGCGCGCGGCGTCGAGTACGACACCAAGAACCCTATCAAGAAGCTTAAGCTCATGCTGCCACTGTGTGTGCCGCTGCTCATCTCGAGCGTGGGCAAGACCGATGCCACGGCCTTGGCGGCAGAACAGCGCGGCTTCTATCTGCGCACGCGCGCCAGCTCGTACAAGCGCTACCCCATCAAGGGCCTGGACATCGCCGTACTCATCGTCAGCATCGCCCTCATCGCCATCGGCTTCCTGTTCTAGTTCGCCACCGGCAGCAACCGCCCAACGCAAAAGGCCTCGGCTCGCACCAAACGAGCCGAGGCCTTTACTGTTTCATCAGATAAAACCTACCAAAATTAACCTGTCCCTTTTTGACAGGTCGGAAGCTAGAGGCGGTAGGGGGCGCCGCTGCGGATGATGGATTCGCGCACCAGGACATCCATGGCATCGAGGGTGATCTCGGGCATCTCTCGATACTTCTGCAGCACCGATAGCTCGGTGCAGGCCAGAATGACACGGTCGCAGCCGCTACGGGCGAACTCCCACATCACGCGGTCGAACTTATCCATATCGGGCTCACGTCCGGCTTTCACATCATCGTAGATAAGCGACATCACATCGTTCTGACGTTTCTCGCTGGGATAGACGACCTCAACACCCGCAGCCTCGCATTCGCGGCCGTAGACGCCCGCGCCCACGGTTCCGTCGGTGCCCATAATGCCAATCTTGTGCACCGGCTCGGCCGGCATACTCAGGTTGGGGTCGAACTCGCACTCCCCCATCACCGCACCCGCAAGGGCATAGCGCACCGACTCACGCGGCATGTGGATAATCGGCACCTTCGTAAACGACTGGATCTGGTCGTAGAAGTAGTGCGACGTGTTGCAGGGAATGGCAATGTGCGCACAGCCCAGCGACTCGAGTGCCTGGGCACACTCTTTCATGGTCGCCAGCAGCTTGGCATGCTCGCCGGTCTTAATGGCAAGCGTGCGGTCGGGCATGGTCGACTTGGAGAGCACCACCATGTCGATATGTTCCTGATCGCAGGCAGCAGCCGTATGGCGCACCACCTGGTCGTAGTAATACGACGTGGCCTCGGCGCCCATGCCGCCGATAACTCCCAGCTTTTCCATCGCCGCCTCCTTGGTGACGCTTGCGCAATTGCGCGTATCATACCCGCGCCCGCCCGATGTAAACCGGACGGGCGCCGCACTCATCTACTTGTAATACGTCTTGAACAGCTTAAAGTGGCGCAGCTTGGTGTGCCACATGCGCAGCCAGCGGTTAAAGACAAAGTCGCCCTTCATAAACGAAGGGTCGGCGCCCTTGCCTTCCTTGTCCAGGCGATGCACCTTAGCGCGCAGCTCGGGATCCTTGACGTACTTGTCGACGACGCCCATGGGAACGACCATCCACAGCGCCTCGTCCTGCGCCGTCACAAACTCCGGCTCAAACGGGCGGTTGAACACATACTCGTCCACCACATACTTGGCAACGTTAAAGCCGCTGTTAGTGACGTAGTAGTTGCTGCGACCTTGGCGCGTGTTGAAATCGAAGAACTTAAACGAGCCGTCGCGTTCGTCGTACTTAACGTCAAAGTTGGAATAACCCACAAAGTGAAGGTCCTCGAGCAACTTGCGCACGCCGCCCATGAGCTCGTCATTGGGCTCGGTGATGATACAGGCGTGGTTGCCGACACCGTGAGGCTGATGCTCCTCGAGCAGCACGTGACCCAGGCACATCATGCGCACCTTGCCGTTGCGGTCGGAATAACTGGTGAGCACGCGCATGTACTCGTCATTGCCGGGCACGCGATCCTGCAAGATCAGGTCGTCGGTGTAGCCGCTGGCATACGAGTCGCGAATGACCTGTTCCAGCTCGGCACGGTCGGCAATCTCATAGGCCTTTTTCTGGCCCTCGAACTCGTGCTGCCACCACATGATGCCGTCAGAAGGCTTCAGAATCATCGGGTAAGGAAAATCGATCTGGTCGAGCACTTCGGCAGGTGCCTCGCCTTGGGCGTTCAGCATCGCCATGGTGAAGGTAAAGGTATGCGGATAGGGCACGCCATGCTTCTCGCACAGCTCGTAGAAGATCTCCTTCTTCTGACACTGCTCAAGCATGCTGTAGGGAGCGTAAGGCGCGACGATGTTATCCGCCAACTCATGGGCATCCTTGGCCTGAGCCACGAGGGCAACATAGTTATCGCCACAGCCCACAAGAACAATCGTCTTATCGGCATGCGCTTGGGCAATGCCGTTGACGGTCCTGAGCATCACGGGCATGGTATCGATATCCACGTTGGGCGTGTAGTCGATAATCTGGCTGCGGTACGCGGGACCCGTCTGGTACTTGCCAAAGACCAGGCTCTTGACCTGGTACTCCTCGTAGAAGGCGCGCGCCACCGAATAGGCGTTGATGTCGCCACCGAGCAGCACGGGAATGAACTCGCGCTCTGTAAACTGCAATGCCATGGAAACTTCCTATCATGAACTGCCCACACAACGGGCGGTCTTTGCGCAACTGATTTATTCTAGCGTGCCAAACCGCCGGCGCCCAAAGCTCCACCGTATCTATGGCAATCGACGTAATCGTCCAGCATGAAATCCGCCCTCGCCGTGATGGGACCCTGTAGTTGCAAAACCCCACATGAGGCGACTTTTGATAAACAAAAACCCTCTCGACAGGGTTCCGTAACGTTAAAGTTGAACTCTATGGTTTCTCAACAATTCATCATAACTGCAGGTCAAAGCCAAAGCCTCAAGTTCAACTTGACCCTTTGGAACCTTTAAGGTTCAAGTTGAGGTCGAAAGCAGTAGTAGAATACCGTTCGAACCATAACCTACGATTGATTGCAGAGGGACTGGATGCAGCATTCGAATCATCGCACCGCAGCGCTCATTGCGTCGAAGCCGGCTCGTATCATCACGAGCGCCGCGCTCGCCGTTGCGCTGACGGCCACGCCGATGCTCTCCCCCGTTGCGGCGTATGCCGCCTCGCAGGCAACGCAGGACCAGCTTTCCGCAGCCCAGCAGAAGATCGAAGCCGCCACGAGCGCCTACAACGACGCCCGCACCAAACTCGATGACCTGCAAAAGCAGATTGACTCCAACGAGGCAAGCATCGAGGAAATCGAGGCTAAGCTTCCCGAGCAGCAGGCCAAGGCAAGCTCCGCCATGCGCGATCTGTACAAGTATCAGAAGGGCACCAATCCCATCGTGAGCTTCCTGGTCAATGCGCAGAGCCTGGGTGAGTTCATCACGACCTGCAAATACACCAACCAGATCACGAGCTCGAGCGTCGACGAGATCGAAGAGCTCAATAATATGCAAACCGAACTCGAGCAGAACAAGGCCGAGCTCCAGCAGGCCAAGTCACAGCTTGAGGCAGAGCAGAAAAACGCCGAGGATGCGCTGGCGCAGGCCCAGCAGCTCCGCAGCGAGGCACAGGCAAAAGCCGAGCAGGAAAATGCCGCCGAGCTTGCCAAGCTTGAGGCCGATAAGGCCGCTGCCGCCGAGAAGCTCTCGGGCGAGGGCGTAAGCGGCAGCAATTCCAGCAGCCAGGCCACCAACACCAACACCACCATCGACACCACGGTGAACAACGCCAATACCGGTAGCTCCGATTACGATTCGTTCATTAATGAGTGGACGAGCCGCATCGACAATTATCTCGCCGGCTCCCCCATGGCAGGCCAGGGCTATAACTTTGCCGTCGCCGCTTGGAATACCGGTGTCGACCCCCGTTGGTCCCCCGCCATCGCCTGCATCGAGAGCACCAAGGGTGCCTATTGCGCCAATTCTTACAACGCCTGGGGCTGGAGTGCCCGTGGCGGCGGTTGGCGCAGCTTTGGCAGCTGGAGCGAGGGCATCTCCGCTCACGTCGCCTATCTGGGCGCCAACTACGGCTCCACCCTTACCCCGGCAGCGGCCAAAAAGTACTGCCCGCCCACGTGGCAGGACTGGTACAACAAAGTCGCCGCTCAGATGAACCGCATCTAAGTGCAACTGCAAAGGGCCCCAATGGGGCCCTTTTCTTTTAGGTAGCGGAGGTATCGACGACGCCGGTCGCATTGGCGACCGCGACTATGACGATCATGCATAGGAGCAGCACACCCAATGCCTTGAGCCAGAGTTTCGCGAGCTTCTTGCCGCGATAGCTGTCGAGCAGTGCGAATCGCCGACGAAGACGGCGCTTATCGAGCAGCGCAAAATGCATAAGCACCATAAGGCCATCGACAAAGAAAAAATACTCGATTATGAGAAGCCACGTCGGGTAGCTTTGGTTTGCTCCGGTGGGGTGAAAGACGGCAAAGTGACTTCCGGCAAAGAACACAAGCAGCGAGAAGCAGACGAGCGTATTCCAAATGCGCCCGAGAGACTCCGGAACGCGAGAGAACAAACCGCATGCAACAGAGGCGGCAGGCCTAGGAAGCCCTGCGGGGTTCTGGAGCCCTTGGGGCGTCAACACCGTCTCCGAGTCTGGAGTACGGACAGGCGCAGGCGCAGGAGGCCGCACGGGGCGACTCAGATCGTATGCCGCGCGCGTAGCCCGTCCCAACGCCTCCGCACTCGCAAAACGCTTAGCCGGGTCGAGCGCCATCGACATGCAGATGACATCGGCAAGTGGAGTGGGAATGCCACGCGCCTCGCATTGCTCGCGCATGTCGAGCCCTGGTTTAGGGTCGATTCCCGTCAAGCAGAAGAACAACAGGGCGCCAAGTGCGTAGACGTCGCTGCGCACACTCGTCTGCCCAAACCCATACTGCTCGGGCGGCGCATAGGGTCGCGTGCCAAACTTGACGGTGTCGGCATCGGCGCCATCGCGCCATACGCGCGCGATCCCCAAGTCGATAATCACCAGCGATGAAAACGTCAGGCCCTCATCGAGCGTACGGCTCGCACCTGTCACGATGATATTCGATGGCTTGAGGTCGCGATGGATCACCGGCGCCGACGTCTCCCCCGCCATTGCAAAACCGGCATGGAGCTCGCCCACGGCGTCGCAAAGGGCAGGATACAATTCACATGCATAATCGGGGGTGGCTCCCAGACGGTCCACCAGCACCCCGAGCGTCTCTCCTTCGATATATTCCATAACCACGTTAAGCTCGTCGCCCACACGACGGCAATCGACGATTCTGGGCAGGTGCTCAAAACGCCTGCCCGCCCGTTGAGCGGCAAACAGACGCTCGTATGCCCCGCCGATTTGAGCCGAAGCATCGATGCGTTTACGGACAAAGGGGCCGAGCGAACCACCGCCGGTTCCTTCAAAGTACACGAGCTCAGTTGTTTCAACGGACGAGCGCTTAAGTACACGCTCCACGCGATAGCTGTCGTCGCGATCGAGCGACGCCAGGTGCTCGGCAAGCGCTGCGGTCAGCTCGTCATCGGGATATGTTGGGGTCTGAGTATCCATAGCCTCCATCATAGCGCAGGGCGCAGACACCCCATGGCATCCGCGCCCCGTTCGTTTGCATCGTTGTTCGGCAGCTCCGCCGGCTCAGATATCAGCCGCTAACTCACCGTCTCCTCGCCAAAGCGATACAGCTCCTCGTTGACCTTTTGGAGGCTACACCCGCGATCGATGCAAAAGATGATAATCGCATCACGGCGATCCTTGCAGTTGAGGACGCTCACCCCGGCAGCCGTCAGCGCACGGTTGGTCTCTTTGAGCGTCAGCGCCATCGCAAAGGCAATCTGCAGCACCTTATTGCGACTCGGGTGACGCGCACCGGTAAAGATCTGATAGCCAAAGGTCTCATTGAGATCGGCCATACGAACCACGCGAGAGCGCTCCAAGCCCTTTTCCTGCAGCAGCTGCTTCAGGTAGTCCGAAAGCGACGGGGCGGCAAAGTCGTGCTCCCTGATATAGCCATCGATGTTCGGCGCATCGAGAAGCTCATTGAGCAGCTCCTCGGTCAGCTTTTTATCGGGCATACGACTTCACCTCCCCCAGTGCATGCAACATGCTAGAAACCGCTTACGTCCGAACGCTCCCAGCTAGCAACCTGGTCGGGAGACACCGTACCCAGCGCCTCGAACTTCCAGGAGCCGCCCGCCTTCAGATGATTGGTGTTTGCAAGAGCCGTTCCAACCTGGTTGCCATCGGCATCATACAGAACATACTCAATCTGAATGTAGCTCTTTTCCTTGTCCGTGTTATTGGTAAGCGTGCCCGTGATCTTATAGGCAAACTGACTGGAGGTGTCTTCAGCCTCGTCAGCAATGGTATACGGTTCTTGCGATTCTTTTTGCTCCTCAGCCTGCTGTGTCGCCTCGGCAGGTTTTGCCGAATCGCTCGCAGACGAATCGGTTGAATTGCCACCCATGGAGCCCACGGCACCGACGATAACCAGCACCACGATGACGCCTAGGACAATCTTGCCGATCGGCTTCTTTCCCTCTTTTGCCATTATTCATCCTTCCTACGATCCGGCTACCGTGCCGGCACACAGCACATCGTAGAAAGGATTGAACTTGAATTCATTAGCTGAGGGCTAAGGTTGCGGTAAACGGCCAATGCAGCTATCCAGACGCCGAGCAAACGCACTTTGCGTGACCGTCTGCTGGCAGCGCATCAACCCACCGTGACGGATTTCCCGGTAAAGGCACTGATCATCATTAGGACAAAGAACACCAGGTAGCTGATGCTCAATAGGTACGCAATGATCAGGAAGACGACCCAGCCGACATTGGTCTTACCGTCGGCGCGGCGCTGCTCGCGAGAACGGCACAGCCAGACCGTCACGCCGATGGCGGTGATAAACAGTACGAGTGCCGCCGCAGCCAGCCCAGCAAACACAAACATCACGCCAATGCTCACAGCGATGACCGGAAGCAGCAGCAAACCGCATCCGCATCCACCCGGACTATATACGGCAGACTGTCGGCGTCGTTCCATCGTCACTCCAAGCCAAGCAATCGTTTGCAGACATCGAGGCCTTTGAGTAGGATTTCCTCGTCAAAGAGCATGGTATCAGTGTGAAGGGCGCTCGTGGCATAGGCGGGACAGCCATCCGAATCGATCGGATTATCTTGTCCCTCCGGCACGCCCGTACCCAGGAGGAAGAACACACCTGGCAGATGGCGCTGATAGAAAGCGAAGTCCTCGGCAATCAGCAAAGGCTCATCCACGAGTTGCAGCTCGGACAAGACAGGCGCAATGTGGGCGAACAGCACGGGGTCGTTATCGACCGGCGGATAGCCCTCGGCAAAATCGAGGTCATATGTGCAGCCCGTTGCGACGCAGGCATCGTCCAGCACGCGGCGCACGCCCTCGCGCGCGCGGTCGAACATGTCGTCCGTAAACACACGTAGGCTGCCGGCAACATGGGCCTCCCCCGCCACCGCATTGCAGACGGTGCCGGCCTGCAGCAGGCCGAACTTACCAATGCAGGGCTCGTCGACACCCAACTCGTCCATGAGCTCGCGCTCGGAAACCAAGAACTTGGCAGCCGCCAGCGCCGCATCGTGCGACTCCTCGACCGGAACGCCATAGGTCTTAGCGATATGGATGCTCGTGCCATGGATATGAATGTGTGTCTCACTCGAACGCGCCAGCAACGGACCGGAGCAGCTCGCCAACGTGCCGGCGGGCAGATCGGGCCACACGTGGAAGCCGAAGATGCGATCCACCCCGTAGCGCTCGAACACGCCGCTCTCGCACACCGTCTTGGCACCACCAGTCGTCTCCTCGGCCGGCTGAAACACAAAGAGCACATTGCGCTTAATGGCGCCCGGCTGCTCACGGATCGTACGGTCGACAAAGGTTGCCGCCGAAAGCGCCATGGCCATGTGTCCATCGTGCCCGCAAGCATGCATCTTGCCGGGATGGGTCGAAGCGAACGCTGCCCCCGTTGCCTCGGCAATGGGCAGCGCATCCATATCGGCGCGAATCGCCGTGGCATGCGCGGCGCCAACGCCAGCGTCGAAGAAAGCGCAGACGCAGCCGGGGCACGGATGGGTCACCTCGCAGGTGAGCGGTGCCAACACGCCCTCGATATAGGCGATCGTCTGCGGAAGATCGAAGTCGAGCTCCGGGATCCTGTGCAAGTCGCGGCGGTAGCGACGGAGTTCTTGGAGCTCGGCCATATTGGTTCCTTTCGTAGGTGCGCGTCGGCTGCTATCTATTGTGCCGCAAGATTGCTACACCCTTATTTCCAGCATATCCCTGCATTTTTTAAACGTTATATACGAATACTCTTGTTTGGTAAAGTGCAACGTGGTAGGGTCGTTACCACTTGATAGAGGCGCGGGCACGAAGAACCGCGGGTGAGCCGGCAGGCTTTGACCCCGTGGGGAGGCGAAACCCGCCGAACTGGGCTTTTCGGGCACGAACAACCTGGTGGGCCTGCGGGAAACACCCGCAGGACTGTCTGCAGCAATGCGGGAGCGCTATCCGGACATTGGGTCCACGCTATGCGGATTCGATGCGCAGATGGCGCCGTCTGGATAGCGAGGTTTACGGGACATGGCATTAACCCCCAACGAGGCATATGCGGCCAAGCAGCCGTTTGTGGACAAGAAGACGCTCGAGCATATCGTCGAGCAGTTCCCCACGCCATTTCATCTATATGACGAGGCGGGCATCCGACGCAACATGCAAGAGGTGCGCGACGCCTTCGCATGGAACCCGGGCTTTAAGGAATACTTTGCCGTCAAGGCCAATCCCAACCCGGCGCTCATCTCCATTCTCAACGAATACGGCTGCGGCTGCGATTGCTCGAGCTATACCGAGCTCCTGATCGCCCGCTCGCTGGGTATCACGGGACACGACATCATGTTCTCATCCAACGACACGCCGGCAGCGGACTTTGAGCTCGCCGACAAGCTGGGCGCCATCGTCAACTTTGACGACATCAGCCACATCGAGTTCTTTGAGCGCGTCGCAGGCCCCATCCCCAAGACGGTCAGCTGCCGCTTTAATCCGGGCGGTCTGTTCCAGCTCTCCAACGGCATCATGGACAACCCCGGCGACTCCAAATACGGCATGACCACCGAGCAGCTCTTCGAGGCCTTTCGCACGCTCAAGGCCAAGGGCGCCGAAAACTTTGGCATCCACGCATTCCTTGCCAGCAACACCGTCACCAACGACTACTACCCCAAGCTCGCGCGCATCCTCTTTGAGCTTGCCGTGCGCCTGGAGCGCGAGACCGGCGCACACGTCGCCTTTATCAATCTGTCCGGCGGCGTCGGCATCCCCTACCTGCCCGAGCAGCAGGCCAACGATATCCATGCCATCGGCGAAGGAGTGCATGCGGCCTACGACGAGATTCTGGTTCCCGCCGGCATGGGCGATGTGGCAATCTGCACCGAGATGGGCCGCTTTATGATGGGCCCCTACGGCTGCCTGGTCACCAAGGCCATCCACGAGAAGCAAATCTACAAGGACTATATCGGTGTCGACGCAAGCGCCGTCGATCTGATCCGCCCTGCCATGTATGGCGCCTACCACCACATTACGGTGATGGGCCAGCCGGGTGGCTCCGACAAGACCGCGGCGCCTGTCACAAACACGTACGACATTACGGGCAATCTGTGCGAGAACAACGACAAGTTCGCCATCGACCGCGAGCTACCGCGGGTCGACATGGGTGATGTGCTCGTGATCCACGATACCGGCGCGCATGGTTACTCCATGGGCTACAACTACAACGGCCGTCTGCGCTCCGCCGAGGTGCTGCTGCGCCCCGACGGCTCGGCCGACCTTATCCGCCGCGCCGAGCGCCCGGGCGATTATTTTGCCACGCTCGACGTGTTGCCGAGCGGCCGAGAGCTGCTGGCCAAGTCGCGCGCCGAAAGCGCTCGTCGTCGCGCTCAGGACGAGCGCCTGGCCGTCGCCGTCCAATGGAACAAACGCATCCAGATCGCGGAAGCGAAGGAGAAGAACATGGATATCCGCAACCTCGAGGGCTCGATCGTCGCCCTTGTTACGCCGTTTAAAAAGGACGGCAGCGTCGACTTTGACGCACTCGAGCGCCTTATCGATTTCCACCTGCAAAATGGCACCGACGCCATCCTCACCCTGGGCACCACCGGCGAGAGCGCCACGATGACCGATGACGAGGACAACTCCGTCGTCGCCGCCGTGGTCAAGCAGGTTGCAGGCCGCGTCCCCGTCATCGCCGGCTCGGGCTCCAACTCCACGCAAACCATGCTCACCAAGTCGCTCACCTATCAGGGCCTGGGCGCCGACGGCCTGCTGCTCATTACCCCCTACTACAACAAGTCTAATGAAGAGGGCATCTACCAGCACTTTAAGACCGTTGCCGATGCCGTAGATATCCCCTGCATCCTGTACAACATCCCCGGCCGCTGCGGCTGCGGCATCAGCGAGCGCAACGTAGAGCGCTTGGCCGCGCACCCCAACATCATGGGTATTAAGGAAGCCTCGGGCAACGTCGCCTACGCGGCCAAGATCGCCCACCTGCTGTCCGATGACTTCCGCATGTACTCGGGCGAGGATGCACTCACCGTGCCGCTCATGAGCCTAGGCGCTTCGGGTACCATCAGCGTGTGGGCCGACGTACAGCCGCAGCTCGTGCACGACATGTGCCGCGCTTATCTGGACGGCGACGTAGCGCGCGCCCGCGATATCCAGATTGCCGCACAACCGCTCATCAACGCCCTCTTTAGCGAGGTCAACCCCATCCCCGTTAAGGAAGCGCTCGCCCAGATGGGCATGATCGAGGCAAACTACCGCATGCCGCTGTGCCCCATGGCAGACGACACGCAAGCCGCACTTACCGATGCTCTGAAGGGAGCTGGTCTGCTTGATTAAGACCGTCATTATGGGAACGGGCCGCATGGGCTCGCTCATCCGCACTACCGCCGAGGGTATTGTCGATACCGCCGGACAGCCCGTTTTCGACATTGTGGCCCAGATTGGCTTCGATTTGGGCGAGCTCGAGAACGCACCGGCTGCCGATGTGATTATCGACTTCTCGAACGTCGTGACCTTTGACGCCGTCGTCGCCTATGTCGAGCGCACGGGCGCGGCGTTGGTCTCGGGCACCACAGGCTACACTCCCGAGCAGATGGACCGCCTGCGTGAGCTGGGCCAGAACGCCCGCGTCATGCACTCCGGCAATTACTCCATCGGCATCGCAGCCCTGCGTCATCTAGTGGCCCAGGCCACGCGTGAGCTGCCCGGCTTTGACTGCGAGATTGTCGAGACTCACCACAACCAAAAGGTCGACGCCCCCAGCGGCACCGCAAAGCTGCTGCTCGACGCCGTAGTCGAGGCCGAGCCCGAGGCAGGCTACCACCCCGTCTATGGCCGCGAGGGCATGTGCGGCGCGCGTGACCCCAAGGAGATCGGCATGCACTCGCTGCGCGGCGGCACCGTCGCCGGCGTGCACGAGGTGAGTTTCTTTGGCCAGGACGAGGAGGTCACGCTCACCCACCGCGCCACGAGCCGTCAGATCTTCGTCAACGGTGCCTTGGCAGCCGCGCAGAAGCTCATCACCCGCGAACCCGGCTTCTACACCTTCGACCAGGTCATGTTCGCCTAACTAGTTATCAACCATACCCCCTCAAAGGAGAGACAGCATATGAGCAACGCAGCCGAGATGGACGCACAGGAGATTATCAACTACATCGCCACCGCGCCCAAAAAGACGCCCGTCAAGCTGTACGTGCGCGAGAAGCCCGGCATGAAGGTTGCCTGGGGCGACGCGCATGTCTACGGCGGGCGGCGCGGCAAGACCGTCTTTGGCGACTGGGATGAGCTCAGGGCAATCCTCGACGCCAACGCCGACTCTATCGACTACTACGACGTAGAGAACGACTGCCGCAACTCCGCCGTGCCCATGCTCGACCTTAAGGGCATCAACGCCCGCATCGAGCCGGGCGCGATCATCCGCGACCGCGTCGAGATCGGCGACCGTGCCGTCATCATGATGGGTGCCATCATCAACATCGGCTCCGTTATCGGCGAGGGTTCCATGATCGATATGGGCGCCGTGCTGGGCGGCCGCGCCACCGTGGGCAAGAACTGCCATATCGGCGCCGGTACCGTGCTGGCAGGCGTTGTGGAGCCCGCCAGCGCCACGCCCGTCATCATCGAGGACGATGTCATGATCGGCGCAAACGCCGTGGTCCTGGAAGGCGTGCGCGTGGGCAAGGGCGCTGTTGTCGCCGCCGGCGCCGTGTGCGTCGAGGACGTCCCCGCCGGCGCCGTCGTGGCCGGTGTCCCCGCCCGCGTCATCAAGATGCGCGACGAGAAGACCGACAGCAAGACCGGTCTGGAAGAGGGTTTACGTCAACTGTAGGGTTACGCGGGTTTACCAACCCGCGTAACGGCTCGACGCTGCAAACGCCCCAGAGCGGCAATCTGACGTTCAATCGTCGGGCATGACCAAAAGGTCAATGCCCTCCTCTTTCACGTCACCTTGCTCGCTCTGGGGCGTTTTCGCTGACCTATGCTCAACCAGTAGCGTAATTAAGCCCCAAGTAAAAAGGCCGAAGCCCTCATCCGAGGCTTCGGCCTTCGCTTTCTCGCTGCAGGCGTAACGCAACTTATCGATTCTCGATGCTGCCGATATTCTTGAGCTCGATGGAGATGAGGCCGTTGGGTTCGTTGACAAACTCGATGTACTCGGAGTTCGAACCCATCTCGGCCGGAAAGCTGATCTCGATACCCGTGTCGGTACGAATCTTATGATTGCGTACCGCCGCGCGTTCGACCTGCTTGCGCTCCACGGGCACACGCTCAGGTACCTTCTCCTCGGTCAGTGCCGCGCGCACACTTTCCTTGATGACCGGCTCGTCCTCAAAGACCTCATCGACGATATCCCAGGGCGGAAGCTCCTCGTCATCCTCGACCTTCTCGGCCACAGCGGCCTTAACCTTGGCGAGCGCCACGGCCGTGTTGGCGCCGTGCTCCTCGGCGACTTCCTCGACCACACGCGTCACGGTGTCGATGACCTCCTTGCCCGATACGCCCGTGTCGCACTGCAGCAGGCCATCGGGGATAAGCATACGGTCCTCGCCGGCAATCTTGCGCTTCTTGTCCACATAGCCGATCTCCATGGTGCTCGCGCGCACGATGGCATAGCTCGGCACCTTTTGCGAGGGGTTCGGCAGAATGGCGTAGTGGCGCGCGATGTCGTTGCGCACCTCCCCCTCCTCGCGGCCCACCTCGTGCATAAAAGCCTGCTTGGAGCCCAGCAGCATCACGGCAAACCAGCGGGCATCCTCATCGTCGTCAAAATCGGCCACGAGCACGTCAGTCGACTCGGCTTTCTCGGCCTTGGTGAGTTCGGAAGAGATGAACTCCGCAATCTGCTGCGACAGGTCCACGAACTCGCGCTCGCCAAAGAAATAGCCCTTGAGCTCGCCGCCAAACGCAGAGTTCTCGGCAAACGTGGCGCGTTTATTGTCGGCCGAGGTACGTGCGCGGCGCAGATGCGTGGTCACGAAGTTGCGCACGGTACGGCTCTCGATATCGAGCTCGCGCTGGCTCATGACGTTGACGGCAGAGTCAAAGTCCAGGATATGCAGAATCGCGTGATTGATTTTCATATACGGCATTCCGTTCTAGATCGATTTCGGCACGAACCAGTATAGCGGTCGATCCCGCCCCAGACGCATCGAAGATTGGTGCATCGGGGTCAGGTTGCTTTGCACCAATGGCTAGCGCAGGAGCTCGGACTGCCATGCCTCGAGCTGCTCGGCAAAGCTCTTGCCGCTCGTGGGTACGCTGGGCTCGGGGCGCTTGGGCAACAGCGCGCATTTAAGGATTGCCACGATGGTCTGCGAGACAAAGCGTCGCGTATCCTTGTCAAAGCCTTGCGCAGCCTGGAGCATCACGGGCAGGCTCTCGCGCAGATTCCCAGCGATATCCGCAAACCGCTCAGCACCCGTAGCCTCAAACACGGAGAACAACGCATCTACAAAACGCTCGCGCTCGCTAGGCGACACTGCAAGCAGCATCTCGCGAATAGAGCCATCAACGTATCGAGCACCGGCGGACAGGCGCTCACAGTACACGAAGTCGCGACCATCAACCACCCAGCTAAAGGGATTATGCTGCAGCAGGCTGAACTCGGTGCTCTCAACGATGGCATAGTCCTCCTGTGTCTCGAACATCATGCCAAAGATCGACGACCGAGGTAGCGTCTTGTCGATTCGACCGGAAAGATCGGCAAAGGCGTTGCCGTTCAGAAACTCCTCGACGAAGCCCGGACCATCATGGGAATACACCCGTTCGATTCGCTCACGGGCGACGTCGGAGCACATCGCCGCACCGTACACCGCAAGGTTTCCGCCCTTGGAATGACCTCCGCACAAAAGCGGCCCGTCAATCGCATCCGCCGCCTCGTCCACATAACGCGCCGCAGATTCCTGGGCCGGCACGGGACACCGGAACGCCATGTTAAAGTCCTCTTTCCAGCCCACAATCGTGCTGTCGGTCCCCCGGAAGGAAAGATAACTAAACCCCGCCGGAAATCGGAACGTCATAGCCGCAAATTGTTCCGTCGTCTCGGCATCACTCACGGTACGATAGCCGCAAACACGAACGCCACGGTAGCGAGGGCTTGCTGCCACGGCCTCCAACAAGGCCCTGCTCCCCTCCGGATCCCACAGGTCGCCAATCATGTCCCGGTAGCACTCGGCACGCAGCAGCTCGCGTACGTCTAGGCCCTGCCAGTTCGTCAGCTCCGCCATATCACCCGGCAAACGCAAATAGGACAACCACGCAAAGACCAGGCTATCCACCGCGCAGAACGGCCGTTCCTCAAACGGATCAAACGCCGTCTGGGCATAGGTCAAAAAATTAGGCGAATCCGACATGGCTCTCCCATCAACAATGGCGCATTGGGATGGTGCGTTGGGGTCAGGTTGCTTTGCACCAAAAAGGCGCCCGGGCCGTGTGGACCCGGACGCCTTCATTGTAGCTTTTCGCTCTGGCGAGCTCGATTTAGCAGGAGAAGTCGACGCTGTCGATGATGTCCTTGAGGGCCTTGGCGGAGGCGGTAAGCTCATGCTGCTCGTCATCGTTCAGCGGCACGGGAACGCGGCAGACAACGCCGTCACGGCCAACGACGGTCGGCATGGAGATGGCAAGGTCGGACAGGCCATACTCGCCCACCATGAGCGAGGAGACGGGCAGAACGGTCTGCTCATCGCGCATGACAGCGGTGCAGATGCGCTTGACGGCCATGGCGACACCGTAGTAGGTGGCGTGCTTCTTCTCAATGATGGTGTAAGCGGAGTTCTTGACGTCCTCGGCGATGCGCTTCTCGGCAGCCTCATGCTCCAGATGGCCGTGAAGCTCGCAGAAGGTGTTCAGCGGCACGCCGGCAACCTGAGCGCTGGACCAAGCGACAAACTCGGAGTCGCCGTGCTCACCCATGACATAGGCCTGGACATCGCGCGGGTCAACCTCGACGTGGGCACCAAGCATCTGCTGCAGACGGCCGGTGTCGAGTACAGTGCCCGAACCGATGACGTGACCCTCGGGCAGGCCGGACATCTTGATGGCGGCGTAGGTCAGAACGTCGACCGGGTTGGAGACGATGAGCAGAATGCCGTCGAAGCCAGACTTCTTAATCTCGGGAATAATGGACTTAAAGATGCTGACGTTCTTGTTGACCAGGTCCAGGCGGGTCTCACCGGGCTTCTGGGCAGCGCCAGCGGTGACGACGATCATGGCAGCGTCGGCGACATCGGAATAATCGCCGGCGTAGATCTTCATCGGCTCGGCAAACGTCATACCGTGCGCGATATCCAGGGCCTCACCCTCGGCGCGGTTCTTGTCCACGTCGATGAGGACCATCTCGGAGAACAGACCACTCTGCATCAACGCAAACGCCGAAGACGAGCCGACGAAACCGCAGCCGACAATAGCGACCTTCTTCTCATTAACCATTAGAAACTCCCATCTCGCTCCACAAACAAACCGCCCGGGAACGACCCCGAGCGGCTTGTCGTAATCCCAATATATCCAATCGGGACTTTGATTATGCTCCTATTCGCAGCCAAATATCGACCGTTTACCGAAATTATTTGCAGGATTCGTAAAATAACTGCACGAAATCGGTTTCGAGCTATTGACGCACCGAAATAGGTTTCTAATACAGGCCCGCCTCGCGAATGGCCTCGACAGCCAAAGCGATCTGATCGGGCGGCAGGACCAGCGCCATGCGCACGTGTCCCTCGCCCGAAGGACCAAAGCTCGCGCCCGGCGTCACCACAACGCCGGCCTTCTCCATGAGCTCCTCGCAAAACGCCATGGAATCGGTGCGACCACCGGGAAGCTTGGCCCACACAAACATGGAGCCATGCGCGTTGGGACGCTCCCAGCCCAAGCCCTCAAGACCGTCGCACAGGGCATCGCGGCGCACCTGGTACTTCAGACGCTGCGCCTCGACCTCATCGCGCGGACCGTTGAGGCACGCGATGGCAGCCTTCTGGATCGGGAAGAACATACCGAAGTCGATCTGGCCGCGCAGCTTGGCAAAAGCCGAGACCACATCCTCGCGACCGACCAAAAAGCCGATGCGCGCGCCGGTGACGTTAAACGACTTAGAGAGCGAAAAGAACTCAACGCCCACCTCGAGCGCGCCGGGATACTGCAAAAAGCTTCCGCCCGGCTCGCCGTCGAACACGATGTCGGAGTACGCGTTGTCATGGACGATGAGCAGGTCGTGCTCGCGAGCAAAGGCGATAATCTCCTCGTAGACCTCGGGCGTGCCCACCGAGCCGACCGGGTTCGCGGGCAGCGACACGATCATATACTTGGCACGATCGGCAACCTCAGGATCGATACCCGCCACATAGGGCAGGTAATTATGCTCGGCGACCAACGGATAGTACTCGAGCTTGGCATCGGCGATCTTGGCACCCGCCTCAAAGACCGGGTAGCACGGATCGGGAACCAGGATGGTGTCACCAGGATCGAGCAGGGCCAGGCCCAAATGGCCCACGCCCTCCTGCGTGCCGTTGCACGACTGCACCATGGACGGCGTAATGCCCGAAACGCCAAAGCGACGCTCATAGTAATCGCACACGGCCTGCTTGAGCTCGGGCAGGTCGCGCAGGGCGTACTTCCACATCTCGGGGTCCTGGGCCGCCTGCGTGAGCGCCTCGACCACGTGGTCGTACGGCTTAAAGTCGGGCGTGCCCACGCTCATGTTGTAAATGGTCTTGCCCTGGGCCTTAAGCGCAAGAAGCTTGTTGTTGAGCGAGGCGAAGACCTCCGCGCCAAAGCGGTCGAGACGCTGCGATGCCTGCATGGTGCCACCTTTCGATATAAAAAACGCGGCGCTCCGACAAGAGCGCCGCGCGATACGGGCCATCAGATTGCAAAAGTGTAACGCTTACAACCCCCGTACTGGTTCAATTTAGCCAACCTTAGTCAATCGGATTGAGCGCATCGATCTGCGCAAGCCACAGACGCGAGCTGGCGTCACTCGGCATACGCCAATCGCCACGCGGGCTGAGCGTCACCGAGCCCACCTTGGGACCGTCGGGCAGGCAGCTTCGCTTAAACTGCTGGGCAAAGAAGCGGCGGTAGAACGTACGCAGCCACGTGTGGACGGTCTTGGCGTCGTAGACGCCCTCGAAGCTCTTGAGCGCCATGCGGTAGATCTTGCCCGGCTCAAAGCCAAAACGTAGCAGGTAGTAGAGGAAGTAGTCGTGCAGCTCGTACGGGCCCACCAAATCCTCAGTCTTCTGCGCAATCTCGCCGTCGCCCGTGGGCGGCAGAAGCTCGGGAGATACCGGCGTATCGAGGATATCGAGCAAGACCTCGGCAATACGCCCGCCAAAGACATCAGCCGCATAGCGCACCAGATGGCGCACAAGCGTCTTGGGCACGCTCGCGTTGACGGCGTACATGCTCATGTGGTCGCCGTTATAGGTAGCCCAGCCGAGCGCCAGCTCCGACAGATCGCCCGTACCGATGACAAAACCGCCGGCCTGGTTGGCTAGGTCCATCAGAATCTGCGTACGCTCGCGCGCCTGGCTGTTCTCGTAGGTCACGTCCTGTACGGCCGGATCGTGCTCGATATCCTTAAAGTGCTGCTCCACGGCCGCATGAATCGAAACCTCGCGGAAACTCACACCCAGGTCGCGAGCAAGCGACTCGGCATTGGACTTGGTGCGGTGCGTCGTGCCAAAGCCGGGCATGGACACGGCCGTGATACCGGTGCGCAGCAGCCCCAGTGCATCGAAGGCGCGCACGGTCACAAGCAGTGCTAGCGTGGAGTCCAGGCCGCCCGAAAGACCGATGACAGCCGCCTTGGTACCCGTATGGGCAAGGCGGGTCTTGAGGCCGGCGGTCTGCAGGTCGAGGATGGTCTCGCAGCGCTCGGCCAGATCACCGTGGTCGGCCGGCACAAAAGGCGCGCGAGGGAAAACGCGGTCGATATCAAGCGCATCGCGAAGAACAGGATCCTTCGCAAGCACGCCCTCAAACGAAAACTCAACGGTCGTGGCCTCCGGCGCATCGTCCGCGCGCGTCCACGTCGTCGAGCGACGGCGCTCGGCAACCAGGCGGTCAAGATCAACGTCGGCGATGGCCATATCGCAGGTAAGCAGTTTGGTCGCGGCGAGCTTGGATCCGTTTTCGTAGACGAGGTTCTCGCCCGCAAAGACCATATCGGTCGTGGACTCGCCCTCGCTCGCGTCCGCGTAGGCATAGGCGCAGTACAGGCGCGCGCTCTGGTTGGAGATAAGGCTGCGGCGGTAATCTGCCTTACCGATAATCTCGTCCGAGGCCGACGGGTTGAGAATCACCGTCGCACCGGCAAGCGCCATCTCGGTCGAAGGGGGTGCCGGCACCCACAGGTCCTCGCACACCTCGACACCCAGCACCATATCCTCGGCGCCTTCATCACAGCAGCGGTAGACAAGCCCCGAACCCAGCGGAACCGGACCCTGACCGGCAAACTCGACCCACACAGGATCTGCGGGCGCCGGAGCAAACCAGCGGCACTCGTAGAACTCGCCATAGTTGGGCAGATACTTCTTGGCCGTGAGGCCCAAAAGCTCGCCCGCGCAGCACACGGCGGCGCAGTTGTAGATATTCTCGGCAACCGCAACGGGAAGACCGATGGTAAAGACAATCGACAGCTCACGAGTCTCGTCGAGGATATGCACCAGAGCAGCCTCACAGGCATGCAGCAGCGTGCGGTTATGGAACAGATCAGCCGCGGTATAGCCGGTCAGGTTAAGCTCGGGCAACACCAACGCGCGAACGCCACGCCCGGCAGCATCGCGAACAGCCGCCAGCGCAACCTCGACATTGCCCTCGACATCGGCGACGCGAATCTGCGGCGATGCCGCCGCAACCCGCAGAAAGCCGTCGTTCTTATTAGCCGAAACGCAGCATTGCCTTGTTGATCTGGACACTGGAGGCCCCTTCTACCCTGAGATTCAGTCTAACGGACGTTCACATATCTCTAACTAGCCAAAGCAACCTCCCAGTTTACTGAGACGCTAACCTGTGCTAAGAGCATGTATTCCAAAAAAATCTTTAATTAAAAAAGGAGAAATCGATAATCGACTTCTCCTTTAAGCGAGGCAAGAAAATTCCGAAACTAATGGCAGAATTTATCCATGTAGTCCTCAAAGTCGAACACTTCTACCACGACGCCCTCTTCCTGAGACTCTTTCAGTTGCTCCAAGAGATCTTTGTTAATAACGTCCATGCAGAAACCTCCTCTATCTAATCAGTTGTAGTATATCTGCTTTCATGCAATTATCAACCAACTTGTTTAATTGCTCCTCGCTTGTCGATAGTCCCTCTTTTTTCAAAATGTCGCGCACCTCGTTCTTAGTAATCGGCTTTTCAAACAACGAAAGCAAAGCGAACGAAAAATCATTAACCGCACACATTCTATGGGTGGCACAACTCAGCAGTACTCTTAACCCCTCTTTTGAGCGTCCGACTTCTTTAACAAACGAACTTTTAACCAATTGAAAACCATTATCGTGCATTACATAATCGGCATCGATATTTGTATTCAGCAATCCATAATGCAACAGTTCTTCTATCGCCCTTGTCAGCTCGAGGTCGCCCTGATCAAGAATAAGAGAAATGCTACAATCGGCCTCCAATAAACGGGCCAACTTATGGTATACCAACTGGGAAACAGCATAGACATGATGGTATTCAGAATTATAGAAGTAGGCAAATGGCTCAACGAGCACGACAGAGGTCTTGGAATCCAGCCAGATTCGATCGGCTGGATTTAGACTAGTTAGCCGTCGCTTTACTTTGGTCAAATGTCCCTTATACCTGACAGCGTGAATAGAATCTAGGATCCAGGTCACCTCTGAAATATGAAGCCGCTGGGGCAAGTCAATTGTGTCGCTACCGTTTATGACCTCTTGCATATAAAAATCAATATGATGCTCATCAGATAAGGATTTTGCTTCATTTAAAGTTAAACCAGTGCCTGAAACATAATCCACTTCGAGGCGCAAATCCTCATATTGGGACTTCGGCATTACAGAGACACCATACTTATCGGGATGATTCCAAACATCCGACCCCATAACGAGACCAAAATTCGTAAATCCTCTCGTGGAATATGGAACACCACATACCTGTTTTGAATAATTCAAAACATTCTCTGTATAAGCTAAGGTGTTCAGAGCCTCTTCTTTAGTTTCGGTCGGAAAGCCAATCATAAAAAATAGATGAACAGGAATACCCGCATTGAGACAATCATGGACATTGCGATCAATCCAATCAACTCTCGTGTTCTTCTTCATTAGATCAAGAACTCTTTGGTTGTATGACTCGAGGCCAAACTGAATCTGCCTACATCCACTTTGGTATATCTTGTTAAAAACTTCTGTACTTAGGGTTGGAGAGAACCTCGTTTCTCCATGCCAGAAAAACGTTTTTCCCGATGCGTTTATTTCATCCGCGAGTTGCTCCATTCTTTTGCCTTCGAATGTTTCATCCACAAAAGAGAAAACTCTCGTGCCGTATTTTTCATTTAACCGACACATTATTTCAAATACTCTCGATATAGGCATCTTTCGGTAACAACCACCGGTAGCACCGGGAATGGTGCAGAAGGCGCAATGATTAAAACACTGCCTAGAGGAATAAACCGGCAATATTAACTCAGGCATGAAGTATTTAGAAAGGGCGAAGCCATCGAAATCGGGAACTGTATCGTTGATAAATGTTTGCTCAATCCGATGGTTTTTATATATCTTTCCACCTTTAGCATGGCAAAGGTTTGGAACACAGTCGAGATTGTCATCACCAGAGTCAAGAGCCTCAAGAAGACGTGCAAGCGGCTCTTCGCCGTCATACATCATTATCGAATCAATGTATTCAAAAAAGGGATGCCATTCTTTCATGCAGTCATCTGCTAAACGAGTAATGTAATTGCCGCCCAATGAGACGTGTTTAACAGATGGACATTCTTCCTTAATCAGTTTCGCTAACGTAACTGCAGAAATCAATTGGAAACAGCCGCTCACCGAAATCCCAATAAACTCGAATTTTTCCCTCTGAATACGCTTAAGAAAGGCAGTTTCATAGAAGGAAATAAACGGATTATGCAAGGTATCCGCAAGCGATTTCATTATTTCTGGTGTCGAATAATAATCATAGGGCAGATCTATGGAGTTGAACGTGTATTTAACTCCATATGAGACGTGATTTATGATATAGAGTGCATTTCTAAAAATGTTTTCAGCATATTGTCTTTCTTTTAGATTAAAGTATCTCTTCGATCTGAAAATATCTTTTGCCTCGTCAACATTAAGTGCCGACTTTTGTATCAACTCGATTGTTAATTGAACATTCGAACTAAACGAATCCTTTGATTCCCGATACCTTTTACAGCACTCTTCGACATGTCTAAAAGATAGGAGGTCATCGTAAAATTCCACGTTTAAGTCAACAATGTCAACTTTGTATTGTTCAACCTCTTGAAGATATGACTTCAAAACAGGCAAGGCAAGATACGGCCCCACTGGACTCCATCCTGGGGGAAATACTAAAAGCGTTTTAGGCATATCAACGTCACATCTTTCGCAAATAATTCAATTGAAACACAACTACCATCATAATTGAAAATACACCAAGTCCTGTAACGAGAATTGAGAACATCGCGATGCTCGTGAACAGCGAAACAAGAAGTGTTGAAATAACAACAGCAACCGATTGCAAAGACTCCCTAATTGAAAACAGGCTTATCGATTCAGATCCGTCTCTCGCCAAATCCTGCAGCGATGTTATGAGAAGCACATCTTGAATGGCGTTTCCGGCACCGACGATAAAAAGGAAAATAAACGATATCCCAGACGCATAGCGATAGCCAAACGCCAGATACGCACCGAGCGCAAGATACGTCACAAAACAATATGATTTAACGCAATCGGAACCACTGATTAAACGACCATATATTGTATTTCCGAACAACAGTCCGATTGTAAGACTACTCTGAAGGAATCCGTATTGTATCGATGACGAGTCAAATTGCAATTGCGCTATAGCTGGCAAAAGAGAATTCAGAGAGCCGAATGCCACGCCACTAGAAATATCGATTAATAGGAAACCAATTGCCAAGTGCTTCGCGCTAAGATCACTAAATGCAGTCCTGTTTTTTTCATTTTTGCTTATTCCCTCTTTATCATTAACCTCGATAACCGACGGAACATCTCGCAGCAACCAGAACGACGCGGCAAAAGAAAGCGCGTCTAATGCAAGAACAGCCTCCGCCCCAAATTGAGCGACAACAAAACCGCCGGCAACTGGCCCCAGAACCATCATCAAATTCTGCAGGAACCCAAACGAATTATTAATTACGTCGCGATTGATACTATTCGTATTGGCTCTTAACAACGAGTAAAAGCAGGGCATTTCTACCGTTCGGCAAAGCGATACCGCGCACGTAATAGCAAACATACTCCATTTACTATCAACAAAAATATAGCAAACGAATAATCCCGCGCGAATTAAGTCTGCCAATCTCATGGCCTGCAGTGTCCCGATACCCATCTTCTGAGGCAGCTGCGCGAGCGCAACTGAAAACAGAGAGGGGGCAAATCTGCAGCAGACCATCAAAGCAGTTGCAGAAACATCGTGAGTTACCTCGTAAATCAGCATTGGCAAAGCAATATTCGCACACCAATTGCCTATTTCGCTTATCCCTCTAGCAATATATAGGACCCGAACCGGACGGCTAGCTCTCAATACCGTGAACATCACGATTAACCTCGTATTTCAGGCCTCGTTCATCCCTTAATAGGAATCCATAATCAACCAAGTACCGCCTCAACACGGCATAATCAGGATAGAGCTGTGACAGCACACGATTAACCTGAAGCTCCGTATAACTTGTATTTAATTCAAAGAAAGAGACGGCCCATAGCAGCATGATTCTTTTATAGCTTTCCTTTTTTGGAATTGAAACCAGCTCGCCATTCTTGAGAAATCGTTTTTTAAAGTCTATTAGCTCATCCATTCACATCCTCCATTTCATACGCATCTAATACTAAAAATGCATACGCTTTAGGTCATCGCATTCAGCTTCTTTATTCGAACTAATCTAAATAATTTGCTCAGACACTCTTCGAAAGCTCGTTTTTCACTCTGAGTAAAATGCCCTTCCCAGTCAGTCCACGAACAGGAAGGCAACTCACAACGAGCGGAGTCGAAGCCCTCTGCCGTCGGTCGCTCAAAATGCACGATAACCTTTTCAATATCGCCATCTGTAATCAGGTCAGAATGAATGACCTTGGTTCCATCTTCGAATGTCATATACGGGTACATCACGTAAACCACCTCGCAAACATAAATCCAGTTTAGCATCAAGCTATTGCACCAAAGACAGCAGGCCCCCTTGATGAGTTGATGGTATCTGTTAAATGTCACGTATGATTCACATCTGGTGGGTACCCTGATGGCTACACGAAACGAAGCAGATTTACACCGGGAGGACCCCGTATGACAACCAAGTACACCGACGCGCCGCGCACGCGCGTCATGACGCCGGCATCGCTCAACAACGGCGTGCACGAGAACCATTCCATCGGACAGACCATGGCCATCGCGCCCAAAAAGGGCCTGTTCGATGACATTTCCATTCCCCAGATCATCGCCGGCGCCGCAGCTGCCGCCACGAGCGTGGCGCTTGCCTCCAAGATTGGTATCGCTGGTTCAGTAATTGGTGCCGCCGTGAGCTCGGTCATCACCGTTGTGTCCTCGCAGGTCTACCGCCACTTTATCTCTGCCAGCGCCGAAGCCCTCAAAGGTACGCACGCCGCCGTCGACTACCCCGCCGGCGCCTATGAGCCCGTTGAGCTTAATGCCGAGGAGCACCTGGGCGGCGCCGCGACTACGCAGGAGATGCGTCAGGTCGCGGGACGCGCGACCACGGCGCGCGTCGCCCCCAACAGCCTGCGCGCCAAGGCGGCGGAAGAGCGCAGCCAGACGCAAAAGAAGGTCATCATCTTCTCGATCGCCATCGCCATCGTCGCGGTTATCGCCTGCGCCGGCGCCATCCTTATAACCACCGCCGGTGAGGGTCTGGGCGAGCGCCCCGAGCCAATCCTTTCGTCGCGCACGACCGAGCAAGACGCGGACAGCGCCGGCCAATCGCAAAGCCAGCAGAACGACTCACAGGCCAACTCCGCACCCACCGATTCTTCCTCGACCACCCCTGATCAGTCGCAAGGCACCGATTCCTCTTCGAACAGCGGCGGCACACAATCCGGAACGACCGACTCCAGCCAAACGACCGACGGCTCTCAGCAGAGCACGGGTGACCAGACGAGCGGCAATGCATCGGGCACGGGCTCAACCGACAACAGCAACACAAACAGCTCGAGCGGAACCGCATCCGGCACGGCATCTGACAGTTCAAGCCAAGGCACGACATCGGGCAACTAGGCACTGCATCCCCAGATAGGCAACCTGTACAACGGGCGCGAATCGATAGCGGTTCGCGCCCGTTTGCCTTGGGCGACGAGATGGCAAGCCCTGTGCGATGGTAAGATGCTTTGGTGTGTAAAGAGGAGATTTGCCATGAGCAAGACAATAGTTAAGCCCACGCTATCGCTGGGCAACCACATCTATCTGTATCGCCTGCTGCGCGACGCGATTGGGTGCGGTAAGCAAACGTTTATGACGCAGGTCGAGGAGGCGCTCGTCGCCGGCGACATGGCCGCTTATGACCTGGGCTTCGAGTCCACGCGCGAGTTGCTCGAGGAACTCGACGACTGCATTAAGCTGACCGTCTTTAAGGGCGGTCGCCTGTATGCCACCGTCATCGCCAACGAGGCCTGGGATACCGCCCTTGCCAAAGGCGAGGACAAGCCCAAGGCAGCCAAGGGCGCCAAGCAGTCCTACAAAAAGAAAAAGCGCGGCGAGAAGGACCTCAAGGCCGTACGTCCCAAGCACGTTAAGCATCCCGAGCCCGTGGCCGAAGTCGCTCCGGAACCCGAGCCCGAGACAGAGATCGAAGTCGCTATTGAGGTAACAGCAGAAGCCGAAACCGAAATCGCCGCCACGACCGATCCCGAAGTCATGTCAGAACAGGAAGCCGCTGCGGAGCTCAACGAGGCTCCCAAGTCGACAACCGAAGAAGCCGCTGACCAATCCGAGACGCCTGCGTTCCAAAACAGCGATGTCTTTGGCGACGAGGCCGAGGACAATCAACCCGACGAGTCCGCCGATCAAGACGCTACCGAGTCGGCGCCGGAACCCGAGACGCCGCAGCCTGCCATCTCGCTTACGGTCGTCTATGACCCCGAGAACGCCAACGCTGGCATCACCACCATGGCATCCACGCCCATCGAGGCAAAGTCGAGCGTCGAGAATGAGAACGCGACGCAGGTTGAGGTTGAAACCGCAGTTGCAGACGCGCCCGTCACCGTGAAGCCCGCAGATTCCGAGATCAAGCCGAAAGTAACGCCGGATCCCGCACCCGTCATCGAATCCATGCCCGCCGCTGCTTGCGACCAAATTCCCGCACCTGCACCGGCTCCGGTCCCCGCTGCAGCACCGGCCCCCGCACCTGCAGTGCCCGCCATCCCCAAGGACTTCCCCGTCGATTTCGCAACCGAGGTCTTCTGCCCCGGCCCGCTTCTGCACCAGTTGTCGACCTATCTCCCCTACGGCGCCGACACGCTCGGCATCGTCGGCGAGTACTACTGGATCGCCCGCGAACGCGGCACCATCGAGGCCGCGCGAAACCGCGCAAGCTTCCCCCTGCGCTACACGCAGGCCGGCGAGCGCCACGAAGTCACCGTGCGCATCCGCCGCAACACCACCGGCGGTCTCGGAGCCACCTGGGCCATCGATAAAGTCGAACCTTCTACCAAGTAACAAAAAGGGACGATAACCCTCAAGGTTATCGTCCCTTTCTCATTAGGTCACCTGAGCTCGACTAATCGCGCGTCAGCTTGCGGTGAATACGATGCGGCTGGGCTGCGTCCTCGCCCAGGCGCTCGATGCGGTTGGCCTGATAGGCCTCGAAGTTGCCCTCGAACCAATACCAGTTGCCCGGATTCTCGTCGGTGCCTTCCCACGCCAGAATGTGCGTGGCGACGCGGTCCAGGAACATACGGTCGTGGCTAATGACCACCGAGCAGCCCGGGAACTCGAGCAGCGCCGCCTCAAGCGAGGACAGCGTCTCGACATCGAGGTCGTTCGTGGGCTCGTCGAGGAGCAGCAGGTTGCCGCCCTGCTTGAGCGTAAGCGCCAAGTTCAGACGGTTGCGCTCGCCACCGGAGAGCACGCCAGCGCGCTTCTGCTGGTCCTGGCCCTTAAAGCCAAAGCTCGCCACATAAGCACGGCTCGGAACCTCGGTCTCGCCGACCATCATGTGGTCCAGGCCGTCCGAGACGACCTCCCACAGGTTCTTATCGGGGTCGATGCCAGAACGGTTCTGATCGACGTAGGAGATCTTGACGGTCTCGCCGATCTCGAGCTCGCCCGAGGTGAGCGGCTCCAAGCCCACGATGGTCTTGAACAGTGTGGTCTTGCCCACACCGTTGGGGCCGATGACGCCCACGATGCCGTTGCGCGGCAGGGTGAACGATAGGTCGTCGATGAGCACACGGCCATCGAACTCCTTGTGCAGGTGATGGGCCTCGAGCACCTTGTTGCCCAGACGCGGTCCAACGGGAATGCGGATGTCGGTCCAGTCGAGCTTCTGGCTTGCGCGGGCCTCAGCCTCCATCTCCTCGTAGCGAGCCAGACGGGCCTTGTTCTTGGCCTGGCGGGCCTTGGGCGAGCTGCGCACCCACTCGAGCTCGGCCTCCATGCGCTTGGCGAGCTTGGCGTCGCGGTTGCCCTGCGCCTCGATACGCGCGGCCTTGGTCTCCAGATACGTGGAGTAGTTACCCTTGTAGGGATAAAGGTGACCGCGGTCGACCTCGCAGATCCACTCGGCAACGTTATCCAGGAAGTAGCGATCATGCGTGACGGCAAGCACCGCGCCCTGGTAGTTGTGCAGGAAATGCTCGAGCCACAGGATCGACTCAGCGTCCAGGTGGTTCGTGGGCTCGTCAAGCAGCAGCAGGTCGGGAGCCTCGAGCAGCAGCTTGCACAGGGCCACGCGACGGCGCTCGCCGCCGGAAAGCACGTTGACCGGCATGTCGGAATCGGGCAGCTGCAGAGCGTCCATGGCCTGGCCGAGCTTGGAATCGATATCCCAGCCGTCGGCGGCATCGATCTCGTCCTGGAGCTTGCCCATCTCGGCCATGAGGGCGTCCATGTCGCAATCCGGGTCGCACATCTCCTCGCCGATCTTGTTGAAGCGATCGACCTTGGCGATCATGTCGCCAAACG
The DNA here is from genome assembly GCA_958372075.1 of uncultured Collinsella sp. Lineage (GTDB taxonomy): Bacteria > Actinomycetota > Coriobacteriia > Coriobacteriales > Coriobacteriaceae > Collinsella. The sequence continues at coordinate 52,831 of CATXMO010000004.1, read as the reverse complement.
CCATGCGCACGTTCTCGATGACGGTCTTGTCGTCGTCGAGCGGCGGCTCCTGCTGCAGGATACCCACGGTATAGCCGGGGGTAAGCCTGGCATCGCCGTTGGAGACCTCCTCGATACCGGCCATAATCTTGAGCAGGGTCGACTTGCCCATGCCGTTGGGGCCCACGACGCCGATCTTGGCACCGGGGTAGAAGCTCAGGGTCACGTCGTCAAGGATTACCTTGTCGCCATGGGCCTTGCGAGCCTGATACATCTGGTAGATAAACTCTGCCATTTGCCTGTTTTATCCTTTCTACCTGCCGTTTCCCTATTCTTGTTTCGCTTTAGTAGAAACGAAATGAGGAAATCAGCTCTGAAACGTAACGAAAAAGGGGCATGGTTGCCCACACCCCCTAATACTACCTGGGAAAAGTCCCCCGGAACAAAATATGAACTGCGTACGCTAGTTTTCCGCAACCTTACCGAACAGCTCGCTGCGATTTACGCCACAGCAGATACGAATAGACGTAGGCAGCTCCGGCTGAACCAAACGCCAGAACCGCAATCACCGCGGCAACGACTTCACTCGAAAGCACCGCACCTGCCACGCCCATCACAATCAGGCCAATACCCAGCACCATAAAGCAGGCGCCGCCAAAACGCTGCGTACGGCGCCAGTTCTCGGGATCGGCAAGCGCCCAAGGCGTCTTGATACCGAGCGTATAGTTCTGCTTCACACGCGGCAAGTAGTTGCCTACGCCGATGAACAGCAAACCGATAGCACCGGAAATCAGCACGTTGACCGAACCGACCGCCGGCACCACGCCCCAGACCGTAAGCTCTCCCAGCCAGCTTATGGCGCACATGAACAAGGTGAAGGCGATTACGAAGCCCTGATAGAACTTGCCCGAGGTTCGATATGCCTCACCTTTGGGATCGATGCGCGGCACCACGCAGAACATTGCGAGAAGCGCCAGAGGCAGCACGCCGAGCGCGGAGGCCATCCAGCTAGGACCCCAACCATCGACGGCGCCGTTCGCGCCCCAGTGCGTGGGAATCTGCGCAGGCAAGCTCGGCATCACCATGAGGTGCGCTACGACATTGGCGACGCACAGAGCGACCAGCGCAATCCACACGCGCGACGATACCCCCGTGGGGTGAATGCCCTTGTTTTCGTTATTCATCCTTATCACCTTCAGTGTTTGTAAAGCCCATAAACCAGCCAATTAAATCCTGCATGACGGTGGTGTTTAAGCTGTATACGATGTTTTGGCCATGGCGCTCGTCGGTCACCAACCCGGCATTTTTGAGCGTCGCCAAGTGATGGCTTAGCGACGGCTTACTGATATCGAAATGCTCGGCAAGCTCCCCCGCCGTGCAATTGCCCTCGCGCAGCAACTCCAAAATGCGCCGTCGCGTTGGATCGGCAAGCGCCTTAAAACCCTCTCCCGGCATAAGACCTCCTCTCATCATCTCTCATGACGCGCACACTATACTCGATATTTAGATGTTTGTCTAACTGTCTAATCTTGTACTCAAAAAAATAGCCGCCTCCGCGTAATGCGAAGACGGCCACTTCTCACGCTACAAACGTGTTTGGGAGTTGGCCAACCCGCTGCAACGGGTGCCATCTGCTTTATCTTATGCGAATCCCGATCCCATTTCAACAAACCCCAAGGGTTCAAATGGAATCGTAATAATACCTATAATGGCGATAGCTAAAACACGACCTGCTTCCCCATCGGAGGATATTTATGACCGAAACCACTGCCGTAGCCGCCATCGAGACACGCGACACCAAGCTCGAGATCATCATGGGCCGCGAGGCACTCGATAAGCTCGCCGATGCTACGGTGTTGGTGCTCGGCTGCGGAGGCGTGGGCTCCAACTGCTGCGAGGCACTCGCCCGCGGCGGCATCGGTCATTTCGTCATTCTGGACAAGGACATCATCGCGCCCAGCAATATCAATCGCCAGGCCATCGCCTTTCATAGCACCGTCGGCAAGCGCAAGGTTGACGTGATGGAAGCCATGATCCACGATATCAATCCTGCCGCCACCGTTATCAAACGTACCGAATACCTGCTGAGCGACAACATCGATGATTTCTTCGCGAGCGTTTTGGAGCAGACGGGCGGCAAGCTCGACTACGTCGTCGACGCCATCGACACCATCTCGGCCAAGCTCACCATTGCCAAATATGCTCAGGACCACGGCATTCGTTTGGTTAGTTCCATGGGCGGGGCCAACAAGCTCCATCCCGAGTGCCTCCGCTTTGCCGACATCTTCGATACGGTACGTGACCCCATGAGCCGCATTATGCGCAAAGAATGCAAGAAGCGCGGAATCAAGAGCCTACATGTACTGTTTAGCTGCGAGGAATCGGTTAAGACACAGCCCCGCGACCCTTCCAACATCCACGAGCGCACCGAGCTGGGAACTGCGAGCTTTATGCCGCCCATCATGGGCCAGATGATCGCTGGCGAGGTTATCCGCCAGATCAGTGGCCGCGGCACCGAGCGCGTGCGCGCCGATGGCCAGCGCCTAGACTAGCGGAGCGCGCCGAGATGGAGCCCCGGTTATTTGATGCACACTGCCATCTTGATCTAATGGCTCACCCGGACGCCGTTGCCGATGAGGCAACGGCGCTGGGCCTGGTTCTATTTGACTGCGGCGTCGATCCGCACGACTTTGCACGCGCCAAGAAGCGCACCTGCGGCCGTTCAAATATCTTTGCCGGCATCGGCCTCCATCCCTGGTGGCTCGCCGACGGACGATGTGGCAACGCTGAAATCAATCTGCTTTGCGAAGTCGCCGCACAAGAACGCTTGATCGGCGAGGTCGGGCTCGACTTTTCCGCTCGTTTTGCCGGAAGCGAGCCGCTACAAGTACAGGCATTTGACCGGCTCTGCGATGCACTCGTGCAGCACCCTCTTGCCGGGCGCGTGATATCAATTCACGCTGTTCGTTCGGCAGGAACCGTACTGGACGCCCTTGAGTCATATGGATTGCTCACCCCAAGCCCCAACTCCCCCGCCGTCATCTTTCACTGGTTTAGCGGTACCTCGAACGAGTTCGTCCGTGCGCGAAACGCAGGCTGTTATTTTTCCGTGAACGAGCGCATGCTCGCCACCAAGCGCGGTCGCGAATATGCCCGACAGATTCCACTCGACCGTCTACTGCTCGAGACCGATGCGCCGGCCGAGCCAAACACAGAAACAAGTGTACAATCGCTCATCAGATCGCTCGCAAGGACCTCGATGCACATTGCCTCACTCAAAAACTGTGACGCAAAGCGCATCGAGTCGGTAGTTTTAGCAAATGCGCACTCTGTTTTTGACCTTCGCTAACCCCTGTGGGCAAAAATGCCAAGGGACATGCGAATCGCACAACGCAGTCCCTATTGGCAGGCAGTACAATTCGGCAGCATTACACCAATTCGTGCATGAGATCACGGTTGCGTGCATACAATTCGTCAAAGATATGACGACGCGATGCATATAGCTCGTGGGCATCCATATCGGGCACGATTGTTTGTGCAACGCCAAGGGCTTGGGCGAGTTCATCCCATGATGCATAGGCGCCACCTGCGAGAGCTGCCATGATGGCATCACCGAAGCATGCGCCCACCGTAACCTTGGCAACCGAGACCTCGCGCCCGCATACGTCGGCGATAGCCTGCATCCAAACTGGATTCTTGGTTCCACCTCCGACAAGCATAATGCGCCCAATTGGCAGTCCATGCTCTCGCTCGATAATGTCGACATGGGATGCAACGGTATACGCGACGCCTTCCAAGGCGGCGCGAACCATATGGGCTCGCGCATGCCTTCCGGTCAGGCCAAAGAAGACGCCACGTGCCTCGGGATCGTTGAGCGGAGTACGCTCCCCCGCAAAGTACGGCAGGCACAGGAGCCCATCGGCACCCGGCGCCACATCGGCGGCATCATGCGCCATGACCGAATATGCATCGGGGCCACCGTGGCCCTCGGCCTCCACGGCGTCGCGATACAGCTCTTGGCGCAGCCACGATGTGAGTGCACCCGCCGTATTGGTCCCCGCGCAGATCCCGTAAGTTCCGGGAATGATAAACGTCCCTGGCCACAGGCGGGCATCATCGACCATATGATCAGCTAGGTAGATGAAATACGCCGTGCTCCCCAACTGAACCATCATATCGCCGGGACGAAATACACCCGTCGAAATGGCCTCGGCACCAGAGTCGCCCGTTCCCACTAAGACAGGTGTCCCTGCCGCGAGCCCTGTCGCCTCAGCCGCGCGCTGCGTAATCGCCCCGGCAATATCGGTAGCCGACATTACCTCCGCCATCTGGTCAGGCCGGCAGAAACGAGCACATTCCCGAGCATCAACCCTCCAAGTGTAGCGGTCGTATAGGGGAAGAAAATCCTCCGCCAAGTAACGGTCCACCGTAAAACGCCCCGTCAACTTTGCGCATAGAAACGATGATGCCGTCAGGAACTTCGCGGCACGTTCGTGCACCTCGGGCATATTCTCCTTAAACCATAAGATCTTAGGAGCAATATCTGATGAGCAGGGATCGTGCCCGAAAAGCTCGCGTGCGCGATCTGACCCATATTCGGAAAGGAGCTCGTCAATCTGCGGCTTCGAACGTGCATCGACTCCATACAAAATCGCGGGCGCCAGCGCGTTGCACTCGGTATCGACCGGCACACAGTCGCAACCCAATGCGGAAAGGCCCACGCATCCGATCTGCGCCGCGTTAACCCCCGATCGCATCACCAGCTCGCGCGACAAGCGGCAAAAATCGCCCCACCAAACTGCCTCAGCATCATGCTGGTACCATCCATCACACGGGTTGTCCGTCTCATGTCCACAAGAGGCTTGGCAAACGATGTTGCATCGATCATCGATTAAAACGCCTTTAGAGGCGCTTGTCCCAATATCAATACCCAGATAGAGCGCCATAGGTGCCTACTCCCCTCGCGCCGTACGAGCGGCAGCCATAAAACGAACCACCCGCTCAACATCAACCGGGGCATCCAGCTTTCCGTCGCGCTTTAAGCACGTGCCGACAAACGCGCCATCGTAGTGAGCAAATACGTCAGCCGCGGTATTTTCGCGACAACCGGTGCCACATACCACGGGCACTTCGCCAACACGCTCGCGGACCTCGTCGGCAAGCTCGCCCGAAGCGCCACGACCGGCAGCCGAACCGCCGATGACCATCGCATCCGGTAGGCAATTAAAGAGAAGTGAATCGGCAATGTCCGCGGTCGTGCGGTCGTTGAGATAAACCTCGCCCTCGCTCGTGATGAAGTGAAAAAGCTTGAGGTCGTCCAAGCGCAGCGCCGCCTTGCGACGCATGGTGTGAGCGAAATCTCGGTTAATCAGCCCGAGATCACCGGCCCAGGCACCGCAAAAATTGCAGCGCGTGAACTGCGCGTCGACGGCAGCGCACAGCTCGATTGTGGCATCACCATCGTAAATTGCCTCAGCTCCCCAAGGAGTCGACAGATCATGGGACAGAGCCCCGATTACATAGCCCATCGATGCAAGGGTTGAGGGAGAAACATGCTGCTCATAGGGCATCGAGAGCTCATTGGTAATCAAAATGCCATCGACACCGCCCTGCTGCAACGCCTCGAGATCGCGCTTGGCGGCTTCCACGACCTGCGATACGCTTCCGCCCGGGTAATACAGCGGATCGCCCGGCAGAGGACGCAGGTGCAGCATTCCGATAACCGGCTTTTCGTTCTTGAACATCGAAGTTAGAAACGACATAACGTGCTCCTTCATAGGGTTATTGCAGGGACGTTACTCCCCCAGCACCTCGACGTACACTTTTCGCTTCTGCGGACCGTCAAACTCCGCAAGATAGATGTTCTGGGCACTTCCGCACACGATGTGGCCATCTTGGACGGGAAAGAAGCAACTGTTTCCACAAATCATGCTCTTGATATGCCCACAGGAATTGTTACCGGTGGCTCCATAGCTCGGCAGGAAGTGTGCATGCGCATAGGGGGCATCGAGTGGGGCGATGCGATCAAGCGTCTCCATAAGATCCGTCTCCACGCAGGGCAGCCCCTCGTTTACCACGATTCCGCAGGTCGTATGCGACAAAATAATCGCCGCCAAGCCATTGGTCACCGAGCTGCGTTCGATGGCAGCGTGCACGTCCTCGGTAATATCGATGAACTGGTCCGGAGCAGTCGATAGATAGCTCAATGTCTCGAGCGTCACCATGTTCACTCATCCCCTTCAAGAAAACGCAGGGCATTACCCCAGTAGAGCCTTTCTCGCGCATCATCGCGCATGGGCACGGTATCGAGCGCCCGCTTGAGTTTGAATGCACGGAAGCGCGGCGTATTGCTGGCGAACATCACTTGGTGCGATAGCGCGCGCTCATACCACAGCGGCCCCATATCGACCGTGAAAAGACGCTGCATCATCTCCTCGGGCGAATCGATGTAAGTGATAGAGGTGTCCGCGTAGCAGTTGGGATACTTGAGCAGCATCGCCACGGTCTCGCGCACCCAGGGCCAGCCAAAATGGGTCAAACTAAAACGCACATTTGGATGCGTTGCGATTGTGTGCTCAAATGCAAGCGGGTTACTGCGCGAGAGCTCTGCGCCCGGCTCCCAAGACATGCCGGCATGGAAAACCACCGGCTTGTTATAGCGCTCGCACAGTTCGTAAAGCGGCTCGGCCACAGCATCATCGGGGGCAAAACCCTGCTTTGCAGGATGCAGGCAAAGCCCCTTTGCCCCCAACTCGGTAAAGGCGCGCTCCAATTCGTCTGCGGCACCGCTCACCTGCGGGTCTACGCTCGCAAATCCCCACAGACGATCGGGATGTGCGGCAACCAGCATGGCAATCTGGTCATTGGTGCCAAAGTGCCCTCCGCATGCCGTGGTTACATCGAGCGGCATGAGCGCGCTCTTCTGCACATCGCAGACGTCCATCTCGACTTGAAGCTCATCCCAATCCATGGGGCCCATATGCCCCATACCAAATTCTCGTGACCAAAAACCGAATCCATCAGGCTCATCACCCGGCGTACAGATCTCGCCGTAGAGCATAGGATGGACCAACATGTCGATAACCATTTCGTACTCCTTTCCAGGCATTTGACCCTAGTACGGCTCAAACGAACCAATCACTCGGGACGACAGCTCAGCGCCCGCCTTCATACACGCCGGAATATCAAGGCCATCGATCACGCCCTTGGTAAACCCGGCGATATACGAGTCGCCGGCACCCACGGTATTAACGACCTTCTCCGCCGGCACGATCCCGCACTCATAGAAGCGCTCACCGTCATAGGCAATGCTTCCCTTCTCGCCAAGCGTGGCAACCGCAACGCGCGGCCCCAATTCCTGCGCGTGACGTACCCAGTCCCGCAGCTCCGGAGTGTCATCTTCAAACGACATAAATGCGTAGTCAACGTAGGGAAAATGATTCTCGCAGGCATATTCGGGATCTTGGCTGAACACCGAGAAGTCCATAACCACCGTCTTGCCCGCATCATGCCACTCGGGCAGGAGGTCCAAACAATTGCCAAACAGGTCGGTATGAATGATGTCATGCTCTAGGATAAACGCCCGGTCATCTTCATTCGGACGATATGTCTCCATTACGCCATCGATTGCCTCGAGATGCACGCGATCGACGCCGTCTTTCAATGCCATGAGCATCACCGAGGTGTCGCCATCCTCCACCCGCAGATGAGAGATATCAAACCCCTCGGCGGCCAGCGCCTCTCTCATCTTGTCTCCGTACTCGTCCTTGCCGACAACCGACACGGCGGATACCGAAACGCCCATTCGTGCAAGATGGATACCCCAGTCAATGCCATTACCAGTCGGATAGAACACGCCGATGTTTTGATAGACGTCCGCACAGCAAAAACCAGCCGCACACGCTTTAATACCCATGGTCTTCTCCAATGTTCAAAAGGGGACCCACCACATGGCGAGCCCCCTTTTCGCGTTTCGCTTATTGTTTTGCATCGGCTGTCCAAGGCCTCATAGCCAGACCGCCGTACGCTTTCTTAAGCTATTCGACGATTGGTGCTCCGTGGCCCCAAGAACCTTCCATGCCGCACACGGTCGAGGCAAACCCGGCAGCAAAGTCGAGCGCGCGCTCGATGGCCTCGGCGCCACCCTCACCACGCTTGACGGAATCGAGATAGCACATCAAAAACGAGGTGAGGAACGAGTCGCCCGCCCCCATGGTGTCCTTCATGTCCGTTACCGGTTTAGCCAGCTGGCGGTAATAACGCTCGCCGTCGTAAGCGATGCAGCCCTCGGCGCCCGCCGTAGCCGACACAAAACGCGGACCCAGATCCTTCACCCATGCCAGACGCTCGCGAATCTCGTCCTCACTCGCAGCATCCGCCGCACTAAAGAAAGCAAAATCGACATAGGGCGCAATCTGCTCGTAGTACTCGTCGGTGGAGTCGTCCGAAAAGTCAAAAGAGACCGTGACGCCCGCAGCCTTCAACTTGGGCAGCTCGCGCTCGGTGAAGCAATAGTTGCCCGAATGAACCACATCGAACTGCTTCATGTACGAAAGGTCAAAGCGATCGAGAACATAGCGCGCATCGCCACGGATACCGCCCTCGTTGGAGCCGAGGAAGACACGGTCACCGTCAACGACGGTCACGCGAGCCGCTCCGTTCTCGCCAATCATCTGCTCGCACTTGTCAAGCTCGATACCCTCATCCTCGAGGCTTGCAATGACATGCTCGGCAGCGGCGTCATTGCCAAAAATGCCCATGTATGCAGAGCGTGCGGCACCGCATTTCTTGGCATAAACGGCGAAGTTCACCGCATTGCCGCCGGGATACATGGTGTGGATATGCTCGTAGCGATCGACGACGTTGTCGCCAAATCCGAGCGCGTTAACGTTAAATGCCATGGCCTTTGCCCCTTCTAGTACTCGACAACACCCATATAGCGACGGAAATCGGGATCGTGATCAAACACCTTGCCGCGTGCAGCACGCAGCTCGCAGTTCATGGCGTAGAACAGCACCGGGTCCAGATAGGCACGGACACTCGCCGGCACGGCTTCCATACCGTACTCCTTGGCATCGAGCACCATCAGCGTATCGGTATGCGTCTTAAGGAACGCAAGGGCGCGCTCGTCCATAGCACGGCACTCGCTGGAGCCCATCTGCAGGAAGTAAAAAACGCCATCCTGAGTAGCCTCGAAGGGGCCGTGGAAGTACTCGGCAGAGTGGATGTAGCTGCAGTGCTGCCACTGCATCTCCATAAGAGAGCAGATAGCGAAACCGTAGGTCTGGCTAAAGTTGGGACCGCTGCCCAGAATGTAGAAGAACTCGTGCTCCTGGCAAAGCTTGGCAAAACGATCGCCTAGCTCGGCATTTACCTTCTCACGTGCCGGGGGAAGAATCTTATCCATCTCGGCGATACCGGCATACATATCGGCAAGATCGGCGTAGCCCTCCTGCTGATCGAGCAGCTCGGCCGCAAGCGACAGCGAAATGCCAGCGGGGACCTCGGCCTGCGGCACGCCCTCGCCCCACGGGTAGACCCACGTGGTCCACTTGCCGGAGTCAATCTTGGATCCAGCGTTGTCGGTCTGGGCGATCACCGTAGCGCCGGCAGCAAGGGCAATCTCGCAGCCCTCGACGACCTCGGGGGTGTTGCCACTGTGGCTGCAAGCAATGACCAGGGATTTCTCGCCCAAGCGGCGCGGGCGCATGATATCAAACTCGCGAGCCGTATAGATATACGAAGTGAAGGTGGTTGCCTCGCGCTGCAGAAGCTCATGAGCCGGGATCAAATCGATCATGGAGCCACCGCAAGCAATCCAGTAGACGCTGTCGAACTTGCCCTTCTCGGCAATTGCCTCTTTGATCAGATCGTGTGCGTTCATATCCAGTTCCTTTCTTGTTTGGTCCGCAATCAATGACGTTGGCTGCGTGGCCGATAGTTGTTTTAGTCAATCAGATATTTCTCGAATGCGGCCATGTTCTTGGCATCTGCCGCCGCCGGGTCATCGTAGTAACGCCCGTCCGTGATTTCCTGGCCCAGCATGCCATCGAAACCATGGGCATTAAGCGTGGCGACGAAGGCGTCCATATCGTGCTTGCCATCGCCCCACACCAGATGGCCATACGGGTCACCGTCGATAAAGTGCATCTCGTGAATTGCCCCATCACCAAAGGCGGCAAACCAGTCCTCGAGCGTCTCGCCCGCAACGCCCATCGCGGTTGTATCAACCATGGGCTGTAAGTACGGGCTCGCGACCTCGTCAATCATGCGCTTCGCATCGGAAACCGTCGTTACAAGGTTGCTCTCCTCGGGACGCAGGCTTTCCATCGTAAGCACCAGACCGTGCTCACCGGCATACTCCGCCAGAATGGACAAGTGCTCGCGGCTGCGCTTCCAGGCTTCCTCGCGGTCCTCGTCCCAGTCGCCCCAGCCCGAGTTGACGGACATACGGTCGCACCCAAGTACCTCGGCAAGCTCAATGCCGTGCTTAAAGTACGCCAGGCTGCGCTGTTCATGCAGCGGTTTGCGTGCGCAGTACTGCCAAGGATAGACAACATTCTCGGGGCACAGAGTACGATACCTAAGCCCACGGTCTGCAGCCTTTTTCGCCAGGACCTCAGCCTCAAAGTAGCCCGTGTGGTCGAGCGTCACATGCGGCTCCGCACACCACAGCTCAATGGACTCAAAGCCCAAACGCTGCTGCACATCAAGGAAGTAATCGAGCGACCACATGATGTAGTGGATATTCATGCCCGCAATCTGTTCGCGGCGCAGCGTCGGTTTGGATTCAGACATCTTATGCCTCCTTATTTCGATCGAACACGATTTGTCCGTCCGACATCGTCATATCAACCGAAAGATCGCGTGCGTCGCGATAATCGAGGTCGAACACATCCCGATCGAGCACGCAGATATCGGCAAGCTTGCCGACCTCAAGCGTACCCAGTTCGTCTTCGCGCATCAGATCGTACGCGCCCCCGGCAGTCCAAGCACGCAAGAGCTCGACAAGCGTCAGCGCGTTGGCCTCATTCACGGGCAGTCCATCGTCGAAGTATCCACCGCACGCGCTGTAGATTGACTCGCCCAGGCTCGGAATCAGCAGTGGCAAATCCGTACCACAGCACACCGTGCATCCGGAATCTTCCATGCCGCGGCGATTCCAGCTGTGCATAAGTCGCGTCTCGCCAATTTGTCGACGCATCATCGACAGGCAATCCTCGCGCCGGTCCAGCGTCAAAATCTGCGGATAGACCTCGCAAATTCCACCTAACTTGCCAAACTCGACAAGATCGGTCGGATCAGAGTTCTCGAGATCGGTAATCGCATGGCGGCGAAGCAACCGTCCATGCTCGTCTCGAGGCAGCGAGGCATAGAGCGCCACGGTGCGACGAACGGCGCCATCGCCCTGGCAATGCAAGGAATATCGGAAGCCGTCAGCATCAATTGCGCGCAGCTCGTTCTCAATCAGATCCCACTCGGGCTCCTCGACAACCGTCTTGCCGGCAGCTCCCGCATCGGCCGTGTCCTCATAGGGGTCAATCATCTCGGCAAGCCCCGCCCATACGCCGCGATCGGTCATACGGTTGAAGCCAGAAAAACGAACGAACGGTCCCCGAAAGCGCTCTCGTGCCTCGCGAGCATACGACAGATTTGCACCGGCACCCACCGGCTGCGACATCATAGAGACGCGAACCGTCAGCTCGCCAGATTCTTCACGGCGAGCCATTTCGTCGGCAAAACCGTAGTAATCATCAAACGCCATCTCCTTGATGGCGGTAACGCCGCGCTCGTTAAGCATGCTCATGTAGTCCGAATACCCCGCACGTACCTCGGGCAGCGCGAGGAAATCGCTCATCATGCGCCAGATCTTCTCGGCATAGCACGCCTGGGGCGTGAAGCCGTATCGCGCACTGGCGGCAGCATTGAGAACGCAGGTCTCCGCACCCGGTGTAAAGCAGACGACAGGGATATCGCCAAAACAATCGTCAAACACAGCCGCCGTATTTGCGTTCTCGGCATCCGATGCCAACGTTTCGGGCAGGTTGCGGCCAAAAGCCGCCGCGCAATCCGGATGATCTTCTTTCCATGCACGCAAGAGCGACACGGCCTCTTTGGCATCGGCGATGCCGGACAGATCAGACCCCAACGTCCGCAGCGCCCAGCCTGTATAGAAGGTATGTACATCGATCAGGCCAGGCATGACGGTGCGGTCGCCCAGGTCAACTACCTCGTCCGCCTGGGTCAAATACGAAGCTGCCTCACACTTGGTGCCAACCGCCTCAATTCGATTGTCACGGACCGCTACGAAACCTTCAAACGGCAGGTCCCCCGTACCGGTAAAGACGCTCTTAGACGTCAGGACCGTCAAACGATCAGACATCACAACCACCTACGCCGGAAGCATGCCAGAAATTGCAGTTACGATCAGGCCAAAGACGACCATGAAGATGAAGAACTTCCAAATGGTCTTCCACCATTGGCCAAACGAAATCTTAGCCACGCCAAGGCCGGCAACCGTCATGCCCGCCACGGGACTGATGGTGTTGATGGTCTGGTTGGCAAACTGGAGCGCGGTAACGGCCGCCTCGGGATTGAGGCCCATGAGCTCGGTCAGGGGGCCCATAACGGGCATGGTGAGTGCCGCCAGGCCAGAACTCGAGGGAACCAGCAAAGAGAGCAGGCCAAGGACGATATACATAAACGTGGTGTAGACGGCGGCGGGTGCACCGGCGAGCGCAGTAGCGAGCGCCTGGAGGATGGTGTCGATGATCATGCCGCCCTCGGCGATGACCAGAATACCGCGAGCGATACCGATAACGATGGCGGCGTACGCAAAGTCGGCGAGACCTTTAACGAACTCCTCAGCAATCGTCTGCTGGTCAAGACCGCCCAGGATACCGGCAAGCAAGCCCATGCCAAGGAACACGGCGGAAATCTCATTCATGTACCAACCCTGGGTAACAAGACCCCAGACGATAATGCCCATACCGCAAGCAAAATCGATAAGCACGAGCTTCTGACGGGTAGTGAACTCTTCCTCGATGGAGGCATCGGTCACGGAAAACTCGATACGCTTGAGCTTATCGTCCTCGTACGTAATGGACGACTCGGGGTTTTTCTTGACGCGCATGGCGTAGCGCATGGCCCATGCGATACCGACGGCAGTGAAGATGACCCAAGAAACGGCGCGCAGCCACAGTTGCGGATTGCCCTCGATGCCAATGATGCCCTGGGCGATCAAAACATTAAACGGATCGATGGTCGAAGCGCAATATCCCAGGTTAGGACCAAGGAAGCAGATGATGAATGCCGTCATCGAGTCATAACCGATACCCATCATGATGGGAATGAAGATGGCATAGAACGGCAGGGCTTCCTCAGACATACCAAACGTGGTGCCGCAAATGGACAGCAACGTCATCGTGATGGGAATGATGAGGATATCCTTGTTCTTGAGCTTTTTAATCACACGGCTCATGCCGGCATTCAAAGCGTTGGTCTTGGTGATGATTGCGAACGACCCGCCAATCAATAAGACGAACGCAACGACGTCGGCAGCCTCCTGGATGCCCTTAGTGGGCGCTTGCAGGACCGCGAAGATATCCTGCCCCAAATTGATGGTCTCGCCGGTCTCGGAATCGGTGTAGTTCTTATCGACCTGTTCATAGGTTCCAGCAACGGCGACTTCACGCTCGCCCGCCGCTGTCGAAATCGTCTTGCGCTGATACTGACCAGAGGGAACGATCCAAGTCAAGACCGCAAAGACAACGATCAGCAAGAACATGATCGTATAGACATGCGGTAATTTGAACTTAAAACGTCTGTTTGTCTTCTTCGCCTTCGTATCTGACATAGATACCTCCAAAGAACTCGAGACTGCATCGCATCTCGCTTCAACGTTTGCACAAGGCAAACGTTCTATGACGTTCTATAGGTTACCAGCAGCTTTTCTCGTCATCAAGATAATTTCAAACTGATTGCCGCAACGCGGTTGAACGGTTGCGTTTGCGCCGTGAACGGTATGGAAACGCCCGGTGAGATGATCCACCGGGCGCTTTCATACGCAATGTCCTAGATGTCAAAAACGTAGCGAGACCCAACGATCCGCTGACGACCGATGATAAACGGCCGCCGCTGCTCATCGAAAAAGAAGGCTTCCATATAAAACAAGGGTTCGCCAACGGGAACTGCCAACAACCGAGCGACCTCGGGCGACGCACACGCGATCTCAAGCGTGCATGGGTCGGTAAACGCGGGCGTGCGGCCCGTCCGGTTGCGCACGAACTCAAAAATGGATTGGTTAGATAGAGGTGCCGTTGATAGATAGGCGTTGTCCTCGTAAACATATATGTTGTTCTCGAGCATGACAGGGACGCCATCGGCAGTACGCACGCGCTCAACGCAGATCAAGTCAGTTCCAACGGCAACACCAAAGAACTGTGCCTCGGTGGAATCCGCCGGCAGTATCTTTCTCGAAATGACACGCGCCCCCGGTTCCATTCCGTTAACGCGGCATGCGTCCGAAAAACTCTGGACGTCATCCTTCTGGCGAATCTTGCGCTTGAGCTTGGGGGCATTGACAAACGTGCCTTTCCCCTGTCGCTTCGTTAGATAGCCCTGTTGGACGAGCTCCTCAATAGCGCGTCGCACGGTAACGCGGCCAACTTTATAGCTCTCAGCCAATTCGAATTCGTTGGGTATCCGCGCACCTGCCTTGTAGGCACCGGAGTTGATTTCGTTTTTGATGATATCGATAACCTGTTGGTACAGCGGTATCGCTGCTTTACCGTCAGTTAGCCCTTCAGTCGGTGGCATATACCCTCTCCAAGCACAATTAAGTCTAAAACGGGCTTAAGGGCATTCAACAAGTCCTTAAGCCCGCATTAGCTTAAAGTATGCTAGGTGTCGCACCAAAATGTCGGCTATTTACTCATCAGACCCGAAAAACGCGCAACTACCGCGCTCCTAAGAAAGCGTGAGCAGCTCCGGCAGCTGATCGATGATCTTGTCCGCGGCATCCTGGCTAAAGCCAAAGCGCTCCTCGCGCTTGGCAATGACCGTCAGGCCGGCACGCTTGCCGGCAGTGATGCCAGGCACCGAATCCTCAACGCAGCAGCAACGGACCGCAGGCAGCCCCAACAGGTCCAGCGCATGCAGGTAGATGTCGGGCTCGGGCTTGCTCTCCTTAAACTGCTCGCCGCTCACCACATACTCAAAGGCATCCGACAGCCCGCATGCATTGAGCACTTCCTCGATGCTATCCATGGGAGACGAGCTGGCAAGCGCCACGCGAACGCCGCGGCGCGGCAGCTCGCGAATCGTATCCACAGCGCCCGGGTTAATCAAAGCCTGGTAGTCACGCGGACGCTTATGCGCCCACTCGTCCCAACGGGCCAATGCTTCCTCGCCAGTGAAGTGCCCTTTACCGGCGCGCTCAAACCAATCGACCAGCATATGCAGGAAGAACTGATGTGAGGTACCAACCTGCCCGTTCAACTCCTCTTGGGTCAGATTCAACCCAAGCTCCTTGGCAAACGCGGCAGTCTCGCCCAGGTAGTAATACTCGGTATCGACAATGACGCCGTCCATGTCAAAGATAACGGCGTCGAACGGAAATGCGGACACGGCACCCTCCCTAGCAAAAGGGCGCCCGCAAGCGGACGCCCGAACCATGCACTATCGGCGATTCTAACCCAGCAGTTGGTCAAGTGCTACCGCGATACCGTCTTCGTTGTTGTTGGCGGTCACCATCTGGGCCACGGCCTTGACTTCATCGACAGCGTTACCCATGGCGACGCCGGTACCAGCCCACTCGATCATGGACTTGTCGTTCTGGCCGTCGCCAAACGAGACGACCTCGCTGGCATCGATGCCGAGCTTGGGCAGGGCACCCTCGAGCGCGCGGGCCTTGTCGATACCGGGCGCCGTGTACTCAAAGTACCAGTCAGCCGTAAACATGCCCGAAAGCGTCTGCTTAAAGGGCGCATACATCTCCTCGTGATGCGCCTGCAGGTAGGTCGGATCGCCCGCCGTCAGCAGCTTGTCCACGGGATAAGCATCAGCGACCTCATGCAGGCTCTCCACCTCGCGAATCTTAAGATCGCACGCGTCGCGCTCATACTTGACGATATTCTTCTGCGAGCCGTCAGGCAGCGTGATCATGCAATGGTACGAGTCCTCGACGTGCAAATCGCGACCAAGCGAAATCATAGGGATCACGTCAAAATTACGCAGGTGATCAATCAGGCGATGCAATTCGTCGGCAGGCATAGCCTGATCGAACAGCACCTCGTCGGTCTGAGCGTCGACCACATGCGCGCCATTAAAGGCAACTAGCAGACCGTCATGGTTTTGAAGGTCGAGCTCCTGCGCCAAGGCGTGCAGCCCCCATGCGGGACGGCCCGAAGCCAAGATGAGCTTAATGCCCGACTCCTGCGCCGCGAGCAGCTTCTCGCGCGTACGCGGGCTGATGACCTTTTGGTCGTTGGTGAGCGTACCGTCGATATCCATTGCGATGGCCTTGATTGCCATATATGCCTCCCTGTCATTGAGCAACCTTGTCTGAGCCATCATACAGAACACCCACGGCGGCGCTGTTTGCAACGGGAAAAATGTCATATTGTCCCAAACATGAACGGCGTGCCTTCGACGATTGCGATGCCCGTCGAGGCGCCTCCCGATACATTCCATTCTATCCAGATAGCAAAGGGCCCGCATCCCAACGGATACGGGCCCTTGTCGGCTATGCGTTAGTTTTCGCAGCGAATCCTACTTACGGTGCGCGCGATAGAACTCGATGAGCGCCTGGGTCGAAGCGTCCTGCTCGGCCTTGGCGGCGTCGTCGTGGAAGGCAGGGGTGATCTGCTTGGCAAGCTGCTTGCCCAGCTCAACGCCCCACTGGTCGTAGGAGTCGATGCCCCAGACCGTACCCTCGACAAACGTGATGTGCTCGTACAGGGCGATGAGCTCGCCGAGCGCGAACGGGGTCAGCGTGTCGCCAAAGATCGAGGTCGTCGGACGGTTGCCCTCAAAGCAGCGAGCCGGGACGATCTGCTCGGGCGTGCCCTCGGCGCGCACCTCATCGGCCGTCTTGCCAAAGGCGAGCGCCTTGGTCTGGGCCAGGAAGTTGCCCAGGAACAGCTCGTGCACGTCCTGGCCGTTGTCGGTTGCAGGGTTGGCGGTGTTGGCGAAGGCGATGAAGTCGGCCGGAACCACCACGGTGCCCTGGTGCAGCAGCTGGTAGAAGGCATGCTGGCCGTTGGTGCCGGGCTCGCCCCAGAAGATTTCACCGGTGTCGGAGGTCACGGCGCTGCCGTCCCAGCGGACATGCTTGCCGTTGGACTCCATGGTGAGCTGCTGCAGGTAGGCCGGGAAACGGTGCAGGTACTGGCAGTACGGCAGCACGGCGTGGCTCTTGGAACCGAAGAAGTTGACATACCAGACGTTGAGCAGGCCCATCAGCGCGACGGCGTTGTTCTCGAGCGGGGTGTTGCAGAAGTACTCGTCGATGGCGTGGAAGCCCTCGAGGAACTGCTGGAAACGCTCGGGGCCGAGCACGACGATCAGCGACAGGCCCACGGCGGAGTCGACGGAGTAGCGGCCGCCGACCCAGTTCCAGAAGCCGAAGGCGTTAGCGGGGTCGATACCGAAGGCCTCGACCTTCTCGAGTGCGGTGGAAACGGCGACGAAGTGCTTTGCCACGGCCTCGGCGTTCTGCTCATCGGAGCCATCGATGGCGCCCTGAGCCTTGAGCTGCTCGAGCATCCAGGTCTTGACCTCGCGGGCGTTGGTGAGGGTCTCAAGCGTGGTGAAGGTCTTGGAGACGATGATCACGAGCGTGGTCTCGGGATCCAGACCCTTGAGCTTCTCTGCCTGATCGTTGGGGTCGATGTTGGAGATGTAGCGGCAATCGATACCGGCGTCGGCATAGGGACGCAGGGCCTCGTAAGCCATGACCGGACCCAGGTCGGAGCCACCGATGCCGATGGACACCAGATGCTCGATCTTCTTGCCGGTAACGCCCTTCCACTCACCGGAGCGCACGCGCTCGGCAAAGGCATACATGCGATCGAGGACCTCGTGCACGTCGGCGACGACGTCCTGGCCGTCAACGATGAGCTGGCCCTTCTCGCTTGCCGGGCGGCGCAGAGCGGTGTGCAGGACGGCGCGGTCCTCGGTGGTGTTGATGTGCTCGCCGGAGAACATGGCGTCGCGGCGCTCCTCGAGCTTCACCTCGCGGGCAAGATCGCACAGCAGCTTGACGGTCTCATCGGTCACCAGGTTCTTGGACAGGTCGAAGTGCAGGTCACCGGCGTCAAAGCTCAGCTTGTTCACGCGCTCGGCATCGGCGGCGAACCAGGCCTTAAGGTCGATACCTTCGGCCTCGAGCTTCTCCTGATGAGCCTCGAGCGCCTTCCAAGCGGCAGTCGACGTAGCATCGATAGGTGCGGCAACAGTTGCCATAGGGTCCTCCTCAGCATACGGGCACACGCCTCCATGCGCCCGGACATTCAGATGCCACTATTCTAGCGCAGGTCAAGACTATAATCAGCGAGCGTTGCCAATCGGCCCCCCAACGGCAACCGACCAAAAAGGGACAGGTTTATTTTGGCAGGTCAAACGCTTTACCAACCAAAAATAACCTGTCCCTTCCTGACAGGTTTTGACGGTGTCCGCGCAAGCAGGTATTATCGAACAGGTATTCGATAAGAACATGTGTTTGATGGGAGGGCTCGGATGGCGCACGAGCAGCACACCTACATCTGCATCGACCTCAAGACGTTTTATGCCAGCGTCGAGTGCGTCGATCGTGGGCTCGATCCGCTCACCACCAACCTGGTCGTTGCCGACGAATCGCGCGGACGCACGACTATCTGTCTCGCTATCACGCAGGCTATGAAGGACCTAGGGATTCACAACCGCTGTCGCCTGTTCGAAATACCCGATGGCATCGACTACATTAAGGCCGTACCGCGCATGCAGCACTACATGGAGGTGTCGGCGCGGATCTACGGTATCTACCTGGAATACGTCAGTCCGCAAGACATTCACGTCTACTCAATTGACGAGTGCTTTATCGACGTGACGCCATATCTGGACCTCTATCACACCGATGCGGAAGGCTTCGCCTGCATGTTGCGCGACGAGGTCCTCGCGCGCACCGGCATCACGGCGACGGTCGGCATCGGCCCCAACCTATTCCAGGCCAAGGTAGCACTCGACATCACTGCCAAGCATGTGCCCAGTCGCATCGGCACACTCGACGACGAGACCTTTCGCAAGGAGATCTGGCCCCATCGCCCCATCACCGACATCTGGGGCATCGGCCCCGGCGTGGCGGCCCGTCTCGAGAAATACGGTGTCTACGACCTGATGGGGGTCGCAGCGCTCGACGAGAACCTGCTCTACGACGAACTCGGCGTCAATGCCGAATATCTTATCG
Source organism: uncultured Collinsella sp. (assembly GCA_958372075.1). GTDB lineage: Bacteria > Actinomycetota > Coriobacteriia > Coriobacteriales > Coriobacteriaceae > Collinsella. The sequence goes on along the minus strand of CATXMO010000004.1, from coordinate 33,408 downwards.
ACCACGCCTTCGGGCGTGAGCCGACAACCATCGCCGATATCCAAGCTTATCGCCCGCAAGCGACCTCGACCACCACAGGGCAGGTGCTCTCGAAGGGCTATGCCTATGAGCAGGCCTACACCGTCTTGCGCGAGATGGTCGACAACGCCGTGTTGGACCTAGTCGATAAGCACGTGGTCTGCGACAGCATCTCGCTCTTTGTGGGTTATGCGAGCGAACGAGCTGACATACGCCGCCTCGACGCCAGCGGTACAGCGCAATATGTGGACGGATGCGGACACCTACGCTCGAGCACGTCGAGCATCGAACCCACCGCAACCGCCGGCCCTGAGCTCGCGCCCCGTGCGCCCAAGCCCGTCCAGCGCGATGACGAACGGCGCCGCCTGGTGCGGGAGGCGCAGGCTATCGATGGCATCTTTGTGGGAGAGCATGGCGGCAAACCGCGCGGTGGCTATGCCGCACTCTTAGCGCACTCCAACGCCTCGCGCAAGCTGCCCGAGCGCACCAATTCGTTTAAGAAGATCATGGGCTATTTCGATGAGCTCTGGGCGCAGACTGTCGATCCCAAACGACCAGTCAAGCGCATCAACCTGGGATTTGGCAATCTGGTGCCCGAAGAATTTGCCACCATCGATCTGTTTAGCGACGTCGAGGCCGATGAGCGCGAGCGCGACCTGGCCCGTGCCGTCCTGGCCGTAAAGGGTAAATACGGCAAAAACGCGCTCGTCAAGGGGCTGAGCTTTACCGCCGGCGCCACCGCACGCGAACGCAACGACCAGGTAGGAGGACATCGTGCCTAAGCCCCAACAGCAGCCGATGCGGCCACCGACACCTTTTGAACGCCTAGCGGACCCCGAGGGAAGACACCGCGCCGCCGACCCCAGACTCACCGCCAACGGTGCCGTGCGCGCCAACCGCGCCGCACAGTTTATGCCCTTTGCCGCCCTCACGGGATACTACGAGCTCGTACGCAAGCAAGAAATCACTGTCGAGCCCAAATGCGAACTCACGGAAGAAAAAGCCCTCGAGCTTTCGCATAAGCTCGAGGGCCTCAAACGTGGCGACCTGGTCCGCGTCACCTATTACGATACGTACGGCTATCGCGCTCGCACGGGCATCCTTGACGAAGTGCTCCCCGCCTTCAAACTGCTCAAGCTCAAGGATATCGCCATCGACTTCGACGACATCCAAGACATCGAACTTCGCGGACGAGCCTAGCCAAGGAAGCGCATCCAGGGCGGCGCTTACAGCGTCATGACGTAGTAGCCCGCGTCTTTCACGGCCGTCTCGAGGACACCGCGATCAACCGGACGCTTAGAGCGCACGCGTGCCGTGTGGTCCGCATACGTCACCGTTGCCCACACGCCATCCAGCGCATTGAGGGCATTGGCTACGTTCTGAGCGCAGCCGTCACAGCTCATGCCGCCGATGAGCAGCTCATCGCTATAGGGATAGTGTGACGCATCGGTATCCGTCACAACAACCTTTTTGGCCTTCTTGCCGCTCGCACCATCGCTGCAACAACTCTTCCCGTGTGTCGAAGCGGCAATGCGACGCAGTCCAAAAAACATGCCGACGGCAATGACGGCCAGCACGATGAGATTCGCAGGGTTGAGCAAGTCACTCATGCGTTCCCCTTTCAAGTAGCCCTATCTAGATACCCCCATGGGGTGTCCCCATCTTAACCCAAAACCATGTCCGTTCGATCAATTAGTTTCCCTTTTCTTACTTTTTAGTTGACCAGGGCTTACTTTCGTGTATAAGTTTTCCTAGGCTAACAGTTTAGATCCGTAAGGAGCGCCGTGACTCGAACCATTGACATCCCAACATACCAAACGGCTGTCGTGCGCAACTGCTCCCCTACGCTCGCAGGTATCAAGCCGGCTTCGCTCTTTACCTATCCCGGCGTTTACGCCAACCAAAACGGAAAATCCGGCGCCGCCCATATCGAAGAGCGACGCTCTCGCCTGCTCGCGGTCATTGCCCAATGCAACCGCGAGCTCCAGCCACTCGGGATCCATATGAGCGTTTTGGTCTGGCGCCCCTGCGGAGCGCTCATCTATGTGTACCGCCCTGCGGACCTCATGCGATACCTCTCCGACCCCCGCGCCACGACGGCGCTTACCGCCGAAGGTTACGATGTCCACAACCTGCCCGCATCCCTGGTGCATCTCGCCGCGCGCATCACGCTGGCAAGCAGCAATGCCGCAGAAAGCGCCTATGACAGCAGCGTCTGCGCACTCGCGCGAAATAGGCACTGCGATACGGGGTGCATGTGCGAGTTCCCCCACGAAATTGGCTATTTTTTGGGCTATCCCTACGAAGATGTCCATCAGTTTATCGTCCAGCACGGCGAAAACTATAAGGTCTTTGGCGCATGGAAGGTATACACAAACGTTGAGCAGGCGCTCACGACCTTCGATTCCTATCGCGTATGCACGCAATACCTTACGTACATCTATCAACAGGGCTGCACCCTGGGACAACTTGTCCAGGCAACCCGATAGAGCATACAAAACGCGGCCGCACGCCGCACAACCGAAAGGAAAACATATGAGCAAGATCGCAGTCGTCTACTGGAGCGGCACGGGCAATACCGAGGCCATGGCAAACCTCGTCGCCGAAGGCGCCACGTCCGCGGGTGCCGAGACCGAGGTCATCCCCTGCGCCGACTTCTCTGCCGACAGGGCCGCCGACTACGACGCCTTCGCCTTCGGCTGCCCCGCCATGGGCTCCGAGGAACTCGAGTACGATGAGTTCCAGCCGATGTGGGACGAGGTCAAGGAGGTTCTCGGCGACAAGAAGGTCGTCCTCTTTGGCTCCTATTCGTGGGCCGAGGGCGAGTGGATGGACAACTGGAAGGCCGACGCCGACGAGGCGGGCGTCAACGTCGTCGATTCCGTCATCTGCTACGACGCTCCCGACGATGAGGGCGAGGCGGCCTGCCGCGCCCTTGGAGCCGAGCTCGCCTAGCGGCAATGAGCTCCGCCCATAACGAGCTCTGCACCAAAACACATTCGCATCCCAACAAAAACGGGAGCCGGATCACATCCGGCTCCCGTTTTCTGTTATGTCAGTCATATAAAGCGGCTACGAGATATTGCCCAAAAACGCCTTGGTGCGCTCGCTCTTGGGGTGGTCGAAGACCTCGCTCGGCGTACCCTCTTCCACGATAACGCCGCCGTCCATAAAGACGACGCGGTCGGCGACGTCGCGGGCAAAGCCCATCTCATGCGTCACGACGATCATGGTCATACCGTCACGTGCAAGATCGCGCATAACGCCAAGAACGTCGCGAACCAGCTCGGGGTCGAGCGCCGACGTGGCCTCGTCAAAGAGCATGACGTGAGGGTTCATCGACAGGGCGCGGGCGATGGCAACGCGCTGCTGCTGGCCACCCGAGAGCTGGCTCGGCATAAAGTCGATGCGCTCGGCAAGACCGACCTTGGTCAGCTCCTCGATAGCGATTTTCTCGGCCTCTTCCTTGCTGCGCTTTAGTACCTTTTGCTGTGCGAGCATGACGTTCTTTTTGACTGACAGGTGCGGGAACAAATTGAACTGCTGGAACACCATACCCAGATGCGTACGTACCTTGTTAAGGTCGACGCCCTTGGCGCAAACGTCCACGCCCTCAACGACGATCGAGCCGCTCGTGGGATGCTCCAGACGATTGATGCAGCGAAGCATCGTCGACTTGCCCGAGCCCGAAGGACCCAGGACTACGACGACCTCGCCCTTGTGCACATCCAGATCGATGTCGCGCAGGACCACGTTATCGCCGAAGGCCTTCTGGAGGTTCTTGATGCTGACGACGACCTCGTTCGAGTTATTGGTTTCGCTCATGATAGGACCTCCTTACAGACCGGCGATGTGGTCGGCGGGCGTCGCGACGACCTGTCCAGCGCTCTTGGCGGGACGCTTCTTCTTGGTTTCGGCCGTCCCCAGAAGCCTCGCCTCAAGACCGCTCACCAAGCGAGCAAGCGGCAGGGTGATGACCAGGTAGAACAGCGCGGCAACCACATATGGCGTAATGGAACCCGTCGTGGCCACAATGGTACGGGCGTTCATGACGATCTCGACCACGCCCACGGCCGCGAGCAGCGACGTATCCTTGTAAAGCAGGATAAACTCGCTGGTCAGCGTAGGCAGGACATTGCGGAACGTCTGCGGAATCATAACGTAGAGCAGCGTCTGGAAGGCGTTCATGCCCAGCGAGCGCGCGGCCTCGTTCTGGCCCTTGGGGATCGACTGAATACCGGCGCGGAAGATCTCGCACAGGTAGGCGGACGAGTTCATGGCCATGACGATGACGCCCAGCACATAATCGTCAACCTTGACGCCGGCCAGCGGCAGGCCAAAGAACGCGATGTAGATCTGCAGGAACGCCGGCGTACCGCGGATGATATTCACATAGATGCCGGCAAGGCAACGCAGGATGCGCGACTTGGAGATGCGCATGAGTGACAAGGCAAAGCCAAAGGGAATGGCCAACGGAAATGCCACGAGCACGATCGAGAGCGACATGAGGAAGCCTTTGAATACGATCGGCAGGCTCTGAACCAAAATGACCGGGTTCAGGAACAGGCGAAGGAACATGTTGGAATTCCATGCCTCGACCCACGGCTGCTCCTTAAGGTCGGCCAGGAAGTTATCGAATGCCGTCACGCCCTTAATCTCGACGGAAGGAATCTTGGAGATCTTCTTGGTTGAACCGTCAGCCAACGTGTAGGTGCCGCTAAAAGCCTCGTCGCCGCCCTCGACGGGGAAGGTCACGCCGTAGACCTCGACACGGAAATAGCCGCCGGCCGGAGCCGTCTCGCCAAAATCGATCTTGAGCGTCTGGCCGTCGACCTTGCACGTAGGCTTCATGGGCGTACGGTCCATGAGGTCCTCGCCCGAGAGCATCGTCAATCGCGTGTCATCGGTACCAAACGTCGTGCCGTCGACAAACGTCAGCGATAGACCGCTCAGCTCCTCGTCGGCATCGGCCTGAACTTCCCAGGTAATGCGCGTCTCGGTGCCGCCGACCACATCGCTGCCCGAACCGGTGTTGGGTCGGGCGGTAATCTTTGCGGTCTCAAGCGCCTGGGCGGTCGTGGGCGCATATGTCCCCGCGCACACCAGCGCGAGCGCCACGGCCATGACGCAGGCTAGCTTTTGGAGCAAGGCAGGCAGTGAAAAACGCTGCTCCGCGGCCCCTTTGTTCAGTCGAGACAAGGTGGCTCCTATCGTAGAAGTTGCCGGCAAAACGAGACGGAAATGCTCTCCGCCAAGAGAAGCGCAAAGGCCCTCTCCGCAAAACGGAAAGGGCCCGCGCGCAATCAAGTGACTATTTTACTTGATGTTGTACTTAGCCATGAGGGCGTCAACGGTACCGTCGTCGGTCAGATCCTTGATGGCCTGGTTGATGTCGTCCTTGAGCTTGGTGTTGCCCTGGTTGATGGCGATGGCGTACTCCTCGCCGGTGCTGACCTGCTTGATGGTCTGGCAGGTGTTGAACTGCTCGGCGGTCAGCTGGCTAGCAACGGAGCGGTTGGTGACTACGGCATCGCCCTTATCGGACTGCAGGGCGCTGAAGCACTCGGTGGCGTCCTTGTAGGGGACGATCTTGGCCTTAGGGAAGTTCTCCTGGGCAAAGGCCTCGGCGGTCGATCCAGACTGGACGATGATGGTAGCGTCGGCGTTGTTGAGCTTCTCGCTGTAGTTGTCGGCCGTGATGTCGGTGTTATCGACCTTGGTCACGATAGCCTGATCGTCCATGTAGTAGGAATCGGAGAAAGTGACTTCCTTCTCACGCTCGGGCGTGTCAGTGATAGCCGCGATGGCGACGTCGTACTTGGCGCCCGAAGCAACGCCGGGGACGAGCGTGTCGAAGTCATTGTTGACATACTCGACATCCAGGCCCAGCTTGTCGCCGATAGCCTTGATGAGCTCAAGGTCAAAGCCCTGATAATCGCCGTTGTCATCCTTGTACTCAAACGGAGCGTACTCGGCAGAGGTGCCAACGGTCAGCGTACCGTCCTTGACGAGCGCGTACTCCTTGGAGCCGTCGACCTTCTCGACCTTAGCGTCGTCAGAGCTGCTGGAACCGGCATCAGAACCAGAGGTGGCGTTGGACGAGCCGCAGCCCGTCAGAGCGAGGGCGAGCGCCATAGCACCCGTGGCGGCAAATGCGCCAAGCTTCTTCAGCTTCATAATCAGTCTCCTTCCAATGACCCCACGTGATTCAGAGGTCTGCAAAAACTGAGGGTTATTATGCACCCGCTTGGAAGAATCTGCAATTAGAAAACTGATTGAAACAAACCCATAACGTGAATGGAGCACTCCACTTTATGGCAGCCTTTACTGCTGCAACGACCTTAACAGTTTGATTTCAGCCGCATAACCTGCAAGTTCGTTCGGTGTCTCCAAGATGAATGGCAATGCGCGCAAGCGGCCATTCGATACAATATTCTGTATAACCTGCATACCGCCGCCAAACTCTTCACTACCCAGGTAGCCCTTGCCGATGCACTCGTGGCGATCCTTATGGGCGCCGCAGGGATTCTTGGAGTCATTGATGTGCACGGCGCGCAGGCGCTCGATACCCACCACACGATCGAACTCGTCAAGCACACCGTCAAGATCGCGGACGATGTCATAGCCGGCGTCATTCACATGGCAGGTGTCTAGGCACACGCCCAACTTGGCCGACAGCTCGGGGCGCTTGTCGGCAACGCCCTCGATGATGAGCGCCAGCTCCTCAAAGCTGCGGCCCACCTCGGTGCCCTTGCCGGCCATGGTCTCGAGCAGCACCGTCGTCTGCTGGCCCTCAAACATCACCTGGCACAGGGTGTTGACGATCATCTGAATGCCGGCGTCGGAGCCCTGCCCCACATGCGCACCGGGATGGAAGTTGTAGTAGTTGCCGGGCAGCGCCTCCATGCGCCGCAGGTCCTCGGCCATGGCCTCCAGGGCAAACTCGCGCGCCCGCTCCTTAGCGGAGCAGGGGTTATAGGTATACGGGGCATGAGCCACGAGCGGGCCAAAGTCGTTTTGCTCCATAAGCTCGCACAGGGCCGCCACGTCATCCATGTCAAGGTCTTTTGCCTTGCCACCGCGCGGGTTGCGCGTAAAGAACGCAAAGGTATTGGCGCCAATGGACAACGCCGTCTCCCCCATCGCCCGATAGCCCTTCGTCGTCGAAAGATGACACCCGATCGTCAGCATCTCCAACTCCCCCTCATCAGTTGCGGTGAAATAGTTCCTGTCGATGCCCTATTCTGCCGCAAACAGGAACTATTCCACCGCAACTTATAAAAGGGGCATCAGGAACGCGTTTTGCAAAAGGCTTTAAGCGCGGCCGTTACGGGGCCAGGCTGGAAACGTCGGCGCACATCGTCGAGACGCTCAGGAATATCGATGTGCTGCGGGCAGTGACGTGCGCATTTGCCGCATTTGACGCAATTGCTCACCAACTTGGGCTCACTCGTCCGCACCGCGCTCGCCGTAAAATACTGCGACAGGCCCGTAAACCAGCTGTGCGCATAGCTTGCGTTGTAGGCGGCGAAACACCCAGGGATATTGATGCCTTTGGGACACGGCATGCAGTAGCCGCAGCCCGTACAGGGCACGCGATTCGATTTCTCAAACTCTCCCAGCACACGCGCGATGGTATCGAGCTGCTCTGTCGTCATCGAATTCGGCAGTGCGCGATCCGCCAATGCCGCGTTCTCGTCCACCTGCGTGGTATCGGTCATGCCCGAAAGCAGCATCGTGACTTGAGGATGGTTCCACACCCACGAAAGGCCCCAGGCGGCAGGAGTGCGCAAATGCGGGTCAGGGGCGCCATCGAGCACAGCGCGGGCCCGCGGCGGCAGCTTGCCCGCTAAACGCCCGCCCAGCAGCGGCTCCATCACAAACACCGCGAGCCCGCGCTCCGCAGCCGCCATGAGTCCCGCCGTTCCCGCTTGGTAATGCTCGCCGGCATAGTTGTACTGGATCTGGCAAAAATCCCAGTCATATGCGTCAAGCATCGTAAGGAAGTCCGCCGCGCTGCCGTGGTATGAAAAACCGATCTGGCGAATGCGCCCCGAAGCCTTTTGACGCGCGATCCAGTCTTCGATGCCCAACGCCGCCACACGTTCCCACTGCGCGGGCGAGGTGATGTTGTGCATGAGGTAGTAGTCGATATGGTCAGTCCGCAAACGGCGCAGCTGCTCGTCAAAAAAGCGGTCGAAATCCTCCGCACATTTGCACGAAGCATGCGGCAGCTTGGTCGCGAGCAAAACCTGGTCGCGCAAGCCCAGGCGCTCAAGCGACGCACCCACGCACGCCTCGTTGCCGGGATAGAGATAGGCCGTGTCCAGGTAGTTAATCCCCTGCTCCACCGCACGGGAGATGATGGCGTCGGCGGTCTTCGCATCCGGGCGTCCCGGCGCACCGGGAAACCTCATGCAGCCCAGCCCCAACGCCGAGATACGGTTGCCGCTTTTGGGGTCAACGCGATATTGCACGGCCCCTCCCCTCCCATCGAAACCCTGACAAGGCGAAACAAACCCGTCACGTCATCGAAACACATCGGAATCGCAATCGAGAACGTATCGTAACGCAGCAGAAATCGAGCCGTCACGCCAGCGCTTTAACATCAGCAAAAAGCCCGATGAAAGGAGCCACCCATGCCCGCGCTCGACCTTTGGAATCTCGCATCCCAGCTCAAAAGCACCGATTATCGCTGGGTTGACCTCACCCACACGCTCTCGTGCGACACCCCGCACTGGTTTGGCTTTAAGCCGTTTGAGTCCACCAAGCTCTTCGACTACCTGCCCGATACGCCCGAAGACATGCTCGCGCCCATGCGATGCTTCCAGTATTCGGTCGCCTCGCAGTACGGTACCCACGTCGACGCACCGCGCCACTTCCATGTCGATGGCCGTTCCCTTGGCGAGATTAGACCTATCGAGTTTATGCATCCGCTCTGCGTCATCGACAAGCACGAGGAGTGCGCCGCAAACCCCGATTTCGTCCTGACCGTCGATGACCTCAAGGCTTGGGAGGCCGAGCACGGCCGCATTCCCGAGGACGCCTTTGTCGCCTTCCGCTCCGACTGGTCCAAGCTCGCTGACCTCGAAAACAAGGACGAGGACGGCCAGCCTCACTACCCCGGCTGGGATCTCGACGCCATCAAATGGCTTGTAGAAGAGCGCAACATCGGCGCCATCGGTCACGAACCGGCAGACACCGACCCCGCATCCGTGACCACGCGCGAGGATGCCTACCCCTATCCCGGCGAGCAATACATCCTCTCGGTCGACCGTTACCAGATCGAGGTCATGGACCATCTGGACGAGCTTCCCGCCACGGGCGCCGTCATCTTCTGCACCTTCCCCAAGGTGCGCGATGGCGTTGGATATCCCGCACGCGTTTTTGCGGTCTGCCCCGCGGCATAAGCGCACAGCGCAATAGTTTCTTTTTCATAACAGCGCCCCGCGCACCCACCAATCACCCTGGCAGCATACAATCCATCAGGCGCCCCTTACGCGGGCGCCTTTTATATGGGGAGATGATTCACATGCAGATCAACAAGGTCGCCTTTATCGGCAAGGGCGGCGTCGGCCTGCTCTACGGCAGCATGATTGCCAAGGCCCTCGGCAATGACGCCGTCGAATACGTCATGGACGATGCACGCTTCGAGCGTCACGCAAACGATGCGCTTACCATCAACGGCAAGCCCTGTGCACTCAAGTCCGTCCGCGCCAGCGAGGCAGCGCCCGCCGATCTGGTCATCCTGACGGTCAAGACCACCGGTCTCGACCAAGCACTCAAGACTATGGAGCGTGTCGTGGGACCCAACACGCTCATCGCCTCGCTGTGCAACGGCATTACGAGCGAGCAAAAGATTGCCGAACGCTTTGGCTGGGAGCATACCGTCCTGGGTATCTGCCAGGGCATGGACGCCGTATTCCTCAACGGCGCGCTCACCTTTACCAATGCGGGCGAAATCCGCTTTGGTGCAGCCGCCGGCACCGGCCCCGCGACCGTCGCCGCTATCGACGAGCTCTATACGCGCTGCGGCATCGCCCATACCGTCGAGGACGACATCGCCCACCGCATGTGGGCCAAACTCATGCTCAACGACGGCATCAACCAGACCTGCATGGCCTACGGCGGGACCTACGGAAGCGCCACGGAGCTGGGCTCCGAGCAGCGTCGCTGCTTTGTTTCCGCCATGCGCGAAACGCTTGCGGTCGCCAACGCCGAGGGCGTTGAGCTGACCGAGGCAGACCTGACGCAAATGGTGCACCTCATCGAGGGAATCGACCCCGCTGGTATGCCCTCGATGGCTCAAGACCGCATTGCACAACGAAAAACCGAAGTCGAGGAGTTCGCGGGCACCATTTGCCGCCTGGCCGCCAAACACGATATCCAAGTGCCGCAAAACGATTGGCTCTACCAGAGGATTCGCGAAATAGAAAGCAGCTGGTAGTGCTCGGCATACTGCAGCCAACAGATCCAATGGCAAAGCCGCCGCAAGGGACACTCCCCTCGCGGCGGCTTCCTTTTTCATCTTTGGCCAAAAATCAGCTTCAGAACGGTTAGAGCTGCGACTCCGACGCCTGGTCCTCATCGTCGCGACAAAGGACAACACCGGCGCTTCCCAGCAGCGTGGCCGCGATCAGCGCGCCGACCACGATAGGAGCAGCCCCGCATGTCCCCTGCATGCCCGCGACGAGCGCGGCCGTGGGACCAAGGCAGCCAAGCATCAACGCGACGGCGGCAACGGCAATATCTCGAGCATTCACAAGACCACTTCCTCCAAGAGAAAGACCTTATTTCTCAAGAACTAGTGTGCCCCGCATCCATACGCCCAGCGTACCGCCACGGTAAGGGCTCTGTTAACTCAAACGCACATAAAGAACGGGCGGCTTTACGTTGCCTAAAAGCTCAGTAAAGACGCCCGCCCATCATGTGCCTATTTTGCATTACCAACCGGTGTAGTAGTCGGTGGTTCCGGCAGCGCAGCCGGAGTCATAGACCTTGCAATCACCCTTGGAGCCCGTAAAGGTCGAGCCCTGGGCCATATCGCCCGCAGCAACAACGTAATAGCCGTCGGAATCGCGCCAGAAGCCCTCAGAATCCTGAGTCCATTCGCCCGTGCGATAGTGATAAAGCACGTTGCTGCTGTAATAGGTCTCACGACGCCCGTTGTAGTTATTTACACCCGCAGAGCGCGTCAGGCCCGATCCGTTCGCGTAGGACGCGGCAGACGCGTAGGACGGAGCGTAACCGGCGTTGTAGTACGAAGCCTGGGCGGCCTCAGCAGCCTCGGCTTCGGCCGCGGCAGCCTCGAGCGCTTCGCGCTTGGCATCCTCAAGCGCAGTGCGCAGCTCGTCGAGCTCGGTCGACTTGGCGTCGACCTCCCCCATCGTCAACAGGCTACCTGCACCGTCGATACAACCCTGCAACACAGCGCGCTCGTCATCGGTAGCATAGTCGCCATACATATTCATAATGATCTGAGCGCGCATCTCCAGGGAATCGCGCTTGGCCTCCATCGAGGCGTTCCACTCCTGCATGGAACCATAACCATCGCCGCGATAGTCAACGGGCTGTACCAGCGTCGCCTCGGACGGCGTAGATCCAACCGTATCGGACAGTGTTGCCGCGTGGGCATCAGTTGCGCCAGCGCCCGCCAAAAGCGCCACGGTCAGAGCGGCGGAAAGGGCGGCGGCTTTCGGTTTTCGTGAATCGATCCTCATGTAGCTGGAAACCTCCGTAGTGCGTTTTTGCTGCGTTTAAGCTGCGTGTGATTCGATCGCGCTGCATAGTACCCCGAGCAAATCGCGACCTGCGGTTTTACTCAAAAGGCGCACGTCAATTGCGTAAAACTCACATCCTCTCAACAGGAGTTTTCCACAACTCGAATGCATAAAGCGTGTCAAAAACCCTGTTTTTGCACCCGATCTATGCAAAAAAGGCGCCTGTGCAACCATTGTTCGCGCAGGCGCCTTGAGCAGGCATTTTATGCAGTTATACCTATCGAGTCGCAAGGGGTCCTTGCACAAGTCGCCTTACTCGTCCAGCGCGGCGAAGGCCTGCTTCAGATCCCAAATGATATCCTCGGCGTTCTCGGTACCGATGGAAAGACGAATCGTGGAGGGCGTGATGTTCTGCTCGGCGAGCTCCTCGGCAGAGAGCTGGGAGTGCGTGGTGGTAGCCGGGTGCACGACGAGCGACTTGACGTCGGCCACGTTGGCGAGCAGCGAGAACACCTGCAGATGATCGATGAACTTCCAGGCGGCCTCCTGGCCACCCTTGATCTCAAAGGTGAAGATCGAAGCGCCGCCGTTGGGGAAGTACTTCTGATAGAGCTCGTGATCGGGGTGCTCAGGCAGGCTCGGATGGTTTACCTTGGCGACGTGGCTGTCACCAGCCAGGAACTCAACGACCTTCTTGGCGTTCTCGACATGACGGTCAACGCGCAGCGACAGAGTCTCGGTGCCTTGAAGCAGGACCCAGGCGTTGAACGGGCTGATGCAGGCGCCCTCGTCACGCAGCAGGATAGCGCGGACATAGGTTGCAAAGGCGGCGGGACCGGCAGCCTCGGCAAACGAGACACCATGGTAGGAGGGGTTGGGCTCGGCGATCTGCTCATATTTGCCGCTCGCCTTCCAGTCAAAGTTACCGCCGTCGACAATCACGCCGCCCAGCGAGGTGCCGTGGCCGCCGATGAACTTAGTTGCGGAGTGAACGACAATGTTGGCGCCGTGCTCCAGCGGACGGAACAGATACGGGGTGCCGAAGGTGTTATCGACGACGACCGGAAGACCGTGCTTCTTGGCAATCTCGGAGATGGCGTCGATGTTGGGGATATCGGAGTTGGGGTTGCCGAGCGTCTCGAGGTAGATGACCGTGGTGTTGTCCTTGATGGCACCCTCGACCTCGTCCAGGTTATGGGCGTCGACAAAGGTGGTCTCGACGCCAAACTGTGAGAGCGTATGCTCCAGCAGGTTGTAGGAGCCACCGTAGATGGTCTTCTGGGCCACCACATGGTCGCCGGCCTGAGCGAGCGCCTGCAGGGTATAGGTGATGGCGGCGGCACCAGAGGCGACGGCGAGGCCGGCCACGCCGCCCTCGAGTGCGGCGATGCGGTCCTCAAAGACACCCTGGGTGGAATTGGTCAGACGACCGTAGATGTTGCCGGCGTCGGCAAGGCCAAAGCGGTCGGCGGCGTGCTGGGAGTTGCGGAACACATAGCTCGTGGTCTGGTAGATCGGCACGGCACGGGAGTCGGATGCAGGATCGGCGCTCTCCTGGCCAACGTGCAGCTGCAGGGTATCGAAACCAAAGGTGTGCTCGGGGTTGTTGATGAACTGGCTCATGATGATCTCCTTGATCGAACAAAAGTAATAAGCGTAAGAGAAGTAAGTCGCTGTCTCCTGATTACGCCAACGGGCGCAAACAGGAGCCCGGCATTCGTCTTAGCAAGCAGTTCATATGCGGTCCTCCTTTTGACATCCCGGTTCCGTGGTCGGCTTAATTACCTACCTCCTTTATGTGTTTTGAATAGTACGAGCATCGTCTCCCCGGGTCAATCACTTAAAAGCGCTAACCTGTTATCGGTTTTTTAGATAGTTATCGAAAGGACGGGCGCCGATGACCCTCCAACAGCTTCGCTTTTTGATCGCCGTGGCAGAGTCCGGTTCGATCAACGCCGCAGCTCAGCGCCTCTATACGGCACAGTCCAATATCTCCAATGCCGTCAAAAGCCTGGAACAGGAGCTCCATCTGGAGATCTTTACGCGCTCCAGCCGCGGCGTCACGCTCACCAACGACGGTACCGAACTTTTAGGTTATGCACGCCAGGTCGTGGAGCAGGCAGATATGCTCGAGGCCCGCTACGAGGACGGCGGTACACCCCAGGCGCGCCTTGCCATCTCGGCCCAACACTACGCGTTTTCGGTCGAGGCCTTTGTCAACGTCGTCGAGCGCTGCCGCGACAGCAAGTTCGAGTTCATCATGCGTGAGACCACCACATCGCAGATCATCGATGACGTCCGCGCGTTTCGCAGCGACATCGGCATCCTCTATCTGGACGACTTTAACACCCGCGTTCTGCAGAAGGCTTTTACCGATGCGCGCGCGAGCTTCCATCCCCTCTTCGACGCGACGGTCCACGTCTTCGTAAGCGAGCGCCACCCGCTCGCACGCCGCCCGCAGCTGTCCCTTGCCGACCTCACACCCTATACGCGTTATAGCTTTGAGCAGGGAACCTCAAACTCCTTCTATTACGCCGAGGAACCTTTTAGCTATATCCCTTGCGACCGCAACATACGAATCTCGGACCGCGGAACACTTACTAACCTACTTATCACGTCGAACGGTTACACCCTGTCGACCGGTGTCCTCTCCAATGAAATGCAATGGGGTATGGCATCGATCCCGTTAGCAGACGCCCCAACGATGCACGTAGGCTATATCATGCACGGCGAGCGCAAGCCCTCTCCCCTCTTGCAGCAATACCTCGACGAGCTCAACCGCATCATCCATGAAAGCCAGCCATCTGGAGACGGGGTAGATATCATAGATTGCTAGCCCCCGGCGGGCATGGCGCTACAATGGTCACTCACACGAAACGTACCCAACGAAAGGAACCATGTGAAGGTCATCATCTATACCGACGGCTCGGCCCGATCAAATCCGGGACGCGGCGGCTACGGCGCCGTGCTCAAGTACACCAACCCCGCCGGCAAGACCTTCACCTCCGAGCTTTCGCGTGGCTACGCCAAGACTACCAACAACCGCATGGAGCTCATGGCGGTCATCGTGGCGCTCGAGGCACTCAACCGCCCCTGCGAGGTCGAGGTCCATTCCGATTCGCAATACGTCGTCAACGCCTTCAACAAACACTGGATCGACGGCTGGAAAAAGCGCGGGTGGAAAACTGCCAACAAGCAGCCCGTTAAGAACCGCGACCTGTGGGAGCGTCTGCTTGCCGCAAAAAGCAAGCACAAGGTTGAGTTCATCTGGGTTAAGGGGCATGCCGGCCACGAGCTCAATGAGCGCTGCGACGAGCTCGCCACCACCGCGGCCGACGGAGCCAACCTCGATATCGACACCGGCTTTAGCGAGAGCGACCTGTAACGGCGTTTTTGCAAGCTTTTGTGTCCTCCCGCGCTACACTCGTCCTGTAGGCCAAACAACGCAAGGGGGACACATGCTGCGCATCGCAACCATCGGCACATCCATGATCACCGACGACTTTATCCAAGTCGTCAATGCCAACGACCAAGCCGCGTTTGTGGGCACGCTTTCACGCGATGCCAATCGCGGCGCCGCCTTCACCGCTAAGCACGACGGCGAACGCAACTTCACCGCACTCGTTGAGCTCGCGTCCGCCGACGACGTCGACGCCGTCTACATCGGCAGTCCCAACGCGCTCCATCACGAGCAGGCGCTCGCCTGCATAGCCGGCGGTAAGCACGTTATCGTCGAAAAGCCCTTCTGTGCCACCGAGGCGCAAGCGCTCGAGGTCTTCCGGGCTGCCGAGGCAGCTGGCGTCGTGGCTCTCGAGGCCATGCGCCCCCTCCACGATCCCGCTTTCCACGCCATTGAGGACGTTCTGGGCGAAATTGCGCCCATTCGCCGTGCATCGTTGCGCTTTGGCAAGTATTCTTCGCGCTACAACGAGGTTCTCGCGGGACGCGCCACCAATATCTTCGACTGCCACATGGCCTCGGGCTCCCTCATGGACATCGGCGTCTACACCGTCGAGCCCATGGTCGAGATCTTCGGCATGCCCTCCGGTCTCACCAGCATGACCACGCTGCTCGATTCCTCAACGCAAGAGCTCACCCATGGCCCCATCGACGGTTGCGGCTCCATTCTCGCCAGCTATGGCGGAGGCCGCATCTCCGTCGAACTTGCGCATTCAAAGATCACCAACGACCTGCTGCCCTCGCAAATCGAAGGTGAGCGCGGCACCATCCAGATTGACCATCTGTCCACGCCCCGCAACGTACGCATCGATTATCGCGGCGACGTCGTGCGCGGATCGGCGACCGAGGCGCCGCGCGAGCAAGGCGACAACGGACGCGCGCTCGACCTGCCCAAATCGAGCAACACCATGGAATACGAGCTCGCGGACTTTATCACCGCCATCGGCAGCATCGATAACGTTAAGGAAGAGATTTGGGAGACCCCGGCGGGACGTCACGAGCTTGGCCACTACCGCGATGTCACGCTCGTCTCACTGCGCATCATGGATGCCGTGCGTCAGCAGGCCGGCATAACCTTCCCGGCCGACGCAGGCAAGCAGGCATAGCGATGGGTTTTTTCGACAAGCTTTTCTCGGGCGTCGCCGGCGACAGCCGCGAACCCCAAAAGCCCTCTGGCGTCGAGCTCGAGCTGCGCCGTAGGCTCACCGTCCTCGCAAGCGACGAAGCCACTCAAGACGCCCCGCAGCGCTATTTCCTGCGGTGGGAAGGGCAGGTCCAGGGCGTCGGTTTCCGCTTCACCAACACCAACCTCGCACAGGCGCGCTCCCTCACCGGCTGGGTGCGCAATATGGAAGACGGCTCGGTTGAGATGGAGCTACAAGGCACGCCGGCAAACATTGTGTCTCATCTCGAGGCGCTTCATGCCTCCTACGAGCGCATGGGAACGCGTTTTCGCCTCGTAGACGCCCAGTCCCGAGCCCCACTTGCCAATGAAGACGGTTTCATTCCTCGTTATTAGTATTGTGTGCTAAATACGGTATCATTTACCTACGACCGTTGATAGAAAAGAGGCGAGGCGCATGGCGGTGCAGAGAAGGAATACCAAGCAGCGAAAGCTGGTTCTTGATGCCGTGCGCCAAAGCTACAATCATCCCACCGCCGATGAGATCTACAACGCCGTGCGCGAACAGGACGACAAAATCAGTCGCGGTACGGTCTACCGCAACCTCAACCTCTTGGCCGATGCCGGGGAGATTCTCTCAATCAAGACGCCGGGCGGCAGCCGCTTCGATCGCACCATCGAGCCGCATGCGCATATCATCTGCACCTCGTGCAGCCGCGTCATCGATGTGCCGCTCCCCTTTGACGCCCAGCTCGACGCCAAGGCGTCCGAGCAAATCGGTTGGCACATCACGTCGCACTACACCATCTTCGAGGGCCTCTGCCCCAACTGCCGGTAAATGTTTGGAACATGCCTTAAATCCACCTTTTCGCACTTTGCAGCAAAAAATAGATTTCTAGGTATGTCCCGAAAACCTACTCGGCGAGCAGACGGCGCAGCTCCTCTTCGACCGTGCGCACGTAGCGGACGTGGTCGTTGATGCCACGCATAGAGGGATTGCAGCTCTCCATTAGATAAGGATGGCCCACTACGTTGAGCATGTCGCGGTCGTTTTCGTTATCGCCAAACGCCATCATCTCATCGGGCGAAATACCCAGGGCACGACCGTAATCGGCAAGCGCGGAGCCCTTGCCCGAATCAAAGCCGATAAAGTCGGTCCATTCGGTTCCCGACGTCATCACATCGACCCGGTCGCTAAAGCGACGCGCAAAATACTCCAGGGCCGCCGGCTGATCCACCTCGGGCATCTGGAAGGCAATCTTAATGACGTCCTCGTCGATGTCCTCGGGACGGCCGACCACCGCCACATCGCAGTGGACCTCATAGCGCAAATGGTCGACGAACGCATCGTTGCCGCTTATGGTGTAGAGGTGCCCCTCGCAGGAAAGGGTAACGTCGGCATGGGGGTAGGCGACCACGGCATTCGCGATATCCATCGCCAGGTCACGCTCCATAGAGCGCTTGACAACGGCACGCCCCTCGCTCATCACCAGGGCTCCGTTTTCGCATACATAGGCGAGCTCATCGGCCACCGGGGCAAACAGGTAGCGCAAGCTCGCATATTGACGGCCGCTCGCCGGCATAAACACGATACCGCGACGATGCAGTTCATCGATGAGTTCAAAGGCCTCGGAACGCGGCTCGCGCTCCCCCGGATGCAGCAACGTGCCGTCCAAATCGCATGCAATCAGCTTGATTCCCTCAAGACCCATATGCTTCCCCAAAGCCTCCTATCAACAGCAAGACGGACCTTGATTGGTCGCCCCTCAAAGCCCGCCTTGCGTATATACGCGCTTAGCCGCGCGTCTTTTTTACGATGGTAAAGTCGGGAGCCATGCTCACGACGACCTCCGCCGCACTCGACGCAAAGCGCCGGGCCGCATCGAGTTCACGGGTAACCACCGAGAGCCGAACACCCTCGACACCCCGGAGCATGCGGCCCAAAACAGGCTGCACCGGCGTATACATGCGCACGGTATGCTCGTCCGAGTCGCCTCGGAAAAGCGGCGCGTGCATATTGCCGATCTCCCAGCACGCATGCGCGAGCGCAATCGGGTCCATGCGGTCAACTTCGACTAAATAAACCTCGGCGCTGCGCAGGCGCACGACAACCGCCACGGGCGCCATGCCCGAACGGTCAATGGCGAGCACGTCGCCGTCGGCAAGACGACCGCCGTCGGCAGCATCCAGCCGAACATCGACCGTGCGCCCCAGCTCCGTCACGCCCGCAAACGCGCATACATCAGCCTGGTCCCAATCGAGCAGCAGCTCGTCAACTTCAAAGACACCACCCAGCTCCCGGCGAAGCAGGAGTTCATAGGACGGATCGTTGAGATTTCCCAAGCATGTCGTCGAAACCAAGCGTTCAGGCATACTCTAACCCTCGACCTCAACGAGCTCGATATCAAAGTTGAGGTCCTTGCCGGCCAGCTCGTGGTTGGCGTCGAGCGTCACAGCCTCGGGCGTTACGTCGATGACCACGGCGGGAACGGGCATACCGCTCGGCGTGGACAGGAAAAGCTTCATGCCCTTCTCGATCTGCTCGATGTTGGGAACCTGTTCGGCCGGGAAGGTCAGAACCATCTCGGGATTGTGCTCGCCGTAGGCATCGGCAGCAGGAATGTGCACGGTCTTCTTCTCGCCCACCTGCATGTCGACAACAGCGGCGTCGAAGCCCTTGATCATCTGACCGGCGCCGCAGGTGAACTCCAGCGGCTCGCCGCGATCGTAGGAGCTATCGAACTGCGTGCCGTCATCGAGCGTGCCGCGATAATGGGTCTTGACCTTCTTGCCCTGGTTGGACATGGTAACCTCCGTGATAAGGGCGGCGCACAACGCGGGCCGCCGTGAACATATGGCGCTAACTATACCCTAGTCATACAATTCAATGACAGTTTGCAAAGAAACGCTGCAACCGGAGGAACCATGGCATATCCCGTATTTGACCTACACTGCGACACTGCCGACCGAATCGGCTGGGCCACGCTCGATCTCGACCTGCGCTTTACCGCCGGCACCGACGGTTATTTCCCCGGCGACGAAACGCATCCGCAAGATTTCGACCTCATCGAGGGTAACGCCTGTGCCATCTCGCTCGCAAAGATCGGCAACACGCCGTGGGCACAGTGCTTCGCCACGTTTGTCCCCGACGAGATTCCCACCGCCCACGCCGCGCGCTTCCAGGCGCAGATCATGGCGCATATGAGCGGCCAGGCAATGCTCAACCACGACCGTATGGTCAACGTGCGCAGCGCCGCAGACATTCGCCCCGCGCTCAAGGACGGCAAGGTCGCTTGCATCCACACCATCGAAAACGCCACGTTCTTTGCCGAGGACCCCGCGCTGATCGAGGTGCTCAAGAGCCTGGGCGTGCTTATGTCGTCACTCAGCTGGAACGCGCAGGGACCGCTCGCGAGCGGCCACGACACCCACGCCGGCCTCACCGCCGCCGGCATCGAGGCGCTTACGCAGATGGAGCACGCCGGCATGGTGCTCGACGTCTCCCACCTCAACGATGAGTGCTTTGACGAGGTCGCCGCCCGCGCCACGCGTCCCTTCGTCGCCAGCCACTCCAACTCCCGTGCGGTTTGCGGCGCCAAACGCAACCTTACCGACGACCAGTTCCGCACCATTCGCGACATGGGTGGCATCGTCGGCCTCAACTACTGCAGCGAGTTCCTTTCCAACGACGCAACCGACAAGACCGCCGCAGACGTCACCTTCGACCAGCTGGCGGCGCATATCGAGCACTGGCTCGACCTGGGCGGCGAGGACGTCATCGCGCTCGGCGGCGACTGGGACGGCGCCAAGGTACCCGACTTCCTCTCTGATGCCAGCAAGATGCCCGAATTCCAGAACATGCTCTCCAAGCACTTTGGCAAGACCGTGATGCAGAAGCTCTGCAGCGACAACGCGCTCGCCTTCTTCGAGCGCTATTAAGAGCGCAATTAATTTCGCATCCCTTGAGCGGGCCGGCATGCCGAGCGGTCGACATGCCGGCCCGTCCCCAATCTGAAGGATCACATTTGACGCAGCAATTTACGATTTCCGTACCCCGACCGGATGGAACGCTCATCCCCGTCGTCGTTACCAAAAAGCGCGTCAAGAACTTTAACCTACGCGTCACATCGAGCGGCGAGGTCCACGCCAGCGCACCGCTCGGCGCCAGCCACGAGCGCATCGAAGCGTTTGTGAAGCGCAACAGCGCCTGGATTATCAGCCGACTTGCCCAACGTGAGCAACGTCAGGCGACAGCGCGAGAGCCGCTCAGCCCCTCGTCCATCATTGCACTTTGGGGCAAGCCCATCACGGTACAGGACGCACTCGATCACAACTTTGCATCGCCCGCACCGCGACCCAAGCAGGCCACCTTCGCAAGTTTTATGGGTACCGACGAATCGGACGAAAGCCCACAGGCCAAGCGGCGCGCAATCCTCGACGGCCTAACGTCCGACGAGCTCCAAGCCCACATCGACCAGCTCTACGCGTCCGAGGTCACCGCAGCGCTACGCGACATCGTGCACGCGTACGAAATCGCAATGGGCGTCACCGTGGCCCGCGTCTCCGTGCGCAGCATGAAAACGCGTTGGGGCTCCTGCACACCCAAAACCGGCGCCATTCGCATCGCGCGCGAGCTCGCCGCCTACCCTGTCGAATGCCTCGACATGGTTGTCGCCCACGAGCTCGTCCATCTGCTCGAGCCGAGCCACAATCAGCGCTTTCACGCCCTGCTCGACACGTACTGTCCCAACAATAGAGCACTGTCTCAGCGGCTCAAGCAGCCACCCCTCAACAAGCTCTAGCGTCGACTAGCGCACGCGCTCGATCTCGACGCCGCAGCTTGCCAGGGGCAGGCCAACAGGAGCCCACGGCTTATCGAGCTTTATGCGCACACCAAGCAGCGAGGGATAACGGCGCAGCAGCATCTGGGCTGTCCCCTCGGCTGCCGCCTCGATGAGCTTAAACGTATGCTCGCGCAGATAGCCATCGACATCGTGGCACACCGAGCCGTAGTCAATCGAGGCATCCAGGTTATCGTGCTCCCCCGCCGCGCGCAGGTCGGCATAGAGCACCAGAGAAACGATGAACTTCTGACCCAGCGCGTTCTCCTCGGGATACACGCCATGGTTGGCAAAAACCTCAAGGCCGTCAATGACAATACGATCGGCATGGCGCAGATCATCATAGCTCACGTGAGGCACCGCCGTTGCGGTGGATATTTCGCCCCTTCCACGGCGGGCGAGCTCAGCACCTTCAGTCTTGGTTGCATTCTCGGGCAGTTTTTTGTTACTCAACGCGATCGTCTCCTTCGTTTAGAACCCCAACCGCGCAAACTAACTACACGCGAATCGACAGGTTCTTTTTATCATCGCTCCAGTTGCAAGCATTGCGCGCGGGGCATGCAAAGCAGGCGCGCGACGCTTTGTCGGCCGCATAGAGCAGACGCTCAAGCGGTTGGCTGTTCACGCGCAGCTTTCGATGGCCCAGAATGGCCGTCTTAATGGCTGCGGCATCGGCCGGCTCAAACGCCACATCATCGGGCATGCCGCCGAGAATCGCATCAGCGACGCGTTCGCTTGCAACATCATGGGATATACCCGATTCATACTGTTCATCTTTGCCGATATCGTGAAGAAGTGCCGTGGCGTAGATGACCTCGCGGTCAAATTCGAGCTGCTCCTCGAGATTCTTGATCCACATAATGCGAGCGACATCGAGCAGATGGTCAATACCGTGGCGGCAGAAGATGCGCCCCGATTCCAACTGTACGATGTTGCCCAGGTGCCGCCGGAACAGCCCGTTGGCACAAATGTAATCAATGCGAGGCATGGCACCAAAGGGGGCCAGGCCCGAAGCCATAAAGCCGCGACGCGACGTCCCCTCATCGGTCTTCGATGTAAAGTCGTTGACGACTCTCATGGTTAGCGGCCCAGCATCCTAAAGAAACGCTCCTCGAGCGCGGGATCGGTCTCAAAGACGCCGCGGCGAGCAAGCGTCACGGTCTTGGTGCCGGGCTTTTGCACGCCACGCATCGTCATGCACATATGCTCGGCCTCCATCAACACAATCGCTCCCTGGGGAGCGAGATAATCCATGAGGGCATCGGCAACCTGTGTGCACAGTTGCTCCTGCAGCTGAAGACGGCGGGCATAAACCTCAACCGTGCGGGCGAGCTTGGAAAGCCCAGCCACCCGACCGTTAGGGATATAACCAATGGCGGCCTTGCCATAAAACGGCAGCAGATGATGTTCGCACTGCGAGTAGAACGTAATGTCGCGCTCGATAACCAAATCGTTCGAAGCGACGGCAAAGGTTTTGGACAGGTGCTCCTCGGCACTCTGGTCCATGCCGCCGGCGATCTCACCATACATACGGGCAACGCGCGCCGGGGTCTCCAGCAGGCCCTCACGAGTTGGGTCCTCGCCTATGCCCTCAAGCAACAGCTTAATGGCGGCCTCGACTTTTTCCTGATCGACCATCTGGGCCTCACTTTTCCGATTTCACGTTCGCGCTATGGTACCACGCCCTCCGGCATCGACCACAAGCTACATAGTATGGGTCGAATAGACTGGATCGTCCCGCCAAAGCTCCACAGCGTCGCAAAGCGCAACGCCCTCACGCACGGCGCGGTCGCGCGTAGCGTTCATATCGATCACACGCTGGTTACTCGAGCCCCTAAAGCGCAACGAGATATCATAAAGATCCTGAACAAACGGGCCATCCACCAACATGTCGAGGCAGGCAAGGATACGGTCCGTGACCTCGGTATGGTGACGACCACCCGGCATAAGCTCCTCGAGCACGTCGCCGGTAAAACACCAAATGGTCTTTCCTGACCCCGCAGGATAAGCGGCACGAACACGCTCGACAAACTCAACGAGCCCCGCCTGGTTCTCGGGCTCCATGGGCTCTCCGCCCAGAATCGTCAGGCCGTCAATAAAGGGATGATCGAGGCTCTCGATAATCTTGTCCTCGACGGCACGATCAAAGGGCTCGCCCGCAGCAAAGTCCCACGCGACGGAGTTAAAGCAATTCTTGCAGCCACGACGGCACCCGCTCACAAACAGAGAAGTGCGGACGCCTTCTCCATCAGCAATGTCGAAATACTTAATGTTCGCGTAGTTCATAGGTAACCTTCCTGGGGGTCTGGAGTATATCATCCCGTCCTCAAACATTCTCGGCCTTCGGCCTGCGAAACTGCGGGCGGGACGATATACTCCAGACCCCTCGCGAGCGATACTCAATGAACTCAGCGAACATCGAGTATAGGGTTCGAGGTCCAATAAAAACAATGCTGCAGCTCAACCGTTATCGCAAGCAGACCGTTGTCGCAGGTCAACTCATTTCCGCTAAGAACTTCGAGGAGCGAGCAGGCTGCGTGCTGCATCTCAGCTACATCAACTTGGCCGCCCCGTAGCGAGGCCCCGGACCTTTGCTCGATATGAGTTCCGCACGAACAGGAGGCGCCAGTGGCGCCTCCGTCGTGAGCCAGGACTGTCCGAAATAGCGAGTAAAGGTCCGGGGCCTCGCTACGGGGCGGCCTGGGATGGTTATTAGAGATGCAGCACGCGGTCGCGGATCTCCTCGGTTCGACCCTGGTTCCAGAACTGGGTACCGATGTAGCCGCACGTACGACGAGCGACGTTCATCTTCTCCTGGTCGCGGTTGCCGCAGCTGGGGCACTCCCACACCAGCTTGCCGTCATCCTCGACAATCTTGATCTCGCCATCGTAGCCGCACACCTGGCAGTAATCGCTCTTGGTGTTGAGCTCGGCGTACATGATGTTGTCGTAGATGTACTGCATCACGCGAATGACAGCCTTGAGGTTGTCCTGCATGTTGGGAACCTCAACGTAGGAGATAGCACCGCCCGGCGAAAGCTGCTGGAACATGCCTTCAAACTTAAGTTTGTCGAAGGCATCGATCTCCTCGGACACATGGACGTGATAGCTGTTAGTAATGTAGCCCTTGTCCGTCACGCCCGGGATAATGCCAAAACGACGCTGCAGGCACTTGGCGAACTTGTAGGTCGTCGACTCCAACGGCGTACCGTACAGCGAGAAATCGATATCACTTTCGGCCTTCCACTCCGCGCACCTGTCGTTCATGCGCTGCATGACGGCCATGGCGAACGGCGTGCCCTCCTTCTCGGTGTGGCTGTGACCCGTCATGTACTTGACGCACTCATACAGGCCGGCATAGCCCAGGCTGATGGTGGAATAGCCGCCCACGAGCAGCTTGTCGATCGTCTCGCCCTTCTTCAGACGCGCCAGGGCGCCGTACTGCCAAAGAATCGGCGCGGCATCCGAAAGCGTGCCCATCAGGCGCTCATGACGGCACAGCAGGGCACGATGGCACAGCTCAAGGCGCTCGTCGAAGATCTTCCAGAACTTATCCATGTCCTGATGCGAGCTCAGCGCGACATCGGGCAGGTTGATGGTCACAACACCCTGGTTAAAGCGACCGTAGTACTTAGGCTTGGTCGGGTCATAGTTCAGCGCGTTGGCGACATTGTTAAAGCCGTTGCCCGAACGGTCGGGCGTCAGGAAACTGCGGCAACCCATGCAGGTGTAGCAATCGCCGTTGCCGGCAGTCTCGCCCTTAGACAGCTTAAGCTCGCGCATCTTCTTCTCGGAGATGTAGTCGGGCACCATGCGCTTGGCGGTGCACTTGGCGGCGAGCTTGGTCAGATAGAAGTACGGCGAATCCTCGCGAATGTTATCGTCCTCGAGCACGTAGATGAGCTTGGGGAATGCCGGGGTGATCCACACGCCGGCTTCGTTCTTAACGCCCTCATAGCGCTGACGAAGCGTCTCCTCCACAATCATGGCAAGGTCGTGCTTCTCCTGGGGCGTACGGGCCTCATTGAGATACATAAAGACCGTCACGAACGGCGCCTGGCCATTCGTGGTCATAAGGGTCACGACCTGATACTGAATCGTCTGGACGCCGCGACGGATCTCGTCACGCAGGCGGTCCTCAACAACCTCGCGGACCTTTTCGGGAGATGCCGAAACACCGAGCTCCTCGAGCTCGCGGGCAACCTCGCCGCGAATCTTTTGACGGCTCACCTCAACAAAGGGGGCGAGATGGGTCAGCGAAATAGACTGGCCGCCGTACTGGGAGGAAGCAACCTGGGCGATAATCTGCGTCGCGATGTTGCAGGCAGTCGAGAAGCTGTGCGGCTTCTCGATCAGCGTGCCCGAGATAACGGTGCCGTTCTGGAGCATGTCCTCCAGGTTCACCAGGTCGCAGTTATGCATGTGCTGGGCAAAGTAGTCAGAATCGTGGAAGTGGATCAGGCCCTCATTGTGGGCATCCACGATCTCCTGGGGCAGCAGCACACGCTGAGTCAGATCCTTTGAAATCTCGCCGGCCATATAGTCGCGCTGGACGGAATTGACGGTCGGGTTCTTGTTAGAGTTCTCCTGCTTGACCTCTTCGTTATTGCACTCGATCAGCGACAGAATCTTGTCGTCGGTCGTGTTCTTCTGGCGCTTCAGGCTCTGAACATAGCGATAGATGATGTAGTGGCGGGCGACCTCGTAGCAGTCGAGACGCATGATCTCGTCCTCGACCAAATCCTGGATCTCCTCGACCGAAACGGTGTGGCCCGCGTTCTCGCATGCCTCGGCGACGTTTTGCGCCGCATAAACCACCTGGCGGTCGGTAAGACGAGAGCTCTCCTCGACCTCCAAGTTTGCGGCGCGGATGGCATTGACGATCTTATCGATGTCAAAGACAACCTCGGTGCCGCTGCGCTTGATGATCTTCATCCTCTTGCCTTCTTTCGCGTCGTAGCCTCATTGCGCTTCAGAGCCAAACGATGCCCGGCAGGGCCTGCCCCTGCCTTGCGGCGCCGTCGCGCAATCTGTGTTCTCGATAAACCATAAGCCTCCATGCGGACATTCCCTAGAGCCAATCAAGCGGTTCAAGGACACGTTCAAAAGAGGCAGTTAAGGTCTTCGTTCTCTGTCCGCCATCTATCATACGACAAAGAAGCATCTATATCCTGTATTCTTTTTTTAGGTCAAACACAACATATAGTGTTTCAGCAGGTCAAAGCAATTGGTCATTTTGCAGACGCATTAAAAATGAGGGGTATTTGACAAGTCGGTAAAACGTTACCAACACGGCTACCTGCATGGCAGTTATAAAACCCCCTTAGTCAAGCCGCTGACAAATCCTACCAAAACCAAGCCGCTCACGCCAAAAGAATCCAAAAGATTATGCTTGACCAACATGTTGCGGTCACGATGGACCAGGACACATGCAATCTGCCGGCGCCCCCACGGGATGCGAAGACCATCGCGTACAGACCTTGGATCAATATTTGGCGGCTTATTTGGCGGCGTGCTTGGTGGCAAAACAAAACAGCCCAGAGGACATAGCCTCTGAGCTGCGAACATTTGGTGGGCGTTAGAAGATTTGAACTTCTGACCTCTTCCGTGTCAGGGAAGCGCTCTCCCCCTGAGCTAAACGCCCAAATGGAGCGGACAACGGGGCTCGAACCCGCGACCCCAACCTTGGCAAGGTTGTGCTCTACCAACTGAGCCATGTCCGCCTGCGAGGATTTAATATACGGGATGATCCACCCAAATGCAAGAACTTTTTTGAAAAGTTTTGCGACGCCCTCGCGAACCTCGCGAAGACATCAGCCACCACGGAAGGTGTAGGCAAACGCAAGCTCGCCGCAAGAGGCCCCCTACAACTCAGCGAGCATGATCCAGGCAGAGCTGTCCTGCGCGAGCCTGCCATCTGCAAGCGGTGATGAGGTGAGCAGGACCCTACCCGCCGGCAGCTCCACGGGTGCTGCACCGAAGTTCGTCACACACGCCCAGCCGTTGTCGCGGCGATAGGCGATGACGCCGCCCTCAGCGCCCTCGGCACCATCCGCAAGGCCGGTGCACCCGTCAAGATCGAGCCACGCAAGATCGTTGGCGCACCCGCGCAGCTTGCGCCGCAGCCAGAGGGCGTCGCGATAGAACGCAAGCATCGATGCCGGGTCCGCTTCTTCCCTATCGGCAGCGTAATCGGAAAACCATGCAGGCTGTGGCAGATGGGGCGCCGCATCGGCGTCCGCCGGTGAAAACCCAAACGATCCGCCCTGCGCGGGATCGTCCGCTGCCACCCACGGCAGGGGCACACGACAGCCGTCGCGCCCCTTCTCGCGCTTCGGTCCGTGCGTATTGGTCGCAGTGGGATCTTCGAGTGCAGCCCACGGGATGTCAGCCACCTCAAAAAGGCCGAGCTCCTCACCCTGATACACGTATGCCGAGCCCGGAAGCGCCAACTCAAGCAAAAGGGCTGCCCGCGCGCGGCGCTCGCCGAGTTCACGGTCCTCGTCATAAGACGACCCGTCGCGTAAGAGCCAGTCGAGCGCAATCTGATGGTAGCGCGTCGCCTTGATTTGCGGCAGGGCATAGCGTGTCGCCACGCGCGGCACGTCGTGGTTGGAGAGTACCCAGGTCGAGGCGGAATCGGATTCGATGGCCGCCTTCAAGCCCTTCTCGATTGCAGCGTGCATGTCATCATAGGTCCAAGTGGCCTTG
Source organism: uncultured Collinsella sp. (assembly GCA_958372075.1). Classification (GTDB taxonomy): domain Bacteria; phylum Actinomycetota; class Coriobacteriia; order Coriobacteriales; family Coriobacteriaceae; genus Collinsella. The sequence goes on along the minus strand of CATXMO010000004.1, from coordinate 5,536 downwards.
GCGAACTCAAAGTTGAATGTCTGGCCAAGCTCGCTGGGGCGTGCGTAGAGATACTGGCGCTCGGGCAGAACCCACGCCTCGGCAACGGCGCTGCGCGGCGGATCATAACGGTCGAACACGCGGCGCCACTCGCGATAGATCTCATGGACCTCGTTGCGGTCCCACAGCGGATGGGTGCCGTCCTCAACCATGTCATCGCCCTCGGCGAGATGCCACCGGTCGAGGTCATCGCGGTCGAGATCCTTGGCGAGACCGTGCGCCACATCAATGCGAAAGCCATCGACGCCTCGATCGCTCCAAAACGCCAGGACGTCGCAAAAGAACGCATGAACCTCGGGACACGACCAGTCAAAGTCCGGCTGCTCGGGCGTAAACATGTGCAGATACCACTGACCGTCCGCGACGCGCGTCCAGGCGGGGCCGCCAAAGTTGGCATTCCAATTGGTGGGAGGCAGCTCGCCGTGCTCGCCGCGACCATCGCGGAAGATATAACGGGCGCGCTCGGGTGATCCGGGGCCGGCGGCAAGAGCGGCTTTGAACCAGGGGTGCTGGTTGGACGAATGGTTGGGCACGATGTCGACGATGACCTTGATGCCGTGCGCATGAGCCGCAGCGATCATGTCATCGAAGTCGTCAAGCGAGCCGAGACGTGGGTCGACATCGCAGTAGTCCGCCACATCATAGCCGCCATCGACAAGAGGCGATGGGTAAAACGGGCTCAGCCAGATAGCCTCGATGCCCAGCTGCTCAAGATAGTCCATCTGCTGGGTAATGCCCGCGATATCGCCCAGACCCGAACCAGTCGAATCCTTAAACGAGCGCGGGTAGATCTGATAAATCGCGGCATCGGACATCCATGAGCGCGAAGAGGACTTTTCTGTAGCCATGGGATGAATCTCCCTTGCAACGAGGTTTTGCGAGATGCCCACGATGATACGCCCAAAGCTGACATTCACGGCAAACAACGCCGCAGCCACGCCCCAAACGCTCGCCCCCTCTCGGGCTCGAGCCTCCTGGGACGAATCGATCGATTAGTGAAAAGAACGGAAGACTTACTCCCCCGGCCACGACAGCGAGCGGGCTCCGGGTGCCCCAGGTTGCCGCGAAAGAGGAGGGAAGCGTACTTTATGTACGCGACCGACGATTGAGGGGCAAGATGGGGTGCCCGGGGCCCGCGCAGCGTCAACAAAAAACGCGGTTCGTTAGAACCGCGTAAGATAGTTGGAGCGGACAACGGGGCGTCCGCGTATCCGCTTCGCGGATCCGCACCGGCTTCGGCCGCCTGCCGGCGCCCTCGCCAGCTCGCTACAAACGCTCCGCGCTTGCTTAACGCTCGCTCCCTCTCGGGTTCGAGCCCAGGCGATGGGTACGAAAAAGCCCGGCTACCGTGGTAGACGGGCTGTTGCGCTTGGAGCGGACAACGGGGCTCGAACCCGCGACCCCAACCTTGGCAAGGTTGTGCTCTACCAACTGAGCCATGTCCGCATATGTAAAACAAAACGGGCGCCGGAGCGCCCGGATGTTGCCTGGAGGCGAAGCCCGGATTCGAACCGGGGGTAAAGGCTTTGCAGGCCTCTGCCTTACCACTTGGCCACTTCGCCGAAAAAGGACCGCCTAAACGGTCCGGAAATGCAATGGAGCGGACAACGGGGCTCGAACCCGCGACCCCAACCTTGGCAAGGTTGTGCTCTACCAACTGAGCCATGTCCGCTTGCGGGTTATTAATTTACGCGAGTTGTCCAAAAGACGCAAGTACTTTTTTCAAAAAACTTGTCTGCCGCATGTTCTTAGTAGCTAAACGCGCTAAAGCGATTGGCTAGGCACACGATTCCAGCGCTCCGCTAAACAGCTTCACCATCTGCACGCGCGTGCCGGCGCCGTCCGTACGACGAGCAACCTCCACGTTATCGACGAGCATACGCATAAGCTTGATACCACGGCCGCGCTCCTCTGATGCGACCGGTTCGCTCGTTTCATCGATAGAATAGCCGGCACCTCGATCAAGCACCTCAACCACAACGCGATCGCTATAGGCCTGAACCGTCAGGACGCACCCGATACCGCCCGCATGGTCATAGGCATTACCCAGCGCCTCCCCCGACGCCAATGCGACATCGTAGCGCTCGTCACGGCGCAACGGAAGCGATTCAAGGAGTTCGGCGATGCGATGTCGGTAGTATGGAAGATTCTCGATACCCTGACGGACCTCGACGCTCTTACTCCAGCGAGGCAGCTCCCCCACCGGAATGGCGGGAATAGACTCCCGTGTCGGCCCCGCGACATGAAGAATATCGACAAGACGAGCAATCTCCAAAAAGCGAACAACTTCACCCGATGCATTGACGAGCGAAAGCAGGCCTTCTCGCCTCATGAGCTCACGAGCGCGCGTAAGCAGGAATGCCAAGCCCGTCGAATCGATAAAGCTAACAGCCTGACAGTTGATGACGACACGACGCACGCCGCGGCCAATCAAAGCATCCAACCGCCGACGCAGCGCAGGCACCGTGGCGATGTCGATATCGCCTGGTGGCGTCAAAACCGCTATGTCATTCCACTCATTCATACGACCATGGTTCCCCAAAAAAGCCCACTCGATGCATTCGTTTCCCCAACCGTACGGATTCAGCCCGCCCAGCGTCGTCTATGAACGACCCCGTAAAAACTCAAGGGACACCAATGCAATGTCATCGTCCAGCGCCGATTCGGTAAATCGGTCAAGCTCGCCCAAGACCTTGCCGCAAATGCCCGACACGCCCTCACCCGAGACAGAGAGCAGAAGGTCGCGAAGGCGCTGCTCGCCAAAGAAAGCACCCGAGCGGTCACGCGCTTCGATTGTTCCGTCGGTGTACATAAATAGCATGTCACCAGGAGCGAACGTAAACACGCCTGTCTCGTACACCATGCTCTCAAAGGCACCGATTACCCCCGATTGGCATCCAAGCAGCTCGACCTCTCCCCCACGAGCCTCGCCGCCACCCAGCGGCATCGACTCTGGCCTGATGACCATGGTCGGAGGATGGCCCGCCGAACAATACGTTGCGCGTCCGGCTTTAAGGTCAATCTTGGCGATAAAGGCCGTCACGAACGTCTCGACCCTCGAAAAGCCCATAAGCATGCTGTTAAGGGAGCGTGCCATGCGGGCCGGTCCAGCGCCCTCCCAGGCATATGCCGTCAGGGCCGTCTTGACGAGTGCGGACATCGATGCAGCCTCAATGCCTTTGCCAGACACATCGCCCAGAATCATGACGGCGCAATCGTCGGGAAGACGGATGAGCGTATAGAAATCGCCGCCGACCAACGCCGAGTTCGTGGCCGACAGGTACACCGAATCGGCGGCGATTCCCGGAACATCCCCCAGTGAATTTCTCATGCCAATCTGGAGGGTCTGAGCGATATGGCGCTCCTCACGCTTTTGAGATTCGCCTTCATAGATCAGTTCAAAGTCATGAGCCAAGTGCACCAAGTAGTCATATTCAAGGTCATCAATCGGCTCTTGGCTACCATCACGAAGCAGCAGCGCACGCGTCGTCGGCCCCTTCGCAACAGAAGCAGGAACGATTGCGTCGTTACTGTGCTTGCCATCGCCCTCAGGGCGTGGGCGCCCCGCCTCGATGCCGGCGTCGACGTAGAGACCCTGGCAAGGCAGGCCATGCGCTCTAAGCCAGCCTCCCATAGGCATCGATTCGTCAACGCGAGTTATACGGACGTGTTTAAGGTCCTCGGCACTCGTGCCGCCCAAAACAGATGCCTCAAAGCCATCAGGGGCAGCCCCCAGACGTGCCGCTGGCGCCGTCGTGGAAAAGAAAAGCTTCTCGGGATCGTCCGGCAAAGCAACGCGACTGCCGCCTTCAAAATCTATGACGTAGGAATCCAGACTGGCGTCATACTCAACAGGGCAAAAATGGCAGTTGAGCATATTGCAGATCTCGGACGACACCGCCTGGGTAGCCGCGGCGGAATCGTCTAGAAAGGTAAACAACTCATCACGCAGTACATTGAGGGAACGACCAAGCTCGGCCGTGCGACGGGAGCGAAGGCTCGATGCCATGCCGACCAGCTGGATAGACAGGTAATCGCAAATGACCTCGAGCACATTAACGTCATAGGCGAGCGGTGCCTGGGGGCGTTTCCAACCAACTTCCAGCACACCGAGGATCTGCGTACCGTAAAAAACGGGAAGACAGATTTCACTGCGGTACGGAGGCATATCCTGCATGCGCAACAGGTGCTTAGAACGATTATCCAGGTCCATGAACATACCGGAGGCGGCCTTATCGCCCTCAAGGTCCTGTTGAATCGACAAGCGACAAGCACGCGACTCGCGAAGAACATACGTCGGAATGCCAGCGCCATACGGCAAAAACTCGGGCAGGTAGCTGTCGTACAGCTCCTTGGAAACACCGCGAAGCTTAAAGCCGCCGCTCTCAGAAAAATAGATAGCGGCACCCGAAGCATCGAGCGTTCCTACAAGCTGGTTCAAAACGGTATCAAGCAGGCTGGGTAACTCATCGGAGCCCACAGTGCTCATAATGACCGAGAGCGTCCCAGAGAGACGCTTGTTCGCCACTCTAAGCTCCGATAACGCACGCTTGAGTTGCCGGTCGTGAGAATACTGTTCCTCGATACTGTGAAGCGCCACCAGGACACGTGGTGCGCGGCGCCCAAAGATGCGTGGAGGCGTTACGGAGCCCGCACGAACCAAGACGGGAATAAAAGAGCCGTCACTCAGCTTGAGCATCAGTTCGTTCTCGGAGCCATCAGTTTCAAATGGCAGACGATGTTCCGTCGCACGTTCAAAAGCGGACGAGTACAGGACGTCTTTAACATCTCCGCCGATGACGTCGGCGCGTTCCTCGCACATCAAACCAAGTAAGCGATTATTCACATGCAGAATGGTTCCGTCGAGCTCGCAGATGATGACAGCATCGCTCGTGATCTCGACTAGTTGGGCAACGTCTGCCCACTCGTTGCGTTCAAGCGTTTCCATCGTGGACCTCACCGTCTATCGGTAACAAAAAAGCCTCCGAAGAGGCTTCTCAAATGCGATGGTGTCGGAGGCGGGACTTGAACCCGCATGACCAAAAAGCGGTCACTAGCACCTCAAGCTAGCGCGTCTGCCAATTCCGCCACTCCGACATGCTATGTTGTTGATTCGCGGTTCGTTTTGTTGGACCCGCGCGTTCAACGAGGAAGATAATAACCTATGATTCGAGAACTGTGCAAGCACTTTTTTCAAAAAAGTTTACGAATTTGTAATTGCGCAGGTAGATCCGCATGTCCGGCCCCGAATCGGTGCGCCGTTCTCAAACATGTTCTGGGGGCTGATGCAAATTTGGTGGCTCGGCTTTGCCGAGCCCTTATATGGGGAGGCCGGAGCTGAAGCTCCGGCCTCACTAAATTTCTTATTAGATAAAGTGAGCGATCAAGGAATCGCACCCCTCTGCAGTGGTAACACAGGGCCCGTGCTGGACTTAGTTTTCAGAACATTCCGCACTGATATTTTCTGTATTGAAGACGTCGATGATGCACCCGTATA
>CATXMO010000003.1:0-103927 GCA_958372075.1 uncultured Collinsella sp. | reverse complement strand
CATTACAGAGAATAATTCCTAAACAAAAAGCGTTAGTCTTTGTAGAGTTTGAGTAAACGATATTCGTTGATTTCAAGCCTCTGACCTGCGAAAACAGGTCGGGGGCTTCTTGTTTTGCAACCTCTGTGCAACCTTGCGGTTTCGCGCCCCGTGAACAGGGGACGTAGCACTGTTCACGTCTGGGCCCATGTCGGCACCGATCAATGCCCGTGCTGCTTCTACTTGCGCTTCAGCTTCCGCCGCTCGAAGCTCGTCGCCCGGGGTTCCTCGCCAGAGGAGAGCTGACCGTTCCTTGCGAAACCGCGAGACCAGCTATATCCGCTTGCTGCGGGCTTGCTTGAGCCAGTTCCTCTTGAAAGAGCCTATACCTCCGAAGAACTTGTTGTACGTCTCACCGTTCTCCTTGGCCTCGTACTTGACCAAGGCAAGTTCGATGGTGCAGAGGTAATCCGCCACTTGCTCGAGGCGGTAGTCGGTCATCGAGGTCTTGCGGCGTCGGACGACCCCTTTTGAGAGGACCTTGCCCACCGAGCGGTCGAGCGCCTGCTTGACAATGTCCTGACCGTTGTCGTAGTAAACCTTCACATCGTCGAAGGATTGAAAGAAGCCCAGGTGTTCAATCATGGCAGAGGAGATATCGCGCCCCATACGCTCCATTAGCCTTGCCGGGTCTTCGAACTGGCTGCGGCGGTAGACGAACGTGATATAGGAAATGGGAAGTTTGCGGATGAACGAGGAGAAGTAGGCGAGCATCACCTTGCGCTGCTCGATGTCAAGAAACTCATAGTCCTTGTGCCCGTTCATGAGAGGCTCGGAGTGAAACGGAATGTTAGGGAGATCGGCCCTGGCAAGCTTGGCCTCATAGCCCGTGACCGCCCCGGCGATGCTGTCTGCCTGGTCGTGAAAGACGAGTGTGAGCAGGTAGTAACGGGCTTTGCCGCCGCGGTCGCCGCTCTCGTCGACGAAGATGCTGAGCTCCTTGGCCAATGGGGACTCCTAATGGAATAGATAAAAAAATAGCCGGGGGACTCCCCCGGCACTTGGAGGTAGCTTAATGAGCCACCAACAACCTTATAGCATGCGCTGGCGGTGAATGCAAGGGGGGCGAGCCGGTACATTGCGTCGCGGCTGATACGCAGCATCGCGCACGCCTCGTCGGTGCCGAATATCGCGTTGGTCGATGCGATGAGCCTCACCTGGCTCCCGCTAATGCTCTTGGTCATGGTTGTCCTCGAGCTCCTTTCGTCTCGAGGCTCCCTCGCGTCCCCGGCCGCGGGCGGCTCCCGGGGCGGTCGCCGCCGTCATTTCCTCCCGCTCCTCGACTCGATGTAGGCGTCTACTGACGCCCTCGAAACCAGGAGCTTCCTGCCGAGCCTGTACGAGTCGATCTTTCCCGACCGGATGAGGCCGTACGCCTTGTTTCGGCTCGCCCTCATGTACTCCTGCATCTCGATCACCGTCATCCATTCGTCGCGATCTTGGTTGCCCTCGGGCGCGGCGCATTCGGCTGTGCGTGCCATGGTTCCTCCAATCTTCCCGTGCGGCACCGCGCGATGCGCCCGCGCGCTCCCGCGTGCGTTTTCGTCTGCGCGACGATTGAACCGCCTGATTGCGGTTGGCGCGCACGACGGGAGCGGAGACGGGTCGAGCTGGGTCGAGCTGGTCGTGCCTTCACGAAACGGCCATGAGACGCGTGCCTTAGCTGGCAGCCAAGTCCCTGAAAAGTAAAAGACGCCCATGCGGGCGCCTGCCTAATAACTGGAGTTGTTCGGTTGTGGTCGGAATGCTCGTCTCCCGCGGTGCTATCGTCCGGGGTCCGGCATCTGTCGTTCGCCTCTTCTGTCGTGTTTGATGTTGCGTGTTCTGCGAACGATCTTATGCAGGTTTTTCAATCCGTTGCCCCAGGTGCACCCAGATAAATGGTGCCCATCTGTTGGGATATAATGTGGCTAATAGGATGGTTATGCTGCAAAGGGATGAGTGGGTGGCGAAACCGGTTTTGCGCCGCCGGCCTAAACAGTTTTTGGGTAAATCGATCAGCGTTTCAACGATGTCCTGCATTCATGTGAATACAGGCGAATGCAGGACGATCCTTGCGCCAAATGGAGCCTACCCATTGAGCTTGATGCCGAAATCAGCGACTTTCGACAAAAACCTCTCGTTGTCACGATTGGAGAGAAGCTTATTTTGCGTATAGCCTATATATTCAATACTATTAATTCCTTCACGTCCGTGATATTTTCCAACTTCTTCACCCTTCAAGGTAGCACTGAAAATAACCTGATTAGGGAGATCGATAAACAGGGGGAGCACACGTTCCTCCCTTCCTGTCGATAGCTCTTCGGCGCGAAAAGAGTCAATAACAATAGGTAAGCCGTGATGTATGTGCTTGGCAAGTGAATAGGTTTTTGCAAGAAAGAACTCGGTAGCTTCGCTTCCGATATAGGGGCTGTTGTTGGTAGTAAAAAGGTCCGTGTAATCTTCGACGGAATCACTTTCATTGATTGTGCGGCGCACGTCATTCATAGTGGCTAGCAGGGCCGCATTGAAATCCGCTCTGTCCTCGCTAAGCTCTTTATCGATTGTTTTTGCCTCTTTGAGCTGTTCGTCGATACCGTCGATTTGGTCCGAGATATTGGTTATCTCTCGATCAATTGCTTCAAGGTCGGCATAGTCCTGACGTGCAGCAAAAATATCCTCCAGGGTTATTTCCCTAGAATCCGCAAGCTTATTGAATTGATTTTGGAGTTCGCGAATCTCCAGGTCGAGCTCCTCGATCTCTTTTTGATATGCGTCGATCTTACGTTGGACGCTCAGAAGGATTTGCGACCTCATTTCACTCGTCGTTATGTCAAACACATAATCTGATCCTGGAAGCTTGTAACCAATCTCATCCGATCCACAGTTCATGCAAATCACGGAGCCGACCTTGATTTCCCGATTTAAGGAATTCAGCTCCTTCTTTACTGCCTGATTCTTGGCTCGGCGCGTATGAGCATGGTTGCGCTCATTCGTGAGGCTGACTATCGAATTCTTTAGGAAATTGAGTTGCTCGATGAAACGAGCAGTCTCTTCTCTATTTGCTGTTGGGCTAACCACGGCAAGCGAGGTTCCAATTTTACGTAGTGTCGATGCCTGCTTGGCAAGCTCTTCTCTTCTGGTTTTAAGAGCGCTCCTCTTGTTCTTGAGGTCTGCAATAGATTTCTTATCCAAGGTACGAGCATCTAAGCCCTTTAAGGCATAGACCATTTCCTTAAAGTCGTCTTTGTTGAAATAGCTTGTACTGGTACGGGCAGTGCTTCTACCGGCCTGAGGAACGAAAGCAATTTGAGTGTAGAGAGGGAGTCCCACTATTGTCTGACTACCATCTTTAGTAATGGTGGGTAAAGGTGAGATATGGTCGTTCCAGAAAACGTCAAAGTCACCCGAGCTTTCGATTGGGATAATCGTTCCTCCATCCAGCACGACAAACGAATCCCTGTTTCTTAGTATGGAAAGTCCGCGTCCATCAACTTCGAGGTCAACAATAAAGACATATTCGTTGCTTTTGAAGCTTGGAGGGAAGCGTGCTTCAGATCCAAGCGCATACATTATTGCCTGCATAACGATGGTCTTACCAACATGGTTTTCATCGCTAGAAATGATGTTCACGCCAGCGATTGCGAAATCATCCTGGATGTAGGATTCGTTCTCGTTGCCTATGTAAACGGTTTTGATGCTAATCATGGGCGAAGTCCATCCTTAATGGTCGCAATAAAGTAGAGGTGAGATCTTCTGGTCAGCTGAGTGCAGGAGGCTAAGGTGCCTTCGCCGATCTTGCTATAAATCTGCTGTATATCGGCTTTGGGGTCATCCTGAATGATGTCTACGATTTCGTCCAGAAGATGCCAGAAAGCAGCAAGGTTGTTTTTGTCAAAATACTGAAGGCAAAGTTCATTCCTGCAGTCTTCCTCCACGTCTTCAATTCGCATTTCCGGAGGAAGCGAATTGAGATAAGGCCGGAAACTGTCGGGAGATTCTTCTGTCAGAAAACTCATATTGAGGAGGCGCTGAATTACCAACAGACGAATCTGACGGGTTGACATGGTGCGTCCGAAATCCATGACAGCGTCAGGCCTGTCTATGGCTCTTCCGGCAATTCCGGCACGGTTTTTGAGCGATGACTGTTGGTCGCGTATCGCTCCAAAAATACCAAGAAGGGTCCGCTTGTCCGTTAAAAGAGCGGAAGAGTTGTGCGCAAGAGCGCGGATGTACTCGGTCTCGTCCTTCTTTGCTACAACGAATCTAACACAGCTCAAGAAGTCGTCAATGGCGTCGTCATCGATCAGGCCGTCGGGAATGTCGTTGTGCCTCTTCTTGCACGCCTCGATGAGATGCTCACGGACGCTCGCCTGCGATTTTGGCTTCAGCTGTTGAAATCGAAATTCCGTTAGCGTCGGATTCTCAAGTGTGGTTGGGGATACGCCCCCGACAAACAGGGTAAGCGTGTCGAAATACTTTGAGAATTCGCTTGCTCTATTTTCAAAAAGCGTAGCTAGATACTCGCCCAGCTTTGCTGGGGTTATTTTTGTTTCGCCTTTTGACTGCACATCATGAAGGGTATTACAGGAGTTGTCCATTCCTGTAACGTCATTAAAGCAGTCAATGGCGAACAAATCGATTTCATCGCGTTCAGGGGCAAAACACATCATATGCAACAGAGCACAGGTTTCAGCCCTGTTGCCACTGGGAGTCCCTCTTTCTGTCGAGATAAATCTATACGTCATTTCAAATACCTGATAGTTAGTTGACGGCAGGATAGTTTCACTCTGGTGTTCTTTGGTTTTACTGAGAGATCGAGCAACTTGTTGTTGCATGCTTCATATTGAACAATCAAATGTATCCCTGCCTACGAGAGAAAAAGGAACGGATAGTAGTTCTTTAGGCTCCAACATATACTATGTTGCGAAAACCGTTTATGCATTGAGCGTATTATAACGGAGCGATACAGCACGATACTGGAGGGACGAAAGGACGCCTCCGAACCTTTGACGAGAGTTAGCCACTTGCGACGATTCTATCGTTCATATCTATTTTGCATCATTGTTGACCTGCGGAAACGCAAGACCGCAAAGCCACTGGCTACGATTTATCTCGCGCCGTGGTCGTCAATCGATCATTCGATGGGTTTGGCTCCTGTATTCGGGTGTTTTGAGCCCTCAAAACCAACCCGTTTTTGTCTCCGGGACAAAAATGAAACTGCGGGCTTGCGGTTGGGGTGCGGACGAATAGTTTGCGAATTTGTCCCAGGATTTGTGCCGAACGCTTACGTGGAGACACGCGGCGGGATTCGGTGGCAAGACGGCCAAGATCGACGACCCAGCTGGAGTTAACTGGATTGACACAACGGCAAACGAGCGTGAAAGAGTGGGAATAACGGGAACTGGCTTCTAAACTCGCGTTTTGATACCGTCGAGTACCGCCTGATGCTGTTTCGGCAACGCTGCAGGGCAAAGCCGGGCTTATAGGACAAAATATGTGTCCACGCTGGGGGCATCGGCGCAGGTCGCTGCCCCTTTTTCAGCCGTTTAAATTCCGTGCCCGCTTTTAACCGCTCGGACAGAATGTGTGTCCGGTTGCCTATCGTTCTCGCAGGTAGATAACCTTTTCCGGAACCGTTAAATACGCTTTCGGAAGAGGTGCCCATGAAGGCCGTTTATTGCCCCTACTGCGGCGGTCGGACCAAGCGCAACGGCAGGACCTCATCGGGGTCCCAGCGGTGGAGGTGCACGGCCTGCGGTGCGTCGACGACGGTGAGGTACGACGACACGGCGACAAGGCTCGGGGAGTTCCTCGGGTAGCTCCTCTCGAAGGACTCGCAGGCCATGATGCCGGGCGGCGGGCGCTCCTTCAGGCGCAGGACGGCCGAGTTCTGGGAGGTCTGGCCCATGCCCGTCCCCGACGGCGAGCTCCACCGCGTGCTCTACGTCGACGGGATCTGGGTCGCGCGCGACCTCGTGGTTCTCATATGCTGCAGCGGCATGGGCCGCGATGCGCGCGAGACGGGACTCCGGGGAGATCTCCGAGGAGGAGTACCTCGACTGGAAGCGCGGGTTCGGCGGAAGGTAGATTTTGGCGGTTAAGGGGGCATTCCTTGCTAAACCGCAATAATACGGTCCATTAACGGAGTGTTTGCATTATTCGGGAGCACTGATGGCTTTGGGGCGCTGCGGGATCTTTTTTCTGCGCCCAGTCGACTTGAAAGAGGGCGTCAGGGTGGGGAGCACACAGTTTGCATGCTTCCTGGTTTGCCGAGTTTGCATCCATATACAGCGCGGCTTTCCTCCTAAACGTAATAGCTTGGGGCGTTCTTGTGTAGTGTGCCCGGCATTCGCTATTCGAAACCGACCAGTTCGTTTTGCTTCGGATAGTACAGGATGTATATTCGACATTAAGGATGTGCTGACCAACTGGGATCTAATTGAGGATGGTGCAAAGATGGGGTTATCTTGGTTGTTGAATGATTTCATCTGTAATGACCTATATGCTCCGTTTGTTGTCAAACTGGACAATGACTACTATTCCCGCCTTATGGAGAAATACAACATTGTGCTCAACCAGGCGGAAAAGGCCGGTGCGGATGATGGCAGCCTGGCAATAATAAAGAAATATCGAAATAAAATCCTCGAAGCCCTGCGTAGTTACTACAAGGCCGATATTGCAAAAAGCAACACAATCATCAGGAATTTGGTTTCAGAAGTTCGTTCCGATCCTTTTGCGGTTGCAAAGCTAGATGAGAGTTGGGCCTTTCCGGGGAACAGGAGCCAGGAGATACAATTCTTTCGGTCGAGAACAGGGAGTCCTTCTAGCGCCTATGCGGCAAAAGAGATGTTGCATTTGCCGAAGAGCCTGAGATCTAAGACCGGAAGCTACAGGTTTAGTATCCCCGGCAGCCCGGCCTATTATCTTGCAAATTCTTCGTATGGATGCTGGATAGAGACGGGATTTCCACCGGAAATCGATTTCAACGTCTCACCGGTAGTTTTAGACGGCACGCAGAAAATACTTAACTTGGCAATCAATGTGAGAGATTTCGGCGGCTTGGACGGTTTCGATGAGGGGCGCGTTCATTGCTGGCTTAAACTATTCATGCTCATGATAGCGACCTCGTACAGAATCGACGAAGCTGACAGAACGTTCAAGTCTGAGTACATCGTTCCCCAGGCAATAATGATGGCGTGTAAGAAGCATGGTCTTGACGGGGTCGCCTATTATTCCCGGCGCGTGGAAGACGACGTATTCGCACGCTGCGCCGTCAACCTCGCTCTATTTGTTAATTATGATCAGCACAAGGACTACTCTCCGCTCATTAAACATATGAAAATAGATGATTCCTTCAACTATGCCCTGTACAAACAGTTCTCTCCGTCGCTGAGATGTAGAGACTATGAACTGAGGTCTGTCGACCATGCATATATAACGAATATTGGCAGCTATGACAGACAGCATCCCTATAGAGAAACAGAGTTCTTCGAGTTCGACAGATACCTGTTCGCAACGTGGAAGGGAAAGACGAACGGGAGGGGAAAAGACGTTCTTCCTTGGGGTGTGTCCGTTGATTAATGTTTGGAAGCCGTAGTGATTGCCGTAAAAATTCAATTGGACATGAAATGAAGATGGCGGCGAATGGTGATAAATAGTGGTGCTCGGTATTGACTGCTAGCGTTGGAAGCCTCTCGCCAGAAATTGGCGTTGAGTTCATTTTGAGTTCAATTTTGGTATCTGAAAACCGCCTGATTCCAGTAAATGGGGAGACGGCAGTGCACCACGTAGACGAGAGACCATGGGAATGCACGATTTGATTACTGAATGGGAGTAAACCGAGAGCCTAAAACGGCACGTTACAAAAGGTAGTGAATAGCAATGAAACCCTAGGTAGAATAGGCTATCTGGGGTTTTCATGCAACGCCGCGATGCACTCCAAAACGCTCTATTTGGAATAATTAGTCCAGGCAATGAAGACGGACGCATGAACGCTGGAAGGACGGTGTGAGACCCGTTTGGATCCTCGGCACTCATCCGCATTATTGTTGCCCCAATGCCCTCTGCATCAAGCGAGGTCGGCGGTTAAGTAACGGCTCGGCGAGTGTTATTTTGAGAGCTACGCGCATCTAAGGCGAGTTTTCGTGGTAAAAACTACTTGCTGGAAGCCGCGGCTTTCAGAGTACGGCTTACGTGTACGTTTAACCTCCGTGGGCGACGGGGTGCCGCAAGGCGTAGAGTATCGCTCACCTGTAGGGGCAGCGTCGCTTTAGGACCGAGGGTTCGGCCTACTACGAGACGCCCCAGCGCATCATCGACGGCAACACCAAGCGCATTGTCTCCGAGTGCCAGGCATGCCTCGACCGCTACGAGCGCGAGGGAAGGCCCCGCTTCGCCGTCGACATCGACCGCATCGTGGGGCTGCTGGAGGGCGAGAAGTAGGGCACCTCGGCTCAGTCTCGAGCCATGCGGAACCGCTTCACATTTTTGAACGCCGCGCGCCCCAAATACCCGAGAAACAGGCCATGAGGTGCGGCGGCGCACTCGTGCCTGCGCGCAGTCATCTCCATCAGCGTCTACGGTGCGCTACAACATCGCGGGCAAACCGCCTGACAAGCCGAGCATTCTGATCGTTCCGTCTATGAGCTACGTTGCCGTGCGGGGCGAAGGCGATCCCAATGCCGAAGGCGGCGCGTAGCAGAACGCGTTGCCGATGCCCTACGGCGTCGCCTATACCATCAAGATGTCGAAAAAGGGCCCGCGAGAGATCGAAGGCTATTTCGACTTCGTCGTGCCGCCGCTCGAGGGCTTCTGGTGGCAAGACCGAGCCGATGGCGAGATCGATTACACGAGGAAAGACGACTTCAACTTTATCTCGTGCATCCGCCTGCCCGATTTCGTCACTTGCGATAGTTAGTGGTCGGGGACGTTCTTTAACGACTAGTCATTTAAGAACGATCCCAATGACTATGCTGCTTGCCTTCGTTATCTGATGACCTGGACGGCAAGTGCGCTCAACTGGATAAGAAAAAGCCGGGGAAAACGTCCCTGGCACTTGGAAGCCTTGCTTGCGGAAAACCAATTATTTTTAAATCATGGGCTGTGCGAAAAGGCAAGTACATGAAACGATCGCTCCAATGGCGAAGCCCCAGCCTGCGCGCCAGCCCATAGGCAAGCCACCTGAGACCACTCACTTTGCTCACCGCTGACGAAGACTTGCGACCTGGGGTTTGCGAGCTACTCGCAGAACCCATGTTGCATATCAAGCTTTAGACTGACTCAGCCAATCACTTCTCGTCAGGCAAGCGATATGTTCTGTACGGATGTCGCCCATCAGCTCACAGCAGACGTCCTTGCGGGTGCGGTGCCAAATAAAGCCGCATTTTTCCTGAACGCGTTTCGATTTCTCGTTCCCGTCGAAGTATCCGCACCAGATTTTGTCCAGTTTCAAGTCCTCGAAACCATGGCGGACGAGCTCTCGAACCGCCTCCGGTATCAGCCCCTTGCCCCAGAACGGGACGCCGATCCAGTAGCCTATTTCTCCCTCAGTGTCCGGAATCTCCTTGTCGGACCGCGCGCCAATCATCAACCCTATGCTTCCGATGGCCCTGTTGTCTTCCTTCAGGCAAACGGCGTACGTCTCCGGCGCGGAAAACACGGTGCGGATGATTTCGGCGCTGTCGTCAACGCTCGAGTGAGGCGGCCAGCCGGCAATCGGCCCCACCCTGTCGTCCTTCGCGTATCTGTACAGGTCCTCTGCGTCCGTTTCGGCCCATGGGCGCAGTATCAGCCGCTCGGTTGCCAGTTGCATATCCATCTCCATCGACTACTTTCGATTGATGCTCAGCGCCCATTGTATTCGCTACGATTAAACTCGGCACAGGGGATACTGATTTTCCGTGCGAAAACGCTCATGCCGCTAAATTGAGCGACCGCCTGTACTGCAGCGGGATCATCCGCCCGAGCGATCCCTTAATCCGTCGCCCGTTGCGCCAATCGGCAGAAGCCACGCGTGGACGCTAATCGCTCGAGCGAATCGTCGTCGGTTTCCGTTTAACGATTTCTTTTTCCGCTATTATCCGACCCTCGGACTTCCTCGTGATAGAAGTAGTCCACGATCACCGGATGTCCCTGGGGGACTCTGCCATAAGGCATTTCGTTGTCCACAAAGGGGCAATCGTACTTCTTGGCCATTTCCTCGGCTTTTACTTCAAGCGCTTCAAAATAGCTACGGTTGCGCTTGTTATAGATCTCATCGTAAAGCGGTACGAGATCGGGATGTTTCTCGGCGATATAATCCAGGATCGCTTTTTTGAAACCACCCCGAAGATTGAGATTTTCGAGCCAAAACAAATCGCACCGATCCTTTACTCGCTCAAAAATCATCTCAAAATCCGTGATGCCGGGAAATACCGGGGACACGAAGCAGACCGTACGGATACCTTCGTCATACACCTGCTTCATAGCAGCGATACGACGCTCGATGCTCGACGCGGAGTCCATATCGGTCTTGAAGTTCTCATCCAGCGTGTTGATCGACCATGAAACGGTCACTCGTCCAAGCCTCTTCAGCAGATCGATATCCCGTACCACAAGATCGGACTTTGTGCAGATCAGAATATCTGCATCGCTGCCAATCAGCTGCTCCAGGAGTTTCCTGGTATTCCCGAATCGCTCCTCCTGTGGATTGTAGCCATCCGTCACAGAACCGATAACCACCCGCTGTCCAGCGTATTTCTTCGGATTCTTGATTTCCGGCCAATGCTTCACATCAAGAAAGGTGCCCCATTCCTCCTTGTGTCCGGTAAAGCGCTTCATAAAGGAGGCATAGCAATACTTGCAGGCATGCGTGCAGCCTACATAGGGATTGACCGAGTAGCCGCCTACCGGCAGGCTGGACTTGGTCATGATGTTCTTTGCTTCCACCTCATTGATGAGGATTCCATCGATCACTTCCGCCATGTTCTCTGCACCTCCAGCACTCTTTCGAATTCTTCCGGCAATTCCTGAATCATGTTTTCGTCCCCTATGACAGAGACGAGGTCTTCCTTCATAAACATTGGAATGCCAAGCGCGTGCGCCTGGTCCGTCAAAGACCATGCCCACTCCGGTTCCGTATGAACCTTCCTGCTCTGCGCCCCGGTCATGGTACCGACGACGATCCAGTTGATTCCGGAAAGGTCGACCGTACCGGGATCGTCGAATAGCGGCTCAAAAGTAACGAAGAAGTGATTTGCTTTGACGTTTTTCCGAAGGGCGTCGATACGCCACAGCTCCGCTTTCCTCGTCACCGTAACGCCGAACCATGCGTTTTCCAGGTCGGTATCTAAATCCAGCAAATCGGGTCTCTTGGTCAGGAACAGGAACTGATGCTGTGGATTCTCATGGATCTTTGCAAATACCTCGTCTCGCCATTCCAGCTTCCACCCGGAGAGATCGCTCATGCCGGTAAGGAGAAAGTTCTGCGGGCGTTTCTTTTCCATCATCTTGAGCTTGCTCGGGAAGAACGCAGGATCAGCGAAGTCGTCAATCATATGCCAACGTTTCACATTGTTACGGGCATAGCAATATGGACACCCCACCGTGCAGCCGATGACGATATTCATATTCTGAATCTGATTTTTGATGCAGATGCTCATAACGCCTGCCTACCTGCCTCTCCCGTAAACACGCAATCAGCCTCCCCCACCTTGCGGGCAAAAACCTCGATATCTTGCTTGCAAGCAGCAGGCTCGCAATCGCTCAAATCGTATGACGTGCCGCCGTTTCGATAGACGGCCCGATGGGAAAACGATCGGCTGACAAGCCCGATGCCGAGCTTCTCGCACAGGGTCATCCGTGCTCCCTTTCAGCTATAAAAAACAGGTGTCTATAAACAGTATCCTTGTTGATTTTCGCAGGGGCAATGAACAAACGCGTGCACCTGTCGATAAACGAACAGCTACTGGACATTGTCAAACGGCTCAGATTGGAGAGGCGATGGGAGAAACCAAGATCGACCGCCGGCGGCGCTACACCCTCTCGGTCATACAGGAGGCGTTCTTCGCGCTGCTGGCCGAGGTCGGCTTCGCGAAGATGACGGTGGCGGACATCTGCCGCCGCGCCGAGATCAACCGGGGAACGTTCTATCTGCATTACGAGGATAAGTACGCGCTGCTCGATGCGCTTATCGACGAGGCATTGGCAGCGGCTCCCCCGCTTGAGGGGGTTGAATCGGCAACGCTTTGCCAGCGTCCGCCGGCAGACGACGATTATCGCCTGCTTTATTCGGACAGCGACGCATACGCTCGCGTAGCCCAGCGCGTCATAGAACGCGGAGCGGAGCAGATGGTTCCCTGGGTCATGGAGAAAACAGGGCTTTCACGCGAAGACGCTTTCCTGCTCTTCGTCCACAACGTCCAGGGCAATCTGGCCGTCAACCGCCTGCTCGGCTGGAGACGAGGCCCCGAGTTCGCCCATGCCCAGGAGCTGCTCAACGCCTATTCCGAAGGGGGCTTACTGGCGGTATCCGCTCTTCGCGATTCCGATAACCCATCGTGATCTGCGATTCAGGAATACCAGCCTCCGAGCCCTCTCGTTCGGAGGCTGCGGCTAAAACCTCATTGCGCGTCTACCGCTCCGCGTTACTCGCCACCTGCCCGCGCCACCGAGAGCAGGGCGCCCAAATCGGCCTGGATCGCCTCCGCCTTGCTTCCAAGCTGCAGCGGAGCCGAGCCGCCCGAGATGTTTACGCTCAACAAGTGCGCATCCGGCAGCTTCGCGGTCATGCTCCAGAACGGGAGCGTGATGATGCCCGGGGTCATCTCGCCCACGCCGAGCTCCAGCAACAGCACGCGGCGATCGCTGCGCTCGCGCACGAAGCGCTCGTATCGTCCGAGGCTCTCGCGCCATGCCGCACCCTGCAGAAACGTGTCGTCGCGCACCCACGGCACAAGCTGCCAGCCGCAATGCGGGCATCGGGGGACATCCTCGCTGAGGACCTCGAACCCCGCCATGCCCGCGAGCATGCGCTCGACGTAGGGGCTCGCCTCGAAGAGCTCGTCGCAGCATGGCTGCTTGCATTGAAGGTGCGCGAAGCTTCCCTGATAGTTGCAGATCCTCTCGGTGGGAAACGTCTTCTCGACTTGGGTGTCCACATTGGTGCTCAGGATGAAGTAGTCCTTATGGCCGATGAGGGACCGTAGGTCGAGATAGGGCTGCGAGGTCGGCTCGCGCAGCATGAAATCGATATATCGCGCATAGTATGCCCATTGCTGCTCGAGGCTGGGGTAGAGGTGGTAGAAGCCGTCGAAAAGGCTCTTGAAGCCAAAGGCTTGCTGCCAGTCCGCCATTCCTGCGCGCGCCATGCCCGCGCGGTTGTAATGGTTGAACCCGGCGGCGCTCGACATGCCCGAGCCGATGCCGACGATGATGGCGTCGGCATCGTCGATAAGGCTTCGAAGCCTACGCGCTTCTCTTTCTAGGGGTGGCATCGGGCGATCTCCTCGAAAGCCGGGGCCATATCGCCGTCAACGAGAATCGTCTCGCACGATGCATCGGGCGCCATAGCCTGGCTGTAGTTGAACACGATGTAGGTGGCGTGCTCGCAGACGTTCGCGATCTGGGCGAGCATGCGCTTTATGACGCCGTTGTGCAGTCCCACGCCAAGTTCGAGGATGGCGACCCTGCCGTTGCGATGGGCTTGCACAAGACGCGCGAGCTCGTCGAGCTGGGTCATGGCGAGGGCGTCTGGATGGGCGAGGCGCCGCTCGTCAACCGACGTGCGCGTGCCCCCCTCAGTCTCGAGCACGCGCTCCTCGTCGAACCCGGCGCGCGCGAAGTGCCCGTCGATGTTGCATGTGACCACGAAGGTGTCGGCGTGCTCCGTAAGACGCCGCAGCCCGTTCATGAGCGAGCCGGGCTCATATTCGAGATACTCCTTTTGATGGAACCGCTCGGCCCATCGGCGTCGCACGCTGGCATCCGGGGAAGCGAGCCCCTGCAGTATGCAGCCGATGCCGTCTGCCTGGGCGAGGTCCCCGTACGCCTCTTGGAAATGAGCATCGGCGCAGAAAAGGTTGAGCCCCTCCGCCATGTCGAGTCCGTTGCTAGCGCCGATGATGACAAGATCCGCTTCGGCTAGCGCCCTGCCTATGCGAACTGCTTTCGCCGTCTCCATGCGCTACCTCCCCAGCGTCTTGCGCACGTCGGCGAGCACGTCGGCGATGTCGGCGCGAACGGCGAGCCCCCGATCCTCGATCGCGCGGGGGAGAAACTGCGTCTTGTTGTTTACGGCGATGTAGCTGGCCTGCGGTAACTGCGCCGTGAGGGCCCAGAACGGCTCCTGGATAAACGCGGGCGTCATGCGGCCCACACCCAGCTCGAGGAAGAGGATCCTCTGCCGTGCGTGCGCGTCGAGCCAGTCGGACACCTTGCGGTACTGCTCCTCGTAGAGTTCGCCCTGCAGGAAGTTGCCGTAGCCGCGAACCCAGGGGAACGCCTCTGCCCCGCAGTGCGGGCAGCGCGGCACGAGCTCTGTCGGAACCTCCAGACCGTCTCCCATGGCCTCTACCATGTGGGAGACCGGCTCGACCGCGTTCCACACCTCGTCGGTGCAACAGTGGGAGCACTGAAAGAAGCGGTGGTCGCCTTGGATCTCTGCCACTTTCTCCCAGGGATAGAGCTTCACAAACTGCGTGTCCTGGTTGGTGGTGAGCACGAAGAAATCCTTCTCGGCGAGAATGGCGTCGAGGTTCCTGTAGGGCTTGCGCAGCGGGGCGTTGAGCGTGGTGTCGAGGAAGGTGGCGAGGTATCCCCAGCGCGCCTCGGCGGTGGGCCAGCGGTAGAACGACCCCTCGAAAGCGCCCTTGAAACCGTAACGCTCGGCGAATTTGCCGAAATGCCTGCGATAGGTTGCGTTGTCCTCGTAATAGAAGTCGCCGCCGCCCGCCGCGGAGAGCCCAGAGGCCCCGCCCACCAGCACGCAATCGGCTTCCTCGATCATGCGGGCGAAGTCCCTGATTTGCTGGTCGTAGGGCTCGGGCTCGCGGTCACTCAGCTCATAGGGCGTGCCGCCGCTGCGGTAGGCGGCCTGAAGGGAAAACGATTGGTTGGTGAGCTCGATAACGAGCTGCTCGTACAGGGTCACTGGATACCTTCTTTCAGCTATTATAAACAGGTGTCTATAAAAAGTATCCATGTCGATTTGCTTAAGAGCAATGAACAGCTTCGGCCTGCTGTCGATAAACGAGCGTTTGCCGGGCATTGTCGAGCGTTGCAATTGGAGGGGTAATGGAAGCGGGGAAGATCGATCGTCGCCGACGCTATACACTCTCGGTCATACGGGAGGCGTTCTTCGCGCTGCTGGCCGAGGTCGGCTTCGCGAAGATGACGGTAGCGGATATCTGCCGACGCGCCGATATCAACCGTGGCACGTTCTATCTGCACTACGAGGACAAGTTCGCCCTGCTCGACGCGCTTATCGACGAGGCCTTGGCGGCGGTGCCGCCGCTCGAGGGAACGGAGGCGGGCGCCCTCTGCCAGCGTCCGCCGGCAAACGATGACTATTATCTGCTCTACTCGGATGACGACGCGTACGCCCGGGTGGCACAGCGCGTCGTCGAGCGCGGCGCCGAGCAGATGGTTCCCTCGATCATGGAGGAGACTGGGCTTTCGCGCGAGGACGCCTATCTGCTCTTCGTCCACAACGTCCAGGGAAATCTCGCGGTCAACCGCCTGCTCGGTTGGAGGCGAGGGCCCGAGTTTGCCCACGCTCAGGAGCTGCTCAGCGCCTATTCCGAAGGGGGCATGCGGGCGGTATCGGCTCGTCGCGATCCCCGTAGTTGATCTTGACAGCGTGCCATTTCAGGCAGGCGACGTTGCTATGGCCCCTCTTTGGTTTTCGATGTTGTATAAGGCAATCGCAATCGCCTTGAGCTTCTTTAGGGAACTTGAGCAAGAGATATGGCCTGCTGGCGATTGATTAACCCCATTTGTTTTGGTTACAAGAAAAAATGCTGCGCGCCTGCAGCATGAAGGAGAGGGAATCCTATGAATATCGTTGTATTGAGCGGCAGCCCGCGTAAGGGCGCCAATACCGATACCATGGTCGAGGCGTTTGCCGAGACCGCGCGTGAGGGCGGCCATACGGTCGAGGTCATCCGCGTTGCCAGCAAGAAGATCGCCGGCTGCTTGGGATGCCAGTACTGCTTCGCCCATGAGGGCGTCTGCGTGCAGAAGGATGACATGGCCAACGTGATTGAGTCGCTGAAAGACACCGACATGGTTGTCTTCGCTTCGCCTATCTACTGGTTTGACATCACTGCGCAGGAAAAGACCGCCATCGACCGCCTGTACGCCTTCGGTGCCACGGGTTTCCCGTTCACCAAGACGGCCCTTTTGCTCGATAGCCACAGCGAGGGTGTCTATGATGCGGCGATCGCTATGTACAAGTCAACCTGCGCGTACTGCAAGTGGGAGGACCAGGGCATTGTCACGATTGGTGGCATGACCGAGCGCGACAGCATGGCATCGTCGCCCAAGTTGAAAGAGGTGCGAGAGCTCGCTCGCAAGCTCGCCTAAGGACAAGAAGAACGCATGGCAATCAGCGTTGGTGGAAATGCTTGCTGTCCTTACCGAGAGATAGGGGCGAATTCCCTCAAGTGCCGTATAGAACAATTTTTAAACGCAGAAAAATAACTGAAAACAAATTAATCCGCGTTAAAATATTGTCAAATAGAAGTTCATGAGGGAAGGTTACGTATGCGTCGCAAGGCAGACGAGCTCCTTAGGGAATGGCGAGACAGAGCTGATAGAAAACCTTTGCTGGTCAAAGGCGTGCGCCAGTGTGGCAAGACCTATTTGCTCAGAACGCACGCCCAGGATCTTTTCGAATCGGTTGTCTACGTTAATCTTGAGAACGACCGGTCGGCGCGAGCGGATTTTTCGGGCGGTCTTGATCCTCATTCGATCGTACGTGCGATCGAGGCTCGTACGGGACAGCGTATCGTGCCTGGCAAAACCTTACTGTTCATTGACGAGATCCAGGCATGCGAGGAAGCGCTCACTTCCCTTAAATACTTTTGCGAAGATGCTCCCGAGTATTACGTTGCGGCTGCCGGGTCGCTTCTTGGGGTTGCCATTAACCATCAGTCGTATTCGTTCCCCGTCGGAAAGACCGACTTGATTGAGATGACTCCACTCGATTTCGAGGAGTTTCTCTGGGCGATGGGGCACGATCAGCTGGTCGACGAGATACGCTCATCATTCGAGATAATGGGTCCTCTTGCGCCAAGCCTTCATGAAAAGGCGCTTGGGCTCTATCGACAGTATCTTGTTGTTGGCGGAATGCCCGAGGCGGTCCAAACGTACATCGATGATCAGTCAATCATTGATGTGGCCGAAAAGCATCGGATTATTCTCGACGGATATTCCGCCGACACCAATAAATATGCTGATGAACGCTTGAGCGCAAAGACGCGTGCGTGCTTCGATTCCATTCCACAGCAGCTTGCCAAAGAGAATCGTAAATTTCAATACAAGGTAGTGCGAGCGGGGGGCAATGCGTCTCTCTTTGGAGATGCTCTCGATTGGCTTGTATTGTCGGGTACGGTGGCGCGCTGCAGCCTAGTCGGGCAGATCGAAAGCCCTTTAGAGGCCTTCGTTAACCCTTCTGCTTTTAAAATCTATCAGGCGGATACAGGGCTGCTGGTCTCCAAGGCCGGTGCTCAACGCGCCGATATTCTTGCCGGTATCGGCGGCACATTCATGGGTGCACTTACCGAAAACTACGTTGCCCAACAGCTTTCAGCCATGGGTTATCCACTGCATTATTGGGCGCGAGATAATCGTGCGGAAATCGACTTTGTAGTAGAGAAGCAGGGATGCTTGTCTGCGATTGAAGTCAAGGCGGGGGAGAACACAAGATCTCGAAGTCTGTCCTCACTTAAAAAGACCCATCCGGGCGTGCGCCTTATCAGGCTATCGACTAAGCCCTTTGGAATGAATGATGGGCTTATGTCTGTTCCGCTTTATGCGGCATTTTGTCTATAGGGATGATGCTGGTGTAATGCATGGGGCCCGGGGCGCAGCGTTTACTGCGCTCCGGGCCCCGCTGCTTTGTAAAACCATGACGGTTTAGTCGCCGTTGTTTTAGTCAAACAAACTCGGCATGTCATTTTCCTTCATGAGGGCGCCGGCGGAGGGCAGGCTCTGCGCGGTGAACTTCTCGGCCGAGACGCCGGCGCCAAGGATTTCCTCGGTCGTGCCGACGGTGGTGACCGAGCGGCCCTTCTTGGCCGTAAAGGCCTGGACGCCCTGCGTGTTGGTGGTCGTCTTGGTCTTGAGCAGCGACGTGTTGAAGTTCATCAGACGGTAGTCGCTCGAGACCAGCGCGATGTCGCGATCTTCCTTGAGCACCTGGGCATACAGCAGCTTGCTGCCACCATAGATGGCGTTTTTGAGGCGCTTGCGGTTGGTCTTGGTAACGTATCCGGCAAGCGCGACACGCACCACGCGGCCGTTCTCAAAGACGAACAGCACGTCGGCCTTGTAGTCCTCGGGGTCGATGACCCAGATGACGTTCTCGTCGGGTTCCATCTCAAGATCGGTCGGCAGGTACGAGCCCAGCTGTGCCGACTTGGTGTCCTCAAACGCCGTGACCTTGCACTTGTACACCTGGCTCTTGTTGGTAAAGACCAGCAGCTCGTGGGTGTTGGAGGACGGGAACTCGATAAAGGGTTTGTCGCCGTCCTTGTACTTGAGCGTGGTCGCCTTCTTGAGCACGCGGTCCGTCATCTTCTTGAGGTAGCCATCGCGCGAGAGCATGATCGTAACCGGGTACTCCTCGACCTCGGGCTCCAAGCTTACCTCGATAACCTCATGGGGCTCGATCCTGCCCGTGCGGCGCGGCATCACGTACTTCTTGTTGACCGCGGCCAGCTCGTCGCTGATGACCTTCTTGATGTTCTCTTCGCTCGAAAGGATCTCCTCAAGCTCGGCAATCTCACCCTCGAGCTTAGCGATGTCCTTGGTGCGGTTGAGGATGTACTCCTCGTTGATGTTGCGGAGCTTGAGCTCGGCGACAAACTCGGCCTGGGTCTCGTCGATGTCGAAGCCCTTCATAAGGTTGGGCACGACCTCGGCCTCGAGTTTGGTGCCGCGGATGATGGCGATCGCCTTGTCGATGTCGAGCAGGATCGCCTCAAGGCCGTGCAGCAGGTGCAGGCGCTCGGACTTTTTGCCCAGGTCAAAGTTAATGCGGCGACGCGTGGACTCAATACGCCACTTGACCCACTCGCGCAGGATCTGGCGCACGCCCATAACACGGGGATAGCCGTCGACGAGCACGTTGAAGTTGCACGAGAACGAGTCCTGCAGCGTGGTCGAGCGATAGAGCTTGGCCATGAGCTTGTCGGGGTCGACGCCGCGCTTAAGGTCGATGGCGATGCGCAAGCCCGAGAGGTCGGTCTCGTCGCGGATGTCAGCGATCTCTTTGACCTTGCCCTCCTTGGAGAGCTTGACGATGCGCTCGATGATGACATCGGTCTTGGTGGTGTAGGGGATCTCATACACCTCGATGATGCGCTCTTCGGGAATCCAGCGCCAGCGGGAGCGAATCTGGAAGCTGCCAAGACCGGTCTCGATGATCTTCTCCATCTCCTCGCGGCGGTAGATAATCTCGCCGCCGGTCGAGAAATCGGGCATGGGCATGTACTCGAGCAGATCGCAGTCGGGGTCCTTCAGGTAGTGCATCGTGGCGGTGCAGACCTCGTTGAGGTTGAAGCCGCAGATATCGGACGCCATAGCGACGCCGATGCCCTTGTTGGCCGAGACGAGGATGTTGGGGAACGTGGTGGGCAGCAGACGCGGCTCCTTCATGGCACCGTCGTAGCTGTCGACGAAGTCGACCGGGTCCTTGTCGATGTCCTTGAAGATCTCGGCGCTGATGGGGGAGAGCTTGGCCTCGGTGTAACGCGAGGCGGCGTAGCTCAGGTCGCCCGAATAGTACTTGCCAAAGTTGCCCTTCGACTCCACGAAGGGGGCAAGCAGCGCTTCGTTACCCGTCGCCAGGCGCACCATCGTCTCGTAGATCGCGGCGTCGCCGTGCGGGTTGAGCTTCATGGTCTGACCCACGATGTTGGCGCTCTTCTGGCGCTCGCCCTTGAGCAGACCCATCTTGTACATAGTGTAGAGCAGCTTGCGATGCGAGGGCTTAAAGCCGTCGATCTCGGGGAATGCACGCGAGACGTTGACGCTCATGGCGTAGGGCATGTAGTTGACCTCGAGCGTCTGCGTGATTGGCTGATCGGTGACCTCGGAGTGCAGGCCGATGACGTTCTCGGCGTTGACCTGCTTTTTCTTTGGCTGGTTCTTCGTCTTCTTCTTTGCCACGATTTCCTCTTGAACTTCTTATGGGCCGTCGTTATCGATGTGCTGCTATTGCAGGTCCAGCTGGTCCAGGTATTCCTTGCCGTGCTCGGAGATATGGCGCTTGCGGCCTGCCTCGTCGTTGCCCAGCAACAGGTTGAACATGGTTTCCATCTTGGTGACGTCCTCGGGCTCCACCTTGATCAGGCGACGCGTCTCGGGGTTCATGGTGGTGAGCCACATCATGTCCGGATCGTTCTCACCAAGACCCTTGGAGCGGTTGATCGAGCACTTCTGGTCGCCGATCTCCTTAAGAATGCCGTTCTTCTCGAGTTCGGTGTAGGCAAAGTAGGTCTTCTCTTTGCAGTTGATCTCGTAGAGCGGTGACTCGGCGATATACACGTAGCCCTCGTCGATAAGCGTGGGCACCAGGCGGTAGAGCATGGTGAGCACGAGCGTGCGGATGTGATAACCGTCGACGTCGGCGTCCGTACAGATGATGACCTTGTTCCAGTTGAGGTTGTCCAGGTCGAAGGCACCAAGGTTCTTGATGCGCTTGTCCTTGATCTCCACACCGCAGCCCAGCACGCGCATAAGGTCCATGATGATGTCGGACTTAAAGATGCGCGGGTAGTCCTCTTTCAGACAGTTGAGGATCTTGCCTCGGACGGGCATAACACCCTGGAACTCGGCATCGCGCGAGGTGCGGATGGCGCCTGCTGCCGAGTCGCCCTCTACGATGTAGATCTCGCGACGGCTCTTGTCCTTGGAGCGGCAGTCGATGAACTTCTGCACGCGGTTGGCCATGTCGGTCTTCTGCTGCAGATTGGTCTTGATGCTCTGGCGCGTCTTCTCGGCGTTCTCGCGCGAGCGCTTGTTGATGAGCACCTGCTCCACGATCTTGTTGGCAGCGTCTTTGTTCTCGATCAAGTAGGTCGAGAGGCGCTCCTTAAAGAAGGCGGTCATGGCCTGCTGGATAAAGCGGTTATTGATAGCCTTCTTGGTCTGGTTTTCGTAGGACGTCTGGGTGGAGAAGCAGTTGGTCACCAGTACCAGGCAGTCCTGGACGTCTTGCCACTTAATGCCGGTCTCGTTTTTGTTGTACTTGCCCTGTTGCTTAATATAGGCATCGATGGCGCTGGTCAGAGCGCTGCGCGCGGCCTTCTCGGGCGAGCCGCCGTTCTCGAGCCACGATGAGTTGTGGTAATACTCCTGCATCATGAAGGTGCGCGAGAAGCACATGCACGCGGTGATCTTTACGTTGTAGTCGGGCAGGTCCTCGCGATCGCGACCGCGGCGGTCGGCCTCGATAAAGAAGGGTTCGGTAAGGTAGTCGGTACCGACCTTCTCGAGCACGTAGTCCTCGATACCCTTGGGGTAGCAAAAATCCTCTTCGGAAAACTCGCCGTTGTCGTCCTCGATGCGCAGGCGGAAGGTCACGTTGGCGTTGACCACGGCCTGGCGGCGCATGGTCTCGCGATACCAGTCGTGGGGAATGCTGATCGAGGTAAAGACCTCAAGATCGGGGCGCCACTTGATGGTGGTGCCGGTGCGGTCCTCGTCGCTGGACTCAATCTCGAGTGCCTTCTTTTTGGCGCCGACGACCTTGCCTTTCTTAAAGTGCAGAGAGTACTTGTTACCGTCGCGCCAAACGGTGACGTCCATGTACTCGGAAGCGTACTGGGTCGCGCACGAGCCCAGGCCGTTGGTGCCGAGCGAGAAGTCGTAGTCGCCGCCCTGGTTGTTGTTGTACTTGCCGCCGGCGTAGAGCTCGCAGAAGACGAGCTCCCAGTTAAAGCGCTTCTCGGAAGGGTTCCAGTCGAGCGGGCAGCCACGGCCGTTGTCCTCTACCTGAATGGAGCCATCGCGAAAGGCGGTAAGGGTGATGAGCTTGCCGTAGCCCTGGCGCGCCTCGTCAACGGCGTTGGACAGGATCTCGAAGGCGGCATGCGCGCAGCCGTCGAGCCCGTCAGAGCCAAAGATGACGGCGGGGCGCAGGCGTACGCGCTCCTCGTCCTTGAGCTGACGAATACTGTCGTTACCATAGTTTGCGGTGTTTTTTGCCATGCTCGCTCTCTCGATGCTCCTTTGCTGCGTTTAAGTCATATAGATAGTCAAGGTAGCATAGCCCGGCCCATAGGCGATTCCAACCAACACGAAATCCATCGAACAATCGTTCGGAGTCGGGCACCTTTGGCTTCTGCGGTCATTCCCTGCGCGGTGTGGTGCTCGTGTTAAAACCGTGGCTTATCGGCTGGTAGAATTGCCGCATCAAGACTGCATGTTGTTTGAGGGGGCGCAATGACCGAGAAAGAGAAGATGGAGCGCGGTGAGTGGCATGATGCCAACTTTGACGAGGAGCTCCTGGCGCAACGCGCGAAGGCGGAGGCGCTCTGCTATGACTTTAATATGGCAAAACCTGGAAGCGACGCACAGCTTGATGCTTTGAAGTCCTTGCTCGATACCGATCTTCCCGGGGGGCTGACGGTCCTTTCGCCTGCCTACTTTGACTACGGGAGCAAGACGACCTTTGGTGAGGGCTGTTTTGTAAACCATGGCTGCTACTTTATGGACGGCGGCTCTATCACCTTTGGTGGCAACGTGTTTATCGGGCCGTTTTGCGGCTTCTACACCGCTTCGCACCCCCTAAAGGCAAAGGACCGCAACTTGGGTCTCGAGAAGGCTCTGCCCATCGTTGTCGGCGATAACTGCTGGTTTGGCGCGAACGTGTCAGTGCTGCAGGGAGTTACCATCGGCAGCGGTTGCGTAATTGCCGCGGGCAGCGTCGTGACGGAAGACCTTCCAGACAACGTGGTGGCGGCAGGCGTCCCCGCAGTCGTCAAGAAGACCATCGAACAATAACGAAGCCCTTAAACGATAGTGCCCCACTGTCCTCGGTGGAATGCGGGGCGAGGAAGCCGAGCTCGACTCCGCTGGCGACATCTAATGCGCAATGGGCTGGCTCTGGGTATTCAGAACCAGCCCATTTTGGTGCTCGATGAGCCGAGCCGGCGTCTCTCACAAAAATAACTAGGAGCTAGCGAGACTTATCCGAATTGACCTCATTGGCGGTGTCTTTTTCGAGCGCCGTGCGGCGGGCGCTGTAGGCGATGAGGCCCGCGCCTGCCGCGGCGAGTGCTGCAGCGGCTGCTGTAAGGGGAGCGTTGACATCGCCCGTGCCCGCAAGCGCGCCCGCTTTTCCGGAGCGCTTGTTATTGCCGTGGTTCTTGCCGCTGCCGGAGCTGCTTCCGCCGGAGCCGCCGCCCTCGTCAGTACCGCTGCCACTCGAGCCACCATCGCCGTCTGCTGTCATCGGGGCGTCGTGAAGTCCTGTCGTATCCGCGCTGTCGCATACGCCGACCTGCACTTCTGAGCGTTCGCATGCCGCGTCGGGCACATGAAGCTCGTGCAGAACGGCACTCAGCGCCGAGTTTGCGCCCGGTCGGATCTCCTCGAGCGTTACGGGATCGAGCGCCACCAGATTACGCGCCTTCGCATACAGCGTGACGCGTTTGCCCACTTCGTCGCTCCAACTCTCGGGGATGGCGAAGCTCATGCGGAACTGTGCCGTGCAACCCGGTGCCAGCACGGCGTTGCCGTTGTCGGCTACCAGCGGGTGCGTTGCAAAACGTGCGCCCAGCGTCTCGAGCGCGTACTTTACGTGTGTCATGTCGTTGGCCGAAGCGTCTTCGGCAAGCTCTGGATCGTAGATCGAAGCCATGCGTGCGTTCGCTCCGAATCCGATGGATGCGCTGGAGAACGGCTGGCTGGAGCCCTCTCGGTACAGATCGATCGTGCCGGCAGTCAGCAAAGTGTTGCCGTCGTTTCGCACCGTGACCATGAAGGATTCGCCTGCTGCTCCGGGCACCACCGCGCCCGAGGTAGCGACCGCGCCCGTCGGAGTGGCACACGCCACCAGAGGCACTTCGATGCCGTGCAGCTCTGCCTCGCTCTTCTCCGCGCTCACAATGTGCGTGGCGAGCGCGGAGAGCATGCCTCCCGACGTCAAAAATGTCGTTATCTGATCGACGGGATGGTCCAGCTCGCACATCACGAACGGCTCCGTGAACAGATCACCTGCCAAGGTGCTGGCGAAGATGCGGAAGTGCTTGCCCATCACTGCTACCGGGTTGCCTTCTTCGTCGTAGGTTTGCCCCACCTTGCCATCGGTGTTCTCTATATAGAGCGCGCACCTGCCGTTGTTGCTTACGCTAAACGATGCCGGGCCACAGCCTGCGGCACCCACGGGCTGCGTTGCAAATGCCGATGCGCCTCGCGTCCAAGTAATATGCTGCAGCTGCTCGTTGACGGTGGCCAAAAAGCCCGAATGTTGTGGCCACGGCACCGCATGGGGCACCGTGGCGTCTGGTGGCATAACGCCCCAGCCCGCAATGGACTGGCCGATCACGGCGTACGATGCGCAGCCGCAACCGTCTGCGGTCTCGTACGCAACGGGCACCACCATTTTGCCGTTGATATTCTCGGGCTCGCTCAGCTCGATACTCGACGGTGCTTGCGGAAAGCGAAGAACTTGGCGGAACGTCAGGCTGTCGCCCGAAACGTCCGACCACAGGGTAAAGCATTCCAGCGCAACCTCGGCCTCGCTGCCGAGCGCCTTCTCTGCGGTGGTTCCGCGGCGGTGGAGGTAGGCACCCGACAGGCGTCCGTCGACCAGCGTCTTGCCTACCGTGATGCGCGGGCACTGCAGGCAATGGTAGCCATCCTCTTGCAGGCGGCCGCGCGAGATGCTGCGCCATGACGTATGCGACACCACGCGGATCTCGTCATTACTTATGCGCAGGCGCACAACGGACAGTATGCCGGCTGTGCTTGCCGTATCGAAAAGGGTGTTGTCGCCGGCGGGGCGCTCGCCCGAGACCAGCAGCACGTAGGCGTCCTGGTTTCCTCTTCCGTCCGTATATTCCACCACGTCGAAGTCGTAATCGAATATGCCGTTGCGCTCCACGTCGCCCTCGCCAAACCCAAGGGGAAAGTCCACGGGCGTGGGAGCGGACCACGTGCCGTTTGCCTTTGTGTGCACCACCAGGCGCGAGCGGCCATTGTCGCCGTAGCGCACCGAGGCGATACGGAACAAGCATTCTACGCCGGCAATCATCGTTAGCTTCATGTGGGCTTCGCTGAGCACGCCGGAAAACAGCACGTTGTCGCTCGAGGGTTTTATGCCGCCACGCTCGTCCTCCGACACGCCGGCAGAATTGGCGTTCGGGTCCGCAACGGCGTTCGTTGACTGACCGATGTAGGTGTACTCATACATCGGTGCGGCATTTTCGTCGTTCTCTATCAGCGCATGGACGAAATGTTCGACCTGTCCCGTGTCGTCGCTCTCCGCGTTCGCCTCGAGCTCAATGCGCGTGACCGTTTGATCCCAATCGCGCACGACAGGCGCGGCGTTTACGGCAGTGGCCTTAACCTCGGCGCGTGCGAGCAGCTCGGCGTTGGTGACGATGGTGGCCGATGCGATAAACTGCGGCACACCACCTGCCTCGGCGTTGCCGGCCGAGCCGAAGCAGGCATCCAACGTATAAGGCGTATTTCCACCCAATGCCAGCTCAGAGCGCTGGAGTACATACTGGTCGCCATTGTTCACCGACATATTCCACGAATCGATGAGTGTGGGCCACGACCCCGACCAAGCCTTGGTGGTCCACTTGAACATTACGAACTGGAGTATCACATCGACATCGACGTCTGCACCCACGCGCAGCCGCGGAAGCTGGTGTCCATCTGCCTTCTCGTACCCAATGAACAGCGTGAGGGATGCGGCACCGCGCACGGCAGACGAAGCGACGCCTGCAACGCCGGCTCCAAAGGTGACGGCAAGCCCGATCTGGATGGTGAACGAGCCCGACGTGTTGGAATAGTCGAGCGAAATGTTCTTGAAAAACGCCGCGCCGCTGCCGTGCGTGTGGGCAGCCACAGCGAGCGCCAGCTTCGCCAGCACCCAAGGGTTGACGTTTAGGAAAAATGGCACCGGTCCTAGGGTAAACTGCTCGGTCCAATTGAGGTCAGTTCTTACCTGGAAGAGGGCCTTAATATTGCCGTATGCGGGGTCGTTGTTGTTACCCCAGGTTTTGCCCACCCAATCGTAGGCGAGCGAGCCGTACAGCTGTGTGGCGATATCCATCGTGAACAGCGGCGTGCAATGGTGGCGAAGGAGCTTGGTGTTTCTTGGATCGGTGCCCGAACCGGCACTCATACTTTTGTACTGATTCCACTTCCCCTCCATTTCGTCGAGGTAGCGGTTTGCCTGCTTGGCGCCCGACTCGCGCGGTGACTTCTTCCAGTACTCCGGATCCGGATTGCCCGAATCGTTCATATAGCTGGCTGGTTTGTATCCTCCGCCAAACAGCACGTATCCAGCAAACGAGAAATCGAAGAGGATCGGAAATGTGGGCATCCAGCACGTGAACTTATTACCACCGATGCCGGGAAACGATGCGGGGAAATCAAACGGAGTGATCTCTTGGTCCATAGTGGTGGGGACGATAGTGGTCGATCCGGATTCCGCCTTTGCCGCCGGCGCGGTAACAACGGCCATGGGGGAGGAGAGCGTGTAGGTTTTGCCCTGGTAGTCGAGGACAAAGCGCAGCTTGCATCCTTCTTCCAGAAGGCTCGACGCTGCATCGAGGAACTTGTCTTCGAGTGTGAACGTCGCCAGACTATCCGCGCCCGATGCGCTGGCCTTGATCTGACCAATCTGCGTGACGGTTTCGGTTGAGCTGCCCGCAGCGGGCATCACTTTATTGATATGCAATGTTGCCTGCCCGCCCTGCGGCAGATGAGCCTGCACGGTAAAAGCGTGCGTGTCGGGCTGGTCGTTTGCCGCTTCGTCCGCTGGCATTGCCATAAACGTGGCGTCGGCGTACTGGATGTCCCATTCGTCGAACGTGAGCTGGCGGAAGTACGGCTCGCCGTCGGAAAGCGGACGTGTGGGTGCGGTTATGGCGGTGCCGCCCTGGATACGCGCAAGGGGAATCTCGACATCACGGTAGCCCGCCATGCTAATGGAGATGCCGCCGTTAAAGTCGTACGCGTCAAGGAGCGTTGCCTCGTCCACGTAGCCTTCCGAAAGAGGGGCGACCTCAAAGATGGCCGTGCCTTCGTCATCGGTCGTGGCGGTTAGCTGCTTGCCTACGGCATAGCGCGATGTGAGCGTGACCTGGGCACCTGCGATGGGCGTATTCTTGTTGGCGACGTCGACCACGACCACACCAAACATGGTGCGCGAGAGAACGAGCACCTTGAAGGGGTCTTCTTCGTCGGCATAGGCCGCGGTGGGCGCGAACGGCAGCAGGAAGGCATTTTCGCTTCCCGGCACGCGAGGCAACATAATGCTCGCCAGCGAGGACGCTCCAGCAACAAGTAACGAACGGCGATCAAGCATCTTGGGCTCCCATCCCGCAAATATCGGTGGAAATAATCCAATTTTGCGAGAAGACGCTTCGTGGCGGTAGTGCCGTTCAAGGGTCAAAATGTCCAAATTGATCGAGCGAAGCGCCGGGTTCCGGAACGCGTTCGATGCGCTTGGCAGCCCGGTCGCTAACGCAACATGTGCGCGACCAGCTCGGCGCGTGTGCCGATGCCAAGCTTTGCGTATACGCCGGATAGGCGGTTTTTGACGGTGCCCGGCGATACTCCCATATGGCCTGCGATTTCAGCGTTGGTCCATCCGCGGCAGGCGAGCATGGCCATGGTGAACTCTGTGGTCGTTAAATCGTCGGCAACGTCCTCGCCCGAATCGGGGTTGTGGATGCGCCGCCAGCCGTAGCTGAAGCGGTACGTGATCTCGATGATGCGTGCGAAGTCGTCAGGGTATTGCGTTTTTAGGCATGCCTCGATGAGCCCCTGCAAAAGGCCGTGGTGCTCGCCAATGAGCTCGATAAGGCCGTCGGGGCGCGCAATGTCCCAAGCGGCTCCAAAATGCGCTTTTGCGGCGTCGATGTCCTTGAGGCTCATGCATGCCATGGAAGCTGCCAGGTGCAGGAACAGTTCCGAGATGGGATAGCTTCCCTGTTTCATAATTAGGGCGTTTTCCGCCATGCCCAGGCTGCGGCCGTATTCGCCGCGCAGATACAAGGCGTGCGCCATCACGTAGCTGGCGAACAGTCGCAGGCCTTCGGGTAGGTGCGCCGCAAGTGGATAAAACTCTTCGGCAGAATACGGGGAAGGCAAGTGCAGCAGGACGCTCGCGGCCGAGGCGAACAGGATATGCGTGGCGTGGACGGCGGGCGATTCCTCGTCGGCCGGCGTATCGAGGATGCCCGCAAGGCACCGGCGGGCGTCGGCGATACGGTTGAGCGACAGACTGGCGTATCCGCAGATAAAGCATGCGGAATAGCGCAGCGCGGGATCGGTGACGTCAAGATAGGGGTGCGCCGTCTTGGCGGCGAGTGCGGCCTGTCCGCGAAAGTACAGCGCTTCTGCCGTGGCGATGGCGCGTGAATCGGGGTCGGAAATGCCTGCAACCGCAGCGTCAATCTGCCCCGGCACAAAGGCGGTGCACATCAACGGCATGGGAACGCATGGGTAGCCATCGCAGTCCATCTTCCATCTCCCAACAGCTGGCAACACTAGCAGCAATTGTACTCTTGTTGCTCGGGACTGGAATTTGTGGGTATCGCCTACGATTGTGCCGAACGTATAAAGGAAGAGTCTATTGGCGATGCTCCCAAGGTGGCTACCGAAGTCTAGCTGACCTTGGGATATAGAAAAACTGCCGCCCCTGCAAAAAGCTCTGTCGCAGCGATGGGAAACGTATCTCGTTCTGCATATAATGAGGTCATATGACGGTGCGTCTGCATACGCGCGGCGCATTTCCATCGAACCGAGAAGGAGCTCTGCATGGATCCCAACAAGCGTCCCGACGACATGGTACGTATCACCACTCCCGAACTTGCCCAGGCGTTCATCGAAGAGCAGGTCGCTGCAATCCGCGAGCAGATCGGCGACAAAAAGGTCCTGCTGGCTCTTTCCGGTGGTGTCGACAGTTCGGTTGTCGCGGCCCTGCTCATCAAGGCCATCGGCAAGCAGCTCATTTGCGTGCATGTTAACCACGGCCTGATGCGCAAGGGCGAGAGCGAGCAGGTCGTCGACGTCTTCAAGAATCAGATGGATGCCAACCTGGTTTACGTTGACGCCACAGATCGCTTCCTGGACAAGCTCGTGGACGTCGAGGATCCCGAGGCCAAGCGTAAGATTATCGGCGCCGAGTTCATTCGCGTGTTCGAGGAGGAGGCCCGCAAGGTTGGCGATGAGGTCAGCTTCCTCGCCCAGGGCACCATCTATCCCGACATCCTGGAGTCCCAAGACGGCGTGAAGGCTCACCACAACGTGGGCGGTCTGCCCGAGGATCTGCAGTTTGAGCTCTGCGAGCCCGTCAAACTGCTGTACAAGGACGAGGTCCGCGTCGTGGGTCGCGAGCTCGGCCTGCCCGAGAATATGGTTGAGCGCCAGCCGTTCCCCGGTCCCGGCCTGGGCGTCCGCTGCCTTGGTGCCATCACCCGCGACCGTCTTGAGGCGCTGCGCGAAGCCGACGCCATCGTGCGCGAGGAGATCGACAAGGCCGGTCTGACCATCTGGCAGTATTTTGCCGTCGTGCCCGACTTCCGCGCAACCGGTGTGCGCGAGGGCAAGCGCGCCTACGATTGGCCCTGCATCATCCGCTGCATCAACACCGTCGATGTCATGACTGCCGAGGTTCCCGAGCTCGACTGGGCGCTATTCAAGCGCATTACCGCCCGCGTCACCGCCGAGGTCCCCGGTATTTGCCGCGTTTGCTACGACCTCACGCCGAAGCCCGTTGGCACGGTCGAGTGGGAGTAAGCTAACTCAGCTGGTAGGCGACGAGAACTAGCAGATGTGACAAAGGGACAGTCCCTTTGTCACATCCTCGATATTATGTGCGGGATGGTACGCCACGCGGCGTGCCATCCCGTTCGTTATTTTAATGAGCCGAGTGCGCGAGTGGGAAGAGTCACGAGCATGGTCGTTCCGCGCTCCGAGCTCTCTTCGACCTCGATGGAGCCGCCGTGGAGCGCGGCGATCTCCCAGACCAGCGCAAGCCCCAGCCCCACGCCGCCGTATGCCCTGCTGCGCGATTTGTCGACGCGAAAGAAGGGCTGAAAGATGCTCGTCTGGTATTGCTCGGGAATGCCCGGCCCCTGGTCGCGCACGCGTAGCAGCACGCGGTCGCCTTCGGCGCAGGCGTTGATTTGCACGGTCGAGTTGGGCGCGCTATAGCGTATGGCGTTTTCGGTCAAGTTGAACAGCAACCGATAGATCAGCGTGTCGCTGCCGATCATTTGCGCGTCGCCCTCACTTGTAAGCGTGATGTCTTTTTGCTCGGCAAGGGGTGCCAGGTCCGTGAGCACTTCTTCGATCATCGGCGCTAGGTCAATCACATCGTTGCAAGGGACACTGCGCAGCTCGCTCATCTCGAGCAGGGTCTTTGTCATGTGCGTCATCCGCTCGGTCTGCTCCTGCAGCAGCCCGAGCAGGCTCGCTGTATCGGCGTCGACGTCGGGGTGCTCGGCGCAAAACAGCTCGACCTGGGCCTGCATGAGCGCAAGTGGCGTGCGCAGCTCGTGCGCCGCATTGCCCGTAAACTGTCTTTGTGCGGAAAATCCCTCGTCAAGGCGGGCAATCATGTCGTTAAACGACGCGCTGCAGCGCCTGAGTTCAGAGGGCACGTCCTCGCTGATTTTTGTGTCGGCGAGGTTGTCGGGCCGCACGCTCTCGACTTGCGTCGCAAAGAAGCGCAACGGCCGCAGCGCATGTCCGCTTACAAAGTAGGCCAGCACGCCGCCGAGCAGCGTCACCGCCGCAGTTATATACCAGCTCGTCGCGCCAAACGATTCTTGGGCGTCGTTCACGACGATGGTCAGCGCGTCGTCGAGCTCTTTGTTTGTCGGGTCAAATGAGCTGGGCGAGGCCGCCTCCACCTTGCTGTGCGCCGATAGTTCATTGCCGATCGAGTCCATGTAGCGCATGCCGGAGTAGCCAACCAGGCAATTCATAAGTACGCAGGTTGAACATATCAGCAGTGCCGTCATCAACGTGATGCGCCACTGCAGCGACAGCCGCTTCATTTGCCGTCCTCCATAACGTAGCCTTCGCCGATTCGGTTGCGGATGGGGTCGTGCCCCAACGCGCCGCGCAGCTTTTTGCGCAGCGACGAGATGTGCACGCGGGTTGCGTTGCTAAAGCTGTTGACGCTGCTGTCCCATACATGCTCGATAAGCTCTTCCTGGCTCACCGGCCGCCCCTGGTTAAGCATCAGGTATTCCAAGATGCCGGTCTCCTTGCGCGTGAGGGATAGGGTCTCGCCGCCCACGGAGGCGAGGCGCGCTTTGGTGTCAAAGCTCAGCGATCCACAGGTTGGAACAACGTCGCTTTGCGTAAAGCGCCTGAGCGTGAGGCTGCGTATACGTGCCGCCAGCTCGTCAAGATGGAACGGCTTGGTGAGGTAGTCGTTGGCGCCCGCATCGAGCCCCGCTACCTTGTCGGAGACCTCGCCACGTGCCGAGAGCACAAGCACCTTGGTCTCACAATCAGTTGTCCTGAGTTGCCTGAGCACGGTCATGCCGTCGACATGGGGGAGATTGAGGTCGAGCACGACAAGATCAAAGGTCTCGACATCGAGTAGATCGAGGGCCTGCTGCCCGTCGTAGCAGCAGTCGACGCTATAGGCCAAGTTGCGCAGGCTGCGTGCGATCGCATCGCACAGCGCCCGCTCGTCCTCGACGACCAAGATGCGCATAACGTTCTCCTTGCATAGTCATTCACGCTTAACACGGATTTTATAGTCGGTATGGTCCAATGGGTCGCGAAACGAAAGGAGTGGTCAGATTGTTCAAAGCGATTAAGCCTGTGGCGCAGGTGGCTTTGCTGATCGTTGGGGTAGCCATGGTTGGCTTTGGAATTATGCGCGGCGAGGCAGATGCCGTGCTGGCCAAGGCAATCAGGCTGTGCTTGGAGTGTATCGGAATTGGATAAAAGAAAAAACACTGCATCGCATCTTTTGGCGAGATTCCGCGGATTGATTCAGGCGGCGGCGACGCTTGCGACCAATATTCACCTGCCTAACTTTGCCAAGGGCGGTATCTACCAGGGAGCCGGCAAAGCCGTCTGCGTGCCGGGGCTTAACTGCTACTCGTGTCCAGCGGCCTCGGGTGCGTGCCCCATCGGGTCGTTTCAGTCGGTGGTGGGATCGTCTAAGTTCAGCTTTTCGTATTACGTCACCGGAACGCTCATTCTGATCGGCGTGCTACTGGGACGTTTTGTATGCGGCTTTTTGTGTCCGTTTGGATGGCTGCAAGAGCTTCTGCATAAGATTCCCAGCAAAAAGCTCTCCACGAAAAAGCTCAAGCCGCTCACGTACATCAAGTATGCCGTGCTACTGTTTGCCGTGGTGCTGCTGCCCGTCTTGGTGGTTAACGATGTGGGTATGGGCGACCCGTTCTTTTGCAAGTACATTTGCCCGCAGGGTGTGCTCGAGGGCGCGATTCCGCTGTCCATCATGAATACGGGAATCCGCTCCGCGCTGGGAAAGCTCTTTTCCTGGAAGCTCGCGATCCTCATTGCGGTTGCGGTGCTGAGCGTGCTGTTCTACCGCCCCTTCTGTAAATGGATTTGCCCCCTCGGCGCATTTTATGCACTCATGAACAAGGTGTCGTTGCTGGGGATTCAGGTCGATCATTGTAAATGCGTCTCGTGCGGCAAGTGCGCCAAGGTGTGCCAGATGGACGTGGACGTTACGCGTACGCCCGACCATGCCGAGTGCATTCGTTGCGGCAAATGCGTGGGCGCGTGCCCCGTCGATGCTATTAGCTTTCGCTACGGGCTGGGTGTGACTGGCGACAAACCCGCGCAGTCCACGCAAGCCTGCGAAAACAAATAGGTACCTATATAAGTTTCGATATAAACGGAGGAACCATGAAACTGTCAAAAATTGCGGCTCTGTTGATGCTGCCCGTGCTGGCGCTGACTCTCGCGGCGTGCTCTGCCCCCAAGGGCGACGCGAAGGATGCCACGAGCGGCGATGCGCAGATTGCCGAGCTTGTGGCACAAAAGCCGTCGAGCGCCGAGGAGGCGGCCAAGCTGTACCAGCAGCTGCTGCAAAAGGAAAACGAGATCTTTGCGAGCGATAACGCCCTATGGGAAAAGGTGTTCCTTGCGGCCAACAAAGACACTCCCATGATTGAGGACGGCAAGAACTACGGTGACTTCTTGCTCGATACCATCGAGGGCGCCAAGGATCAGTTTGCGGCTGACGAGCTTAAGACGCTTAAGGCCGGCGCGCAGCAGGTCAAGGAGATCGAGGACAAGCTCATGGCGCTGGAGAAGGAGTTCCCCGGATGCGGCAGCACGCCCGGCGAGGGGGAGAGCGTCGATGCCTCGACCGCAGGCATGACCAACGGCGAGAGCGGGGAGACGAAGTTCCCCAGCTTTAAGGGCAAGGACTTGGACGGCAACGATGTAAACAGCGACGAGCTGTTCTCCAAGAACAAGGTCACCGTCATGAACTTCTGGTTTACCACCTGCAAGCCGTGCGTGGGAGAGCTGGGCGATCTGGAGAAGCTCAACAAGGAGCTTGCCGAGAAGGGCGGCCAGGTCGTGGGCGTTAATTCCTTTACGCTCGATGGCAATAAAGACGAGGTGGCTGATGCCAAGGACGTGCTTTCCAAGAAGGGCGTGACGTATAAGAACATCTGGTTTAAGTCGGACAGCGAGGCCGGAAAGTTCACCTCCAACCTGTACTCGTTCCCGACCACCTACGTGATCGACCAGAACGGTAACATTGTGGGAGAGCCGATCATGGGCGGCATCAACTCCGCTGAGCAGCGCGAGGCGCTCAACAAACTGATCGATCAGGCACTCGCGAAGAGCGAACAGTAAGTCTGTGGGACAGACAACTGAAGGGGAGTCGCTGGAAACAGCGACTCTTTTTCTGCTTCGGGGTAGCATCATGGGTATACGTCGAAAGGGCACGCAGCTTTTCGTGCATTGCCTGAGCGGTGCGCGAAGCAACCAAGCTGTGAGTTTTCTTAAGCGTTCTGGGTATGGCAGTGTCAAGAATATCGGCGGCATAAGCGGCTACACGGGAAAGGTGGTGCGTTAGCTATGAAGGTGGTTATCGTTGGAGGCGTCGCGGGCGGCGCATCGGCGGCGGCACGTTTGCGCAGACTCGACGAGCAGGCCCAAATTGTCATCTTTGAGCGCACGGGTTTTGTATCGTATGCCAATTGTGGGCTTCCGTACTACATTGGCGGCGTGATAGAAGAAGAGAGCGCATTGACGCTGCAGTCTCCCAAGGGCTTTTGGGATCGCTTTCGCATTGCGGTCAAGACGAGTCACGAGGTGTTTGCCATCCATCCCGATTCGCATACGGTCGAGGTTCGCAATATGCTGACGGGCGAGGAATTTGTCGAGACGTATGACAAGCTCATCCTGTCGCCGGGTGCAAAGCCGATTCGCCCTGCGTTGCCGGGCATCGACTCGGATAAAATCTTTAGCCTACGCACCGTTGAGGACACGCTGCGTATTCACAGCTATGTTCGAGAGCGGCGACCGAGCAGTGCCGTCGTGATCGGCGGCGGCTTCATTGGCGTCGAGACGGCGGAGAATCTGTGCGAGCTGGGGCTCCAGGTGACCCTTCTGCAGCGTCCCGTCCAGCTTATGAACAACCTGGATTACGACATGGCGACCCTTTTGCATACCGAGGTGCGTGAGCACGGTATCGATCTGCGCCTCAAGGCCGATGTGACAGGTTTTGAGGAAGTTGATGGCCGCGTTGTCACCCATGTTGCGGGCGATGGCCCTATCGGAGCCGATATGGTACTGCTTGCCATTGGCGTGGCACCTGAGAGCCATCTGGCGCAAGAGGCGGGGCTCGAACTGGGCATCAAGGGGGCTATTGTGGTCAACGACCGCATGGAGACCTCTGCTGCCGACGTGTATGCCGTGGGCGATGCCGTGCAGGTCACGCATCAGGTGACCGGCGAGGACGCGGTCATTTCGCTCGCCGGCCCCGCCAACAAGCAGGGGCGTGTCGTCGCCGATGTCATAGCCGGCATGGACAGCTGCTACCTCGGATCGTTGGGCTCATCGGTTATCAAGGTATTCGACTTGACGGCGGCAAGCACGGGACTATCCGAAAAGGCAGCACACGCGGCGGGAATTGACTGCGACAGCGTGGTCCTGTCGCCCGGTTCGCATGCGGGTTATTATCCGGGTGCAACGCCCATGACCATGAAGGTTGTCTTCGAGAAGCAGGGATTGCGCCTGCTGGGTGCGCAAATCGTGGGCATCGATGGTGTGGACAAGCGTATCGACGTTCTGGCGACTGCCATCCAGGCAGGCATGCGCGGCGATAGGCTTAAGGATTTGGACCTAGCATACGCGCCGCCGTATTCATCGGCGAAGGATCCCGTCAATATGGCGGGCTTTATGATCGAGAACCTCAATCGCGGCATACTGGCGCAGTGGCATTGGGAGGATGAGCCCAACTTGCCACGCGATGGCAGCGTGCAGCTGCTCGATGTTCGTACGGAAGGGGAGTATGAGCGCGGGCATATCGATGGTTTCGTAAACATTCCCGTCGATGATCTGCGCAATCGCCTGGGCGAGCTCGACCGGGCCAAGCCGGTTTACGTGATTTGCCAGAGCGGCATTCGCAGCTACATTGCTTGCCGCATTTTGGCGCAGCATGGCTTTGAGTGCTTTAACTTCTCGGGCGGCTATCGCTTCTTTGCAGCCGTGACTGAGGCTCGCCGCGGCAGCGCTAACGTTATGCCGTGCGGGCTCGAAAAGTAGCGCGCATTGGAATGTGACAAAGTGACAGCCTCTTTGTCGCATCGGGGATGTTATATGCGGGATGGTGCGCCATGCGGCGTGCTGTCCCGTTCGTTTTTTGGCGCGGTTCGTTACATTCCTCACTGGTATCGGCCAAAAATGAGGATAGAGTAGGACAAACGCGCCGAACGTGAACGGCGGGGGAGCGGGCGAGCGCGCCCGCGCGAGAGAGGTTGCCGTCCATGCTGGATCTCAGGGTTATTTGCAAAAGGTACGTTACGCAGTCGTTTACGCAGGTAGCGCTCGACAGCGTAAGCCTGTCTTTTCGCGATAACGAGTTCGTAGCCATTCTGGGTCCCTCGGGTTCGGGTAAGACTACGATGCTCAACGTCATCGGTGGACTCGATCATTTTGATTCGGGCGATCTGCTGATCGACGGCATCTCGACCAAGGACTTCAACGACCGCGATTGGGATGCCTATCGCAATAATCGCATCGGCTTTGTGTTCCAGAGCTATAACCTCATTCCGCATCAGAGCATTTTGGAAAACGTGGAGTTGGCGCTTACGCTCACGGGCGTGGGGCATGCCGAGCGCCGCCAACGTGCACGCAAGGCGCTCGAGGCAGTCGGTCTGGGCGAGCACGTTGACAAGCGCCCGAGCCAGCTTTCGGGCGGGCAGATGCAGCGCGTGGCCATTGCCCGCGCCCTGATCAATGACCCCGAGATTGTGCTGGCTGACGAGCCGACCGGCGCCTTGGATTCAACGACGTCCGTCCAGGTCATGGATTTGCTCAAGGACGTTGCGCGCGACCGTCTGGTCATCATGGTCACGCACAATCCCGAGCTGGCGTACAAGTACGCCACGCGCATTGTCAACCTGGCGGACGGCAAGGTCACCGACGATTCAGATCCCTTTGATGCTGCCGAGCCCGCGCGTCGCGAGGCCAAGCCCACGCGCAAAACCTCGATGAGCTTTGTGACAGCGCTGGGGCTTTCGGCGCGAAACCTTTTGACCAAGAAGGGCCGTACGGCTATGACGGCCTTTGCTGGTTCGATCGGCATTATTGGCATCGCGGCGATTCTGGCGCTCTCCAATGGCGTAAACGGCTACATCAAAAAGGTCGAGGAGGACACACTCTCGAGCTACCCGCTTACGATTTCCAAACAAGATTACGACCTGTCGTCCATGATGGGCGGGCATGGGGCCACGGATGACGATACGTCCAAGAACGAGGGTTCGTCCGACGACGGCACCGACGGCAAGGCTCAGGGGACCGATAAGATCCCTGTGGTCACGGCCGTAAAGGATATGTTCGCAAGCGTTAAGTCCAACGACATGACGAGCTTTAAGGCATGGCTCGATGCCGGTGGCGACGGCATCGATAAAGAGGTCAACGCCATTCAGTACGGCTACGGCGTGACGCCGGTTGTCTATCGTGCCGGCAAGGGCGATGAGAAGCCTGTCCGGCTGGTGCCCAACGCCATGACCGAGGCCATGAGCGGAGGCGCGAGCTCGGCGGCAACGGTGAGCATGGATTCCATGGGAACCTCGGTCTTTAACGAGATGATTGACGATCAGAGCCTGCTCGACAGCCAGTACGATGTCGTTGCCGGCCATTGGCCTACGTCCGCCAACGAGGCCGTGATGGTGCTTTCGAGCCGCGGAACGGTGGGCGACTACACGCTCTACAGTATCGGCGCGCTGGATATCGATGAGCTTAACGACCTGGTTAACAGTGCCATGACGGCCGACGGCAAGGTCAAGACGCCCAAGACCGGCAGCGACTTTACCTACGACGATGCACTGTCCACGACGTTTAAGGTGTTGTCGCCGGCCGATGCCTATCGCAAAAACGAAGAGACCGGCATGTGGACTGACATGTCTGGCGACGCCGACTTTATGAAAACCAAGGTTGCCGACGGTATTGACGTGCGCATTGTGGGCGTGGTGCGACCCAACGAGACGGCAAACGCGAGCGCATTGTCCCCGGGCATTGTCTATACGCATGCGCTGACTCGCCAGCTTATGGAGCGTGCTGCCGATTCGCAGATTGTGCAGGAGCAGCTTGCCCACCCCGAGACGGATGTCTTTACGGGCAAAACCTTCGACGAGCTGCAGGGCGAAGCCAAGCAGGGCGTGGATTTGGGCAGTATGTTCAGCGTAGACGAGGCGGCACTGAAGAGCGCGTTCTCTCTCGATGCATCTGCGCTCTCGGGCGCAGCCGGCGGTATGGACCTTTCTGGTCTCGACTTGTCCGGGCTGGACATTGACCTTTCGGGTGTTGGGAGGGACATCGACTTTAGTGACATCATGGCCAAAGCGCCGGCCCCAGATTTCTCGGGCATCTTTGACGGTCTGGAACTCACACCCGAGCAAATGCAGCAGGTGGGAGCACTTGCCAACCAGCTGTTTGAGGGCTTTATGCGCTCTGATCAGTTTAAGGCGCTGTCACCCGAAGACCTTAAAGACGCGTCAAAGCTCGCTGCCGCATTCTCGGCATATCTTGAGAATGATGCCGCAGCCCAGCAAATTTTGGCACAGCTCAAAGCGCTCGGCGGCGATGCCCTGGCCGAGCGTCTGCAGCAGGTGATGGGCGACTATGTGCAAAAGCAGCTGGCTCCGTATTTGCAGCAGTCTATGGATCAGGTGATGAAGGCGGTCAGCGAGCAGATTGCGACGACGGTATCAACCCAGCTCAAGGCGGGTGCGGCAGGGCTCATGGACCAAATGGCGACGCAGATGTCTTC
Organism: uncultured Collinsella sp.; assembly: GCA_958372075.1. Taxonomy (GTDB): domain Bacteria; phylum Actinomycetota; class Coriobacteriia; order Coriobacteriales; family Coriobacteriaceae; genus Collinsella. The sequence goes on along the minus strand of CATXMO010000003.1, from coordinate 64,998 downwards.
GAGTTTTGCCAACCTGGCGAGCGCCATGCGCGTGGATGCGGGCGCCTTTGCTCGTGCCATCCACTTCAACATGGACGCCGAGGACCTGAGCTCGCTCATGATGAGCTATGCCAAGGCGTCGAAGCTCACCTACGACAACAATCTGACCACGTTGGGCTATGCGGACGAGGCGGACCCCATTTCGGTCAAGATTTTCCCGCGCGACTTTGAGGCCAAGGAGCGCGTGCTCGATCACATCGATGCGTACAACAAGCAGGTCAAAGCTGCTGGCCACGACGAGCAGGCAATCTCGTACACCGACTACATGGGCATCATCATGGGTTCGGTGACCGACATCGTGAACACCATCAGCTTGGTGCTCATCGCATTCGTGAGCATCAGCCTGGTCGTGAGCTCCATCATGATCGGCATCATCACCTACATCAGCGTACTGGAGCGCAAAAAGGAGATTGGCATCCTACGCGCGATCGGCGCGTCGAAGCGTAACGTGGCCAACGTATTCAATGCCGAGACCTTTATCGAAGGTCTCATTGCCGGCGTCTTTGCTATTGTCGTCGTGGTGGCCGTGAGCTTTCCGGTTAATGCCTGGGCGCTTGCGGCCAAACAGGTACCCAATCTGATGAGCCTGCCCGTGCAGGATGCGCTGATGCTCATTGCAATTTCTGTGTTGCTGACGGTTGTTGCCGGCCTGCTGCCGGCTCGCAGCGCATCCAAGAAAGACCCTGTGGAAGCCCTGCGTTCCGAATAATGTGACAAAGGGGCAGTCCCTTTGTCACATTGGGGGCCCAATTACCGTTCGGCACGTTAAGGGTCCCCGCTCCCCGCTTAACACTTGACGAAGAATCTCCATCTTTATATACCTATCGGTAGGCATATAGGTTGCATTGCCGATAGAAACGGAGTAACCATGACTCTCATCGCACCAGCCGAAAAGGACCGCCCCCGTGAGAGCGGCGCATTTGCTTGGATTGTCGTTATTGCGCTCGGTTTAATGTCTGCGGGAACAACCGGCACCTACAGCATCATTGCCGGCTCATTCATCGCTCCTGTATGTGAAGACCTGGGCTTTGACTACACTTCTTTCTCTTTCTATTTCACCGCGATTCTTCTTGGCCTTGCGCTTGGGCTTCCGCTTTTGAGTCGTTTCATTCCAAAAGTAATCGGCAAACCATGGCATATTTGCGTTGAACTCGTCCTTATTGCCGCCGGCGCCGCAATGGCGTTCTACACCGAGGTCTGGATGTTCATCGTCTCCGCCGCAGTGATCGGCATCTGCTTTTCGTTCACAACGGGTGTCTGCATGTCCGATGTCATTGACCAATGGTTCAGTAAATCGTCTGGTCTTGCCATCGGCCTTGCGTGGGGCGTTAATTCTCTCTGCACGCTGCTATTGAGTCCTGTCATTACACTGGTCATCGAGCAGCAAGGCTGGCGTACGGGTTACATCGTACTTGCGGCCGTTTCTGCAGCCATGATATTGCCCACAAGCGCATTTATCATTCGCCTTAAGCCTTCTGATCGCAATATGCTTCCGTACGGAGAGACTACCTCCGAAACCCATGAGAGCTACAGCGCCGATGAAAAGGAAGATGTCTCTTCGGGCATGGCGCTCCGCGATGCCGCGAAAACGCCATCTTTTATTCTCTGTGCCCTTCTGCTCTGCGTGGCGCAACTCACCTGCTGCATGAACCAGCTGTTCCCGACCTATGCAAGCGAGGTCGGCTTCAATCCCATCGTGGGAAGCCTAATGGTTTCGGCGGCCTCGCTCTCCGATATTTTCCTAAATCCCTTCGTAGGCAAAACATGCGACAAGCTCGGTGCTATTAAAGCAACGGTCGCATGGACGGGAGTCAGCATTCTTTCATTCCTACTTCTCATCTTTGGCGGAAGCAACGAGACCGTTTCCATCATCGCGGCCGGCGTAAACGACGTCATGTTCGCCATCGTTGGAACTGCAATGCCGATGATTCTCCTCTCGCTCTTCGGATCACGCGATTTTGGAAGGATCTATTCGATTATTTGCTCAGCGGGCTATGTTGTCGGAGCTTTCGGAATGCCAGTCATGATGAAGGTTTACGGTATGGCAGGGTCTTTCCAAGGAGTATTCGTCTTCTGTATCATCTGCAACCTTCTGATTGCGACATTTGCTTTAGTTTCCGGTCTCCTCAATAAGACTACCGCGAAATAACCTGACCAACGAACTGCCCTTCAGCCCTGTCATTTGTCTCCGCAAGTTAAAACGAAATTGGGGCCGATTCCAACATAGCTGGAATCGGCCCCAATTTCTATTCAACAACTTTTGCAATCATCGCGAACACGGGTTTCGAACCATTCCGCGACCCCGCAAGTCGTCGCATCGCGCTTGCCAAGGTGCCTCTGTTATTACGCGCCTATTTAAACATGAGTTCGACGATCCCTGCCCAAACAGCCTTTTCATCGATGTCTTCATCTTGGGCAACGGTATTGCTCGCTCCCTCAAGTACGGTGTAAAGAATCTGCACGTACAGCATGACGTCTGTTTCATCGGAAAACGCGCCAATTTCTAGGCCATGGAGAAGGATGTCTTTAAGCGCGTCCATAGTTCGGTTGATCGCCGTTGCCTGACGTTCCTGAACTGCAGGGATTCGATTTGCCTGAATACTGACCTCGGCCAGCACGCGACGGCGCTTTTCATCACTACGATAGCCACCTATAACCGAATTGCCGAGCTCGATAAGCGCCGCCTTGAATCCGTCCCTATCGACTATTAGCGAGTAGTCGCGCTGATAGTCGATAGTCGGAAACATACTATCTAAGAGCGTGGTGAAAATATCCTCTTTAGAGGGAAAGTAGTAGTACACCGATGGCTTGGATATACCGACACGGTCGCAGATTTTTCCAATGGACGCCTTGTCGTAACCGACTTCTGCCACAAGATCATACATTGCGTCCAATATTTTTCCCTTTGTGCTCACGCTTCACTTCTCCATTGCAAATCACTTCCGCATTGCCAACATTATTAAGAATGGCAACGGAACATCAATTCGTGTCCAAACACGACCACTATAAACGGTGAACGGTAGGTATCGACAGGCGAATGGCAATTATACAAAAACACCTACCGAACGGTAGGTATAGTAGTACTATAGCTGGTGTAACCCCGCTATTGTCGCGGCCGGACAGCATTGCGGGAAACCCGACGGAAGGACCAACCATGTACGAGAACTATCGTATGCCGGGCGAGTTTGAGAAGCGCTCCAACGTCTATGTGACATGGCTTCCCGATTACATTCGCGCAGAGGGCTTCGATAATCGCCAGCCCTGCGTTGACGTAATTAAAGCTTTGCTTGAGTATGGCGATGCTACGGTCAACCTCAACTGTGGCACCCCCGGCTCCTACGAGGAAGCCTGCTCGCGCCTTAAAGAAGAAGGGGTGGATCTCGACCGTATCCAGATTACGCAGTTCGAAGACTCCAACTTCTACGTTCGCGACAACGGCCCCAGCATCATGGTCGACGACGAAGGCCATTCCTATATGGTCAACCCCGCTTGGACCTATTATGGCGTGTGGGACAAGAACTCCCCAGAGTGCCAGTCCGCACGCAGGGCAGCTGTTCACATGGCGGTTGCGCTCGGGTGCTTCGATATCGTCAATTCCGAAATGGTTTCGGAGGGCGGCGACCGCGAGTTTGACGGTCACGGCACCCTGATCGCCATCGAGGACACGGAATGCCGCAAGCGCAATCCCGAGTTCTCAAAAGAGGAAGTGGAGGCCGAGTACAAGCGCATCTACAACCTCAACAAGGTTATCTGGCTGCCGCAGCCTATGCTTGAGGACGACGACTATCGACTGGGCATCCTCGACGAGAAGGAAGATGGAACTCCTGTCTTCGGCATGAGCTTCGCCGCCCACATCGATGAGATGTGCCGCTTTATCACCCCGAACAAGATTCTTCTTGCCGAGGTATCCGATGAGGAGGCCGCCTCGAGCAAGGCGGGCGCGGAATCGCGTCGTCGCATCGACGCCGCCTACGAGATTCTACGCGCCGAGACGGACTGGGAGGGCAAGCCCTTCGAAATCGTCCGCATGCCCACTGCCGAGCCGATCGAGGTTGTCATCGCCCCCGGCGACGAGGACTACGAGCTGTATAAGGGCTTCATCGACGAAATGGGCGGCAAGTTCATGGATGGCACCCCTTGGCCCGAAGGCCCCGTTCACTTTTATGCCGCAGCAAGCTACTGCAACTTCCTCATCTGCAACGGCGTCGTTCTTGGCCAGCGTTATTACCACGAAGGCATGAGCGAAGTCGTGAAGGAGAAGGACGAGCAGGCCAAGGCGGTTCTTGAGAGCTGCTTCCCCGATCGCAAGGTCATCATGATCGACTCTCTCGCGCTTAACCTGTCCGGCGGCGGCGTGCACTGCTGGACCAAGGACGTGGCCGCCAGCTGCTAGCAAGTTCTTAAACTTGCGCTGCCTGATCCAAGCGCCACATTTACAGTCCCCGAGGGATATCCGTGTTTCCCTCGGGGGCGCATTCGACACTTACCCATCAAACAATTGAAAGGAAATAGGCATGAACAACAGCCTTCGCGGTCGCGACTACCTCAACATCCACGATCTTTCCTCTGAGGATTTCCGTTACCTCATCGATCTTGCCTGGAACCTCAAGGCCCAGAAAAAGTCCGGTGTCGACCAGCGCTACTTCCCCGGCAAGAACGTTCTCGCCAACTTTGAGTGGGGCTCGACCCGCACTCGTTGCGCCTTTGAGACCTCTTGCAACGACCTGGGCATGGGCTTCACCTATCTGACCAACTCCCACATGGGCGATTGCGAGACCATCGAGGATGCCATGCGCGTCTTCAACGGCATGTATGATCTCATTGTCTATCGTGCACAAAAGGACGAGCAGTTCCTCTATGATGTCGCCGACTTGGTCGATATTCCAGTCATCAATGCCCTCACCCTCGGCGATCACCCGACCCAGATGCTCGCTGACGCTCTCACGATGGAGGAGCAGTGGGGTGGTCTGCGCACGAGCCGTGGCAAGAAGATGGCCTTCGTTGGCAACTGCGCCGGCGCCCCCGTGTGGTATGGCCGTCTGTGCGCGATGCTCGACATGGACTTCCTCGCCATCGGCCCCGACGACCTCCGTCACCAGATGTGCAAGGAAATGATCGAGGAGGTTGAGGCCTGCTACGCCAAGTACGCGCCTAACAGGACCTTCACCATCACCTCTGACCTTGATGCTCTGGACGGTGTCGACGTAATCGTTACCGAGGAGTGGCGCTACATCAACCCCGAGTGCGGCGACGAGGTTCTGGACCCCGACGACTACAACTCTTGGCTTGGCGACGCCGAGTCCCTGTACCCCTATCGCGTCACCAGTGAGCTGTGCAAGCGCACCAACAACCCCGACATCTTCTGCATGCACGAGCTCCCCTCTGTTCACAACGCAAATCACCGCGTTGGCAAGATGTTGCTCGACCAGTGCAAGAACGACCTGCATCGTGAAATCATCACCGAGGGCTTTGAGATTGCGGACGAGTGCTTTGAGGCCAACGCGTCGGTCATCTTCCGTGAGGCAGAGAACCGTCAGCACACCATTAAGGCCGTTATGTGCGCCCTTCTGGGTCTCTAGGAGCTGTATCAATGGAAAATGCAAAGTTAAAGAGCAGCAAGGTTTACGCATGGGTTCTCGTGATCGCGCTCGGCCTCATGTCTGCCGGTACGACCGGATCCTATAGCGTAATCGCTGGCTCCTTCGTCGCGCCCGTGTGCGAGGAGTTCGGATTTGACTACTCCATCTTCTCGTATTACTTCACTGCAACGCTCATTGGTCTTGCAGCGGCTCTTCCGTTTGTCGGAAAACTCATCCCCAAGGTTGTTGGCAAGTTTTGGCTCCCCGTCGTCGAGCTTATTCTGCTCGCCGCTGGCGCAGGCATGGCCTTCTACACCGAAGTCTGGATGTTCATCGCAGCTGGTGCTTTGATTGGCGTTTGCTTCGCCTTCACTACCGGCGTCGCCATGTCCGATGTTATTGACCAGTGGTTCAAAAAATCTGGCGGCCTGGCAATTGGTCTCGCTTGGGCAGTGAACTCGATTTACATGCTCATCATGAGTCCCGTCATCACCTCTGTCATTGAGGCTGCTGGCTGGAGGACTGGTTATCTGGTGCTCGCTGGCGTCTCCGCCGTGCTCATTCTTCCCGCTTCCATCCTGATTATCCGCTATAAGCCCCAGGACAAGGGCATGCTGCCCTATGGCTATGTCGAAGGCGAGACGGTCGCCGAGACCGAGGAGACGACCGAGGATAGTGCACGTGGCGTTAGCTACGCACGCGCTATTAAGTCGCCTGCATTCTTTTTCTGCATCGGCTTCCTCTGCCTCGTTCAGCTTACTTGCTGCATGAACCAGCTGTTCCCCACCTATGCCGCCGAGGTCGGCTTTAGCCCCATGGTGGGTGGCTTCATGGTTTCCGCCGCATCGCTGTTCGACCTGTTCCTCAACCCGATCGTCGGTACCACTTGCGATAAGTTTGGCAGCACCAAGGCCATTCTGAGCTGGCTCGCCGTCTCGATTCTCTCCTTTGTCATGCTCATGATGAGCAGCGGCAACTCGACGCTCAGCATTCTTGCTGCCGGTGTTAACGACGTCATGTACGTCATCGCCGGCACCGCTCTGACCGTTTTGGTGATGGACGTCTTTGGCTCCCGTGACTTTGGTCGCATCTTCGCGCTCATCTGCTCCGTGGGCTATATCGTCGGCGCCTTTGGCATGCCCGTCATGATGAAGGTATACGAGCTTGTCGGCTCCTTCCAGGGCGTTTTCATCTTCTGTATTGCATGCAACGTCATCATCGGTCTGTTCTTGCTGCTGGCAAAGAAGACTGGTAAGAGCCTCTCTTGGGACGAATAGTTCGATTCGTCTTAGTCATACGCTGTAGGAGTTAATCTGCAGCAGCTTTAGGGCATCGGCTAACGCCGGTGCCCTTTTTCATGGAATGTGACAAAGGGACAGTCCCTTTGTCACATTGGGCGCCTAGCTCGTTTTGCCCACCAACGTGATACGGATGCTTGGATGGGTGTACTCGTCAAACTCGTCCTCGGGCTCCGTGTCAAACGAATAGTACGTTTTGATGGGGTTGTCACTCGTCCTGATGGAGATTCTCTCGTAGAGCGAACCGTTCAAAAAAGCCTGCCTAAACTCTTCGGGGAGCTTTTGCGGTGCTAGGAGCTCGGGACTCATGGTCTTGACGTCTACGGTTTGGACGACAGAGGAAAGTTCGTCCAAGTCGAGCTCGATGCGGGCGAGGTTGTCCTCAAGGCTCGCGTCGGGGTCGATCTCTGCTATGTAACTCACTTCCTTGAGCGTTCCCTTGTTGTCAAAGTCCAGATACGTATAGGTCTTCTGGGCGTCGGAGTCGCCTTCGTGCAGATAGCCGCGGACATGATAGCCGTAATCTTGATATCGCTCGTAGGGGTCATCGGCGGACACGTACTCGCATGCGGGCTCTAGCGTCTTGCGGGCGATGGCGATCTGCTCGGCCGCGGCCGCGGCATTCTCCTGCATCTCGATGTTTCCCTGTGCCAGCTGCGGGATATAAGCACCGCACACGATTGCGAGGGGCAGCGCCACAAGTGCGATGATCCACTTTTTTGCACGGGGGATAGGCACGCTATAGGCCTCCGCCATGGCCTTTGCGTTGGCATAGCTTTCGGTAAGTACGTCCGCTGCGGTGGCGACGGCGCCTACGGCAGCGGCGACTTCTGCCGCGCCGCCCAGGTTGCGCACGGTCGCGTTATCGCTGTTCTTAAGCAGGCGCGCGGCAGCCTGCGTACCGATAACGCCTGCGATTTGTGCCGAGCGGTCTTTCTCGGTCTGCTCGACGACGAGTCGGTGCTGCATTTCCTTCCACTGCTTGCCGCGCATGCCAAAGCGCGGCGCGAGCGCGCAGTAGCAGAATATGACGAGCTCGATGGCAGTGAGCGCCAAGGCGGTCATCATGCCCGTCTCTTGGAAGCCTTCGTGATGGAAGACGATATCGTCGATCATTTCGAAGGGAATGATCAAAAAAGGCAGCACGAACGCCATGGCAAGCGCTGCACCGGCAATCTTGGGATAGATGCAGTATCGCTGGATACGCTTGCGTTCTTGTTCGGAAATTGTTGCCATGGCTGGTCCTTGGTGTCGTAACGGTCGTTGCGGCGCATGGGGCGCGGGGCGCATCAGTTTGAGCTAGCGCTGGATAAGAACATAGAGCAAGATGCTCATCGCGATGAGCAAGAAGCCTGCGATGTTAAACATCAGTGTGGCAAAGTTGCCCACGATGGGGCGTTCGACATAGCTTTTGTCTGGGTTGCTGGGGTTGTAGTACACGGTCATTTGGCTACCGAGGGGCCAAAGCTGCTCCGCGAGGGTGCCTAGGCGGGCGATGGGGCCTGTCTGCACGTGCAGCCAGCCCTTGGCGTCTTCGTAGGCGGTGGCTTGCGTGCGGATGGGGAGTCCCGACAAGCTTTTGGTCATTATGCCACGGAATTGTTTTTTCGCGCGGTATTGCGTGCCGTCGACGGCGTATTCCAAAACGGGATACATCCTGCCTTCGCCCATAAAGCGATGGTCGATGACCGTTCCCATGGTCACGGCGGTACAGGCCTTGGCTTTCTTGCGAGCGGCGGCTTTCATGAGCGCGCTCACTCCGATAAGCAGGATGCCGATGCCCCCAACCAAGATGAGCGCGAGCAGGGATATCTGCGACGTGGTCACGGCGTTCTCCTTTGGCGCGATACCGTCATATGTGACCCAGTATAGAGAATCCCGCCATCGATGAGCTATTGCGGGGGGGGGGTCAATTCTGAATGTGACAAATGGACTGTTCCTTTGTCACATCGGGGACTGCGGAATCGAGGTCTAATACTTTTCCCGAGAAGTGAACGAGTGAAAACGGACTCCCGAAGCATCGACACTTTTGGCGTGCAATTTCCTGCGGTTTTGCCAGTCAAATCCTGCGGTTTTGACGCCTAAAAATGTCAATGCTTCGGGGGTCCAAATAGAGCCGTTCACTTCTCGGGAAAAGTATTAGACCTCGAAATATGGGCGGCGTTCGCGAACGGCAACTAGCTTGCGTCCGGTAGCCGGCACTTGGGGCAAAGGGACTGCCCTTTTGCCCCTTCACCATTGCATCGTATCTGGTGTGGAAAAAATATCGCCTGCGTTCTCGCGCCTGCGAAGAGTTCCTGAACCGCTTGAATGGGATGTGACAAAGGGACTGTCCCTTTGTCACATTGATTTGAGAGTGGATGTTGATGAATTTATCGCTGGCCCCTATGGAGGGGATTACCGGGCATGTGTTCCGTCGCGTGCATGCGGAGTGCTTTGGCGCGCTCGATTGTTATTACACGCCGTTTTTGCCGCCGCCGCGGGTGGGCAACCGCTTTGGTGGCAAGGCGTTTAAAGAGGTCGATCCTGCCAATAACCAGGGGCTTAACGTAGTACCTCAGCTGATGTCCAAGAATGCGGACGAGTTTGTGTGGGCGGCGCAGGTGCTCGCCGAGATGGGGTACCGCGAGGTCAATCTCAACCTTGGCTGCCCCTCGGGTACGGTTGTTGCCAAAGGCAAGGGTTCGGGCTTTCTGCGCAACCTGGATGAGCTCGAGGTGTTCTTGAGCGACGTGTGCGAACGCTCACCCTTGCCGGTGTCGGTCAAGACCAGGCTGGGGTTGGAAAGCGATGACGAGTACGAACGCGTGCTCGACCTCTATTGCCGCATGCCGCTGGCAGAGCTGATCGTGCATCCGCGCGTGCAAAAGGACCGTTATACGGGCTCGCCGCGTAAAGAGTTTTACGGCGAGACGTTGGAGCGGGCGCCGTTTCCCGTGGCCTATAACGGCGACATCTTTGATCTTGAGGACATGGATGCGCTGGTGGGGGCCTATCCCGGAACACGCCACGTAATGTTGGGGCGCGGCTTGCTCGCGAACCCCGCGCTGGCTCGCATGGTTAAGGGCGGCCCTGCCGCCACGGCTGCCGAGTTGCAGCGCTTCCACGACACGCTGTTTGCGGCCTATGCGGACGAGATTGGGGGCAACGCGGTCTTTCGCATGAAGGAATGGTGGTTCTACGCCAAATGTGCCTTCGCCGATCCCGCTACCGTGCACAAGCTCGTGCGCAAGACCAAAAAGGTCGACGAATACCGCGCCGCCGTCGAGCGCGTCTTTCGCGAGCAGCCGCTCGCGCCTGTTGCCCGCTTTTGTGGCTACTAGTCGTTGGGGACGTTCTTTAACGACTAGTCATTCAAGAACGTCCCCAATGACTAGATTGAAAAGCTGTACGCCAGCATCCAAAGATGTCGAAAAATGTCGACTTTGGATGCTGACGTACATGTTTGGTTCGTATGGGTTTGTGCGTTGGGGCCGGCCGACCGCAATAGAACGCTAGAGCAAATTCTCCTGCACCCACGCGATGATGTCGCCCGACTCGTAGAGCGGCGCGCCGTCAATGAACAGGCAGGGAACCTGGCGCTTGCCGCCGACGGCGATGAGCGTCTGCTCGGCATCGGGGTCGGTCGAGATATTGCGCTCGGGGATGGTCACGCCGTTATCGGCCAAAAAGCGCTTGACCTTTATGCAATACGGGCAGCCGGTCATAACGTACAGCTCGAGCTTGTGATCAGTAGCCATAGGTCTCCAATCGGTTGAGGTTTCGATTGAGATACCCAATGCCGCCGCGGTCTATGCGCGAGTCAGCGATGACTCGATTGCCTGGACCAGAAACGCCGTGGCTCCGGTGCCGCAGGGCTTGTCGTAGTAGTCAACAAAGCGCTGGTCGGCGAGGTAGCCGTGGGCGAGCCCCAGGTATGCCTCGTCTTGGGGTTCGCTTCCCCAGTTGAGGCCAATCCAACGACGATGCATCGCAACAAGTTTTTGGGCCTTTCTGCTCTTTGGATCGCCGTCGCCCATGGCAATCGAGAGCTGACCCAGAATGGCACGCTCGAGTTCCTTCATGTCGTTCCATGTCTGGGGATCCATGTCCAGTAACGTTTCGTTTGCTGCATCGATAGCCTCATCGCCATAGCGCGCCCGTGCCTCGGCGCCGTAGCGCTCCTCGTTTTCCTGCACGGTACGCCAGCGCTCCAGTTGCGGCAGCACGGCACCCATGAGCGAGACTGCCTCGTCGAGCGACATGCCGGTGTTTTGCGCCAGACGCGGGGCGCAGTCCTCGATCATTGCCTCCATCGTGGTCTCGTAGGTGTACTTGCCGTGGTCGTAGCACCACTTGCAGTAATGGTCGGTCGTTGCGCCGTGAGCATCGGTACCGCAGTCGTCGGGCGTGAGTATCATGCCGCAGCTCTGACAATAGTACTCGGGCATTTCGAGCAGATGAGACAGTGGCTCGCCGGTCACGGCGGCAATGAGCTTCATCATGTCGATGCCCGGTGTGACCTCGCCGCGCTCCCAACGGCTGACGGCTTGGCGTGTGACGAAGAGCTTGGCGGCGAGCTGCTCCTGAGTTAGGTGATGGGCGCGACGGACAGCAATGAGCTTTTCTGCGAAGGCCATAGCGGCTCCTTTCTGCTGGTTGATGGCATTAAGCATACGCGGCGGCAGACGCCCTTCCAAGCAACCGTTGGTTGCACGACGGGGGACCGCGACAAAGAATTGCGCACGACGCCTCACACCTTCATGCCGTACAATGACCGGCATGGAACCTATTGCACACATACATACCGACCTGCCGCAGAAGTTCGGCATCCCACGCAACAGCTTTTTGGCGCCCCATCTGCAGGGGCGCATCGTCTTTGAGCCGGAATTTGCCTCCAACGCTGCAGTTGAGGGTCTGGACTCCTTCTCTCACCTATGGCTGCTATGGTGCTTCGAAAACGGAACGCCCGGTGGCACGGCTAAGGACATAGCCGCCGATGCCAAAACGCAGGACAGGTCCGGCACCAACGCAAAATGGTCGAAAACCGTGCGCCCGCCGCGTCTGGGTGGAGCCGAGCGTGTGGGCGTGTTTGCCACACGCAGTCCGTTTCGCCCTAATCCCATCGGGCTCACCTGCGTCAAGCTCAGCCGTGTTGAGCTCACCGATGATGGCCCGATCATCCATATACTGGGGGCCGACCTGCGCGACGGCACGCCCATCTACGACATCAAGCCCTACATTCCATTTGCCGACTGTCACCCGGATGCGACGGGCGGCTGGATTGAGGACGCGCCGTGGCAAGAGCTCGATGTTGAGTTCCCACAAGCGCTGAAAGATATGGTCCCGCCTGCAAAGCTCCCCGGCTTGGTCGAGGTCCTTCGCCAAGATCCGCGCCGTGCGGGTAGCAAGCACGAGCCCAACCGCGTTTACCACTTGGCCTACGCCGGGCTCGACATATCGTTTACGGTCGACGGAACAAGGCTGACGGTAACCGCCATCAACGACGCGCAAGACTAACCAGCCATTCGTCCGCACCCGTCAAATTAAGCGCCAAACCCCATGTCAAAACCGCCCACGCTGGTGGACAATAACGCCTACCGAAACAATCCGCTTTGCACGGGAGCTCAGCATGAAATACGACTTTACCTCGCTTATCGACCGCCACGGCATGGACGCCATCGCCGTTGACTCCTGGGGAGAAATTCCCGGCATGGCTCCGAACGCACCCGACGAGGGCTTCGACCGCATCCCCATGTGGGTAGCGGACATGAACTTTGCCACGGTGCCCACGGTCCAGGAGTACATCATTCAGCGCGCCCAGCATCCCATGTTTGGCTATTTCAATCCGCGCGACGAGTACTTCGACCGCATCATCGAATGGCAGACCCGCCGTAATGGCGTCGAAGGCCTGCTCCCTGAGCATATCGGCTACGAAAACGGCGTACTGGGCGGTGTCGTGTCGACGTTGCGCGCATATGTCCAGCCGGGCGATGCGGTGCTGGTCCACAGTCCCACCTACATCGGCTTTACCAAGTCCATCGAGGCCGCGGGCTATCGCATTGTCCACAGCCCGCTTAAGCTCGACGATCAGGGCGTGTGGCGCATGGATTTTGAGGACATGGAGCGCAAGCTCGCCCAAAACCACATCCATGCCGCCGTGTTCTGCTCGCCGCACAATCCCTGCGGCCGCGTATGGGAGCGCGACGAGATCGAGCGCGCCATGGATATCTATCGCCAGCACGATTGCGTGGTGATCTCGGATGAGATTTGGTCCGATATCATCCTGCCGGGTCACAAGCATATCCCGACGCAGTCGGTGAGCGAGGATGCCCGCATGCGCACGGTTGCCCTCTATGCGCCCAGCAAGACGTTTAACCTGGCGGGCCTGGTCGGCAGCTACCACATCATCTATAACGAGACGCTGCGCGACCGCGTGTGCGCCGTGTCCAACAAGACTCACTACAACGAGATGAACGTCCTCTCCATGCATGCGCTTATCGGTGCCTACCAGCCGCAAGGCTACGAGTGGCTCGATGAGCTCAATGAGGTCATCGATGCCAACGTTGACTACTTTTGCAATTACGTTGACGAGCATTTTGAGGGCGTGTCCTATTCGCGTCCGCAGGGCACGTACATGGTGTTTCTGGACTGCACCGAGTGGTGTCGCGAGCATGGCCGCGATATTCAGTGGCTGCTTGACGAGGGGGCGCGCGTGGGCGTGGGGTATCAGGATGGCCGTCCGTTCCACGGGCCTTGTCACATCCGCGTGAATCTGGCACTGCCGCTTTCGCGGGTAAAGGAGGCGTGTGAGCGCCTGGACCGCTACGTTTTTGGGGTATAGGGGGCGCTCGATTCGAGTGCTGCCCCATGTGCCCACGCCGTCAAAATGCGTGGGCACATGGGGCGCAGAGGGTAGCGAGCGCGTTTTCCGCATTCGCTACTTTTCATGAATCTGCTTTCCGCAAAGATGTTCAATCGAAATCTCGTAGAGTTGGACGCCCTTTATGTCTTTGGCGATCTCCTCCTCGACTTCTTCGGCAGAAGGGTAGTACTTAAGCGCGAGCTGACGGACTTTGTCCTCGATAAACGCGGGCGCTTCATCTACCAGGCGACAACGACCAAAGACAACGGTACTCATAACGTAGGGAGCCCAGTCGCCGTCCTTGTACCACTCGTTGCCGTAAACGGTAAAGCAGACTTTATCATCATGCTTGAGTGAATCGACCTTGTGGCCAGCCTTGGCGCCATGGAAATAAATCTTGTCGTGCTCGGCGTCAAAGAAGTAGTTGACGGGAATGGCATAGGGGTAGCCATCATCGCCGTTGACGGCAAAGACGCCGCGCTTGCAGGTAGCGAGCAGTTCGCGCGCTTTCTCGTCGGTGATGGCGCGTTTCTTTCGACGTAAGGGCCTAAACATCGTTGGCTTCCTTTCTACTGCGCATGGTGGTTGAGCACAAACTATAGCGAAACAGCCCCGTTTTTCTTGATACAGGCGAGTATGTTTTTGAGCTTGCTAAAGTCGAGCGGTTTGGGCAGATGGGCGTTCATGCCGGCGTCGTGTGCCGCCTTGGCGTCTTCGGCAAAGGCGTTGGCGGTGAGCGCGATGATGGGGATGTCGGCCGCATCGGCCTTTTCGCTCAGGCGGATCGCCCGGGTTGCCTCGTAGCCGTCCATACCCGGCATCATGATGTCCATCAGGATTGCATCGAAGCTGCCGGCGGGACGGCTAACGTATAGGTCGACTGTCTCGTTGCCGTCGGCGGCGCGAGTCACGACGATGCCTTCGCTTTCGAGCAGAGCTTGGGCAATCTCGGCATTGAGTTCGTTATCTTCTGCCAAAAGGACGTTCATGCCGGCGAGCGAGCAGCTGCTTACCTGCGTGTCTGCACATTCTTTTATCTGAGGGTTCTTGTCGATATCGAGCGGAATCCGGACGTCAAACGTACTCCCCACGCCAACCTCACTCGAAATCTCAATCGTGCCGCCCATCATATCGATGAGCGATTTGACGATAGACATGCCAATGCCGGTTCCTTGGAACTTGCTGCGCGCATCGGCGCCTTCCTGGGCAAACGGCTCGTAAATGTGCGTCAAAAACTCGGGCGTCATACCAATGCCGGTATCCGAGACGCTAAAGCAAAACACGGCGTGCTCGTCGTCGACCGGTTTGATGGTCGATGAGAACGTGACGGTGCCTCCGTGCTTGTTGTACTTGATGCTGTTGTCGAGCAGGTTGACAAGGATCTGCCGAATATGGGTGGGGCTGCCGATCATATATTGGTCGACAGCGTAGGGCTCGCTGGTGTCGAGCATGGTTATGCCGCGGTCCGATGCGCGGAGCTTGCACAGTACGAGCGCATTGTCGCACAGCTCTTTAAGGTTGAATGATTCGTGCTCGAGCGTCACTTTGCACTCCTCGATCCTGCCCATCTCGAGGATGTCGTTAATCAGTGACAGCAGGTGATTGGCGGCAACGCGCGCCTTGGCGCGGCTTTCGCGGGCGACCTGCATGTCGCCTTCTCTCAATTCCTCAATTTCGATAAGGCCTAGGATGCCGTTGAGCGGCGTGCGGATGTCGTGGCTCATGCGCGTGAGGAAAGCGGTTTTGGCGGCGTTGGCGGCATCGGCTTTCTGCCGTTCCTCCTGTGCGCGGTAAAGCGACCAGACAAGGATGACGATGCCGGTGAGCAAAATGCAAATGACGACTGCCGCAATGACGATGCGGTTGCGGTAGAGAAGTCGGAACGCATCCGATTCTTGCGCCGAGTACGATGTGGGGAAATAGCTGTTTGCAGAGAGCGATTCACCTGCATTGACGATGCCCTTATTGATGATTCCCAGCAGCTCGGGCTTGCCGCGCGAAATTAAACACGATAGTTGTGCCGTGTTGGTGAGTTCCTGTGTTTCGAAATCCTCGATGTCGTAGATGTCGCGGAGAGTTTCCAGGCGCGTGCTGGGGACAATGATGCAACGTGCCTTCCCCTCATCGAGGGCTTTGAGCACCTCGCCGTCATTCGAATACTCGGTTACCGTTGCGTTCGGAAAGAGACTTTCGAGCTCAAAACGGTTAACGATTGTGCTCTTTGTACAAGCGATGTTCTTAAGGTCGCTGTTCAGGTTTTTGCCACTGTGAATGGCGGTCAGCGAAACCGTTCCCATCGAGTTTGACTGGATGACCCCTGTCCGCTCGGCGAGCCAGTAGTCGCGAAACAACGGCAGGGCGACATCGATGGTTCCGTTGGAAAGGGCTTTGATCATTTGCTTGTTGTTCGAGAGTGCGATTGTTTTGACCGTAATGTCAAACTTGTCGTGCAACGTCGTTGCAAGCGAGGCGAGCGACCCTTCCATCTCGCCGTCGTCATTTTGCGTACAGTAGGGAAGTTGGTTTTTAAGATAGCCGAGCGTGATGGTATTGCCGTTTTCTTTGAGCCAGGTGGTCTCGGTGCCGGTGAGCGATGACGAGCCACTGTTTTGGGTCGAGTAACTCGTTTTGACTTCCTCGTTATAGCGCGGGTTATCGCGGGCGATGGTCGTCATGGCGGCGTTGATGTCGTTCATCAGGTCAGGGCGGCTTTTGGGAACGGCAAAATAGTAGTCGCTCGAGCCTACGTAGAACATGGGTGACGCATCGGGCGACGAAATGGTGTCGTTCATGATGACGGCGTCGACCTCGCCGTCTGCAAGCGCCTCAAAGAGGGCGCTGCCGGTGTCGATTTCTTTATAGGTGCAGGTAACGTCTTCGTTGGCGAGCCACTGCTGGCCGACGATAGTTTGCATAACGCCAGAGTTGCAGCCGATGGTGAGGCCTTGGAGCGCCTGAGGGTCACCCTTGGCCAGATCGTCGCGGTCGGGCCTGGCGTAGATATAGTAGCGCTCGGTGCCCTCGGGATTTGAGGAAAAGAGCAGCTTCTGCTCGCGTTCTGCCGAATACGAGATGTTGGGCATGAGGTCGATTTCGCCCGCCTCGAGCATGTCCATAAGCTCGGAGAAGGTGCCGCTAACGTATTCGTATTGCCAGCCCTTTGTGTAATACGAGAGGGTCTGGAGGTACTCGTAGCCCCATCCCGAGAGGCGCTCGCCCGGCGTGCCTTCCTGGAAGCCTTTGTTGTTGACGAGCCAGCCAACGCGGACCGTCTTGACCTGGTGGTCGGAGTCGGCGGCAAAGGCGGGGGCAGGCATGACGGCGCTCAGTACGGTGAGTACGGCAACCGCAACGGCTAGGGTGCGATATAGAGCCAAACGAAGGATGGCGGAAGGTTTCACATGAAATCCTATCGAGTCGAGACAGTATCACATAAGGATACCAGCTCAACCTGCCCACTCAGCCACCGCACCGCTAAACGGTCAGGTAGTCATTGGGGACGTTCTTGTTTGACTAGTCATTTAAGAACGTCCAATGACTAGTTCCGTTTGCGGGGGAGGCGTGGGACAATACCGAGCGAATGTGATTGGGCGTCTGGGAAAAGGGGTCGCGATGAACAAGTTGAGGACGCTTGCCGACGTGTTGCGCCAGGCTGGCTTTGCGCGCATCACGGGCCTGTTTCTTGTGTTCTATCTGCTGTGCTCGACGGCCGTCTGGCTGTCCGAGCCCACGACCCTCACCTTTGGCGATGGACTTTGGTTTAGCTTTGAGACGGTCTCGACCATCGGCTTTGGTGACATTCCGGCCGAGACACCGGTTGCCCGCGCGATTACCGTCGTCTTGAGCGTCATCAGCATCTTCTACATCGCCATGCTTACGGGCGTGGCGGTGAACTACTGCAATACGCTCATCAAGATGCGCCAAAAGGACACCATGGCGCGCTTTATGGACGATCTTGAGCATTTGGAAGAGCTCGATCGTGACGAGCTCGCCGATCTTTCGCGTCGCGTGCGCGAGTATCGTCGACGCCAGCGCTAGAACGGGCGCCGTGCGTCACGATGAGGGGGACTGAATATGAATATCACCGTGTATCTGGGTGCCAGCGTCGGTAATGACCCGGCGTTTCTGCCCGCGGTGCAGGAGCTGGGCAACTGGATTGGCGCTAACGGACACGCGTTGGTATACGGCGGGTCCAAGTCGGGCTTGATGGGCGCGCTCGCCGATAGCGTGCTCGATGCCGGTGGACACGTGACGGGCGTGGAGCCGAGCTTTTTTATCGAGGCCGAGTTTCAGCACGATGGCATCGACGACCTCATCGTGACGAGCGACATGGCCGAGCGCAAGGCCAAGATGATCGAGCTTGGTGATGCCTTCATTGCCTTTCCCGGCGGGACGGGTACGCTCGAGGAGATTGCCGAGGTCATGTCGGCCGTGTCGCTGGGGCATCTGAGCGCGCCGTGCATCCTGTATAACCTGGACGGTTACTACAACGATCTCAAGGCGCTGCTCGGACGCATGATTGATAAAGGGCTTTCGAGCCCGAGGCGCCAGCACGGCATCTACTTTGCCGACGATTTGCGCGAGATTGCCTCGATTATCAACGGATAAGTCTTGAGCCTGCCCCACTATGACTCCCAATGGTGCCGTTTGCGGCGCAGACGGTTGGCTCGTTCGGGTAACGCTCGCTCTACAATAAAACGTATCTTTGCCGAATTTGACCACGGGAGGTCCCGATGGATAGTCTTGCAAAACCCAAAAACCGTGCGCTGTTTTTAGTTAGCGTTGCCGTGACCGGTGCGTTCGCAGGCGCCGCGGTCTGGCTGTTCTTTTTTGCGATGGAGCACGGTGTCGACTATCTATGGACCGAGATTCCGCACGCGCTGGGCGTCGCTTCGCCTGAGCTCGCGAGCGGCCCGTTCGGTTTTCTGCCGTACCCGTTTTTTGTCTGCTTGCTGGGCGGCCTGCTGATCGGTCTGTACGAAAAGATTACGGGCACCAAGACCGATGACCTCAACCAGGTGATGGCCAAGGTTAAACAAGACGGTCGCTACCCGTACGACAACCTCGGCAAGCTTTCGCTTGCGGCATTGCTGCCGCTGCTGTTTGGCGGAAGTATTGGACCGGAGGCCGGCCTGACCGGAGTTATCGCGGGTCTGTGCAGCTGGGTCGGCGACCGCATGCGTCGCTTTGGCGCCGAGTTTAGGGAGCTCACGCTGCTGGGCACCCAGGCTGCCCTGACGGCGCTCTTTACCGCGCCCGTGTTTGGCTTTGTGGCGCCGCTCGCCGGTAGCGCCGACGGCCAGGGCGCTGGCGAGGACTCCGCGTCCGATGAGATCACCATCAAGCTGCCCAAGGCGCAAAAGACCGTGGTCTACGGCATCGCGATTGCCGGCGGTCTGGGCACCTATCTGCTGCTCGGCCAGCTTATGGGCGGCGGCATGGGCATGCCCAGGTTCGAGGCCGCCCAGGTGGGTAACCTGGAACTTGTCTGGCTCATTCCGCTGGCGTTGGTCGGCACCGTATGCGGTTGGCTGTACTTTGTCTCTGAGCATGCAAGTGAGGCGCTGTCCCATGCAATAGGGGAGCGCCCCGTCGTCAAGGCCATGCTGGCTGGTCTGGCGGTCGCCATCTGCGGCACAGTTCTGCCTTATACCATGTTTGCCGGTGAGACCCAGGCCGACGTACTTATGGAGACCTACCTCACCATCCCCGCCGGTGTGCTCATCGCGACCGGTCTTCTCAAGGCCATGCTGACACCCGCCCTCATCAACATGGGCTGGCGCGGCGGCCACTTCTTCCCGGTTATCTTCTCGGGCGTAAGCCTGGGCTACGGCCTTGCCATCCTGACGGGCGCCGATCCGGTCTTTTGCGTCGCCGTCTGCACGGCCTCGACGATGGGCGCCGTCATGCGCCAGCCGGTCATGGTCGTGGGCTTGCTGCTCATGTGTTTTCCGCTTAAAGGCATCGTCTGCATGATCATCGCCGCAGTCATTGCGGCAGGCATTCCGCTGCCCAAGCCGCTGCGCAAGTAGCACGATAGCGCGTGCCGGGGATATACCATTTGTCACGGATTTGCGGGGGGGGCGATCGCGTCCTTCGTGGATTGAGACTCGCGTGCCTACAGGTCGTGTACTCGATAAACCTTGGTGCTGACGGTGCAGCTGATTGCGCATAGCGCGAGGGCCAGCACGGCAATTCCTGCGCACAGACAGCCCAGAACGGCGGGATCGGGATTCGCCCCAGCAATCGACATGAGCCAGTTGCTGATGGGGTTGGAGGAGCTCAGTGTGGCCATGGCAAGGCATCCGAGCAGGGCAAACAGGCCGACGGAAAGGCGCAGCGCCTCCATGTGTCCAAATCGAAAGAACAGCGGCTGTGCCAGAAACACCATCATGAGGGAAATGAGCATGGACGCGGTCGAAGCGATTGCGGTCTCAAAGACGGTCTGTCCCGTCGAGGGGATACCCACGCTGTTGAAGAGCGGGATGGAGACGATGCTCAGAAGCGCGGCGGCGCACGCCATGACGGCCGAGAAGACAATGATGCTCAGGTAGCGTGCACAGATGATGTCTTTGCGCGAGAGGGGCAGCGTTGCCCGATAGCGCTCCCATCCGTTTTGATTGTCGTAGCCGGCCAGCGAGTTCATGACCACGATGGGCGACATGGCACTGACCGCACAGGCGCCGGCGCTCATACTGGCATCGCCATCCGATGCGTTGGCGAGGGTCAGTACGACGAAGATGAACAGGCCGACGCCCGCGATGCTCGGGACAAGCGTGCGGACGATGGCGAGCTCAGACATAAAGGCGCGTTTCATTTCGAAGCCCCTTTCAGCATGAGGCGAAGATAGTCATCAATTGTTGCCCGGTCGCAGGGAATCTCGGGGAAGGCCTCGAGCGCCTCGCGACGGTTGGGCACGAGCACGTCCACGCTATAGGCGTGGTGGGCGGCACGGGCGCCTTCGACGCAAGCCATGAGCTCGGACGCCTGTGCTTGGGTGCAGTGGGCGATGCCGGCTCGGTCGGTAATGTCCTCGCGCGGCAGGTCAAACACAATCGAGCCGTTATCGATGCAGATGACGCGGTCGGCAGTGCGATCGAGGTCGGATGTAATGTGGCTTGAGAGCAGCACGCTGTGCTGGCCGTCGGCGACAAAGGCAAGCAACTCGTCGAGCAGTTCCTCGCGCGCCATGGGATCGAGGCCCGCGGTGGCTTCGTCCAAAACGAGCAGCTTAGCATTGTGACTGAGTGCGCAGGCAAGCTGCAGCTTCATGCCCATGCCGCGGGAGAGGTCCTTGACCTTCGTCTTGGGATCGAGGCCAAATCGGTCGATGAATCCGGCGAACGTTTCGCAGCTCCACGTGGGGTATGCCGGGCCTACGAGCCTCTCGACCTGGCCCACCTTGAGCGTGGAGGGGAAGGGACACGTGTCCAGGACAAGCCCGATGCGGGAGCGCAGGTGGCGCTGCGTCTCGTCGGGCGCGTTGGCGTCGCAGCGCTGTCCAAGCAGATGCACCTCGCCGGCATCGAGCTTTATAAGCCCAAGCGCGGCGCGAATGGTCGTCGTCTTGCCGGCGCCATTTGCGCCCACAAAGCCAACGATCTGGCCGGGCTCCACGGCGAGTGTGACCACTCGCAACGAAAAACGGTCGCTCACACGGCGTGAGATGCCTTTGAGTTCTAAAAGGTTTTGCATGGTATAGCCTTTCTTGCAGATGGCTACTGCATGGTTTCGGGGGCTACCAGGTCGAGCATCTCGTGCAGCTTGTCGCGCGTAACGCCCAGGGCTTCGGCTTGGCTCGCCGCTTTCGCAAGCAGTTCTTCGATATGGCAGAGCTGGTTTTCGCGCAAGAGCTCCTGGTTGCCCTCGGCGACAAAACAGCCCTTGCCCTGCACGGTGCAGATGAAGCCGAGTTGCTCCAGGTCGGCGTAGGCGCGCTTGGTGGTGATGACACTCACGCCAAGATCGCTCGCGAGTGCACGGATACTGGGGAGTTTGGCTCCCGCCGCGAGCGTGCCCGAAAGGATCTGAGCTTTGACTTGCGAGGCTATTTGCTCGTAGATGGGCTTGTCGCTCGAATTGGATAGGATAATGTCCACAGCGGCTCCTTAGCTGTTGGGCTACACGTGTATATAACCGGTAAGCACAGTATATATACACTATGCACAGTTACGCAAGAGGTAAATAGGGATTGTTCGCTCGTTCATTCATCTCAATCTGTAACATCTGGAACCGATTTGGACGGCTACCTGTTACAGATTGAGATTTTGCTGGCGGGCCCCACCTGGTTGTTTCAATCTGTAGCAACTGGAGAAGATTTTGGCTGCTAGATGTTATAGATCGAGACATTGGCCACCCGTCTATCCTTATATCTCAATCTGTAACAGATGGACCCGTTTTGAGTGGCTAGATGTTACAGATCGAGATCTTTCTGGGACGCCCGCCTGTTTGTCTAAATCTGTAACAGGTAGAGGTTCAAAAACCGTCTAGATGTTACAGATCGAGACGAACTGCTGCGGAGTGCCGCCATCGACTGCTACCCAGGCCCCAACTGATGAATTTGTCCTGATAGGTGCCCTATGGCAGGGTTTCGCGGCTACAATAGTACGGTTACATCGACGTAATGCACTCAATGCAAGAAAGGATCCGCATGGCAAGCCTGTCGGATGAAATCTCGTCGCGTCGCACATTCGCGATCATCAGCCACCCGGACGCCGGTAAGACCACGCTTACCGAGAAGCTGCTGCTCTATACCGGCAGCATTCAGATCGCCGGCTCGGTCAAGGGCAAGAGCTCGGCCAAGCATGCCGTCTCGGACTGGATGGACATCGAGAAGGAGCGCGGTATTTCCGTTACCTCCTCGGTGCTGCAGTTCACCTATAACGGCGCCTGCGTCAACATCCTCGATACCCCCGGCCACCAGGACTTCTCGGAGGATACCTACCGTACCCTTATGGCGGCCGACGCCGCGGTCATGGTCATCGACGGCGCCAAGGGCGTCGAGGCCCAGACCAAAAAGCTCTTTAAGGTCTGTACGCTGCGCCATATTCCCATCTTCACCTTTGTGAACAAGCTCGACCACGAGGCTCGCGATCCGTTTGAACTCATGGAAGAGATCGAGAATGTCCTGGGCATCAATACGTATCCTATGAACTGGCCGATCGGCAGCGGTCGCAACTTCCGCGGCGTGTTCGATCGTCAGACCCGTCGCGTTATTGCCTTTGAGGGCGACGGTCACGCCAATGCCACCAAGAAGGTCGCTGAGGTCGAGGCCGAGCTGGGCGATCCCGCCATGGATGAGCTTATTGGCGAGGAGAACCATAAGAACCTGATGGACGACATCGAGCTGCTCGATGGCGCCGGTGACGAGCTCGACCTGGATGCCGTGGCCTGTGGCAAGCTGAGCCCGGCGTTCTTTGGCTCGGCACTTACCAACTTTGGCGTGGAGCCCTTCCTTAAGGAGTTCCTGCGCTTGGCGCCGACGCCGCGCGCCTATACCGATACGCTCACCAGCGAGCCGGTCGCGCCCGCCGAGAACGACTTTAGCGGCTTTGTCTTTAAGATCCAGGCCAACATGGACAAGAACCACCGCGACCGCATTGCCTTTGTGCGCATTTGCTCGGGCAAGTTCGAGCGCGGCATGGATGCCTTCCATATGCAGGGCAACCGCAAGCTCAAGCTGGCCACGGGCACCTCGATGATGGCCGACGACCGCGCCATTGTGGACGAGGCGTACGCCGGCGATATCGTGGGTCTGTTCGACCCCGGCATCTTTAGCATCGGCGACACCGTGTGCTCCGGCAAGCGCCACGTGCAGTATCCGCAGATCCCGACGTTTGCCCCCGAGATGTTCGCCCGCATTACGCAGGTCGACACGCTCAAGCGCAAGCAGTTTGTGAAAGGCATGGAGGAGCTTGCCCAGGAGGGCGCCATCCAGATCTTCCGCGAGCTCGGCGCCGGCATGGAGAGCGTCATTGTGGGCGTGGTCGGCGTGCTGCAGTTTGAGGTGCTCGAGCGCCGCCTGAAGGCCGAGTACCGTGTTGAGGTTCGTCGCCAGCCGCTGCCCTATACGGACATCCGCTGGATCCAGAATGACCCCGACACCATCGATATCCCGGGCCTTTCGCTCACGCGCGACACCCTGCGCGTCGAGGACATGCGCGGCGGTAAGCTGCTGCTGTTCACGAGCCCGTGGAACGTGGACTGGGCAACCGACCACAACCCCGACCTTATCCTGTCGGAGTTTGGCAACGTAGCCTTTTAACGCATCGGCGCGGTGGCCCTGCGGGGCTACCGCGCCGGTTGCTTGCCTGCTGCCGTGTGAGCGGCTATCATACCCACCGTTGCCTCAAGACCGTGGCGGCCGAGCAGTTCGGGTCCGATATCCTGCTCGTTAAACCTAAAACCAAAGGAGTACATAATGATCAAGAAGGTCATGGAGGACTACAAGGTCCTGTTGCGGAGCATTCCCGCGGCAACGGTTTCGCTGTTTTTCGTGAGCGTCATCATGATGAACCTGCTGGCCAACAAAGAGCTTATCAGCCTGCCGTATCTGGCACTCGATTGCGGCTTTGTGGTGAGCTGGGTTTCGTTTTTGTGCCAGGACATGATCTGCAAGCGCTTTGGCGCCAAGGCATCCATCAAAATCTCTATCCTCGCGCTGCTGGTCAACCTGGCCGTGAGCCTGTGCTTTTGGGCATGTTCGCTCACGCCCGGCATGTGGGGCGCCTACTACGACACGGGCATGATCGAGGTCAACACCGCCCTTAACGTCACCATCGGCGGCACCTGGTACGTGGTGCTGGGCTCTTCGCTGGCAATGCTCGTTTCTGCCGTGGTTAACTCCACGCTCAACCAGTCGCTCGGCCGTATGCTCAAAAAGAATAACTTTGCGAGCTTTGCCTTCCGCTCCTATGTGTCTACAGGCGTTGGCCAGTTTATCGACAACCTGGTCTTTGCCATTGTGGTGAGCCACACGTTCTTTGGTTGGACCTGGGTGCAGGTCCTTATGTGCTCGCTGACCGGCGCTGTTGCCGAGCTGCTGTGCGAGGTCTTCCTGAGCCCTGTGGGCTACAAGGTCGTGCGCGGCTGGGAGCGCGAGAATGTGGGCGCCGAGTATCTCGAGCGCCACGCAACCGCCTAAGGAGCAAATATGCGGGTTTTGATCACGGGCGCTTCGGGCGGTATCGGAGCCGCGTGCGTGCAGCGCTTTTTGGACGAGGGCCACGAGGTCGTGGGCTTTGATTTGCTGCCGGCAGCGATCGAGCACGAGCGCTATCGCCATCTGATCGTCGATGTCCGCGAGCCGGACTCGTTTCCAGGCGAGCTTGAACCCCAGGTGATCGTGAATGTTGCTGGTACGCAGGACTCGGCCGACGATATTGCCGCCAACCTGTGCGGCACCATCAACGTGACCGAGCGCTACGCCTTTGTGGGGGAGGGGCTTGCCGCCAAGCCGGCGCCGGCTATTACATCCGTGGTCAATGTGGGGTCGGCGAGCGGGCATACGGGATCGGAGTTTCCCGCCTATGCTGCCAGCAAGGGCGGCGTTATCGCCTACACCAAGAACCTTGCAAACCGCTTGGCGCCGCAGGCCATCGCCAACAGTGTGGACCCGGGCGGCGTTATCACGCCGCTCAACCGTTGCGTGATGGAAGACGAACACCTGTGGAACCAGATTATGGAGCTCACGCCGCTTAAACGCTGGGCCACCGCCCAAGAGATCGCCGAGTGGATCTACTTTGTGGGCGTGACCAACCGGTTTATGACCGGGCAGGGCCTGCTCATTGACGGTGGCGAGGCAGACCGTACCCAGTTTATTTGGCCCGAATAGGAAACGCGTCCGATGGAAAGCCGTCGGACGCGTTTTTGATGTATCGATTTTTAGCCGAGGCAAGTCCAGTTGACGGGGATCGAGCCGTGCTGTTCGAGTAGACGATTGGATGCCGAGAAGGGGCGCGACCCCATAAAAGCGGGGAGTTCTGCCGTGGCACGGTTGGCCGAAAGCGGCGAGGGGTGTGTGGAGGCCAGGCAGAACTTACCGGCTGCCTTGCCTGCGCCGGTCGCGGCGAGCTTGCCTTCGACCATCTGCTGGGCAAAGCGACCCCATGCCAAAAAGACTACCGGCTGGGGCAGCTGACAGCAGCGTTCGATAACGTAGTCGGTGAGCGTGCTCCAGCCCAGTTTGGCGTGTGAGTTCGCGGCATGCTCGCGCACCGTGAGCGTGGTGTTAAGGAGCAGGACGCCCTGTTGTGCCCATGGCGTCAGATCTCCCGTGGCGGGAATGGGGCAACCCAGATCGGCTTTGAGCTCCTTGTAGATGTTGCGCAGGCTCGGCGGCAACTTGGTTTGCGTCGCGGGAACCGAGAACGATAACCCCATGGCCTGGTTGGGTCCGTGATAGGGATCTTGACCCAAAATGACAACTTTGACATGGTCGGCCGGCGTATAGGCGAGGGCATTGAGGATGTCGTCTTGTGCCGGGTAAATGGTTTGCTCGGCACGTAAAAGGGCGATGCGCTCGAGCAGCTGGTCCGTCGTGTCACGTACCGGCTGCGGCGCATCGCCCAACCAAGTTGCTATGTTGCGGTCGCGAGTTGCGGTGTCCATGGGGCTCCTTTATGGCAGATGCTCTGTTGGCATCTATTGTAAAGGCGTCCGGAGACCTTTATGTCGGGGCTACAAAAGGTGAGGCGCTTACGAGGCTTGCTCGGGCGCTCCTGCCATGCGAGCCTGTCCATGTGCGCGAAGGCGCGGAAGCTCGATGGTTGCCACCATGACGCCGGTGAGGATGAGGGCGGCGCCAAAGAAGGCGATGGGGCTCAGCACTTCGCCGACCAAGAAGAACGAGAAGACGGCAGAGCAGACCGGCTCGAGCGAGAAGGCAAAGCCGGTGGTCTCGGCGGGTACGTGAGGCTGCACGAGCGTCTGGGTGATAAAGCCGTAGGCAGAGCAGATGAGTGCGAGCGCAACGACCACGACGATTTCGTTCGGCGTGCTGGGAAGCGTAAAGCCGCCCAAGGTGCATGCGGCGATGCCCGAGAACAAGCCACCGAAGCCCAGCTGCCAAACGCCCAGAGCCAGCGGATCGACTTCTTCGACAAAGCGCTTGGCGATGATAATGTGGCCGGCATAGATAAAGGCCGAGAGCAGCATGATGATTGCGCCGGGATTGAGGCTGGTAAAGTCGGCGCCCGAGAGCAGCAGCATGCCGCAAGTGACGATGGCGGTGCCGATGAGCACCTTGCGCTCGGGGGCGCGACGCAGCAGGGCCGCATTGGCAAACGGTACGATCACGACCGTCAGGCTCTGCAAAAAGCCGGCGGTGGAGGCAGAGGTAAGGCTGGAGCCCAGGCACATGCAGGTGAGCTCGGTCGCCATGATGGCGCCGATGATAGCGGAACGAATCATCACGTCGCGGTTGACGCGCAGCGCGTGCTTGTGGAAGAGCAGCAGACAAGCTGCAAAAGCGATGATGCAGCGTAGCGCAACGATGCTCGTGGCGTTCATGCTGTCCATGCCGATCTTCATGAGGGGGTACGAAAAGCCCCATGCGACGGGAACGGAAAATGAGAGCGCGATTGCTTTTTTGCGATCCATGGGACTCCTTTTGTTACAGAACGGTTTCGCAAAAAGGATTCTGCTCCCAGAGATGGATGTAGTAAAGCGAATGTATCTTCAGTATGATTAAGAAATACTAATGTTGGAAGAAAAGGTCCTGGCAAAACGTTTTACGGCTACATCGATGTGGAGGCACGATGGCATCGCGGTATCAGATTGTATGTATGGTGGTCGATTGCGGCAGCCTGAAACGTGCGGCCGACGAGCTGGGCTATACGCAAAGTGCGGTGAGCCAGGCTGTCAAGGCGCTCGAGCGCGAGTTGGGCACCACGATTATCGAGCGCGGCAAGCAGGGCGTGTCGCTTACGCGCGACGGCAAACAGTACCTGCCGTATCTGCGCCAGATCGTAACGGCCGAGGCCGAGCTCGAGGGCAAGCGCCAGGAGTTGCTGGGACTCTCCTCGACCGATATTCGTATTGCGACGTTTACCAACGTGAGCCGTACCGTGTTGCCGCGCGTGATTCGCGACTTTGGGGCCCTGCACCCGGGCGTGCACTTTACCCTCAAGCAGGGCGATTACACGCGCAACGCCCAGTGGGTGCACGATGGCATGGTTGACTTTTGCTTTACGGCGCGCGGATTTACCGCTGGGCTCCAGAAGCGCGTGGTCTATCACGACGAGTTGGTAGCATTGTTGCCGGCCACGCATCCGCTGGCGGCAAAGGAAAAGGTGACACTCGCCGACCTAGCGTCCGAGCCGTTTGTGCTGCTGGATGAGGGTGAGCAGAGCCTGGTGCTCGATGCATTCGCGGCGCACGGGCTGTCGCCGCACGTGACGAGTGAGGTCACCGACGACTACACCATTATGGCGATGGTGGAGGAAGGCCTTGGCGTGAGCATGCTCTACCGTCGTACGGTCGAGGGCATGAAGGCCGATATTCAGGTGCGTCCCATCGTGCACGCTCCCTCACGCGATGTAGTGGCAGCCTGGCGTAGCTGGGACACAATGCCGATCGCCACGCGGCGCTTTATCGACTATATGAGCTCGCATATCGTCAGCTAGTTGTCGATGCGCCACCTTGTTGGATGTGTCTAGCGCGCCCCGGCCTTGGCTTGCGCCAGACGGTAGGTGTGTGCCGGATGGCAGAGCAATACCGCCACGACCATAAAGAACGCTGTGGTGCCCAGGCTGATGGGGTAGACCATCATGATGTTCGCAAAGGTGCGGAAGTGCGGGAACACGCAGAATACCCAGTAGAAGCGGATGCCGCAGACACAGATCATGGTGATGAGGGCGGGCATGAGCGAGATGCCAAAGCCGCGCAGGTAGCCGGACATATTCTCGTAGAACATGCTAAAGGCGTATGCCGGGAAGATCGAGCACACACGGATATAGCCGATCGAGACGATGTTGGGATCGCTGTTAAAGAGCGCCAGGATCTCGCGCCCCAGACCGACGATGATGACGATGGTGGTGAGTGCAACGATGCCGCCTTCGACCAGGCAGACCTTGAGCGTCTTGGTGCAACGGTCGATCTGGCGCGCGCCGTGGTTTTGTCCCACAAAGGTAGTGCAAGCCTGGCTAAAGCTGTTGAGCAGGTTGTAACACACATACTCCAGGCTCATGGCAGCGCTGGATGCCGCCATGACCTCGGTGCCCAAGCTGTTGATGGCGGACTGGATGATGATGTTAGCTACGGCAAAGACGGCGCTTTGGATGCCGGCGGGCAGGCCGATCTTAACGATGCGCTTGAGGGCGACGGGGTCGATAGCCAGATCGCGCAGGGTGACGCGGACGACGGAGTCGGTCTTGAGCAGGCGGATAAAGAGCGTAGCGGCGCTGACGGTGTAGGCGATGGCGGTGGCGATAGCGACGCCCGCGACGCCCCAGTGGAGTACGGGGACAAAGATGAGGTCCAGGCCAATGTTGAGGACGGTGGACACGGCAAGCGCCTGCAGCGGCATGCGGGTGATGCCGACGGAGCGGAAGATCGCGGCCTCAAAGTTGTAGAGCAAGATCGAGGGCATACTGAGCAAAAAGACGCGCAGGTAGAGCGATGCGAGCGGCATGGTTTCGGCGGGGACGTTGAGCGCGGCGAGCATGGGCTCGGCAAAGATCTCGCCCAGCGCGATGACGACAAAGCCCACGAGTGCCATAAGAATCGAGGTATGGACGGCGCGCTTGACCATGTTCTGGTCGTTGCGGCCGATGGCGTTGGCAATGACCACGTTGGAGCCAAGCGACATGCCAATAAACAGGTTGAGCATAAGACTGGTAAGCGGAACATTGGAGCCGACCGCCGCCATGGCGAGGGTTCCCTGGTCGCCCGAGAAGTTACCGATGATGACCGTGGCGATGAGGTTCGACAGCTGCTCAAGGATGCTCGTGGCGGCCACGGGGAAGGCGAACAGGGGAATATTGCGCCACAGCGAGCCGGTGGTCATGTCGATGTGCTTAGATGCGGTGTCTGCCATACGCTCTCAATCTCTAATATGCTTGCTCACGCTTATTTGCGCAGACGATGATACTCCTAATCGACTAGTCGGCACTTAGGGACATTCCTTTTCTGCCGGCAGCTGGGGGACACTCCTTGTCTCTTCTATGACTAGATGGGGAAGGCGTGCGACAATGGTGGGCGTTGTGTTGTTCGCGCTAAGGAGTTGCCATGTTGTTGTGTCCCGTTTGCCATGAGCCGTTGGTGGACGATGAGCGCGGTGCTGTGTGCGCGGGCGGACACCGGTTTGATCGTGCGCGCGAGGGCTATCTGTATCTACTGCGCTCGTCCAAGAGCGGCGACTCCATGGGCGATCCCAAGTCGCAGGCGCGTAGTCGTCGCGACTTTCTGAACCGCGGTTACTATGCGCCGTTGCGCGATGCGATGGTCGAGCTGGTGCGCAAGCAGGTGTCTGGGCGCGCGGCGTCTGCAGGCGTCCCCATGACCTTGCTCGATATTTGCTGCGGCGAGGGCTACTACACTAGCGCCATGGGTGCGGTGCCGGACGTGGATGCTTACGGTTTCGACCTGGGCAAGGAGATGGTGCGCCTGGCCGCCAAGCGCGGCGATGCGACCTACTTTGTGGCCAATATGAAGGACATCCCCGTGGCCGATGGCGCCTTCGATATGGTGACCGAGCTCTTCGCTCCCTTTAACGAGCGCGAGTTTGCCCGCGTGCTGGCGCCCGAGGGCTCGCTCTATACCGTGGTGCCGGGTGCCCGTCATCTGTTTGGGCTCAAGGAGGTGCTCTACGACACGCCATATCTCAATGACGAGAAGCTGCCGAAGACTACTGAGCTCGAGTTGGTCGGAACGCAGCGGGTGTCTGCGAACATTACGCTTCAGACCCAGGCTGACATCGAGGCGGTGTTCCAGATGACGCCGTACTACTACCGCACGCGCCCCGCCGACAAAGAGCGCCTGGCAAACCTGGACACCCTTCAAACCGACATCGACTTCATCATCGCCGAGTACCGCCACTAACCTACCAAAAAGGGACAGGTTTATTTTGGCAGGTTTTACCTGGGCAAACGTAAAGGGCCGACCGCGTTGCTGCGCGATCGGCCCTTTTTAGTTGCTTGGCTGCAGGGAATTGTGGGGGGGGGACAGGTGACTACAGGCGGTCCTTGTTCTCGGCCTTAACGGCGTGCGCCTGCTGAACAAAGAACAGGTCGTAGACCACGATGACAAAGGCGCCATAGTTGATGGCGTCGCCGCCAAACGCGGGAAGCGTGAGCACGGCCTGCGCAATCGTGGCGAGTGCGGCAACGATGCCGAGCTTAAACGCGCCATCCACCTGCGAGGGCTTGTTGGCGCCCTTGATGCCCGCAACACCTGCGGCGAGATCGATGAGGCCCTTGGCGACAAGCACGACCGTGGCGAGCATGGCGTTCGGCCCGTAGGTGGACTCGAACTTGCCGGTCGCGATGCCGGCGATTCCAATGACGAGACTGGCGATGCCCAGAACAAAATAAATCAGGGCAAGGATTTTGAGTGTCTTGCGAGCGGCGCTCATAACTGGTCCTTTCGATGCGGGCGCGGTGAATCTGTCGCGCCCAGGTTGCGGCATATATGGTGAAGCACATTGTAGTTCAACGCGGCGATGCATGCGCCTGAAAGCGACTCTTGCCTGTGCGGTCCAACCTTTCAAAAAGGAAAGCTGGACGTAAGCCAAATCGATGGCAGCGTATGCGCGGCGCTGCGATGATGAGGCCATGGTAAGAGCTGGACCGAAGGAGGAGCCGTGATGTACGGAGCCAAGCAAGTGCGTGAGCCGCGTTCGTTAGGAAGGCGTATGGGCGATTCCGTGATCGCTGCCGTGTGCACGGGATTGATGGCGGTGCTTTGCATTGGGATGCTGTGGACCATGTCGCGTGTGGGACAATAGCGGACGGTTGGGTGCCAACTGAGGTGGCGCTCACGTATTCGTTTTGTTTGCTAAGGAGTGTCCATGGGCGTCGTCGATCCCTTTTCTGTTGCTCGGGCTGCTGGGCTCGAGCTCGTGCGGACGTCCGAGGGCCTCACGCTCACCGATGGCACGATGGAGCTGCGTGCCGATTTTGGCCGCATGCTTCCGCGGCTCAAGCAGGGTCGTCTGCAGCAAGAGCTGCTGGTAAAGGTTGCGCGCACAAAGGGCGTCGAGCGCCCATGGGCGATTGACGCCACGGCAGGCTTTGGCGAGGATTCGCTGCTGCTGGCTGCCGCGGGTTTTGCGGTCGATTTGTATGAGCAGGATTGCGTGATCGCGGCGCTCCTCAAGGATGCTTTGGATCGCGCGGCAGATGATCCGGCGCTTGCGACAGCCGTGGCGCGCATGCGCTTACATGCGGGCGAGGACAGCATTGCCGGCCTTCGCCATACAGCTGAGCTGATCGGGCAGGGCGAGCTCACCGCTCCCGACGTGGTGTATCTGGACCCCATGTTTCCCGGGCGCACCAAGAGCGCGGCGGTGAAAAAGAAGTTCCAACTCTTGCACCATCTGGAACAGCCGTGCGCCGATGAGGAGTCGCTGGTCGAAGCTGCGCTTGCGGTGCGCCCGCGCAAGGTCGTTATCAAGCGGCCGGTGAAGGGGCCGCTGCTTGCCGGCGTTAAGCCGAGCTATCAACTTGCGGGCAAGGCCGTTCGCTACGATGTTTTGGTGCCGCCGCGCCCGTAGCTTGCGTGCGATGGTTGGCGCTCCGTCAACACCGTGCCGATGCGGGGTCTATTTCCAAGGGTGCGACGTCAGATGCCACCCGCCACAGTATTCGCATTTGTAGCAGGCTAAACCACGCCGCCCGCGGTTTTCGCAGTCGGCCATAACGGCCTCGGCCTCGGCGCGTGTGTCGTACCGGTTTTTGCGCTCGCACGACTTATAGCGCCAAGCCTCATCGCGCTCGGCGTCCAGGGCGTCGCGGCGCTCGTCCTCGCGCGCAAACAGGTCGCTCATATCGCCGCCGGTGGCAGCGCCCAAAAACTCGCTTTTGGCCTTTGACCAGGCGGCTCGCTTTTTGCTTCCCATCCGCTCCTTGCCCTTTCCAAACGCTGGTATGATTGCTCAATCAAAGTGATACCAATAAACGTGAGGTCGCCGCGTGATGATCAGAAAAACCCTCGATACCGACATTCCCGCCGTCATGGCTATCTATGACGCGGCCCGCGCCTTTATGCGCGCGCATGGCAACGCCACGCAGTGGCCCGAGGGCACGCCTTCGGCCGAGCAGCTGGCTGCCGATATTGCCGCTGGTGGCAGTTACGTGTGCGAAGTCGACGGCCGCGTGGTGGCGACGTTTGCCTTTTTACCGGGTCCGGACGAGTGCTATGACGTGATTGAGGACGGTCAATGGCGCAGCGACACTCCGTATGCCGTGCTGCATCGCGTGGCATCCGACGGCACCGTGCACGGTATCGCGGCGGCGATGTTTGCCTTTGCCAAGGAATGCGCCGACCATCTGCGTATTGACACGCACGAGGACAACTTGCCCATGCAGGGCGCCATCGCCAAGGCGGGGTTCGAGCGTGTCGGTATCGTCTATGTGTCCGACGGCACGGCGCGTGTCGCGTTTGATTGGCTGCGCGAGGCGTAGGAGCCAAGGCACGTATCATCACCCAGCTCAAATAAAAAATGGCCCCGAGTGGGGCCATTTTTGGTAAAACGCGTCGTTGTGGGACTCGCATTGTTACCGCCCCAGATGAACCCGGGCAGACAAAAAGGGGAGGTGCCGGCTTTCGCAAGGCGCGAACCTACGAAAATCGCCGCGCGGCAACGCGGGGCGATGAGCTCGGTCGGGGGATAGGGCCCGCTTCGCCCACCGGCCCGTAAATTGTATCATCCAGTGTGGAGCGTGAACGCCCGTTGCCGCGTGCGATGGGCTTGCAATAAGAGGAGAGCCATGTCGAAGCAAGCGGTCGTTGGAATCTTGGCGCATGTCGATGCCGGCAAGACCACGTTGGCCGAGGCCATGCTGTTCAACGCGGGCCGCATTCGCAAGCGTGGCCGCGTGGACGATGGCGATTCGCATCTGGACACTAACACGATCGAGCGCGAGCGCGGCATCACGATTTTCTCGTCGCAGGCCGTGCTCGACCACGGCGATACCCACGTCATGCTCGTGGATGCTCCCGGCCATGTCGATTTTTCTGCCGAGGCGGAGCGCACACTGCGTGCCCTGGACTACGCGATTCTGGTGGTGGGCGCCAACGATGGCGTGCAGGGGCACACCGAAACCCTGTGGCGCCTGCTTGCACGCTATGACATCCCGACGTTCATCTTCATCAACAAGATCGATTTGGAGAATCCCGGCCGCGATGTTTTGCTGGCACAACTCGGGCAGCGTCTTTCCGAGGGCTGCCTGGATGCCAACGAGCTGCTGGCGGGCGGCGCCGTTCAGGAGGACGCTGCTGCGTTGGACGAAGCGGCGCTCGAGGAGTTTCTTGAAGCGGGTGAGCTTTCTGTCGCAACGCTGTCGCGCATGGTTGCCGAGCGCAAGCTCTTTCCCTGCTTTGCCGGCTCGGCGCTCAAGGACCAAGGCGTTGACGAGCTACTGGATGGTATATGCGCGCTGATGCGTGAGCAGGCGTGGCTCCCGGAGTTTGCCGCGCGCGTCTATCGTGTCAGCCGCGGGGATCGTGGCGAGCGCTTGGCTTGGGTTAAAGTGACCGGCGGCACGCTGCGCGCAAAACAGATGATCAGCGGGCATTCTAGTGCCGAGGCGTGGGAACAGAAGGTCGATCAGGTACGCATCTATAACGGCGAGAAGTATGAGCTTGCCCAAGAAGTTGCTGCTGGCGGTATTTGCGCCGTGACGGGTCTTGCGCACGTTCGCCCAGGGGACGCCCTGGGCGCGGAGTCCGCGGGCGATGCGCCCGTCATTGCGCCAGTCCTCACCTATACGGTGCTGCCGGGCGAACACGACGCCCATACGGTGTTCAAAGCATTGACTGAGTTGGCGGACGAAGATCCCATGCTCGGCGTAAGCTGGAATACGCATCTTGAGCA
Source organism: uncultured Collinsella sp. (assembly GCA_958372075.1). Classification (GTDB taxonomy): domain Bacteria; phylum Actinomycetota; class Coriobacteriia; order Coriobacteriales; family Coriobacteriaceae; genus Collinsella. The sequence goes on along the minus strand of CATXMO010000003.1, from coordinate 30,204 downwards.
GATTCACCTGCAGTTGATGGGCGCCGTGCAGCTCGAGGTCGTGCAGCGCGTGCTGGCCGATCGTTTTGGCCTTGCGGTCGAGTTTGAGCCCGGCGGCATTCTCTATAAGGAGACGATCTCGCAGCCGGTCGAGGGTGTGGGCCACTTTGAGCCGCTGCGCCACTATGCCGAGGTGCATCTGCGCCTGGAGCCGTTGCCAGCAGGTTCGGGCGTGCAGTTTGGCACCGTGACCTCGACCGACGAGCTCGATCTTAACTGGCAGCGTCTGGCACTCACCAACGCCATGGAGCGCGACCACCTGGGCGTGCTGACCGGCTCGCCCATCACCGATGTGCGCATTACGCTTACGGGCGGCCGCGCGCATGCCAAACACACCGAGGGCGGCGATTTTCGCCAGGCCACGTACCGCGCGATTCGCCAGGGTTTGATGCGGGCGCGCGAGGCCGGCGCAGACGTGTTGCTGGAGCCGTGGTACCACTTTGAGCTCGAGGTGCCGGGGGAGTGCGTGGGCCGGGCGCTCTCGGATGCCACGCGCATGGGTGCCGAGTACGAGCCGCCGGCAATGGCGGGCGAGAGGGCGAAGCTTGTGGGTCGCGTGCCGGCATCCGAGGTGCAGGATTATGCGCTGGAGGTAGCTGCCTACACGAGCGGTCGCGGACATCTGTACCTGGAGTTCGCCGGTTATGCGGCTTGCCATGATGCCGAGCGCGTCATCGAGGCGGCCGCCTATGAGCCCGAGGCCGATCTGCCCAACACGCCCGACTCGGTCTTTTGCGCCCACGGCGCCGGCTACACGGTCAAATGGTACGACGTGCCCGCCGCGGCGCACGTAAAGGTCGATCCCGCCACCTTCCGCCCCTGGCGAGCAGCCGACGCCGAGTTTTTCGGCCACATGTGACAAAGGGGCAGCCCCTTTGTCACATGCTATTGGTATAACTCGGTACAAGTTGGTATAACTATTACCAGGGTTTGCCAATCCGAGGAGGCCGACATGAATCCAAATCCCTTTAAGCCAACGGCAGGCAAGCGGCCTCCGATGCTCATCGGTCGCGAGTCGGTCGTCGAAGATTTCGAGGAAGGACTCGACAACGGCGCCGGAGCGCCGGGCAGGCTCATGCTCATTACGGGAAACCGCGGCTGCGGCAAGACGGTTCTCCTGCGGGAGCTGCAACGTCTAGCCAATGAGCGCGGATGGGCGGTTGTCTCCGATTCCGCTTCGCTTGGCTTATGCGATCGCCTGGCCGACGCGCTTCGCTCGAATAAACCCGTTGTGACGTCAATGGAGTTTGGGCCGTCGTTTGGTCGGATGTCGGTCGAGGCGGCTCGGGCAAAGGGCCAGACGCTACGGGGGCTGGTCAACGAGCGCCTCAAGAAGCTCGGTCCAGGCAAGGGCATACTGTTTGCGATTGACGAGGCACAATCTGCGTCTATCGAGGAACTGGCGGCTCTTGCCGTTCTCTATCAGCAGGTGCTCGGAGATCAGGATGCCACGGGCTTGTCCGATAGCGACCAGCGCGGTCTTGCGCTGGTGTTCGCCGGCTTACCCAGTATGGTAGACGATTTGCTCGAAGAGCCGAGCGTGACGTTTTTGCGGCGTGCCCAGCAGCGTACGTTGGGGGCAATATCTTTGCCCAAAGTGCGCGATTCGTATATCCAGACGGTCAAAGACGCTGGTCTTTACGTTGACGCGGAGACGGCGGACCTTGCGGCGCGCAAGAGCATGGGGCATCCCTATATGGTTCAGCTGGTGGGCTATTACATGTGGCGGTCTGCTGTCCGGCGTGGCTCGCAGGTCATCGAAAGGCGCGATGTCGAGAATGGCCATGCGGATGCCGTCTCCGAGTTCTACGAAGCGGTTGACGCACCTCTGTATTACGGTCTGCGCAGCCCTCAGCGCCTCTTTATCGAGGCTATGGCGGTTGACGAGGACAAGCCGACGTGCACGGCGGATATCATTGAGCGCTGCGACCGTACCCAGAGCTGGGCGAGTAAATATCGCGCAAGCCTGATTCGCGAGCGCGTCATCGAGGCCGCCGGATACGGCCTTGTGCGGTTTACCGTGCCCATGCTGGGCGAGTATATCCGCGACCGCGTTTTATGGCATGAGTAGGGTGATAAAGGTGACGGAACAGAAGATGAGCCCGCAGGCTATCGAGGTGCGCGGTGCACGTGTCCACAATCTCAAGGACATCGATATCGATATTCCGCTGGGGAGGCTCGTGGGCATTGCCGGCGTGTCGGGCTCGGGCAAGAGCTCGCTGGCGCTGGGAGTTCTTTATGCCGAGGGCTCGCGCCGTTACCTGGAGGCGCTCAGCGCCTATACTCGACGTCGCCTGACGCAGGCCGAGCACGCCCAGGTGGACGAGGTATTGCACGTACCGGCGGCACTCGCGTTGCATCAGCGTCCCAGTGTGCCAGGCGTGCGCTCGACCTTTGGTACCATGACCGAGCTCAACAACAGTCTGCGTTTGCTCTTTAGCCGCTGTGCCCATCACGTGTGCCCACATTGCGGGGCGCGTGTGGAGCCGAGCCTTAACGTGGCTGCGGGCCTGTCGCTCACGTGCCCCGCATGCGGCCGCGAGTTCTACGCGCCGAGTGCCGAGGACCTTGCCTTTAACAGCGGCGGTGCGTGCCCTACCTGCGGCGGCACCGGTGTCATGCGCGAGGTGGACGAAGCGAGCCTGGTGCCCGACGAGTCAAAGACCATCAACGAAGGCGCGGTGCTTCCCTGGGGTACGCTCATGTGGGATCTGATGAAGCAGGTAGCCGGCGAGATGGGCGTGCGCACCGACGTGCCGTTTAACCAGCTCACGCCTCAAGAGCGCGGCATCGTGTTCCACGGTCCGGCGGTTAAAAAGCACATTCTCTACGTTCCCAAAAACGGCGAGGGCGCCACGCCGCTCGATTTTACCTATTACAACGCTGTCTATACCGTCGAGAATGCGCTCGCCAAGGTTAAGGACGACAAGGGCCTCAAGCGCGTGGCGCGCTTTTTGCGCGAGGGGCCATGCCGTGACTGTGGCGGCACGCGTCTCTCCGAGGCCGCACGCCATCCCCAGGTGCGCGGTATCAATCTGGCGCAGGCCGCGGCCATGACATTGGGCGAGGCGATTGAGTGGGTGCGCGGGGTGCCCGCATCCTTGCCGGCCGAGATGCAGCCCATGGCAGCGGATATCTGCGATTCGTTTTTGAGCACGGCTCGTCGCCTGGTCGACCTGGGGCTCGATTACCTCTCGCTCGACCGCGCCGGTGCTACGCTCTCCACGGGTGAGCGCCAGCGCGTGCAGCTTGCCCGCGTGGTGCGCAACCGCTCGACGGGCGTGCTGTATGTGCTCGACGAGCCCTCGATCGGCTTGCATCCTGCCAATGTTGACGGCTTGGTAGGCGTAATGCGCGATCTGGTGGATGACGGCAACACCGTGGTCGTTGTCGACCACGACACGCGCGTATTGGCGGAAGCCGATTATCTGGTCGAGATGGGCCCCGTTGCCGGAGCGGGCGGCGGTAATGTGATCGCCGCCGGTACGGTGGATGAGGTCGAGCAATCGCAGGACAGCCGCATCGCCCCGTTTTTGCGCTCGGAGCCCAAGCGCTTGCGGCCGCAGGTGGCTGACGACGAAATGTTCGACCAGGGCCATATCCGCATGGCGACCGATGCCATCCATACCGTCAAACCGCTCGAAGTCGATATACCGCGCGGTCGTCTCGTCGCGGTGACGGGCGTTTCGGGTTCGGGTAAGACGACGTTGGTGCTCGAGACACTCATCCCGGCACTTAAGGCTCAGGCAACTGGCGAGCGCCTGCCAAGCCATGTGCGCTGGATCGATGCCGAGGGCATCGCACGCGCCAACCTGATTGACGCTACGCCCATCGGCGCCAACGTGCGCTCGACGGTGGCGACTTATGCCGACATCCATGACGAGCTGCGTCGCGCCTTCGCCCGTACGCCCGAGGCCAAGGCAGCTGGCTACAAGGCGGGCGCATTTAGCTACAACACCGGCGCCTTGCGCTGCCCTACGTGCGATGGCACGGGTTCGATATCGCTCGACGTGCAATTTTTGCCCGATGTCGAGATCGTCTGCCCGTCATGTCGCGGCTCACGCTATGCAGACGCGGCCTCGCATATCCATCGCGAGGGCAAGGACGGGAGCCTGCTTACGTTGCCGCAGCTCATGGACATAAGTGTGGACGAGGCCCTCGACGCTACGGTGGGGCTCAAGAAAGTTCAGGCGCGCTTACAGACCCTGCACGACCTGGGCTTGGGTTATCTCACGCTCGGCGAGCCCACGCCGGCGCTTTCGGGCGGCGAGGCGCAGCGCCTTAAGCTCGCGAGCGAGATGGGCCGCGTGCAGGATGATGCCGTATTCGTGTTCGACGAACCCACAATTGGCCTGCACCCGCTCGATGTTCAGGTGCTGCTGAGTGTGTTCGACGGCCTCGTTGCCAAGGGCGCCACAGTCGTCGTAATCGAGCACGACCTCGACCTTATCCGTAACGCCGATTACGCAATCGACATGGGCCCAGGTGGTGGCGACGCAGGCGGGCAAATCGTCTGCGTCGGCACGCCGGGCGACATCGTGGCATGCCCCGCAAGCATCACCGGCCGCTACCTATAACCGAATGTGACAAAGGGACCGTCCCTTTGTCACATTCCCAGAAAGCCTGTTTGGCGCAGAGCCTCGTAGAGGACGATGGCGGCGCTGTTGGAGAGGTTGAGTGCGCTGATGCGGTAGTCGTCCGGATTGACGAAGTTGCCGCAGATATCCTGTCGAAGGATGGCTTCGTGGCTGTCCTCGGTATGCCCGAGCGACTCCTCGTGGGCCTCCCAGGCGTCGGCGTTTTCGAGCGAGTCGCAATCGCGCAACATGGGGATGCGCTCGCAGCGCTCGGGCGCCGCGGCAAGCAGTGGCTCGGGAATCCCCGAGCTCTCGCTGCCAAAGACCAAAAAGTCACCGTCGCGGTAGGTACTTTGCGCATAGGTGCGGCGCGCCTTTTTGGTCAGCAGATGCAGGCGTTCGTCGGCGGGGGAGAGGCCGTTGCGCGCAAGGAAATCCTCCCAGCCGGCATAGGTCGTCACGTCCAAATTTTGCCAGTAGCCCAGGCCGGCGCGACGCACCGTCTTGTCGTCGAGCGAAAACCCCAGCGGCTCCACCAGATGCAGGCGGGCGCCGGTAACCACGCAGGTGCGGCCGATATTGCCCGTATTGGCCGGAATCTCGGGCGCATACAGCACAATGTTGAACATGAATCTCCTTGGCTCAGAACGAAAAACCACCACGAAGGGCACCTTCGTGGTGGTTTGGCGGTTACGTAGGCGGAAAAATGCCCGCTTGGATAAATCTAGGCGCGGTGCCAGTCGGTCAGGCAGGCATCGAGGGAGGCGATGAGCGCATCCTTGTCCATGTGACGGCCGATGATGCACAGGCTCGTCATGCGGTCGCCCGTCTCGTCGTCCCAAATCTGCATGATCTCGGGGTTCTCGTCGATGATCTTCTGCTTCTCGCCCTCGGGCGCGGAGTCAACGAACAGACCGTTCTCCATCAGGCGCATTTGGTGGCCGGCCTGCTCGAACATGTAGCACATGTCCGGATCGCCGGTCTGCCACAGCGGACCCTTGACGCGGATGACCTCGTCGGGCCACTCCTGCTCAACAAAATCGGTGAACTTCTGCAGGTCAAACGGCTTGCGGCGCGAGTACACAAAGGTCTCGATGTCGTACTCGAGCACCTCGGGGTCGTCGTGCTCCTCGGGATGCTCCATGGCCTCGATCCAGGCGGCGGAGTTGTAGGCGCGCATAAAGTCGAAGCGGTCGGTGTCGAGCAGCTCCTCCATGGGGACCTCGCCGTTTTGGGCCTCGACAATCACGGCGTCCTTCTGCAGGCTGCGCACGATAGCCTTGAGCTCGGCGATCTGCTCAGGGCTCACGGTATCGGTCTTGTTGAGGATCAGCGTGGAGCAGAACTCGATCTGCTGGATGAGCAGGCTCTCGATGTCGTCCTCGTCGATATCCTCGGCCAGCAGGTCGCGACCGCCGTTGAACTCGTCGTACATGCGGGCGCAATCGACCACGGCCACGATGTTGTCGAGTGCAAGCTTGGGCTGGCCGCCCACCTTGGCCTCGTCGCAGAAGCTTGAGATGGTGTAGGCGATGGGGATAGGCTCGCAGATACCCGAGGCCTCGATGATGATGTAGTCGAACTTGCCCGAATCGGCGATGCCCTGCAGCTGGTTGGCAAGGTCGTCCGAAAGCGTGCAGCAGATGCAGCCGTTGGTGAGCGGGATGAGGTCGTCGGTCTCGGAAAGGCCGCCGTCGGCGATGAGGCTGGCGTCGACGTTGATCTCGCCGATATCGTTGACGATCACGGCGGCGCGGATGCCGCCGTCGTTAGCGAGGATGTGGTTGAGCAGTGTGGTCTTGCCGGCACCGAGGTATCCGGTAAGCATGATGATCTTCACGGGTTTGTTGGGCATGTGCCCTCCTTTGTTAGACATGGCTTACAGTTGAATCTTATGCCAAACGCCTGCTCTTATACCCACGCGCCGGCAAATAACACAGGCTACTCCCAGGCTCCCCATACATCGGGGCAATAACCGACGGTGGCCTTTTTGCCGTTGCGCACGATGGGCTCGGCTAGAACCTGCTGGTTCTCGAGCAACTTGTCGAAGCGCTGGCTAGGGGTGAGGTGCTGGATGAGCGCGAGCGTCTCCTCGTCCTTGGCCTTGGGGTTGAGCAGCTTGTCGATGCCGCCGACCGCCTGCATCACGCTCGTGAGCTCGCCTTTGCTCATCTCCTTTTCCTTCAGGTCGATAAATTGCACCTTAATGCGGCGCTCCTTAAAATAGCGCTGGGCCTTCTTGGTGTCGAAGGACTTTTTGGTGCCAAAGATTTGAATATTCATTGTTTGGTTCCGCCGTTCTGCCTGATGAAGTTGGTCCTAGCGCGATCGGCCTCGGGAGCTTCGATGCCAGCGGCCTGTCCTGCCTCGATACAATGCAGGAGCCAGGCCATGTTCTTGCCGATGTTGCGCATGGTGGCCAGACCCTCGGCATCTCCGTCGGCGTCGCCGGGCACGCAGCCAAACACGTTGTTCCAGTACGTGGACGCTACCACAGGCATCTGGTTGATGGTGAAGTACTTATTGAGCACGTCGAAGGTCGTCGACGTACCGCCGCGACGGGCGACGGCGACGGCAGCGCCCGGCTTGTGTGCAAAAGCTTTGCTACCGGCATAGAATGCGCGATCGAGTGCCGAGAGAATGCGGCCGCTGGGGTGCGCGTAGTAGACAGGCGAGCCAAAGACAAAGCCGTCGGCCTGTTCGGCGGCAGCGATCAGCTCGTTGACCACGTCGTCGTCAAAGGTGCAGCGACCGCCAAGCTTGCCACACTGGCCGCAACCGATGCAATCGCGAATAGGCTTGGCGCCCAGCTGAAACATCTCGGTATCGATGCCCTCGACGTTGAGCTGCTCGGCGACCTCGGCGAGTGCGCGGGCCGTGTTGCCGTTTGCCTTGGGGCTGCCATTGACCAAAAGAACCTTCATCACAAACTCCCTCTGCTGTCGGTGACTTCTGCAGAGGATTATCGCACGAGCGGGCAGATGGCGTGGGGCACGATGCCGGCCCCGAGGGCCCACGGCAGGCACGCTCACCAGGTACGAGCGGGATACGGTCCAGAGGATGTTGGAGTGCGGGGCCTCGTGCGAGCAGATTGTAAGGGGTCTGGGCGGGTCGCCCTCGATGGCGAGCTTTGAGGCCTTGGAAGGCGGGCTGCTGCGGCGGCTATGGTTTATACTAAGGCGGTTGCTATCGAGTAATTCATACTTGGTTTGATTCGATTGTGAATGCGTAACTAGGATGGAAAGCAAAGGAAACTCTATGGAAACAGAGGATGCTGTTTGCTTGATGACTTCGATTGCCTTGATTGTCCTTTCAATCCAATACCGAAGAGGAAGATGGCTCTGCTCAATTGCTGGATATGATGTCACAAAAAGGGAGAGCGAGATTGATATACGCCCTTACGCAAAGCTGATTTCTTCTGTGACGTTATGGATGGGGCTGCTGTTTTTCTTGTGGGCGGTAGAGGACTGGGTACGCGATTGGAATACCAGCGTTTTTGAAGTTTTGGTTCTACTTCTGTTCAGCTTGGCCTCTTTGTCGTTCGTGCGGCTCGTTAGGTTTGTGTTTATGAGGCGGTAGCCAGCGGAAGTGGCTGGACGACAAAATGGACCAATGCAGCCAATTGTCAATAGAATTTGATAGGCTTGGCTTAACAGATTTACTCGAGGGCATATCCGTGGCGAGGGATAGGTTCTATCTTGTTGAGCACTTATTTGCATCAGGCAAAGTAAACCAAGAGTATCGAAACGGTGCCCCCGGGCCCCGGGAGGGACTGCGGGGACGTTCGGCTAACTGCGGGTACGACCTATTTGCCCAATGTGTTCGGTTGAGATCGGAAATTAACCATCATGCGCCCCATAACGCTAGTCCAGCTTGGTGCCCGGTACTTGTGGTGCCTCTTCAAGTAGCGCTTTGAGCTCGTTCAAAATGGAAACGGGCTGTCGGTCGACGGCGTCCAGATGAAGTGTGGCCACACGAATGGGCGGCTGATATTCAAATGAGCCAAAGAGTACGGGCGACCCCAAGAACCGCTCGATTTCTTCTGCGATCGTGTCGGTCTCTTCGGGATCAAGGTCATCGAAAAGCGCCACGAACATCGGTCCGGTCGAGCGGAACAGACGGCCCTTGCCGCGCGAACAGTCCATGAGGCAGGCGGCACTTTCTGCCAAAACGCGGTCGCCCGCATCAAAGCCAAAGCGGGCATTGACCTTGGCGATGTCGTCGATTTTGATGGCGACCAGGCCTGCCTTGCGCGCCACGCGACGCATTTCGCCAATGGCGTTGACCAGGGCGTGGATATCGCCCAGGCCGGTCACGGAATCGGTCGTATCCGCCAAGCTTCGGTTGATGATAATGCCCACATACATGTTGGGCTCGGTTTCGGTGCTATCCAAGCGGTAGCCCGTACACTCGCACAGCGCATATTTACCAGCGGTATTCATGACGCGATACTGCATGTAATGGAAGTGCCACGCGCCGTTTACCACCATATCGAGCTCGCTGCGCACGTTGTCGCGGTCCTCGGGGTGAACGCGGGCGAGCCACATATCGAGCGAGTTATAGGGATGCTGGGAGGGCAGGTCAAAATCGCGCACGGCATTAATCGACCATTGCGATTCGCCGGTATCGAGGTTAAGGATAAACGGATAGCGCGTCTCGGAGCTCATGGAGATCGCTTGGAACACCCGGTCGTTGCAGGGAGGCTGATCGGCGATTGGGCGCATGGATGCGTCGTTTTCCTTCGGCTGCTGCACACGGTGCATGAGCTTGTAGCGATACATTTTGCGGTCGGCGTCCATGGTCATCTGGCGACGCGTATCGCCAGCGAGTGGGTCGACGCGCGAGCAGCCAAAGCTAAAGCTAGCGATCATGGGCGCTTTGCCGCCCGATGTTGCCTCGATAAGGTTGGTGCGCGTCCGCTCCAGGCGCTGCTCGAGTTCGGCTTCATCTGTCGTGGGGGATACGAGTACAAATTCGTCTCCACCGATACGGAACAGCAGGTCATTGGGTTCCATTGTCTCGGTGAGTGCACGGCAGATGCTCAGGATGTAGCGATTGCCCTCGGTGTGGCCAAACGTATCGTTGCAATGCTTAAGGCGATCGATATCGATATAGGCGCAGGTGAAGGGGGTGCCTTTGTGCCAAAGCAGCTCGGCATAACGGTGGAGTCCAGCACGGTTGCCAAGATTGGTGAGCGAATCGATATAGGCGCCGCGCTCAAGCAGCTCGCGTTCTTGCTGCAGGATGGCAAATGTCTTCTGTAGCTGCTCGCCGATGGCGCACAGCTCCGTGGGCAGCGCGGCAACATCGAGCTCGGCGGTCGAGACCCCGTTCGCAAGTCGCTGAAGATAAGCAATGATCGATTGCTCGCCCAGGCGATACGACTCGTTCATGATGGATAACCTCCTTGGGCACAACAGTGGTTTGCATCATATCCCCAATTCGGTTTGGATTGGGGGCATAAGTTAGCCAATGGGGACAAGCGCCCCTTCGGCGGTATCGTTTTGCGCGCGAGCGTATCAGTTTTTGTTACCGCCATCGAGCAATGCCTCAAAATCCTTTGCCTGCATGGGGCGGTAGTAGAGGAAGCCCTGAGCGTAGTGGGCACCCATTTGGAGCAGCATGTTCGCCTGCTCGTTTGTCTCGACGCCTTCGATTACAACGGGCAGATGGAGCGATTGCGCCATCTCGAGCATTGATGAAACGATTTGCGCGCTACGGCTTTGATCGCGGTCGGTGGGCACAAACGTGCGATCAAGCTTGATGACGTCGACGTTGACGTTCTTGAGCATCGCGAGCGTAGACTGGCCGGTGCCAAAATCGTCCATGTAGGTCGAGAAACCGCGAGTGTGTAGGTCGGCCGTCAGCTTATCCACGGCCTCGGACTCTCCCGTATAAGCCGTCTCGGTGATCTCGATGCGCATGAGCTCGGGCGGCAGGTTGTATTGGGCGGCGAGTGCCCCCATATGTTCGGCGACGTCGCAGGCAAGGATATCCACGCGCGACACATTGAGCGAGATCGGAACCACGCGCAGCCCTCGATCGATGCGCTCACGCAGCCACGAGGCGACGCCCTGCCAAACGTATTTGTCGAGCGTCACCACAAAACCGCTTTCCTCGAGAGCGGGGATAAAGGTGGCAGGTGAAATGAGGGAGCCGTCCTTGTCAATCCAGCGCGTGAGTGCCTCGGCGCCAATGATCTCGCCGGTTTCCATGTCGACCTGGGGCTGCAAGTAGTAGGTAATGCGGCCGTTTGAGAGCGCATACTGGAATTCGGTCAGCGTGCGGTGGAACGCGATTTCGTGCTCGTATTCCTCGGGGCGGAAAATGGCAATGCGCTCCTTAAAGTCGTTTTTTGCGCGCCGATTGGTAAACATTGCCTTGGCCTGCGCATCGATGGTGATTTCTTCGTTGGAGTCGATGGGGTAAACGCCCATGGACGGCCAGAAGCCCACGCCGTCATCGTGCTTGGCCACGGCTTCGCGAACACGGCTATAGATTTGATGGACGGCGACGTGCTCAAAGGGGATGAGTACGCAAAAATCGTCTTGGCCCCAGTACCCTGCGACGCCCATGTCGGCATTCTCGATGTCCTTGAGAACCGTGCCCACATCGGCGAGCATGCGGTCGCCCTCGGCCTGTCCGTGCCATTCGTTGAACAGCCGCATGTGTCCCATATCGACGGTGGCGATACACCAGGCGCCGTTGCGCCTTGTCTCAAGAAATTCGTTGGCGCGGCGCATAAACTCGCTGGGTCGATAGAGACCCGTGAGCGGATCGATGCGTTCGGCGATGGCGCTTTTGCGCTCCACCTCGGGTATGGGGAGGCTGTCGTTGGGAACAAGCCCGCCGGCCGTGCGAATGCGACGGTCGAGTTCGCCTAAAACGGCGGCCGTTTGATTGGTCAGGTGCTCGTAAAAGGCCGGAACGACAAGACAGACGGGGGTAATAGTGTCGCCCGCGATTCGAACGGGAGCGAAAACGGCCTCTTTGAGATGTTGGATCAGTTGCTCGAATGCTTCGTGATCCAAATTGTTGCTAAGCACGACGAACTGGGCGTTGCGTGAACGGAAGACGCGACTCCTGCCGCGAGTAATCGACAGCATGCGGCCTGCGTATTCGGCGAGCATGTTGTCGACGGCCTCGGCCCCGTAGAGCTCGTTGAGCTTTGCCGTGCCGCGAACACGCACTGCTATAAGCCCCGTCTCGCAACGGTCGCGACGGCAGGCATCGATAGCGTTGATCAGCGTGCGCTGCGTTCCGAGACCCGTGGCGGCGTCGACGGTCTCGGCAAGCGAGTGGTTGACGAGCTCGCCGACATAGAGCGAGGGGACATTTCCGTCGCCGTCGATACGAAACCCGCGAGCACGGCCGAGGATGTAATCGCCGGCGGCATTGCGCACGCGGTACTGCATGACGTGACGATGTTTGGAGCCGTCATAGATTTGGTCGATGTCGTTGGTATAGGCCTCAAGGTCATCGGGATGGACACGCGTTTTCCAATAATCGTGACAGTTGTCTATATGCTCCGAAGGAAGACCAAGATCGCGCAAGGCGCCTTGTGACCAAAGGGTTCGATGTTTGTCCAAGTTCTCGATAAAGAAATAACGGCCTTCGTTGAGCATCGAAAGGGCGTCGAAAATTCGATCGCTTATTTCGAAGTCGTCGGTGTGGGCTTGTGCGATATTGCGTCGATCAAGGTGCACGGCATGACGTAGCTTGTAGTCGTACATGCGATGGTCGGCATCGTTCGTCAAGCGATTGGGGGCTTCGCCCAGGGCGGGGTCGGCGTGTGCCACTCCGTAGCTAAACGAGTGAGGCATCTCGGCATCGTTGTTTTTGAGCAGGACCGTTCGGCAGCGTTCCAGACGTTCGGCGAGGTCGTCCTCGGTTGCAATCGTAGACAGGATGGCAAACTCGTCGCCTCCCAGACGAAACGCCGCTTCGTCCACCTCCATATACAGCTTGAGATAGAGGCTTACCTGCAAAATATAGCGGTTGCCCTCGTCATGGCCAAAGACGTCGTTGCAGTGCTTGAGATTGTCGATATCGATGTACGCCATGGTAACGGGGGTGTCCTGCTCCCAGAGCTCCTCGAGGGAACGGGCAAAGCCGCCGCGGTTGCCAAGCCCGGTAAGCTGGTCGGTAAAGGCGGTCCTGACCAGATCCTCCTGACGCTTGAGAAGGTCGCGGACGGTCTTTTCGAGCGTTTCAGTGTAATTGCTGGGGGTATCCATGCTGTAGGCGGCTTTCTGGGGTCGGGGCGGATTGCGTCGGGCGAGCTCGTTGTGCACACGCGTTGTTGCTCAACGCCTCGCGTGTTTCCAAGCCCCCGCCTTGCTGCGTCGTTGGGTTTATTTGTCGGCTGACGTTCGTTGCTGATAACTACTGAGTAGTATAAACAAGTGTATGGAATTATGCAGGGGTGCCCATGTTGCGGGCGGCCATTATTCGCCATTATTCGCCAAACGGTAACGCGACGATGTTCGATGAAAATGCGACTGAGGCGATATATGTTGACGGGTATACTTGTTTCGTTTTAAAACGCAGGAACGGAGATGGTCGCATGGCACAGCCAGATACGACGCCCACGGTGGGGCTTGCGCTCGAGGGAGGCGGCTACCGCGGTATGTATACGGCGGGCGTGCTCGACGTATGGATGGAGCACGGCTTAACCTGCGACCATATGGTGGGTGTCTCGGCGGGCGCGGCGTTTGGCTACAACTTTAAATCGCGCCAGATCGGCCGCGCCATTCGCTACAACAAGGCCTATTGCGCCGACAAGCGCTATGCGAGCGTGACGAGCTGGTTGCGAACCGGCGATATGTTCAATGCCGAGTTTGCCTATCATGAGGTACCCATCGAGCGCGATCCCATCGATCTGGAGGCATATCGCGCCTGCCCCATGCGGTTTACGTGCGTATGTACCGATCTTAAGACGGGGCAGGCCGTCTACCATGACCTGCCTTACGGTGATGAGCATGATATCGAGTGGATCCGGGCGTCGTCGGCGATTCCCGTGGCAACACGACCCGTTGCCATTGAGGGGCATAAGTATCTGGATGGTGGCGTGGCTGATTCTATTCCCAGCGCATGGCTGTTTGCGCAGGGGTATGACCGCAATATCGTGGTACTCACGCAGCCGGCGGGCTTTGTGAAGCAGCCCAACAGCGTGATGCCCATGCTGCGGCGCGTGTTCCGTCACTATCCGGAGTTTGTTGCAGCGCTTGAGCATCGGCATGAGGTCTACAATGCCACGCTCGATGACCTGGCACGTCGAGAGGCTGCCGGGGAAATCTTTGTGGTGCGGCCGAGCGAATCGGTGAAGGTGCCGTCGCTGTGCCGCGAACCGGATGAGCTCGAGCGCATCTATCAGATCGGCCGTCGCGATGCGCAAGTGACGTTGCCCGCGCTGGAAGCGTATCTGGCGGGGTAGGGCAAACCGCCGGGTGTTCAGCGGAAAGCACATCCCGGAATTTGCGCTTGGAATGGGATGCAGTTTCCGCGAGAGGACCGTAGGGGAAGCTGCATCCCATAATTCGCCCCTGGAATGGGGTGCAGTTTCCCAATGGAGCCGCATATGGAAAGCGCATCCCAGAATGGAGGTCCAAACTGGGATGCGCTTTCCGCTATTGAAGGTATGAGGCTGCGGGGCAACTGCTCGGCATGGGTCTATGCCTGCTGCCAGGTATCGACGAGCTCCTTGGCTGCGGCGTGGGGGTCGTCGGCGCTGCAGACGGCGCTCACGACAAAGAAGCCATCGACGCCGGTGGCCTTGAGCTGCGGCAGGTCGGCCGTCTTGACGCCGCCGCCCACCACGATGGGCACGGGGCTTGCCGCGTGGAGGGCGGCCAGATCCTCAAAGCTTTTGGTGATGATGGAGCCATCGGCTGCGCGTCCGCAGTCGCGCTTGGTCTCGGTCTCGTGCAGCGGGCCTACGCCTAGGTAGTCGACCAGGCTCATGTCGGCGGTCTTGACGTACTCGAGCATCTCCTCGCAGCGGGCCGAAAGACCTACAATGGCATCGGGGCCCAAAAGTTTGCGGCAGACCTCGACGGGAATATCGCTCTGGCCCACGTGCACGCCGTCGACAGCGATGCCCTGCTCGCGCGCGGCGAGCACGCAGTCCAGGCGGTCGTCGATCAGTAGGGCGACCTGACCGGTCTTGCCGGCCTGTGCGATTGCCTGCGCGGCGTCGCCGGTCAGCGCAATGATCTCGCGGGCGCTTGCAACCTTGGAACGCACCTGGATGCAGGTAAAGCCGGCGTCGAGCGCCTGCGCCACCACATCGCCCACGGGGCGCCCGAGCGTGTTTTCGGGGCCGAGTACCAGATAGGCCGAGATATCAAGGTTGTCGCGGATACTCATCGTGCTTCCTCCTGCTTTTTGATCTGTGCTTCCATGCGCTCGAGTTTGCCGGTCATGGTGTCGGTAAATCCGGGTCGAATATCGGCTTTGAGTACGACTTCGGTTCGGATGCCCTTACTCGCCAACACAAAGGTCGCATCGCGTACGACCTGCATAACCTTGTCCCAGTCGCCCTCGATCTCGGTGAACATCGAGGTGGTGCGGTTGGGAAGGCCGCTCTCGCGAATGACGCGCACGACTTCGGCGACCTCGGCGGAGAGCTCGTCGCCGGTACCGCACGGGGCGATGGCCACGGCGACAAGGGTGTTCATGCCGGTGCTGGTTGCGGGCTCGGACATGGCTTATGCCTCCTCGAGCTCGAGTCGGTTGTCGGCAATGTCCTGGGCGGTCGCGCGGTAGAGCTCATCGATAAAGGCGACCTTAAAGCTTGCCGGGGCATCGGCGACAGCGGCGGCACGCGTGCCGGCAACGTTGTAGACCGCGGTGCCGCAGATGGCTGCCGTAAACGGATCGCCGGCGCAGGCATACACGGCCAGCACGCCGCCCTGCGAGCAGCCGCAGCCGGTGATCTTGGACATGAGCGGGCTGCCGCCATGGGACTTGGCCACGGTCGTGCCGTCGGTGATCAGGTCAACCTCGCCCGAGACAACTACGGCGCCACCAGTGTAGCGAGCGAGCGCCACGGCGGCATCGCGGGCGGCATCAACGGTGTCGGTGGTGTCGACACCGCGGGCGCGGCTGAGGTCGGCTGCCTCACCCTCAAGGTTCCATAGGGCGGCAAGCGCGATGATCTCGGAGGCGTTGCCGCGCACGATGGCGGGCTTGTACTGCTTGAGCTCGTTTACCAACTGGGTGCGCAGACTACCGATGCCCAGGCCCACCGGGTCGAGCACCCAGGGCTTGCCGGCGTCATGCGCCGCCTTGGCTGCGCGGGGAATCGTCTGCTCGTAGATGGGGAAGAGCGTGCCCATATTGAGATAGATGGCGCCGCCGCCGGCAACGAGCGCCTCGCCCTCGTCGGGCAGGTAGACCATGGCGGCCGATCCGCCCACGGCGAGCTGCGCGTTGGCGACAAAATCAATCGTCACCGTATTGGTGATGGAGCCGGCCATCGGATTGGTGGCGCGAATCTCCTCCGCGGCCTTGACTACGTTTTGCTTGAGCTGTTCCGAATTGATCACTGCACATGCCTCCTTGGCATAGAAAAGGGGCGCTGTGCATAGACAGCGCCCCTGTAAAGGCGGCATGCTCCCTACGCCAGCATTAACTGACAGGTTCAAAGGATTGGGCCCCATGCCCTCTCAGCCTTGTGGTTTGCACCGCCGGCACTCCCGCATCGAATCTGTTGCTCCCTATACTAGCGCACCTGCCAAAAAGGGACAGGTTTATTTTGGCAGGTGGCAACTGGGGTGCGGTATTTTCCCAGATAAAACCTGCCAAAATAAACCTGTCCCTAATTGGTAGGTCGTTACAATGGTTGCGGTGAAAATGACGGGGGACCTTATGATTAAACTTGTGCTGACCGATATGGACGATACGCTGATTCCGGCCGGGCATGACGGCGCCAGCGACTACGCCATCGAGGGCATTCATGCCATGCAGGCGGCGGGTCTGCACTTTGGCCCGGTTTCGGGTCGCCAACCGTCCGCGATGGGCTGGATGTTCAAAAATTGTTCCGAGTGCTTTTCGACCGGTGCGTTCTGCAACGGCCAGGTCATGTTTGTGGACGGCAAGGTGGTAGCCTCGCATGCGACCGACAACGCCGCCCTTATGCGCTTGGCTGACTACCTGGAGCAAGAGACCGACGATACGTATCTGAAAGTCTACCGTCTGGGCGATGACTTTTGGAATAACGATGCCTATTGTGTGACGAGTGATCCCGAGCGCGTTCGTCGCGCCATGGAGTCGGGCGGCAACGCATGGCTCAAAGGCGAAGAGGCCCCGTGCCGTCCTGTTGTCGATGATGCCCCGGTATACAAGGCGAATATCTGGAGTGCCCGTTCGCGTGAGGAGCTCGCGGGGCTACGCGAGCGCGTTGCCGCTGAGGTGCCGGAACTCTCGCTCGTGTTTCCCAACAATCGTGTGCGCCTATTCGACATTCTTCCAGCAGATTGGGACAAGGGTTGTGCTGCGCTGGAGCTGGCGCGCGCTTTGGGCCTGACGCCCGACGAGGTGGCCGTATTCGGCGATTCCGATAACGATTTGCCCATGATCGATGCCGTTCCCAACTCCGTCGCGGTCGCCAATGCCAACGAGGCCGTCACGGCTGCCGCGCGCTGGCATATCGGCGCTGCGGCAGATGATACGGTCGCCGGGGCTCTGTATCAGATTGCCGCCTGCGCCGCGACGGGGGAGATGCCGACGTTTATGCGTCAGATGGACACGGCGGGTTTTTGCGTCACGAACGTCTAGGGGGAAAGTCATGAAGCTTCAGCAACTCAGGTATGTTGTTAAGGTTGCCGAATGCGGCAGTATCACCGAGGCCTCGCGCCGGCTCTTTGTGTCGCAGCCTTCGATTACCGCGTCGATCCGCGATCTCGAAAACGAGATGGGCGTGCACATCTTTGAGCGCACCAACAAGGGCGTCATTGTGTCCGAGGAAGGCGAGACCTTCTTGGGCTACGCGCGCCAGGTGCTCGACCAGGCCGACCTGCTCGAGGGCAAGTACAAAGGCACGTCCGAGCAGGTGCCGCACTTTAGTGTGAGCTGCCAGCATTATTCCTTTGCCGTTAACGCGTTTGTCGACGTGATCCGCGAGTTCGATGCCGCGCGCTACGACTTTACCCTGCGCGAGGAGCAGACTCACGAGATTATCGAGGACGTCGCGCATATGAAAAGCGAACTGGGCATCCTGTATCTGTCGGAGCATAACCGCGAGGTTATCGAGCGCATGCTCGCCGCTAACGAACTCGTATTCGAGGGGCTCTTTTGCGCTGCGCCGCATGTCTTTGTATGCGCCGACCATCCATTGGCGGACCACGCCAGCGTGACACTCGAAGATCTCGAGGACTACCCGTTCCTGTCCTATGAGCAGGGCAGCTATAACTCGTTTTATTATTCTGAGGAGCTGACCTCGACGTTTGAGCGCCGCAAGAATATCCGTGTGCGTGACCGTGCGACGCTGTTCAACCTCGCTATGGGCCTTAACGGTTACACGGTGTGTTCGGGCGTGATCAGCCATGAACTTAACGGTCCCGGTATTATCTCGATTCCGCTCGATGTGGACGAGTACATGGAGATCGGTATTATCACACGCAAGAACACGACGCTCACGCGCTATGGGCAGGCCTATATCGACGCGATTCGTCAGCACATCTAGGCTGCTGTGTTCTGCACGGGTCAAATCTCTTTATGG
Source organism: uncultured Collinsella sp. (assembly GCA_958372075.1). Lineage (GTDB taxonomy): Bacteria > Actinomycetota > Coriobacteriia > Coriobacteriales > Coriobacteriaceae > Collinsella. Next base: position 11,865 of record CATXMO010000003.1, on the reverse strand, counting down.
CAGTCCAGAGTGATATAGGAAGCATCTATATCAAACTGTTATAAACGTATATTATACGATGGCCATATGAACGCTCATACTGTGTCCCAGTAAAGCAACCAATGCAAAGGGAGATATCTATGAGCACTTCAATTCAACCGAACGCGCCGTTTCGCGCTGATATCGTCGGCAGCTTTCTTCGTCCGCAGGCCGTAAAGGATGCCCGCGCTGCCTATGCGGCAGGCACGCTTGATGCCGAGGGACTTAAGGTCGTCGAGGACGAGGCCATTCGCGATTTGGTGGCAAAGCAGAAGGCCGCCGGCCTGCAGGTGATCACCGATGGCGAGTTCCGCCGCAGCTATTGGCATCTCGACTTTATGTGGGGGCTCAACGGCGTCGAGCATCGTGCCTCTCGTACGGGCTATATGTTCCACGATGAGGAGACTACCGCCGACACCGCTGTTGTAACCGGTCCCATCAGCGGCGAGAACCATCCGTTCGTCGAGCACTTCAAGTTTGTTAAGGCGCTTGAGGGGGAGGGCCAGGTCGCGCGTCAGACCATTCCGGCGCCGATTCAGACGTTCTCCGAAGTCACGCTCGACCGCTGCGATGGTCAGCAGGAGAGTTTGCGCGCCGCCTACAAGACCGACGAAGAGCTCGCCGATGCCATCGCCGCAGCATATCGCACCGTGATTGCCGACCTGTATGCCGCAGGCTGCCGCAACATCCAATTTGATGACTGCACCTGGGGCATCTATTGCGATAGCGACTTTGTGTCCAAGACCGGCATGAGCCCGGTTGACCTGCAAAAGGTGAGCGAGCTGGGCGTGGCGCTCAACAATGCCGCCATCGCGGGCAAGCCCGACGATCTGGTCATCAACACGCACGTGTGCCGCGGCAACTATCACTCCACGTATGCCTTCGAGGGTGGTTATGATCCCATTGCACCGTACCTGTTTGCGCGCGAGGATGTCGACGCGTTCTATCTTGAGTTCGATACGCCGCGCGCCGGTGGCTTTGAGCCGCTCAAGTACGTTGCTCCCGGCAAGAAGGTCGTGCTGGGCCTGGTGACCACCAAGGCGCCAGAGCTCGAGGACGAGGATGCCATCGTCGAGCGCATCCGCGAAGCTGCAAAGTACGTACCGCTCGAGAACCTGTACCTGTCGCCCCAGTGCGGCTTTGCCAGCTGCGAGATTGGCAACAAACTGACCGAGGATGAACAGTGGGCAAAGATCGCGCTGGTCAAGCGCATTGCTGAGCGCGTTTGGAGATAGCAGTACTGGTCACGGTCGGTGACTGTGTGCCGGGGCCATATTTAGTGTGTCAGTATCCAGCGAATGCCACGCGCCATACGCAGGTCGGTTTGGGCAAAGTGATTGCCGGGGTTGAGCTCCAGTGTCGTGGAGATACCACATTCGCCGAGGAGCTCTTCCATCGCGCGCGTGTTGTCAAGTACGTGCCGCATCATGCGGTTGGGCGTCTTGGTCTCTTTTTTTCCGAGCGACAGGTAGACGGCATCGGGCGTAGCTGTCATCGTGCGCCCGCGCGCGTAGTCGATAAAGCCGGGGAACCACAGCGACCCCGATGCACTCGCCGCGCGGTCAAAGGCATCGGTTTGCCAGAGGGCCCAAAGCGAAAAGAGGCCCGCCAATGAGTAACCGGCAATGCCGCGCCAGGTAGGCGGGCAGAGAAGTGATGATTCGACCTGGGGGATTATCTGATTCAGCAGTTCATCGAGAAACCCAGACGCCTGCCCGCCAAAGGGCTCGGCATCGCGCACGCATCCGTCGCATGCCCAGGGGCTCAGCTCGCGATTCCAATCGAGTCCTCCAATGGCGACGAGGGTGAACGGCGGGCAGTCGAGCTCTCGGCAGCGCTCGTAGACTTCACCACCGTCACCCATAACCACGGGGAGATAGATGACGGGCGCGCCTTCCGCACACTCTGGATAAACGGTTATCTGCTTCTGATGCGCTTTCAAGGCAGGCTTCTCTCGGTGTTGTGATATTGACGGCCTTAATTGTCGCACGCTGGCACGGGGGCAGACGCTAAAAGAAAGGCGCGGAGTCGCTCGATGCGACTCCGCGCCTTGTTTTTATTGCTTTAGTAGGCTATGCCCTTACGCTACGAAGAAGTAGACGAGGAAGGCAAGGGCCGCGACCCACATGAGCGGCTTGATCTTGGAAGCTCCGCCCTTAAAGAGCGCGACGACCACGTAGGCGATAAAGCCCAGACCGATGCCGGCGGAGATGGAGTAGGTAAAGGGCACGCCGGCGACGATCATGAACGCCGGGAAGCCCTGCGATACGTCGGACCAGTCGATCTCGGAGGCCTCGCTCATCATGAGGTAGCCGACGTAGACCAGGGCACCGCAGGTGGCGGCGCTGGAAACGATGGAGACGATGGGGGAGAAGAACGCGGCGAGAATGAACAGCACGCCGGTGGTGACGGAGGTGAGACCCGTGCGGCCACCGTCGGCGGCGCCGGACGTGGACTCGACGAAGGTGGTGATGGAGGAGGCGCCCATAAAGCCACCGGCAGCAGCGGCCACGGAGTCAACGACCAAGATGGGGCGGATGTCCTCGACATTGCCGTCCTCGGTCAGGAACTCGCCCTGCTTGGCGACGGCCATCGCAGTACCCATGGTGTCGAAGAAGTCACTCATGAGCAGCGAGAAGGCAACGACGAGCAGCATCGGGTCGGTCAGGACCTTCACGATGGCCATGTTGCCGTCGGCAGTGCTGGCAAACGGGGCGCCGAAGGTCGAGAAATCGAGCGGGGCGATGAGGCCCTTGGGGGCGTGGGTGACGCCCAGCGGGATGCCGGCGATAACGGCGACGATGATACCGATGAGCAGCGAGCCCGGCACGTTGCGGGAGGCCAGGGCAACCGTCACGACGATGGAGATGATGCCGACGATAAAGGTGGGGGAGGTGATGTCGCCCAGACCGACGAGTGTGCCGGCGCCAGCGGTGATAATGCCGGCGTCGCACAGGCCGATCATGGCGATAAACAGGCCCAGACCCACCGAGATGGCGTGGCGCAGGACCACGGGGATGGCGTCCATGATGGCCTCGCGCAGGCCGCAAAGGACGAGCAGCAAGATGACGATACCCTCGAGGAAGATAACGCTCATGGCGACGTGCCAGTCACCGCCGCACATGGTGGTGGTGATGCCCGCGATCATGGCGTTGATGCCCAGGCCTGAAGCGCAGGCGAGCGGGCGGTTTGCGAAGATGCCCATGCAGATGGTCATGATGCCGGCGCCCAGGCAGGTGGCGCAGGCGAGCGCTCCCGCATCAATGCCAGCGCCCGAGAGCACTGCGGGGTTGACGGCGATGATGTAGGCCATCGCCAGGAATGTTGTCAGTCCAGCGCGAAGTTCGGTCCCGATTGTGGACTTGCGCTCACTGACGTGAAAAAGTTCGTCCATGCATACCCTTTCCTTGTTCGGCCCCGAGTTTAGGCCGATTGACACGAACTCATTTACTATATCGCCTTTACAACCTTGCTGTTCCTCGCATGTTGATGTTCGGCGCTTTGTAACAGACGGACGGTATTTATCGCATGAAAATGTGTGGGTACCGTATACTTAAGCGGTTACAACGACCCCTATGGAGGAACGTATGATTAAAGAGCTTTGCCACGACGAGGCTATCCTGTCCCAGCGTTGCGAGGTTGCGACCGTCGAGGACGAGTCGGTTGCTCAGGACCTGATCGATACCATCAAGTCGCTCGATGATGCCGGCTGCTTGGCCGCCAACCAGATCGGCGTTACCAAGAAGGTCTGCGTCTACCTGGACGACGCCGGCGAGCCCCACGTGCTCTACAACCCCCGTCTGGTGTTTGGCCTGGGCGCCAGCAAGATGGAGGAGAGCTGCCTGACGCACGAGGAGGTCACCAAGTCCACGCGCTATATCAAGTGCAAGGTTGCCTTTGACCAGATCGTCGATGGCAAGATGCGCGAGCGCAAGCAGGACTTTGTGGGCTTCGAGGCGCAGATGGTCCAGCATATGATCGACCACTGTCTTGGAAAGTTGGTCTAAGGGGACCAAAGCACCGCACTTCGTCTCTTTTGGTCCGGGCGTGACATTGTTGTCATGTCCGGGCTTTTGTGTTTAGCGCCTTTTTGTTTGGTGACAATAACCTTAGCAGGACCGTAAAGCTAGGAGGCGCTATGTGCACGAGCATTCGATTTACCGATAATTCTGGCCACATGTATCTGGGCCGCAACCTCGACTGGAGCTTTGACTACGGCCAACAGGTTCGCGTGATGCCGCGCGGGTTCCACATTCCGTATTCGTTTATCGACGATGCGTCGGCGGCACACGCGGTAATCGGCATGTGCATCGATTACAAGAACTATCCCATGTTTTTCGACTGTGGTAACGATGCGGGTCTGGCTGTGGCGGGGCTCAACTTTCCCGGCTATGCCGAGTATGCCGAGGGCCCTGTCGACGGCAAGAACAATATCGCGGCCTATGAGTTTCCCCTGTGGGTGGCAGCGACGTTCTCGACGGTCGATGAGGTCGAGGCCGCGCTGCGCGACACGGTGATTGTCGCCAAATCTGCCGGAGAGGGGCTGGGCGTGTCGCTGCTCCATTGGATTATCGGCGACAGCCAGCGCAGCATCGTGGTCGAGATGATGGCTGACGGTCTGCATGTATACGACGATCCGGTCGACACCCTTGCCAACCAGCCGACCTTCCCGTGGCACATGGAAAACCTGCGCACCTATATCACCGCCACAAGCGATTTTCCGCAGACGGCGACATGGCGTGGCGCCGAGCTTAAGCCCTATGGAGCCGGTGCCGGCATGCGCGGCATTCCGGGCGATTGCTATTCGCCGAGCCGTTTTGTAAAGGCGGCGTACCTCAATGCCAATTACCCGCAAAAGGAGAGCGAGACCGAAAACGTCGTTCGCATGTTCCGCTCGCTCGAGGGCGTGGTGATGATTGAGGGGGCGTCCAGGATGGGCGATGGCAAGTTCGAGAAGACTATCTATACCGGATGCTTTAGCGCGCGCACGGGCAATTATTACTACGCGATGTATGGGGATCCGTCGATTCGTTACGTGAGCCTGATGGATGCCGAGGGCGCGAGCCCCGATAGGCTCGTGGTTCCCGAGCCGCGTCGTTCGTAGCCCATAGCTTTACTGCAGTGCAAAGCGCCCCTGCATCTCCTGTGAGGTGCAGGGGCGCTGCGACCTGGGCTTTATCCCGCATGCGCCCCGAGAAAATGTCCCTTAAGCGCGTGCTGCCTGGGCGATACCGGCCTTGGTGCTTGCGCGTTTGCCGGCGAGTTCGCAAAAGACCGCGCCGCCGATGATGAGCGCGGCGCCCATGAGGCGGATTGGCGTCATGGTCTCGCCCAAAAGGACGGCGGAGAACACGACTGCCGAAAGCGGCTCGAGGTAGCCGACAACCGCGACGGTCTGCACGGGCAGCTTGGCGACAGCACTAAAGTAGAGCAGGCAGCCGATGCCGGTGTTGACGACGCCGAGCATGGCGACGGCGCGCCAATCGATGCCGGCGGCAATGCTGGGGGAGAGGAACGAGGGGGCGCCCTGCGTGAGGAGCGTAAGGACCAGCGCGGTCATAAAGGCGGCGCTCACCTGGAGCGCGGAGTTTTCGAGGCCTTCGACGTGTGGCGCACCCTTGCTAGCGATGACCATCAACGCGTAGCAGAAGGCCGAGGCGATGCCGCAAGCGATACCCGCAATGGGCATATTGCCGCCTAGACCTTGTGCCGCAATGAGAAAGGCGCCGCAGGCAACGGCGATAAACCCGGCGATTTTGCCGCCGGTCAGCTTTTCGCCAAAAATGAGCGGGGAGAGGGCCATAACGATGATGGGGCCGCAGTAATACAACAGCGAGGAGATGCCAACACCGATCGTCTGATAGGCGCGGAACAGGAAAATCCAGCTGGCGCCCAGCGCGGCGCCCGAGACGATGAGCGCTGCGGCCTCACGGGGGCGAGACGGAGCCTGCAGGTTATGGCGCTTGGTTATGAAGAGGATGGCGGCAAGGGTGAGAGCGCCCAAAAACGTGCGCAGGAGCACGATATCGGAGCTCGGCAGCGCGATGGCAGCGGCGATGATGCCATTGGAGCCAAACAATAGCAATGCTGCTAAGTACGTAAACAGTCCGTTGTTCATGCGCTGACATCCCCTATATATCCGAACATGTTCACTATGGGTGAACTGGCTTTAGAAGAAAAGCGAATATAATGCATGGAAAACATGACAAAAACTCATGCAAGGGTGGGGGTGTACCGTGGAGACCAATATCCAAAAGATGCAAGTGCTGCTCGAGACGGTGCGTGCCGGCAGCTTTACGCGTGCTGCAGAGCGCCTGAGCTATTCGCAATCGGGCGTGAGCCGCATGGTGGCCGACCTCGAGGCCGACTGGGGCTTTAAGGTGCTCGACCGCAGCCGCGAGGGCGTGACGCTTTCTGCCGACGGGCGGCAGGTCATGCCGGCTGTCGAGGCGCTCTGCGAGGAATTCATTCGCTTGCAGCGGCGTGTGGATGAGATGCGTGGGCTCATGCGTGGCAAAATCTGCATCGGTACGTTTTCGAGCGTGGCGACCCACGTGCTGCCGCCGGTGATCGCGCGTTTTCGCGCCGATTATCCAGACGTCGATTACGAGTTACTGATGGGCGACTATTCAGAGATTGAACAATGGGTGGCGCAGGGCCGCTGCGATCTGGGCTTTATCCCGCATGAGTCCCGAGAAAATGGCATGACATCGCGATCTTTGGTGCGCGACGAGTTGATGGCGGTGGTGCCGACAGACTCTCTGCTTGCTAGTGAGGGGGCCGTCTCGCTTGCCGACTTGGCCAACGAGCAGTTTATTCTGCTGGAACGCGGCACCGATGACGAGATTACGCCGCTGTTCCGTCGGGCGGGGCTGACGGTGCGCTCAAAACTGTCGACCTGGGATGACTATGCGATTATGGCCATGGTCGAGGACGGCTTGGGCGTGAGCATCCTTCCGGCGCTCATCTTGCGGCGCTGCCAGTTCAATGTCGCCATTCGTCCGCTCGAGGGACGTCCCCATCGGCAGATTAACGCCATATATCGAACGGCCGACGTTTCGCTTGCCGCCGCTCGTTTTCTCGAATATCTCTAGGCGAGCGCATACCGTTGTCGCTTTGGGATAAATCTCGAGGTGTGGTTCGCTTTATTATTGAAATTGAACTTTTCGAAAGAGCACGGCGCTATACTGCTTGCTAAATTGAACCTTGGTTCAATTCGTGTTCTATAAATTGAACTTTGCCAGCAAGGAGGTTCCTGTGGCCCAAGAGACGTTTAGCGATCGCCTGCGACAGGCTATGTCCGATCGCGACGTTCGCCAGTCGGACGTGATCCGCGTATCGGAGATGCTCGGCAAAAAACTCGGCAAGAGTCAGATGAGCCAATATGTGAGCGGCAAGACGATCCCGCGGCGTGATGTGGCAGAGCTGCTCGCCCGTATTTTGGAGGTCGATGTTACCTGGCTGCTCGCCGGTGACGCCGATCAAGGCGAGACATCATCGCCCCGCAACGTTTCCAAGCCCGAACTCAATCCCTCAGCCCAAATTGCAAGGAGCGTCCCCATGCGTACTTTTTCTAAATCCACCAAACTCGACAACGTCCTCTACGACGTCCGCGGCCCCGTCGTCGATGAAGCCGCCCGTATGGAGGACGAAGGCGAGCGCATCCTCAAGCTCAACATCGGCAACCCTGCGCCCTTTGGTTTTCGCACGCCCGATGAGGTCATTAAGGATATGCGCCAGCAGCTGCCCGACTGCGAAGGCTATTCCAACTCGCGCGGACTGTTCTCCGCGCGCAAGGCGATCATGCAGTACTCGCAGATCAAGGGCCTGCCCAATGTTCAGATGGAGCACATCTACACGGGCAACGGCGTGTCCGAACTCATTCAGCTTTCGATGAACGCACTGCTCGACAATGGCGACGAGATTCTGATCCCCAGCCCCGACTATCCGCTCTGGACGGCGTGCGCAACCCTTGCCGGCGGTCATCCCGTTCACTATCTGTGTGATGAGCAAGCGGATTGGTATCCCGATCTGGAGGATATGGAGTCCAAGATCACGAGCGCGACCAAGGCCCTCGTCATTATCAACCCCAACAACCCCACGGGTTCCGTCTATCCGCGCGAGGTGCTCGAGGGTATCGTCGAGGTTGCACGCAGGCATCAGCTGATGATCTTTGCTGATGAGATCTACGACCGCCTGTGCATGGACGGCTACGAGCACGTCTCGATTGCCTCGCTCGCTCCCGACCTGCCCTGCGTCACCTTTAGCGGCCTTTCCAAGTCGCACATGATTGCGGGCTATCGTATTGGCTGGATGGTGCTTTCGGGCAACCAGCGCTGCATGAGCGACTTTATTATGGGCATCAACATGCTCTCGAACATGCGCCTGTGCTCCAACGTGCCGGCTCAGTCAATCGTCCAGACGGCACTCGGTGGACACCAGTCCGTCAACGACTACATCCGTCCCGGCGGCCGTGTCTACGAGCAGCGCAACTTTGTGTATGAGGCGCTCAACAAGATTGACGGCATCTCGGTGGTCAAGCCGCGTGCGGCGTTCTATATCTTCCCCAAGATGGATGTCAAGAAATTCAACATCACCGATGACGAGCAGTTTGCCCTTGACCTGCTACACGAGAAGAAGATCCTGATCACCCGCGGCGGCGGCTTTAACTGGGCCGAGCCCGACCACTTCCGCATCGTGTACCTGCCGCGCATGGAAGTGCTCAAGGAGTCCCTCGAAGACTTGGCTGACTTCTTCGATCACTATCGCCAGTCGTAGGGGATTAGATATGTGCCGCCGCGAGAACTGAAGCGTCGCAGGATAGGCAAACGACAGCGAGCGAGCCGCATTTGCGCCAAGGTGACGTGAAGCGAAAGGGCGCTGACCTTTTGGTCGCGCCCTTGAAGCTGAACGTCAGATTGGTGTGAATGCGGCTCGCGCAGCGTCAAGCGGTCCGCCGTTCGGTAGAACGGCGGAACTATACAACGATTCCGCAACAGTGGTCGATTTCGTGTTGGATGATCTCGGCGGTGTAGCCCGAGAAGTTCTTGATGCGGTGGACGAAGTTCTCGTCCAAATACTCCACCTTAATGCGACGGTAGCGGGTACAGGGGCGCTCGCCGATCAACGAGAGGCATCCTTCGCTCGTCTGATAGGCATTGACCTGCTCAAGAATTTGAGGGTTGTACATCAGCAGCGCCCTGTTGCCGTCCTTTACGCAGATGATGCGTTTGCGCACGCCGATCATGTTGGCGGCGAGGCCAACGCACTCGTGCTCATGCTCGAGGAGCGTATCCAGGAGGTCCTGCCCGGTCGCGGCATCATCGGGCCCTGCGTCTTCGGAGGGCAGGCGCAAAAAGAACTCGGATTTCATGATGGGCTTAATCATGGCGGGCTCCTCATGTCTCATGCTTTCGTGGACTTTTGATAATAGCGCGGAAGGAAAGCTGTGCGTCTGCGTTACAATCTTTCGACGTTGGACCATGTTGCCAAACTCGTCGCGTGCGGCGTCTGGCGTAAGTCTAGGGCTCATCCTCGCCCTGGACTGTTCCTCTGGGGCGATACGACTGTCGTTCCAAGAGGAAGGAAATGCAAGGGGAGCAAATCTCAGCAACAAGTTAGGGCAACGCCATCGGGCACTTCGGCGTTTCTCATCGTTATGTATATCGCAGCCTTTGTTGCCGCGTTTAACGAGAACATCATTAACGTGGCGCTGCACGACATTATGGCGGCCTTTTCGGTGAGTGCCACCACGGCGCAGTGGCTTGTTTCGGGCTACATGATCGTGACGTCGATCTTTACGGCCATCATGGCCTTTCTGTCTGGTTGTTTTTCGACGCGTAAGCTGCTGTTTTTCGCATGTGGATGCCTGGTCGCCGGAGAAGTCCTGTGCTTGGTCGCCCCAACGTTTACCGTCTTGCTGCCAAGTCGCATTTTGCAGGCTGCGGGATCGGGCATCTTGTTTCCGCTCATGATGAACGTGGTGCTGTCTTGCGCCCCGCGTGAGAAGCTCGGTCTGTACCTGAGTCTGGGCGGTGCCTGCATTACGCTAGGGCCGGCGTTTGGACCCGTGATCAGCGGTCTTATGTGCACGTTGTTTGGCTGGAGAGCGGTGTTCGTAGTGCCGTTGGTGGGCGGCATTGCGGTCGCTGCGGCGGGCGTAAAGCTTGTTCAGAATGTCGGAGAGCGCTCGAACACCACGCTTGATATTCTGTCGGTTGTTTTGCTCGCTGCCGGCATTACGGCATTTGTGTATTCCGTAGGCGAGTTCTCGACCAATCTGATTTCCGGCATCGGGACGCTTTTCGCCGCCCTTGTGCTGCTCAGCTTGTTTGCGGCCCGTCAGCTCAAGCTCGAGCATCCGGTGCTTAACGTGCGTCCCATGGCGAGCGTTCGTTTTTGGCCTGCGTGCCTGCTTGTGGTGGTGTCGATGATGACAACGTTCTCGATGAGTGTTTTGTTGCCGCTCTATTTTGAGGGCGCATACGGCATGACCGCACTTGTTGCGAGCTTGCTCATTTTGCCGACGATTGCCTGCAATGCCGTGACCTCGATTGTAGGCGGGCGCGTGATGGATGCCCGTGGCGCATGGCCGCTGCTGCCGGTCGGTTTTGCCCTGATTGCCGTGGGACAGACTGCGATCTCGATGACCGCGGCGACCATGAACATCGGCGTTGTCGCGGCACTGACCGTTGTAGTGTATGCCGGCGTCGGTTTGGTGCTGAGCCCCTCGCAAACGGCCGGATTGGAGACGCTACCCGCTGCCGAGCATCCTCACGGAACGGCATTGCTCAACACGTGGAACATGATTGCCGCGTCGTTTGGCCCGTCGCTGTTTATCGACCTGCTTTCGAGTTCTGCAGCGGCTGCCGGTGCCGCCGGCGTCGCGACGGACGTTGCCCAGGCGATTGGATTTGCGGCTGCCGTGCGCGTGGCGGCTGTGATTGCCGTTGTCGGGTTCGCGGTGTCGGTTGTGTACGCTCGCCGCGAGTCGTACATGTCGCATTAATGTGTGCACATAGATTCTGCAGCTAGATTGGATGGCGACACCATAAACTAATTGACGTTTTGCCGAGAGGCATGAATGTTTAAAGCGCAAAGAGTGCGCGACGGGCCCCGCGAATGGGGCGATGATGCCCGAGAGGGCCAAGAAGGAGTCTCATGTCCGAGAACGAAGAGATCATGAACGAGACCGAGAACGAGACCATGGCTGCCGAGGTTGAGGCAGTCGAGACCGTGGAGACCGAAGTTGCCGAGGTTGAGGCTGCTGACGAGGTTTCCGCCGAGGAGGAGGCCGAGGTTGTCGAGGCCGCCGTTGATTACGATGACGAAGAGCTGATGGACAAGATGCAGAAGGCCGCCCGCCTGCTGCGTAGCCGTCGCTTTGCTATTTCCAAGGAGGAGGAGGCCAAGGCCGAGCGTATGGCGAACATCGAGCGCGCCATCAAGCTGCTTGACCTCAAGCCCAAGATGGAGCAGAAGGAGATGTCCGACCTGCTGGGCATGCGCCTTCGTGAGCTCGATGGCCTGATGGCCGAGGCCGAGGCTGCCGATCTGGTCGGCCGCATCGACGACGCCGAGGGCGATATGCGCAAGATCGTCGTCTTCGCTGCCGAGGATGCCGCCGAGGGCCTGGTCGAGCTTGCCAACAAGAAGGAGAAGCTCCTGCCCGAGCTTTCTTACGAGGAGGCCACCGAGTTGATGGCCGCTCTCGATAAGGTTATCGCTCCGCTCGTCGCCATGGGCCTGGACGAGGACCGCGGTCCTCGCGGTGGCCGTGACGATCGCGGTGGCCGTGGCGGCGACCGTGGTGGCCGCGGTGGCTTTGGCGATCGCGGTGGCCGCGGC
>CATXMO010000002.1:0-135634 GCA_958372075.1 uncultured Collinsella sp. | reverse complement strand
CGAAATCGCTGAAACCCGCATAAACACTGGCTTTTTTAAGCAACTCGATTTATTCCCACTCGATGGTCGCGGGCGGCTTGGACGTGATGTCGTAGCACACGCGGTTTGCGCCGGGAACCTCGGCCACGATGCGGCCGGAGATGCGGGCCAGCACGTCGTAGGGCAGCTTGGCCCAGTCGGCGGTCATGGCATCGCTGGACTCGACGGCACGCAGGATGATCGGGCGCTGATAGGTGCGCTCGTCGCCCATAACGCCGACGGACTTAATGTCGGGCAGGACCGCAAAGTACTGCCAGCAGCTGTGCTCGGAGTTGCGCTCGCCGGTCTGCTCAAACAGACGCTGGTTGTAGGCGTCGAGCTCCTCGCGCACGATAGCGTCGGCGTTCTTGAGAATCTCGAGCTTCTCCTTGTCGACCGCGCCGATAATGCGGATGGCCAGACCCGGGCCCGGGAAAGGCTGACGGAACACGATGTGACCCGGCAGGCCCAGCGCCAGACCAAGCGCGCGGACCTCGTCCTTAAAGAAGTGGTCGAGCGGCTCAATGAGGTCGAAGTGCACGCCTTCGGGGAACGGGATCAGGTTGTGATGGCTCTTGATGGTGGCCGTCTTGCCGCCCGTCTTGCGAGCGCCAGACTCGATGATGTCGGGGTAGATGGTGCCCTGAGCCAGATACTTGACCGGCTTGCCGTCGGTCTCGAGCTGCTGCGCCACGGCGAAGAACTCTTTCCAGAACTGCGTACCGATGATGCGACGCTTCTCCTCGGGCTCGGTCACACCGGCCAGAAGCTCGGCATAGCGGTCCTCGGCGTGGACGTGGATAAAGTCGACGTCAAACTGCTTGGTGAAGACCTCCTCCACCTGCTCGGGCTCACCCTTGCGCAGCAGACCGTGGTTGATGAACACGCAGGTCATCTGCTTGCCCACGGCGCGGGCGCCCAGCGCAGCCACGACGGAGGAGTCGACGCCGCCGGACAGGGCCAGAATCACGCGGTCGTCACCGACCTTCTCGCGGAACTCGGCCGTCATGGTCTCGACCAGGTTGTCCATGCTCCAGTTGGGCTCCAAGCCGCAGATCTCAAACAGGAAGTTGCTCAGCAGCTGCTGACCGTACTCGGAGTGCTTGACCTCGGGGTGGAACTGCGTGGTGAAAATCTTGCGCTCGACGCACTCCATGGCGGCAACCGGGCACACGTCGGTGCTGGCGGTAACGGTAAAGCCCTCGGGCACCTCGGAGACGGCATCGCGGTGGCTCATCCACACGGTCTGCTCCATGGGCGTGGAGTTAAAGAGCTTGGCGCCAGCCGTGCGTGTGATGGTAGCGCGGCCGTACTCGCCCACCTCGGAGTAGCCGACCTTGCCGCCGAGCGTCACGGCCGTAATCTGATGGCCGTAGCAAAAGCCCAGGACGGGAAGGCCCAGGTCAAAGATGGCGGGGTCGATGGACGGAGCGTCCTCGGCGTACACGGAGGCCGGACCGCCGGAAAGGATGAGCGCAGAGGCGTTCATCTCGCGAATCTCATCGGCCGATATGTCGCAGGGAACAATCTCGGAATACACGTTGAGGTCGCGGACGCGACGGGCAATGAGCTGACCGTACTGCGCACCAAAGTCGAGTACGAGGACCTTTGCGGAAGCCTTTTGATCCATGGTATCCCCTCTTGTTGGCGGGGAGCCGGTGCCCACCCGCGTGAATGAACGAAAATAACCTCCATAGTGTACACGTTATATGGGGTTTCTCGTCCCTCGCAGCCATCAGCGCACGGCAAACGCACGACCAGGGCCCCTATTTGACGGCAATTGAAGTGTTACCAAACGTTACGGATGATGTAATACGTTTGAACATTGGACGCCCTGTGCCACAATACTGCCGAACGACTCCGCCTCTGCGGCGGCAAATACGATAGGAATACCAGCATGAAGCGCATCCTTCTCATCGCCACGGGCGGCACCATCGCATCGACCGAGGACGGCAACGGCCTCTCCCCCGCCCTGACCGGTGAGGAGCTCGCCCAGAGCGTCCCCGAGATCTCAGGCCTCTGCGAGCTCGACGTCGTGCAGCCCATGAACATCGACAGTACCAATATGCGTCCCAGTGACTGGATGCGTATCCGCGACGTCATCGTCGAAGGCTATGCCGACCACGACGGCTTCGTGATTCTGCACGGCACCGACACCATGAGCTATACCGCGGCAGCACTTTCCTATCTGATTCAGGACAGCCCCAAGCCCATCGTACTCACCGGCTCGCAAAAGCCCATGGGCAACCCCTTTACCGACGCCAAGCTCAATCTGTACCAGAGCCTGCTCTATGCGCTCGACGAGCACTCGCACGATGTGTCGATTGTGTTTGGTGGCGTCGCCATTGCCGGCACGCGCGCCCGCAAGCAGCGCACCATGAGCTTTAACGCGTTCATTAGCGTCAACTATCCGCCCATTGCCTACATCCGCAACGACCGCATCGTGCGCAACGGGCTCCACGGCACTCATCAGGGCGAAAACCCGGTGCGTTTCTACAACAGCATCGACCCGCGCGTGTTTGTCCTTAAGCTTACGCCCGGCGTGAACCCGGGTATCCTGGACGCCCTAGCCGATAGCTACGATGCTGTAATTCTTGAGACCTTTGGCATTGGCGGTATTCCCGAGTTTGGCGAGTCCGGCGAGTCATTCCAGGAGGCGATTTTCCGCTGGGTCGATTCGGGCCGCACCGTCGTTATGACCACGCAGGTCCCCGAAGAGGGCCTCGATCTGGGCGTTTATGAGGTCGGCCGTGCTTACGCCGATCATCCGGGCATTCTGCGCGGCGACGACATGACCACCGAGACGCTTGTGGCCAAGACCATGTGGGCACTCGGCCAGTCACGCGATGCCGCCGAAATCCAGCGCCTGTTCTACAGCCAAGTCAACCACGACCGCATCCCGATGGCGTAATTCAGTTGTCGACGGGTATCCCCTATTCGATACCCTCGAGAAGCTCTGACACCGTCATGCCAAGTGCGGGCGCGATCTTAAATAGAACCTTGAGCGTGAAATTTGCCGTCCCATCTTCGATTCGGTCGAGGTAGGGTCGGCTGATTCCTGTCGCCACACAAAAATCAACCTTGGAGATACCAAGGTCTCTGCGTGTCTCTTCGACCCGCCTGCCAAGAATCTGTTTCGCACGTTCGTCCATGCAGCCGAGTTTGAAATGGAGCCGAACATAAACGTAAACTATAGTTTACGTTTTGCCGAATACACAGGAGTTTTCTATGTCGGGTTCTTCGGTCCGCATGTACCGAGCCACGCTTCGCACAAACAGCGCACCGCCCAAGCTCGTCGTCGTTGAAGCAGAATGCCTTTCGCCCGATGAGCGCACAGCATTTGCATTGCTATCAAGTCGCGTCGTCGCCGTTCTGGTCCCTTGCCCGGAGAAAGGAGAACTTGCTATCCAATGCCAAGCGCACAGCTGCTCGCTCAATCAGGCTGCCGTAATCGCAACCAGCCAACGCGGCCTGCCGCTCCTTTTAGAAGCCGGCATAGCACTCACCCTTCGCGGCGCCGGATACGAAAACGAGACCGCCGCCGATATGGTCTTTAAACCACGATCGAGCGGCGGCCTCGCAGCAGCTATTGAATATGCGTGCAGGCTCGTTGCCTAAAAGGACAAGCTAGAAACCAAAGCCAAAGCCCGTTCCGGTAATCGCCGAGTACATAAAGTAAACGTTGATCACGTTGAGGAAAACACCCGTGATACAACCGTTGCGCAGGTAGCGCTCGCACACGATGCGCGCCATGGCGACGGAGTCATCATTGTTTTTAGCCTGGCGTCCCGCCGTAAAGTACGTCGCCACGCTCAGCAGCAGGTTGAGCACTGGCAGTGCCAGCAACTCGTAGCTCTTGCCCCAGCGCGTCACCTCGCCGGCTGCGTTAAACTTCGTTGCCACCTCGGGACCAATGTTGGGGATAACAAACGCTGCGACCACCAGCGGAAGCACCGCAAGCACCAGCAGCGCGATGCCCATGTAGCCAGCTTTTTTGCCGTATTTGAACATATGCGTCGCCCTTACACGTTAAAGCGGAAGTGCACGACGTCGCCATCGGCCATGACATAGTCCTTGCCCTCAATGCGCAGCTTGCCGGCGGCCTTGGCGCCCTGCTCGCCGCCGAGCTCGATGTAGTCGTCATAGCCAATGACCTCGGCCTTAATAAAGCCGCGCTCAAAGTCGGTGTGGATGACGCCGGCGGCCTGCGGGGCGGTCGCGCCCTGACGCACCGTCCAGGCCTTGACCTCCATCTCGCCGGCCGTAAAGAACGACTGCAGGCCGAGCAGCTTGTAGGCTGCCTGCGCGAGCACGTCCAGGCCGGGCTGCTCCAGGCCCAGGCTCTCCAGGTAGTCGGCAGCGTCCTCGGGATCGAGCTCGGAAAGCTCGGCCTCGATCTTGGCGCAGATCGGCAGCGGCTTGACACCGTCGATGGGTGCCAGGTCCTCGTTGAGCATGTCCTCGTCTACGTTGGCCACATACAGGATGGGCTTCATGGTGAGCAGGAACAGGCCCTTGGCAGCGGCGCGCTCCTCGTCGGTCATCTCCATGGATGCGGCGCGCTTGCCCTCGTTGAGCCAGGCAAGCAGACGCTTGGCAACCTCGAACTTGGGCATGAGCTCCTTGTCGCGCTTGGCCTCTTTCTCGAGCTTGGGCAGCTGCTTCTCGAGCGTGCCCATGTCGGCCAAGATGAGCTCGGTCATGATGGTGTCGGCATCGCCGGCGGGATCGACGAACTCGCCGGTGCGGCCCACCTCACGCATGACGTTGGGGTCCTTAAAGTAGCGCACGACCTCGCAGATGGCGTCGGTCTCGCGGATGTTTGCCAAGAACTGGTTGCCCAGACCCTCGCCCTCGTTAGCGCCCTTCACCAGACCTGCGATGTCGACGAACTCGACCGTAGCCGGCACAATGCGACCCGGGTTGACGATGTCGGCGAGCTTTTGCAGGCGGCTATCGGGCACATCGACGATACCCACGTTGGGGTCGATCGTGGCGAACGGGTAGTTGGCGGCAAGGCCGGTCTTTTTGGTAAGCGCGGTGAACAGCGTCGACTTGCCCACGTTGGGCAGGCCCACGATACCGATGGAAAGGGACACGACAGCTCCTTTTGATACAGGTACTTCAAACTGCATAAGTATAGCGCCGCCGCAGCATCTGGGCGAACCCGGACGCCACGGCGGCACGAATGAAGCAGAGATAGAGGTCGCTGACTAGTCCGCGAGCTTTTCCACCTGGTCGAGCATCTTGTCAAGCTTGGCCTTTGCCTCGGCCTTGACCTTCTCAGCTTCTTCGTGAGCCTTCGCCTTCTGGGCGGCCTTTTCCTCGGCTTCGGGATCGACGACGACCAGATTGGACGCGTCATGCTTAACTAACTTGAGCGCATGCTCGGGGCACACCTTGACGCAGGCTCCGCAACCCAGGCAATACGTGGATTCCAGTGCAAAGCGGCCGCTTCCCACCAAATCGCAGGCAAACGTGGGGCACACGTTGACGCACTCGCCGCACGACGTGCACTTATCAAAATCGCATTCCGGCGTGCTCACCTGCATGTTCTGGGCAAGCTCGGGGTGGTTTTGCAACGTCGAGAGCACCAGTTGGCGCCCATGGGTGAGCGAACGGCGACGCTTGGTCGTCGTGGTGCCGCACATGGTGTTGAGCGTGCGCTCCAGCTGGGTAATCTGATGACGATGGGCTTTGAGCTTCTGCGTCACCGAGGCCAGCGCCGCCGTCGCCGGGTTGAGCTTGGTCACTGTCAGGCCCGTCGTGCGAGCGATCTTTTCCATGTACTCCTTGCGCTCGTACTCGCGAAGCTTATGGCACTTGAGGCTCTTGGGGTCGACCTCCAGGCCCATACCCGTGCCAGACCACTCCTCGGCCTTCGCAATCGCCTCGCCCAGAATGTCCTCACCACCGGTGTTGCGGCATTTATCGCACACGCCCAACGGCAGGTACACGCTCACGTTGGGATAGTCGGCCAGCACCGAGAACCAGGTCTCGGCCGTAATATCGCCCACGCAGGCAACGACGACCTCGTTCTCGCGCGGCATGCGCTTGAGGGCGCGCGTGCAGGTAACGTAGGCGGTCTCGTGGCTCGTGGCTGCCGAGACAATGTCGTCGTAAAGGTTTTTGGGCGCCAGGCGCGGCGAGATGATTGCCTCGGTCGGACAGGCGGCGGCGCACAGGCCGCACTTGCGACAGGAGTCGAGGATCTCGATAGCATCTTCCTCGACCTCGATGGCGTTGACCGGGCACACATCCATGCACGCGGTGCAGCCGCTCTTCTCGTTTTTGCAGGTCAAGCACGGAATGGTGTTTCCGCGCGGACGCTCCTTGTAGTCGGCAGGATTCCACTGCGGTGCCGACGGATCGAGCGCATCGGTCACACCGCCAAGCGGGTTTTTAAGAAAGTCGAAACCCTTGCTGATCTCGATAATGTCATCAAACAGATCGTGTTCCTGCGCCATGCGCGGCCCCTCCCTGAGCAGTGCAAACAAGCAAGAGATAATGATACGCTATCGGCCCACGCCTCGGGCAAATTACACGCGGAGCACCTTTGCGGCAAATAGCCCATGGCCTATCGCTGCCTCGATTGCACAAGGTCAATCAAGCGCCAAACTATGCCTCGCACATGAGCTGCACGAGCTTTTGTTTGGTCACCTTTGTCTGCTCGTTGGCCATGTTGCGTTCGTTTCTAAAGGCCGCATCTGCAACGCTCATCAGGTCGGTATCGGAAATCTCGCCAAGTCCCAGCTCCGCGAGCGTCGTTGGTAGGCCGACGCGCTGGCAAAACTCGAGCACCTGATCAAGCTCGGGTGCACGCTCCAGGCGCAGCTGCACCACCAGACCAAACGCTACGGCCTCGCCGTGCATAGCCTTGGACTCGGGCAAAATCGTCAGGCCATTGGCAATGGCATGAGCGAGCGCTAGGCCGCCACTCTCAAAGCCGACGCCCGAGAGCAGAATATTGCACTCGATCAGGCGTTCAACCGCTGGCGATGTGCGGCCTTTTTTGAGATCGCGCTTGGCAGCGACACCACACTCCATGAGTGTATCGTAGCAGGCACGTGCCGCGACCAGGGCAAAGTGTCCCGGCGCGCCACCGTGCTCGTTGGCGCCGTGCGCCGCGGCGCACGAACGCGCCTCGAAATACGTTGCCAGTGCGTCGCCCATGCCAGCGACCGTCATACGCAGCGGGGCCGCCGCGACCACGTTGGTATCGACCACGACCAGATCTGGATTCTTCTCGAGCATCAGGTAGCGGTCGAACGACCCATCCTCGTGATACAGCACCGAAATCGCGCTGCACGGACCGTCCATCGAAGCCGCCGTGGGGCATACGCACAACGGCAACTCGGCATAAAACGCTACTGCCTTGGCGATATCGAGCATCTTGCCACCGCCAATGCCCACCACCATGTCGCAATACTCGGCCCGGGCTTCCTTGGCCATTTCGACAACGGCATCTTCCGTACACGGACCGTTGTAAATCTTAAAGAACGGCTCGCTTAGATCTTCATCCAGAAATCCATCGACGATCTGCCTGCACAGCCGATCCTCGGTGCCCTGGTCAAACAAGACATAGGCAGCGCAGCCCAACCATGACAAATACCTGCCCTGACGCGAGAGCTCACCCGGCCCCTGAACATACCGGCCGGGACCGCCATATACCATGGGAAGCGCCATACGAGAATCCGCCCTTTCATCAACAACAATTGGTACAAAGTAACCTGACCCCTTTGCACCATAGCAAAAAGGGGCAAAGCCATCTGCTGGCTTTGCCCCTTCCTTAGCTTGATTTACTCATCCATGAGATAGTAGTGGCCCAGCGCGTCGGCACCCAGGATGGCGTTTGCGACCATCTCGGGCGTCACCTCAAACGGCATGTTGCACATGGTGTCATCGGGTGCGCAGGCGGCCTCGGCAACAATCATGGCCTGCTCGCGCGTAACCTCGGCAACGCCAAGTTCCTTCATCGTGACCGGCAGGCCAAGCTCAATGCAGAAGCCCAAGACTTCCTCGAGCTTCTCGGTCGGGGCATCCTCGAGTACCAGCTGGACGATGGTGCCGAAGGCGACCTTCTCGCCGTGATACATGCCGTGGCACTCGGGCAGCATCGTCAGACCATTGTGGATGGCATGAGCAGCAGCAAGGCCCGAGCTCTCAAAGCCAATGCCCGAAAGCAGCGTATTGGCCTCGATGATGTGCTCGACGGCAGGCGTGAGCGCACCCTTCTCCAGCGCGACCTTGGCCTTGACGCCATCGGCCATGAGCGTCTCGTAGCAGAGCTTGGCGAGCGCCAGGCCGGCCATTCCGCCCTTGCCGCCGGCGCAGGTGCCGCCGTCGGCATCGTGCGTTGCCTGAGCCTCGAAATAGGTTGCGAGCGCATCGCCCATACCGGAAACCGTCAGGCGCACCGGGCTCGCCGCGATAACCGTCGTATCCATAAGGACGATATTGGGGTTTGCCTTAAGGAAGAGGTACTTGTCGAACTGGCCGTCGTCGGTGTAGAGCACCGAAAGTGCCGAGCACGGTGCATCGGTCGAAGCGATGGTGGGGCAAATGATAACCGGAGACTCCAGGTAATAGGCGACGGCCTTCGCGGTGTCGAGGATCTTGCCGCCACCGACGCCGACGATGATGTCGCAACCGTTGTCGCGAGCGAGCGCAACCAGGCGATCGACCTCGCCCTTGGAGCACTCGCCGTTAAAGTCCTCAAACAGCAGCTCGGCCTTAGCCTCGGCAAAGCCGCCCTCGATCTTGGCACCGACGCGCTTCTTGCCCGAAGGCGTCACGATGACGAGGGCCTTAGCGCCGAGCGGCTCGACATAGGAGCCGAGCTTGGCGAGCTCGTCCGGACCCTGGATGTACTTGCTGGGGCTATTGAAAATTGCAGCCATAACTATCCCATTCTCTAAAAAAGAAAGGGGCTCCGTACGGATACGTGCGGAGCCCCTCGTTACGATAACAAGAGTCGATTAGAAATCGATGTCGGTGTCGTAGTAGCAGGCCTTGAGGATCTTCTCGAAGTCGGCAGCCTTGGTCTCACGCGGGTTCTCGGGCGTGCAGGCGTCCTGCTCGGCGTTCGCGGCGATCTCGGGCAGCTTGGCGAGGAACTCCTCCTCGGAAACCATCTGCGGGTTCTCGGCGTCGACCTTCACGCCACCATTTGCGTAATCCTTGATAGACTGCGGGATGTTGAGCTGGTCGTTGAGGTCGCGGATCTTCTGGACGAGCGCAGCGATGAGCTCCTCGTTGGTCTCGCCGGGAAGGTGCAGGATCTCCTTGGCCACGTAAGCGTAACGCTCGGCAGCACGGGGATCCTTAGAGTTCCACTGGATAACCTTGCCCAGGTACATGGCGTTAGCGGCACCGTGGATGATGTGGCCGTTCTCGAAGGCAGCACCGGTCTTGTGAGCCATGGAGTGAACGATGCCGAGCAGGCCCGAGGAGAAGGCGATACCGGCGATGCACTGAGCCTCATGCATGTGCTGACGGGCCTCATGGTCGCCAGCATAGGACTTGGGCAGCCACTCGACGATCTCGCGGATGCCGTGCAGAGCGTTGGCGTCGGTGAACATAGAGGCGCAGGTGGAAACGTAGGCCTCCATGCAGTGGGTCAGAGCATCCATGCCGGTGTGAGCGCACAGCTTGGCGGGCATGGTGTAGGTGAGCTCGGGGTCGACGATGGCGACATCAGGGGTGATGTTGAAGTCGGCCAGCGGGTACTTGATGCCCTTGGCGTAGTCGGTAATGACGGAGAACGCGGTGACCTCGGTAGCGGTGCCGGAGGTAGAGGAGATGGCGCAGAAATGAGCCTTCTGACGCAGCTCGGGGAAGCTGAACGGCTGGATGATGTTATCGAAGGACTCCTCGGGATACTCGTAGAAGACCCACATGGCCTTAGCGGCATCGATGGGCGAGCCGCCACCGATGGCGATAATCCAGTCGGGCTCGAACTCGCGCATGGCCTCGGCGCCCTTCATGACCGTCTCGATGGACGGGTCGGACTCGACGCCCTCGAACAGCTTGACCTCGAAACCGCCTTCCTTAAGGTCGTTCTCGACGTCCTGCAGGAACCCGCCGCGGCGCATAGAGCTGCCGCCAGAAACGATGATGGCCTTCTTGCCCTTGAGGTTCTTCACCTCGTGGCGAGCGCCCTCACCAAAGTACAGATCGCGAGGATTGGTAAAACGTCCCATACTGTGCCTCCTAAACAAGCCCCTCTTAGACTTGCGTATATAACGGAGCACCCAATTGGCTCCGTTAGGACCGGTTTGCGCGTTGCCGGCGATGACAATGCGCGATGTCTAAACGTCTCAACGCTCAGACAAACACTATTTTACCGTTCTGGTTGGTCAGTTATTCACCTAAAGCCACCAATGATGAAACGTTTTTTCTATCCCTGAAGATCCTTGTGCGGCATTCATACTCCCAAGCTGGGCAAACGTTTTATCAAGGTTGACTACATATCCTGGGCAGGACGGTGCCCCTCCAAAATATGCACCGTTCGCCGCCAAAAATCGACCGTTTGCGGCACCGTGATACCACTCGGTCGTCCAGGGTGCCGACATTTGTGCGACATCCGTCTTCGTGGTGCAAAGGTGCAAGTCCAAGTGCGGCACCCCCGGTGTGCCACATGCGGGTAAACTAGAACCTTATATAGAAACATTTGAACCCTAACCGCAGCAAAGGAGGCCCCATGGCATTCGATCCCATTCAAGAGGATTGCCATCGCCTCGTTCTTGAGGCCTTGCGCCGCGACAATATCCCGCTCACCGACGCTGCCGCCGTAGAGCGTCTGATGGAACAATTCACCCGCAACCCCGCACCGCTCATCGTGCACGACCGCGACCGCGCCGGGCACCTCATTGCCAAGGTGGTCGAGGCCGTCGACTACCGCATTCCCTTTATCCCTGACGATACCCAGGCAGAGCAGGAAGAGGCAGCTGCCGAGAACATGCTCCGCGAGGCAGCCGCACTCGATCCGGCCAACTGGGATGCCCAGCGCATGCTGACGGCGCTCACCGCCGAATCCAACGAGGAATACGTGCAGTATCTGGTGTCCAAGTGCGACGAGGTGGAGCACGATCTGGCGCTCAAGATCGCCTCGGCGCAGGACCCCTACGAGCGCGAGGCCGCAGGCGACCTTACGCGCCGCCCCTATCTGCGCTGGCTTGCCGCCTTGGCATCGCGCGCCCTCATTAGCGGCCGCTATCGCATGTCGCTCGAAGCCGCAAATCGCAGCTTGGACTTTGCGCCCAACGACCCCGCCGGTGTCCGCCACACCGCGATGCTCGCCATGGCAAAGCTCGAATACCCCGCCGAGGAACTCAAGCGCTTTCGCTCTGCCCACTCCGTCCCCTATCTCACCAACACGCCGCTGCGCCGTCGTCCCAAGGACGCGGAGCGTGACTTGGACCCGTGGACGCTCATCGCGCTGATGAGCGCAGCCTGGCGCGAGCTGGACTACGAGGGTGCCGAGCACCACCTGCGTATCCTTGCGCGCTCGTGCCCGCACGCAGCCGAGGCGCTCTACTTCCAAACCGAGTTTCCCGATGGCGTCTATGCCCGCGTCAACGTGGGTGCAGGCTCCACCGACGAGCTCGTCCTTGCACTCTCCGAGGCGACGCCGGTACTGCAGGAGGGCCTGGGCGCGCCCGACAACGCCAGCTTTGCCGCCTGGGTCGCCACCAACGACATCGTGCGCTCCCAGATCGACGAGCGCATACTGCGGGCGGCCGAGCAGGGCTTGCCGTTTAAGGGAGGAGACCTCTAATGGATCCGAGCGTCTACATCCCCGCCTACCTGGAGCGCACCTATCTGGCGTCGCACCCCGAGCTCACCGATGCAGCACGCGAGCTTGTCCATAACGACATTAGCGCGAATCCCCAAAAGTATGCGCAGTCCGAGCATGCTCAGGCGCTGCTGTCCTATGCCGGTGTTCATCGCCACCTGCTCGACGAGCTCCATCGCATCGAGGACATGGGCAGCGACGAGGAGTTTGAGCAGACGCGCAACCGCCTGTTCGACGATATGCGTGATGAGCTGCTCAAGATCGTCCGCATCGATGCGCTGGCCGTCGATGCCCAGCTGCTCGCCATCATTTTGGCGGACACGCCCGTCGACGCCTGCCTGGGCGACCTGATGAAGCTCGAGACGAGCACGGCCGACTACTTGCAACAGGGCGTGCCCGGGTTTGATATGGAGGTCCCGCACTACTGGGCCAATAATGTTTTGGCCGACGGTGTCACCGCAGCGGACCTTACCGTGAGCGAGCCGGCCCTTATCGGGTGGCTTCACACACTCGAGGCCATCTCGCAGCTGTGCATGGCGAGCGCTCGTTACCGCGCCGCTGCCAACTATGCTCGCCGCGTTCTTAAGGCGGAAGGCTATCCTACCCGGGCCGCCGGCACCGTGCTGCTCGCCCTCGCCCGCCTAGAAGACCAGGACGGCTTTTTTGCCCTGGCCCACCAGCTCGAGGAGCAGATGGGGGCAGACGCACTCGAAAACTCTCCTTGGTACCTGCTCGCCCGCACGATCTTGCTGTTCAAAACGAACAAGATGCGCCCGGCGACGCGCGCGCTGCGTGAGTTCGCTAACCGTTGCGAGGGCGGCGCGTTCTTCTTGCTGAACCCCATGTACCAGACGCCGTATCTTCCCTGCCGACCCGAGCCGCGCGACCCCTGGGACCTCTCGCACCAGGCGGTTTGGGAAGCCGACGGTATTATCTCGGACACCCCCGACTTTGCCCCCTGGGCCAACGCCTGCGAAGATGTATCGCAGCTTGCCCAGGAATTTGCGCGCCGCTACGGCTTTTAGCGACGCGATCGCCCCGACCATGTCATCTATGTTAGGAACGGCTTCATGAACCTCCGCTCATCTCTCGCCTGCACCTCGAGCGATATCGCCCGCTGGGGACTGCGCTCTGTCCTCAAACGCCAGGGTGGCGTGCTTCCCGGCCGCATCGCCATGAAGATCGACCCCGAGCTGCTAAGCGACCTCGCGAGCCTGGTCGACCGCAGCGTGGTGATCACCGGTACTAATGGCAAGACCACCACCTCCAACCTCATCGCCGACGCCGTTGCCGCCAGCGGCGCCACCGTGGTATGCAACCGCGCCGGCAACAACATGGAGCCGGGCGTGGTGGGCGCACTGCTCGAGGCGCGCAGCGGCCTCAAGCGAGCCGGCGGCGGCAAGCGCGTGGGCGTTTTTGAATGCGATGAGCTCTACACCGTGCGCGTCCTACCCAAGCTCAAGCCGACGTACTTCGTGCTGCTCAACCTGTTCCGCGACCAGCTAGACCGCTACGGCGAGATCGACCATACCCAAGACGTCATTGCCCATGCGTTGGAGCTCTCTCCGGCAACAACGCTCATCTACAACGCAGACGACCCGCTGTGTGCCGCGATCGCCGCACGCGTTCCCAACACGAGCATCGCCTTTGGCATCGACGGCGCCACGGGCACCGAGTCCGATCGCATTAGCGACTCGCGTTTTTGCTCGCAGTGCAACGCGCCGCTGGAGTATGACTACGTGCAATACGGCCAGCTCGGCGCCTACCATTGCCCCTCGTGCGGCTGGGCCCGCCCTGCGCTTGTCCGTCGCGTGACGGACGTTGAGCTTACCTACGACGGCTACGAATTTGACTTGGTCTTTGGACCCAATACCGACGCACCCGCAACGCACATCGCCACGCGCTACAACGGCCTGTACATGGTCTATAACGTCGCCGCCGCCTTCTTTGCGGCGCACGAGCTGGGCGTGGACGCGGCGCACCTGCAGCCCACGCTCGATGCCTACGTGCCTGCCGGCGGACGCATGGGCCGCTGGGATATTGCCGGTCGCACCGTCGAGGCAAACCTGGCCAAGAATCCCGTGGGCTTCGATCGCCAGATCCAGTCCATTAAAACGGCAGGCGGCAGGCTCTGCGCCTTCTTCCTAAACGATAACGATGCCGACGGCCACGATGTCTCGTGGATCTACGATGTCGACTTCGAGCGCATCGCCGACACGCCGGGTCTTGTCGCCTTTGCCGGAGGCACGCGTGCGCACGACATGCAGGTACGCCTCAAGTACGCCGGCATCGATGCCGCGATTATCTCGGACGTCGCGCAGGCGATCGGCGCCGTGGCAGACGAGGCCGCCGATGACACCTTCTACGCCGTCGCCAACTACACGGCCTTCCCGCCGTTAGTCAAGGAGCTCGACGGGCTTAAAGACGACGATGCAAGCTCGATTGTCTCCCACGCCGTAACGCGCGCCGATGGTAGCGCTGTCCCCACCGATATTGCGCCGGTCGAGCTTTCGCGCCCCCTGCGCATCGTCTACCTGTATCCCGATGCGCTCAACCTCTACGCCGACGGCGGCAACGTTATCGCGCTCGAACGCCGCTGCGCCTGGCGCGGCATTCCCGTGCGTGTGGACGAAGTCCACATGGGCGAGACGCTCGACCTGACCGACGCCGACATCGTTATGATGGGCGGCGGCTCCGATCGCGACCAGCTGGCCGTGGCACACGAACTGCTCGCTCAAAAAGACAAGGTCGCGGCCTATGTTGAGGACGGCGGCACACTGCTTGCCATCTGTGGCGGCTATCAGCTTCTCGGCCGTTCGTACTACATGGGCGACGATCGCATTGAGGGCCTGGGCGTCATTGCCGCCGAGACTGTGCGCGGCTCCGACCGCCTGATCGGCAACGTCGCCGTCAAGACCGACCTGGCGCCTGAGCCCTTTGTGGGATTCGAGAACCACGGCGGCCGCACCCTGCTCGATACAGAGGCCACGCCGCTCGGAACGTCCGTCGTCGCGGGCACCGGCAACAACGGCGACGATGGCTTTGAGGGCCTCATCTACAAGGGCGTCATCGGCACGTACCTGCACGGGCCGGCGCTACCCAAGAACCCCGAGCTCGCCGACTGGCTGATCGCGCACGCCCTCGAGCGCCGCGGTGATGCGCAAGCCACAGCCCTGCTGCCGCTCAAGCCCCTCGACGACACCTACGAGCGCGCCGCCCACGACGCCGCGATGAAGCTTCTCCCCTAACACCCCACCACCACAAAGGGGACAGGCACCTTTGTGGTGGTTTCGACCCGCCACGGTAGTTTGTCTCGATCTGTAACAGGTAGACCGTTAAAAGTCGTCGTACTGTTACAGATTGAGATGTTCGTCCCGACGCCCGCCGTCTGTCTCGATCTGTAACAGGTGGAGCCGATTTACCCGCTTAGATGTTACAGATTGAGATATTTGAAAATCGGAATAGAAGTCTGCTCCTGTGTGGTGGTTTTCCAGTTTGCCAACGATATACGCGCCGGCAAAAAAGTCTGCTATACTCTTTCCCGCTGTCCCCATCGTCTAGCGGCCAAGGACGCCACCCTTTCAAGGTGGATATCGCGGGTTCGAATCCCGCTGGGGGCACCATTTAAATCGAGAAGTCCGTTGCCCCTGCGGTGACGGGCTTTTTTCTTCTCCAACGCCGGGATTCAAACCCGACAGGGTGCGGAGCTGAGGAAACGCAAAGCGTTTCCCAGCGCAGCGCGCAAGGAGCGGAGCGACGCAGCGAAAGCGAGCGGCGCCAGCCGCACGGGGACATCCCGCTGGGGTACCAACTCAAAAATGTACGAACCCGCCGGATGTAAGGTCCGGCGGGTTCGTTCTTTTTGCCGTTATAAAACGAAAAGTACTCAATGCCCTTGCGCTAGATAAACAGCTCGCACTCCTTCCGCTCGCCACAGACTTTGCCGAGCATCTTAGTGGCAGCAGAGAGCATGACAGGATTTAGCCCACGCGCGCCCCGCGGACATACGGCAACGCAGCGCATGCAAGAGATGCAGGCCTTTTTATCCACCCGCTTGGGATCGTCTTTGTCGATAGCGCCAACGGGACACGCTGTGGCACAAGTCCCGCAGGCGGCGCACTCCTTTGTGGCCTTAGGCACCATACCGGTGCCCCCGGCCTTCTTATAGGGACGATTGCCCGAAATAGCCGGATCGGAAGCATCTCCTGCAGATATCTTTTGCTGAATCTGATCCGCAAACCCAGCGAGCTGCGCCGCGTCCTGCGCATCTGGCCGACCGGCGGCAAACTGGCGAACAATAGAATGCTCGGCGATGGCAGAAACCGCCGCGATCACCCGAAAACCCGCACCCTTTGCCGCATCCTCAAGCTCGACCAGCGTGTCCTCATACGCACGATTTCCGTAAACACAAACCAGAACCGCCTGCGCACCATTTCCTCGCATCATACCCAAGCGCTCAGCGGCCACAGCCGGGACTCGCCCACCATACGAGGGCACCGCAATCACGGCTACATCCTCTTTTGTCATCGCAACCGTGCGAAAACCAAGCCCGCTATCTGTCAGGTCTACAGCAACGGTTTCCCCTTCCAACGCATTGGCAATGTAGCCAGACGCCTTTTCCGTTCCGCCGGTCGGGCTAAACACGATATCGAATACCCTCATCGGATAATCCTCCCCTATATGAACAAACGCCCGAAACGTCCGCATGCCCAAAATAGGTTACAACTTTCAAGATGCCCCGTGCGAAACGCTCACTCGGCCGCATGTTCA
This sequence comes from uncultured Collinsella sp., assembly GCA_958372075.1. Classification (GTDB taxonomy): domain Bacteria; phylum Actinomycetota; class Coriobacteriia; order Coriobacteriales; family Coriobacteriaceae; genus Collinsella. The sequence goes on along the minus strand of CATXMO010000002.1, from coordinate 119,049 downwards.
AAGAAGGTCCAAGCGGCAAAAAAGGGGCCTCGCACATGCAAGACCCCTTCGCACACAAAATCAGACGTGTCTGTTACACATAGAACAGGATGTCGTCGTAGGTCGGGACCGGCCAGCAGTCGGCGGCCACGATCTCCTCCATGGCGCCCACGGCGACGCGCAAGGAGCGAAGCGACGCGGCGGAAGCGGGCAATGCCAACCGCACGCGAACATCCCGCTGGGTGGGGCATCATTTAAAACGAGAAGCCCGTTACCCTTGTGGTGACGGGCTTTTTGCTACCCATGCGCCGGGATTCGAGCCCAACAGGGTGCGGAGCCGAGGAAACGCATTTACGCTTCGACCCTAACAAGTGATTGACTTAGTCCCTAGCAATACGATATCTGAGACGTTCGTATCGAAAAACATTGCCTGGAGACAGCTCCGTCTCCATTAGCCGTGATGTTGACAAGCTTTCTTATCAATCGCACGTCTTGAAAAATTATCCCAACTTCAAAATCGCTGTGAGTTCCGAGGGTGCCGGGAAACAGCACATTCCCTCAACTCGCACCCTGCACACAGCATAAATACCTCCAATCCGTACATCGATAAAACAGCGCCGCGTGTAGTCCAGTTCCCTAGTCTCGATTTGTAAATTTGTTGGCGAAGTCCAGGCATACGCTGCAAACAACTTGCGAACATCCCATGCGGGGGCATCGTCCCTCTCAGCTTCATGAGTTACAAAAGGAAAGAGGTCTCCGACTCCGGCCCCATCGCCCGATTTGCAAACCCAAGACTTGTAGCCGGCCCTCACGCCGTACTCACGACCATCGCGCAACAGAGATAAATCCAGCTCATTCTTATGAAATCGAATATCGATCTCTTCAAAATCCCCGAAAATGCAATGATGAATGCCCTCGAGGCGTAATGAGCTCAAACGTCCGCCAGAAGCCAACCCAACTGGCACGGGAATGCTATCGAAGTCACATTCGGAAGCCACCGTTTCCCGAACACTAGACTCTTTGAACAATACCTTATACAGCGGATCAAGCAACGCCTTACTTCCTGTCGTGGAACTCGAGCAAGCGATGACAAGGCCATCTGTGGGCCGTATGTAGCACAGCTGCCCAAAAAGGCCAGAGCATCTGAACCCGCCACGCCGGCACATCCAGAACTGGTATCCATAGCCATTGCTGTCTTCAGTCGCCTCAGACGGATAAAAGGGGCTCGTTTCCATCTGAATCTTCGTCGCCTCGGCAACCCATTCCGCGGGAATGATCTGTTCCCCACGCCACTTGCCGCCATCCAGCAAACATTGACCAAACTTAGCCAAATCCGGTGTCGAAAGGTGAAGACCAAAACCTCCGGTCGTATGACCGGCTTGATCCTCTTCCCACCACCAATTTCTAATGCCTAACGGCGTAAACAAACGTTCAGCGAGATAATCGGATTCTTTCGTTCCACTTATGCGTTGCACGAGCATGCTCAATAAATGTGAACACAGCGAATCGTAGTGAAAGACCTCGCCCGGCTTCCAGTCAAACTCACGATGAAGAACCTCATGTGCCCAGTCGTCTCCCGCGCCAATATACGAAAGGTCACTCTCCTGCCCCATCGTCATAGTCAGCAAATTGCGAACCGTCACATTGCGAAAGCGCTCATCCGCAATCTCGCCTTCATATTCCGGGAAGTATGAAATCCAGCGATCGGCCAGCGACAGCCGTCCTTCATTCACCAACATCCCAACAGCAACCGAAGTGAAGGACTTAGTCACAGAATAGAGCGGGTGAACGTGTTCGAGGGCGAACGGCGCAGCCGCATGCTCGAAGACGACTTCACCATCTTGTCGGACCACGACTGAGCGGACTTCCACACCCGCGGACCTCCACGCCGCAAGGCACGCCTCGCCCATCTTATTGTCAAAGATAATATTAGGCACCCTCAACCACTGCCTCTCGAACGAAATCAGTACAAGATGAGGTCGCCCTCGACGCTTATTCAAGGACGACCTCGTCTAATTGCTGGCGCGCGGGGAAATACTTGTCCCGCAGCTCCACTTCTTTGGCTACTTTGCAGCCTCTACCGCCGGCACGTCCTCCTTGTACGTCGCATACGTAAGCAGGAACGAAATCACGCTGGAAACCACGATGGCTATGATTACGTAAATCAGGTAGTTCACGCCCATTGCACCAGACGGGTCAATGAAGCCCGGGAAGGCGCAGAAGCCGCCGCCGGTGAAGGCGAACATCTTGGTGCCAAGAGCGCCGATGATTAGGCCGCCGGGCACAGAGGCGATGCAGCTCATGATAAAAGGCTTCTTGCGCGGAAGGGTCACGCCGTAGATGCAGGGTTCGGTGATGCCGAAGAAGAAGCCCGAGATGAACGCCGGCCATGCAAGCTGCTTGAGCTTTACGTCCTTAGTCTTCAGAAGGATAGCGAGGACGGCAAGGGACTGAGCGTATGAACAAACCATGTACGGCGCCATGACAATATCCCAGCCCTGGGAGGCAATGTTCACCAGCATGAGGGCAATGACACTCCAGTGGAATCCGAAGATGACCATAGGCTGCCAAATGGCAGTAAGCACGATGCCGCCGAGCGCGCCGCCGATGACAGGCAAGCTGTAGAGGGAGTTAAACAGCAGGCTCATGAGGTTCGTGATCAGGGTGGCAATCGGGCCAATAATCAAATAGGTAGCGGGGACCATCACAACGAGCACGCACGTAGGCACAAAGAAGAACTTTACATACTCAGAGAAATGCTTGCGGCACCACTTCTCCAGCTTTGCCGCGAACCAAACAGAGATGATAATCGGAATGACAGAGCTCGTATAACCCGAAGACGGCATGATGACGGGTATGCCGAGGAAAGTCGTGTAGTAGTTCATGGCAAAGGGAGTGCCAGCAAGCACCGTTCCCAAAACATCGCCAGATGTGATGTTGACCATCGTCGGATACGTAAGTGCGATACCGAGCGTCATGCCAACGAACTCACTACAGCCAAACTTCTTTGCCGCGGTATAGCCAAGGATAATCGGCAGGAAGTAGAAGAAGCCGTCACCAGCCGCAAATAGAATCTGGTACAAGCCATCTGTCGCCGTAATCCATCCAAGGGCGACGAGAATACTCAAAACACCCTTGATCATGCCCGCGGCACACAGCACCGCAAGAATCGGCTGGATTACGCCCGAAATAGTATCGATAAGGGCACTAACAACGTTTCCTTTCTTGACGGGCTCACCATCAAGATTAACCTCGCCCAGCCCCTCGACACCAGAAGCGGCAACCGCGGCATCGTAAACATCCTCAATCACATTGATGCCGACAACAACCTGATACTGGCCATTCGCGTTGATTACTTGAATGACGCCTTTATGAGATTCAATTGCCTTAGTATCGGCCTTCGCATCGTCTCGCAGCTTGAAACGTAGACGCGTCATGCAGTGCGAGATGCTCAGGATGTTTTCCTTACCGCCGACGAGGCCAACTACGTCCTCGCCGAGCTTGCGATTTGCAAGCTCTTTGCTTTCGCTCATGGTTTTCCTCCCATGCGACCTGTCCAAGGTCGGCCGCCCGCCATCATTCGCTAAATTGATTTCCGATACTAGTGAAGTTCTGGCCAGAACTCCTTATTCGCCTCAATGAGATCGTCAAGGATCTTCTTTGCAACGGAGGCAGAGGGGACCGTCTTCGAAAGCGTCAGCGCCTGCCAAAGCTCCTGATAGGAATGGTCGACCCAAGCAGACACTGCAAGCTTTTCGACCGAGACCTGTTCCTCCATAAGTCCTTTCTGGAATTGCGGAATCTCACCTTGGCAAATTTTCTCGTAGCCGTCGCTGCCGACGATGCAGGGGATCTCGACCATAGCCGTTGGGTCAAAATTGGACACAGCCCCGTCGTTGGGAACAATCAGCGAGAAACGTTCACGGGTGTTCTCTGCCAAAGCGCGAGCGAGATCGACAATGTACTCAGCGTGGGTATCTGGCTTAAGGCCGAAACCCTCAGACGTGCCCTTTTCGATAATCTGGCGAGCGGTACCGAAGACGCGTTTCTCGCGACCCTCACGGACCTCGTCGGTGCGGGTGTGGTTGGGGTCGGTGTGCTCAACCACATAGTCCGGGAAGAGATAGTACTTGAGGTAGGTGTTCGGAATGGTATTCGGATCGAGCGCGTAAACATCCCTAGCCTTACGGAACGTCTGGTCCCAAGACGCATCGACGAATTCAAGGCCAGAATCCTCGCCAGCATAACCGTTTTTAGCCATTTGGGCCTTGATAGTGGGCATAAGATCATTGCCTGCACGGTCGTGAATCTTTGTCCACCAGCCAAAGTGGTTGAGGCCGTAGTAGCCGACGACGAGGTCGTTGTGGTCCTTGAGACCACACATCTGAGCCATGATATCCATCAGGGCTATTGGCATGTCGCAAATGTTGATGATCTTTGAATCCGGGCGAAGGCGGCGTGTCGCCTCAGCAACGATCGCCGCGGGGTTGGAGTAGTTGAGCATCCATGCGTTGGGACTGTATTTCTCCATGTAGTCAAGGATCTCGAGTACGCCGCCAATGGAGCGCAAGCCATAAGCAATGCCACCAGGACCGCAGGTCTCTTGGCCAAGAACGCCATAGCGCAGGGGGATCTTCTCGTCCTTATCTCGCATAGCGTACTTGCCAACGCGAATCTGGGCAAGTACAAAGTCGATGCCTGTGAAGGCCTCCTCAGGGTCGGTCGTATAGCTGAAGGTTACCTCTGGAGCATTCTCCCTGATGTAGATAGCACATGCCTTGGCAATTGTCCCCTGACGCTCGGCATCGTTGTCATAGAGCGTAATCCTATTGATGGGGAACACATCACGCTTCGCGAGAAGTGTCAGAACAACACCCGGTGTATAAGTGCTTCCGCCTCCCGCGATAGTAACCGCATAGCTCTGTTTTGCCATTACAAATCCTCCTGTCTAGACATGTACTTGACGACTTGAATTATAGCCACATGATTTGCTATCTATCTAGACATGTTAAGCACACAGGTGAACGGTTGATTTATGGCGGTAAGCGGCAACTTTAAGCGTCTTCACTTCCTATAATTGGTAGAAACAGACTATCGCACCGATTTGACGCATTCCGCACCACCTCTATAAGGAGAGCATTTTGGCAAGGATCCTGTACAGTGAAATTTACCGCAGCCTTCGAGAGCGGATTGTCGAAGGTAAGCATCCCGTGGGATCGCTCCTTCCTTCCGAACAAAATCTTTCCAAAGAGTTCTCCTGCTCTCGAATGACGGTGCGCAAGGCCATCTCGCTTCTCGCAAATGAAGGTCTAGTTCAGTCCATTAAAGGCAAGGGAGTCCTCGTAATCGAAACGTCACTTGCAGGCACCAGCAAAGAGGGCGCATTCACCGTAAGTGGCCTTTCTTCGTTCAGCGAATCGGCACACGCGATCGGAGCAATTCCAACGTCAAAAATCGTCTATTTCGAGCACGTAAGCACCAATAAGTGTCTAGCTCAATTGACGGGATTTCCCGAAGGAGAAGACCTTACGCATTTGAAGCTCGTCCGCATGCTCGACGATAAACCGGTCGCTGTCGACCGCCACTACTTCCTAACTTCCTCCGTCCCCGGCCTAAACGAGCAGAATGCCACCCTGTCGCTCTTCCATTACATCGAGGATGAGCTAGGGCTCACCATTGCCGTGAGCAAACGAACGATAACACTCGCCCAGCCCGACACTGAGGACTGCCGGTTGCTTGGCATCGATCCTTCTTCGTATCTGGCGGTCGTAACCAGCCAGACATTCGACTCAACCGGAACTCAATTTGAGTATGTCGAGGCGCGTTATATTCCGAGCATTTTTCATTTTCATGACACGGCAACACGCACGCCCCTACCCTAGCAAACGGCACGGAGCAGACTCTTCCCTAATAAATTTGTTCAACAAGAAAGCCGGGGTCCGCGCGATGCGGACCCCGGCTCAATACCGTGACGATATGTCAGTTACGTTCTACACATAGAACAGGATGTCGTCGTAAGTCGGGACCGGCCAGTAGTCGGCTGCCACGATCTCCTCCATGGCATCCACGGCGGCGCGCAGCGTATCCATAGCGGGAACAACCTCGTGCGCGTACACGTTGGCCTGCTCCTGGCCATCGAGGGTCTCGGCCTTCTGGTGCACGGCGTCGAGAGCCTTGATGGAATCGTTGATGGCGGTGATGCCGTTGCAGAGCTTGTTGAGCGTGTTCTGCTCGCACTGCATGGCAGCGTCGGCACCGGCGGCGCGGATTGTCTCCAGACCCTTAGCGACCTTGGTGGCATAGGCGGTGATGACCGGGCGATAGGTACGACGTGCCTCGCGAATCATCGTGGTAGCCTCGATGTTCATGAGCTTGTTGTACTTCTCGAGCTTGCAGTCGTAGCGGCACTGGGCCTCGGCGCGGGTCAGAACGCCCGTCTCCTCAAAGAGCGCGATGGCCTTATCGGAAACAAAGGCAGGCAGTGCGTCGGCCGTGGTCTTGTTGTTGGCAAGGCCGCGCTTCTCGGCCTCGACGGGCCACTCGTCGGAGTAGCCGTCGCCGGAGAACAGGATGCGCTGGTGATCGGTCAGGACCTTCTTGCAGTACTCGAGCGCAGCGTCCTGGAATTTGTCCTCGGGCGTGCCCTCAAGTGCATCGGCAAAGGACTTGAGCGACTTGGCCACGGCAGCATCGAGCACCAGGTTGGAGTCGGAGACGTTCTGCTCGGAGCCGCAGGCACGGAACTCAAACTTGTTGCCGGTGAAAGCGAACGGGGAGGTGCGGTTGCGGTCGGTGTTGTCCTGCATCAGCTTGGGCAGGGTGTCGGCGCCCAGGTCGAGCACGCCGCGCGTGGCGTGGACGGAAGCCTTGCCGTCGATGATCTTCTCGACGACCTCGGTAAGCTGGTCGCCCAGGAAGATAGACATAATCGCCGGAGGAGCCTCGTTGGCGCCCAGACGATGATCGTTGCCGGCCGAGGCAACGGAGGCACGCAAGAGCTCCTGATAGTTATCGACGGCCTCGATCACCGCGGTGAGGAAGACGATGAACTGCAGGTTGTCGAGCGGGGTGTCGCCCGGGTCGAGCAGGTTCTCGGACTCGGTGCCAAGCGACCAGTTGTTGTGCTTGCCCGAACCGTTGATGCCCTCGAAGGGCTTCTCGTGCAGCAGGCAGACCAAGTCGTGACGGGAGGCGATGAGCTTCATCTTCTCCATCATGACCAGATTCTGGTCGATGGCCTCGTTGACCTCGCCATAGACAGGGGCGAGCTCATGCTGGCAAGGAGCGACCTCGTTGTGCTTGGTCTTGGCGGGAATACCAAGTGCCCACAGCTCATCGTCCAGGTCCTTCATATAGGCCGAGACGGTAGGGCGGATAGCGCCAAAGTAGTGCTCCTCGAGTTCCTGGCCCTTGCAAGGAGCAGCACCAAAGAGGGTGCGGCCGGTGATGACCAGGTCCCTGCGCTTGCGGTAAGCGTCCTTCTTGATCAGGAAGTACTCCTGCTCGTCGCCCACGGAAGGAACAACCTTCTTGGGGGTCTTGCCAAACAGCGCCAAAACGCGCTTAGACTCACGCGAGAGCGCGGTCATGGAGCGCAGCAGGGGGGTCTTCTTGTCCAGGGCCTCGCCCGTGTAGGAGCAGAAAGCCGTGGGGATGCACAGGACATCGTCCTTGATAAAAGCGGGGCTGGTGGGATCCCAAGCGGTGTAGCCACGGGCCTCGAAGGTGGCACGCAGACCGCCGTTGGGGAAGCTGGAGGCATCGGGCTCGCCCTGGATGAGGTTCTTGCCCGTAAACTTGGTAATGGCGGTGCCGTCGTGGTTGGGCTCGAGGAAGCTGTCGTGCTTCTCGGAAGTAATGCCCGAAAGCGGCTGGAACCAGTGCGCGTAGTGCGTGGCGCCCTTGGAGATGGCCCAGACCTTCATGGCGTGGGCAACGGCGTTGGCCACATCCAAGTCGAGCGGCTCACCGTCCTCGAGGGTTGCAGCAAGGCGCTTCCAAATGTCCTTGGGGAGGTAGTCCTTCATGACTTCCTCAGAGAACACCATGGTCCCGAAGCGGTCAGTAAGATCGGCCATACGGAACTCCCTTCGTATCGGCACCGCGTGAGATGCGGCGTTGATTACTAACGAACGAGTCATAGCTTAGACTCGCCGTGTTTCCGCGACATTACCGTTATGTTGCTGTCGCGAAACCAATCAATGAGGTTACCGCATCACAGCGGCGCTGCTGCCCTTAATGGCCAATCAACTGTATAAATTGCAGACCTCTTCCCATGATTTAAGGGTAGTCAATTTGGGATGGGGCTCTATTAACTGGTATTTCGCATCAGATACCATTCAATATAGCCCTTTCCTACATTGACCACTCTGCTATAGGCAATGCCGATAGCAAGGCATCTTTGATTGGTATCCCTAAATCGCGAGTAAAACTCCACCGTGGCACAGCGGTGCTGTAGAATCCTTACAACACATCGCACTAAATATCTAAAGGAGCACGATATGCGCGTCGACGAGGTTTTTAAGCAGGCAGCATCCCAGGGCGCCACGCCCGTTTCGTTTGAGATGTTCCCGCCCAAGGGTGAGCTTACCCTCGATACGGCTCGCGAGGTGGCAGGCAACCTGTGCAAGCTTTCACCGAGCTTTGTCTCGGTCACTTGTTCCGCTGGCGGCGCGGGTAACGGTGCCACCACCGCCCCCATCGCACATATGATTACGAGTGAATTCGATACGCCCTCGGTAGCGCACCTCACCTGCGTTGGCCGCACACATGCCGATATCGCCGCCAAGATTGACGAGTATCGCTCGGCCGGCGTTGAAAACATCCTGGCCCTGCGCGGCGACCTGCCCGCTGGCGCGACCGAGGACGACAAGCCCGCCTCCGACTACGCCTACGCCCGTGACCTCATCCCCGAGCTCGTCGACGCCGGCTTTTGCGTGGGCGCCGCAGCCTACCCCGAGGGCCACATTGCCTGCGAGGATCTCAACCTCTCGGTCGAGCACCTCAAGCAAAAGCAAGACGCCGGCGCGAGCTTCTTTGTGACGCAGCTCTTCTTTGATAACGAGTGCTTCTATCGTTTCCGCGAGCTTGCCGACAAGGCCGGCATCACCGTGCCTATTACCGCGGGCATCATGCCGTTTATGGGCAAGTCGCAGATCAGCCGCATGGTCTTTATGTGCGGCGCGTCGCTGCCCTCCCCCGTCATCAAGATCCTCGCCAAATACGAGAACGACCCCGAGAGCCTGCAGGCAGCCGGTGTAGATTATGCCGCCCGCCAGCTTTGCGACCTCAAGGAGCACGGCGCCGACGGTCTGCACCTGTACACTATGAACCGTCCTGCAATCGCCGCGACCATTATGGAGCGTCTGGGGTAATGGAAAAACCGCACATCGATACAACCGTTGTTGAAGTGCCGGCCGACCTTGCGTCGCCGGCGCTTTACCGTATCGACGCTGCCCACCATCCTCGTGTCGACCGTGCCGAGATGCTGCGGTATCTGGGCTACGGCGGCCAGCAGATTGAGCCCGAGCTAGCGCAGCGTATTGAGCTTGTCGTTGAGCGTCTGGAGCTGGACATTGAGCCCCGTGGCGTGCGCCGCATATTTGCCATCGATGCCACGGGCGTCGATGAACAGGGCGAGCCCTGCATTCGCTTAGTCGGCACCAACGTTGAACTGCGCGGTCGCGATATCTATCGCCACCTCAAAGACGCCCGCTTTGCCGCACTCATGGCATGCACCCTCGGCATGGACGCCGAACGCCGTCTGCGCACCACGGGAGCTCAGCAGCCCCTAGAGGGAGCCGTGCTCGACGCCGCATGCTCCGCCTACGTGGAGGCCGCCGTCGAGCAGATGGACCAGCAAGTCAAGGCTGCGGCCGCCGCACACGGGCTCGCCGGCAACTGGCGCTTCAGTCCCGGCTATGGCGACTGCCCGCTCTCTGCCCAGCGCTCGATCGTGGATGCACTCAACGCCACGCGCCTCATTGGACTTACCGTCACCCCCACCAGCCTGCTCATGCCCACCAAGAGCGTGACCGCGGTGATCGGTCTGTTTGACGGCGAAGTCCACGACGCCCAGAGCCGCCCCACCTGCAATATCTGCCGCATGCGCGAGCACTGCCGCTTCCGCGCCGCCCACACCACCTGCTATTCCAGCCATTAGGAGCCCCCGATGTTTACTCCGCTTATCACTCATGATCTGGACGGTGCCGCGCTGGCGGCACCCGTTGATGCCGCACGCCGTAATGGCGCCACGTACAAGACGCGCACGATCGACGACCTTCGCATTAAGGACGATCGCCTGTGTGCGGCCATCGAGGGCACGGGACACCTGCTGTTCGACGGCGGCATGGGCACCATGCTGCAGGCGGCCGGCATGAAGGCCGGCGCCCTGCCCGAGCTGCTCAACTTTGAGGAGCCACAGGTCATTACCGATATCCAGCGCCAGTACGTCGAGGCTGGCTGCGACGTAATCACCGCCAACACCTTTGGCGCCAACGCCCACAAGCTCGACGGCGCCGCCACCGTGGCAGATGTCTTTGCCGCCGCCGTCGCCTGCGCCCGCGCGGCCGGCGCCCACTACGTCGCCGGCGATATCGGCCCCATCGGCGCGCTGCTTCGCCCCTTGGGTACCCTCAGCTTCGACGAGGCCTATGACCTCTTTGCCGAGGAAGTGCGCGCCGGCGTCGCCGCGGGTGTGGACCTCTTTATTATCGAGACTATGACCGACCTGGCCGAGATCAAGGCGGCCGTCCTCGCCTGCCGCGAGAACTCCGACCTGCCCGTCTTTGCCACCATGACCTTTGAGGAAGACGGTCGCACCTTCCTGGGCACGAGTCCCGAGGTTGCCGCCATCACGCTCGATGCCATCGGCGCCGATGTCCTGGGCATCAACTGCAGCCAGGGCCCGGCCGAGCTCCGGGGACTCGCTGCACGCATGCTCACCGTTACCGACAAGCCCATCATGGTGCAGGCCAACGCAGGACTGCCCCGCGTGGACGACGATGGCAACACCGTCTTTGATATCCAGGCGCCCGAGTACGCCGCGGCCGTCGCCGGCATGATCAAGGATGGCGTGAGCGTCGTGGGCGGTTGCTGCGGCACCACGCCCGTGCACATGGCGGCCTTGCGCACGCTTATCGACAACCACACGCCCAGTCCGCGCCATCGCAAGCCCAGCATGTCGGTCACGAGCGCCCAGACGGTCGTGGACCTTCCCTGCGATGGCCACAAGATCGCCGTCATCGGCGAGCGCATCAATCCCACCGGCAAAAAGCGCCTGCAGCAGGCCCTGCGCGACGGCGATCTGGACTACGTCGTAAGTCAGGGCATCAGCCAGCAAGAACAGGGCGCCGATATCCTGGACGTTAACGTGGGCCTGCCCGAGATCGACGAGGTCAAGATTATCCAGCAGGCCACCGAGCAGCTCCAGGGCTCCACGCTCCTGCCGCTGCAGATCGACTCCACCGATCCCGCCGCTGTCGAGGCCGCCGTACGCCGCTACGCCGGCAAGCCCATCATCAACTCGGTCAACGGCAAGCAGCAGATCATGGATGAGATCTTTCCGCTGGTCGCCCACTATGGAACCAATGTCGTCGGCCTCACGCTCGACGAAGGCGGCATCCCCGATACCGCCGAGGCTCGCTTCGCCATCGCCGAGCGCATCGTGGCCGAGGCCGCCCGCTACGGCATCGGCCCGGACCGCATCCTCATCGACTGCCTGGTCATGACCGCCTCGACCAACCAGCGCCAGGCTGAGCAGATCCTGCGCGCCATGTCTATGTGCAAGGAGCGCCTGGGCGTCAAATGCGCACTCGGCGTGTCGAACATCAGCTTTGGCCTGCCCGCGCGGCCGCTGCTGGGCTCGGTCTTTTTGGCCGCCGCCTTTGGTGCAGGTCTGGACGCCCCCATCATGAACCCGGGTTCCAAGCGCTTTATGGATACCGTCTACAGCTATCGCGTGCTGAGCGTTGAGGACGAGGGCTCGACCGGATACATCGAGCGCTACGCTGGCTGGACCGATCCGTATAAGATCGCCGCGAACCCGGCAGCGGCCCAGACCGCATCGACCGACGCCGCGCCCGCTGCTGACACCGCCGGCACCGACGGCAACGACGACCCCATCCGCCACATGGTCGTCTCGGGCCGCAAGGGCGAAATTGCGGCCGAGACCGAGCGCCTGCTGGCCGACCACGACGCTATGGAACTCATCAACAATCACTTTATCCCCGCCCTCGACGAGGTCGGAGTCCTCTTTGACCAGGGCAAGTTCTTCTTGCCGCAGCTCATGGCCTCGGCCGAGGCCGCGCGCGTGGGCTTCGATACCATCAAACGCCTGATGCCCGCCGGCGAGATTGCCGACAAGGGTAAGATCTGCGTGGCCACCGTCAAGGGCGACATCCACGATATTGGCAAGAACATCGTCAAAATGCTGCTCGACAACTACGGCTACACCGTCTTTGACCTTGGCCGCGACGTCGATCCACAGGAGGTACTCAAGACCGTCAAGGAGCGTGACATCAAGCTCGTCGGCCTCTCGGCGCTTATGACTACCACCGTCGTGGCCATGGAAGAGACCATCAAACTGCTTCATGCCGAGGTGCCGGGCGTCAAGATCATCGTAGGCGGCGCCGTACTCACCCCCGAATACGCCAAGCAGATCGGCGCGGACTACTACGCCAAGGACGCCGCCGAGAGCGCTCGTATCGCCGAAGAGGTCTTTGGGCAGTAACACAACGGAAACAACCAAGCACCAAAACGTGCCGCACGCGCCACTTGGCACGTGCGGCACGTTAGAATAGAAAAGACTATGCTCGTTTTGGCAGATAGGAGCGCAAGGATGGCGATCACGCCCGCAGAAATCGCGGAAACCCGCGGCATGGTTGAGGAGCAGAACCTCGACATCAGGACCATCACCATGGGTGTTTCGCTCATGGGTTGCGGTGACGAGAACCTCGACCGCATGTGCACGAAGATCTACGACCACGTGACGCACACGGCTGAGCATCTGGTCGAGACCGCCGAGAACCTCGAGCGCGAGTACGGTATCCCCATCGTCAACAAGCGCGTCTCCGTCACCCCGGTGGCGCAGATCGCCGCGTGTTGCAAGGATGAGGACCTCACCCCCATCGCGCACGCCCTCGACCGCGCGGCCGAGACCCTCGGCATCGACTACCTGGGCGGCTTCTCCGCGCTCGTCCAGAAGGGCATCGGCGACGCCGACCGCCGTGTCATCCAGTCCATCCCGCAGGCGCTCGCCACCACGAGTCGTGTCTGCTCCAGCGTCAATGTCGCCAGTCTGCGTGCCGGCATCAACATGGACGCCGTACTCATGGCTGCGCAGACCATCATCGACGCCGCTAAGCTCACGGCCGACCAGGACTCCGTCGGCGCCTCCAAGTTTGTCTGCTTTGCCAACATGGTCGAGGACTCCCCGTTTATGGCGGGCGCTGTCCACGGCGGTGGCGAGGCCGACGCCGTCATCAACGTGGGTGTCTCGGGCCCCGGCGTTATGGCCGCAGCCCTGGAGACGCTGCCCGATTCCGCATCGATGATGGAGGTCGCCGAGAAGATTAAGCAGACCGCCTTTAAGATCACCCGCGCCGGCGAGCTCATGAGCCGCGAGGCCGCCCATCGCCTGGGTGTCGAGAAGGGCATCGTCGACCTGTCGCTGGCGCCTACGCCTGCCATCGGCGACTCCGTCGCGCGCATCCTCGAGATCATCGGTGTTGGCACCTGCGGTGGCCCGGGCACTACCTGCGCACTCGCCATGCTCAACGATGCCGTCAAGAAGGGCGGCGTCATGGCCAGCTCCAGCGTGGGCGGCCTCTCGGGCGCTTTTATCCCCGTGTCCGAGGACGCCGGCATGATCGCCGCCGTCGAGGCTGGCGCGCTTTCGCTCGAGAAGCTCGAGGCCATGACCTGCGTGTGCTCCGTTGGCCTGGACATGATCGCCATCCCCGGCGACACCCCGGTCGAGACCATCGCCGGCATCATCGCCGACGAGATGGCTATCGGCGTCATCAACAACAAGACCACGGCCGTCCGCGTGATTCCCGCCATCGGCAAGGGCGTGGGCGACTGCGTCGAGTACGGCGGCCTGTTCGGCCGTGCGCCCATCATGCCGGTGAACCCCAACGCCGGCACCGTGCTTGCCCATCGCGGTGGACGCTTCCCGGCGCCGCTGAACTCGCTGAAGAACTAGCCTAGGGATACGAGGCGAGGAGCCCCGCCGCCGGGCGGCAGACATATAAGGTCGCCTGCTCGGACAGTCCTGACTCGCACGGAGAGCACATTAAGTGCTCTCCGGCTCGTGCGGAACTCGCGATCGACCTTATATGTCTGCCGCCCGGCGGCGGGGCTCCCGCACATCTCAACCTTGGCTGGGTTCTGGCTCAGTGGCAGTCGCTTCGCTTCTGCCCGCCTTGGTTGGTGTGGCGGTTTGGCGTTGGAGCGGTTCTTTTTCTGATATATGCTGGTTGCGGCTCTTCTTTTGGGAGGAGTCGCTTTTTTGTTGCTAGGAGGTTGGCCCGTGATTGATGGGGATGCTCGCTCTGAGCTTCTTTCTGCTGATTGGAATCAGGAGTGGATGCGGCTGCAAGCTGCTCGGCGGCGGGCTGATGATTCTTTTGAATGGGATAAGCGGGCTCGGCATTTTCGGCCGCTTGAGACTGCTCCGTATGCCCGGGATTTTATAAAGCTGTTGGCGTTAAAGCCTGGCGAGTCGGTGCTTGATATGGGGTGTGGGGCTGGGTCGATTGCCATTCCGCTTGCTCAGGCTGGGCATCCTGTGATTGCTGCTGACTTTTCCCCTGCTATGTTGGGCACGCTTGATGCTGGCATTGAGTACTATGGACTCGAGGATCGCATTACACCGCTTGAACTTGCTTGGGATGATGACTGGGATTTGGTTGGACCGGTCGCGAAAGCGGTAGATGTTGCCTTTGCCAGTCGTTCTGTCACCACGACCAACCTAAAAGGCGCGCTTGCCAAGCTTGATCGAACGGCTCGTCGGCGTTGTGCTGTCACGATGGTCGCCAACTCCAGCCCGCGCTATGACCTGCACCTGATGAACGCCATCGGTGCCTCGGTTACCTGCAGTAATGGCTTTGTGTATGCCTTTAATATCCTCATTCAGATGGGGGCGCTGCCGCAGGTTACATACTTCGAATCGCCCCGTCGCGATACTTTCGATAGCCTTGAGGCGGGCGTGGCGGACTTCTCCCGCATGCTCGAGCACGGTAACGAGGATAAGATCGACCGTCTGCGCGACTACGTCGCTCAGCATATGATTGAGAATCCCCGTGCTGGCGAGCCGGGGTCCAAAGGAGTGCCGCAGGGACGCTATATGCTCGACCATATCCGCAAGGTCCGTTGGGCGTTTATTGCATGGGAGCCGGTCTCTTCGAGCCGTCCATAGACCGCTTTCGGCCGTCGTACACGTCCGCCTGTAACCCGCGCCGTTCTCCCGCTCGGCATCCGCATTCTTTTTGAACTGGGCAAACACGCCCCACACCGCGCCGTTCCTGCGCTATCGTGGGACAGCTCACGTAGATTAAGGCCCCATCGCGGGGCGCCCCATAACATAGAAAGCGAGAACCCATGGCACTGACAGGAGCCCAGGTCAAGCAGCTTCGCAGCATGGCCCATCACCTCAACCCCGCCATCATCATCGGCAAGTCCGACATCAACGAGGGCACCGTCGAGCAGACGGTCGCCTACCTGGAGAAGCACGAGCTCGTTAAGTGCTCCGTACTCGATGGTTCCAGCCTTTCTGCCCGCGAGGCCGCCGAAGATCTCGCCGATCGCTGCCACGCCGAGGTCGTCCAGGTCATCGGCCGCAAGTTCTCGCTGTATCGCGAGTCCTCGCGCAAGGACATCGAGAAGATTAAGCTCGTCTAAGAGCCGACGATCCGGCGAGCCAACATACATCAAGCTTGCGAGCGTCCGAGCAATTCGGGCGCTCATTTTTTATCGCTCGACGAGCACGCGGTTAAGCCTGCCCTCTACCAAGCGCTCGTACAGACGCCGCGTCTCGGGCTCGGGCACGCCATTGACCTGCTCCCTCAGGTGATGCATATGTCCACTGTACAGCTCGACGATATCGCGTCGTCTCCCCGCCGCACCGTAGACGCGCATAGCGCAACGCACCATGTCCTCGCGCGCCGTCTCTTGCCGCAGCCCCGACTCCACCAGCCATACCGCCGACTGCAGGTCGTTTTCTTCTAGGGCGGCATTCGCGCCCCGAATCATGCAGTCGATATACTTCGATTCCATAATGCGCCGCATACGCAAAAAGTAGGTTGGATTACAGCCATTGGGAACATACAACGGGCCGGCGTAGAGCTGCTCGATCTTAAGGCACAGCTCGACCAGATGGGGTCCGCGCGCACCCGTGCGATTTCCCAAAACTTCGCGGCTTATCTGATCAAACAACCGCACGTCAGTCTTGACGTAATCGCCGTTAAGCCCAATGCACTCGTTTTGGATCAGCACACACGACTTGCCGTCCGGTGTCGGCCCCAAGGCCGAACGCAGGCGCGATATCGTCGAGTACAGATTGTTACGAGCGCTATTGAACTCGGCATGGGGCCACAGCTCCATAGCCAGCGTCTCGCGGTCGACCAGTGTATCCATGCCCAGCGCAAGTCGCTCGGCAAGCGTCGCCGCTTTCTTGCGGCGCCACATCTTATCCGTGATGGGAAACCCGTCGCGCTCGGCGCGAAACGCCCCAAACATGCGGATCTCGATATGGCCAATCACATCAACACCCTCGGCATCGCCGGCCTGGAACAGACGCTCGCCTTCGCCCTCAAAGTCGTCACGCAGCGAATACCGCGACAGCTCGCGCACCGGGAGCTTCTTTCGAATTCTAGCAGCCGGCTCACCCAGACAATGCATCGCAAGACGCGCAAACAGCCGATACGACGGATCCATAATCCCCGGGCGGTTCATGGACATCCAGGCTGCAAGGTCGCTATCGCGGCCCGCGGAGGCCAAATGCAGCGCCACCATCCAAGCCTCGGCACCACCGACCTGCGTCCGACTCAAATCGAGCAGCTCTGCCTCTACGCGCACCGATACCATCGATGTATTGCGTAAGTACGCCGCGCGCTCTAGCAGCAGCGCGTTGTCGCGTATGTATCCAATCGATTCCTCGGCAAGCCTAAGCACCTGCACCGCACGGAATTTGGCATTGACCGGACGCCCCTCAGCCAACGACTGCCAGCCTTCTAGTATCAAGCCAAACAACTGGACTTGATTGTCACGCACACGCACGGCAAAACGGTCGAGCTCATTGAATGCCTGCTCGTCGGTCACCGGCATGCCGGCAAACAGGCGCCGCGCCGATAACACCATGCGCACCCAGATGGCGAGCGCTCGGATTCCACGCGCTTCGAGTGCCTCGAGCGTCAGAGCCATCTCGTCATCACGCTCGTCAGTCCCCGCATACGACCCATCAAATAGCTCCGTCAACATGCGGTCCGCGCGCACAAACGTCCCCGCGATATCGAGCTCACAATCGTAGGCTTTATCCGTTTTGAGCCCCGCGAGGATCTCGCCACCCTTCGCCCGCTCGGTCAGTCCATGCTTTATCTCGACATGTGCGGACAGCATGTCGAGTGCGGCACAAGACGCCTCGCTTTCCAACGCCGTATGGCTTGCCGGAAGCCCCAGACCACTATCTCCATAACAGGCGGCCGTAAACGCGTGCGCCACCTTCCACGACACGGGATTGAGCTCGGAAATCGCTTGTTCGCCCGCACGCTCGATAATTGAGGCCATATACCGCGCAAGCTTTGTATTGGAGACGCTCACCGCCGCCAGATAGATGCCGAGCGCCTCGTCAGGCGTCGGCTCCGAGGCCCGGTCATCTGCCTCGGTCTTTCCCAGCGCCGCGCGGCAGACATCCCCTCCATGCCCCGTCAGGGCCAGATCGACCCCATACTGCCCGGCAAGCTCCAACACCGCACTGCGGTCCAAAAATGCGTCGGCGAGGTCCATCGCGGTATCGCAGCGCCCCGCTTTAATCAATATACGCGCCGCCCGCACAACGAGTTCGGGGCGAATTTCGGCGACCAGCTTGCGCAATCGCAGGCGTGCGTTGTCCTCGGTACCCAAGCAGGTAAAGCGCCGGTCTGCCGGATCAACGCCAAAAATGGGATAATCGCGGACAAGATAGGACTGGTCAATCGCCGAAAGCCTAACACCGCAAGCCTCGAGCTCCGAAATATTGCCCTCACCCATTAAGACCATCAAGCATGCCACACTAAACAGGGCGTTGTTCTCGAGCGACGCCAGATCAACAAGTGCCGCACCGTAGATATTGACGATCTCGTTTTCGAGCATCTGGGCAACGTCTCCCTGCCCGTATAGTCCCGACTGCATAGCCGAGACGAGCTCGGGCACGCCCTGCGTAAGCTGATAGAAGTCGAGCGACGTGCTGATCGAAAACGCCGATGCCCACGCCGAATACTCATAGGCATGCACCTTGAGCATCTGCGCGTTGACTTTAATCGAATCGCCCAGTCCGTGAATCAGCTGGCGATTCGAAGGACGGCAGCTCATAAAGACCCCAACCCCCATAGCACGCAGGGTTCGGATTCGGTCGATCAGCTCCTCGGTCTCGCTCTGGCTGAGGTTAGGCACGTTATCGATTGCAATCAGGGAGTGCGGCTTGTCCTTAAGCTCTTCGGTAACGACCTCGAGCTGCATAAACACCTCGCGCCCAATGGCGCGGTCTGCCTCGATGATCCGCACAGGACCTCGCGTCGGATCGCTTTTAACCTCTTGGGCATACTGCAGCAGCACCGAGGTTTTCCCAAAGCCATCAGGCGCGTAGAGGACTACGATGCCGGCCTTTCGGCCCTTGGCGATAAGTTCGTTCATCAAGCGATCGCGCCGCACCATATAGCTACTGCCCAGCGGCATAAGCTCGAGGTCGTCCGTATTGCCCAAATCGTTAACCATGCCCGCTCCTCAACTCGACCACATGGACACCGTAACGCTAGACCATATGTATCGCTAGATGAATAGAGCGATGCTACGGTTTAGGATGTTTGCTGGTACGCA
Source organism: uncultured Collinsella sp. (assembly GCA_958372075.1). Lineage (GTDB taxonomy): Bacteria > Actinomycetota > Coriobacteriia > Coriobacteriales > Coriobacteriaceae > Collinsella. The sequence continues at coordinate 99,999 of CATXMO010000002.1, read as the reverse complement.
AATGGCAAGTTTTTGTTCAGCGTGGTCCGATTGAAACTTATCCCCCAACCAATCAGTCTTTGCGCAGGTCAATGCGCTTGCCAGCTTGTCCCATCCTTTGGCAGTTTACCTTAAATGAGCGCTGTTCAATTGTGTTGCGCAACTCACCTAGCGCCAGCTACCGTCTGCGACCTTTTCATAGCATTTATGCATAGTATCTGTTATGGAATGAATCATGCTGCACCAGACGCACCCGTCAAGTTCGCGGCAAGGTTTTCGTCAAGCACACGGCGTGCACTCAGAAAAAAGGCCCCCGCAAAGCGGAGGCCTTCGGCAAAGCTATGTCGAGGTGATAGGCTTTCGCTACTCGCAGAGCGAAAGGGCGGCCTCGTCGGCAACGACAACGCAGTTGGTGTGCAGCTGCAGGATCGAGGCAGGGCACTCGGGGGTAACCGGACCAAAGCACATGTCATGCACGGCTTGGGCCTTGGCCTCGCCATTGGCGACAACCAGGATCATGCGGGCATACATGATGGTCTGAGTGCCCATGGTGTAGGCCTGACGAGGCACGTCGTCGATGCTGTCAAACAGGCGGCTGTTGGCCTGAATAGTGCTCTCGGTAAGGTCGACACAGTGCGTACCCTTGGAGAAGTGATCATCGGGCTCGTTGAAGCCAATGTGACCGTTGTTACCGATGCCGAGCAGCTGCAGATCAGGGTAACCGGCAGCAGCGACGATCTTGTCATACTCAGAGCAGGCAGCGGCAGCGTCGGGATTGGAGCCATCGGGCACATGCGTGTTGTTCAGGTCGATGTTAATGTGATCGAAGAAGTTCTCACGCATAAAGTAGTGGTAGCTCTGGGGATCGTCGTGCGAAAGGCCACGATACTCGTCCAGGTTGTATGTGCTGACCTCGGCAAAGTCGACGTCGCCCTTCTCGTACCAAGCAGCGAGCTGCTTGTAGGCACCGATCGGGGTGGAGCCGGTGGCAAGGCCCAGCACACAGTCGGGCTTGAGGATAACCTGCGCCGAGATGATATTGGCGGCCTTGCGGCTCATATCCTCGTAGTCTTTAGCTTTAATGATCTTCATTACGCGTCCTTTCTCGTACAAGAGAGGCAAGGCTCCCCTTACAAGCACTTGCCCGCGGCCCGCGTCGGCCGCAACCAACGTGTGCGGCCACCAGGGCGAGGTCGCGTAATGTATGTGTCTCGTGTCTAGCCGCGTCGAGGCCCCTGCCCGTCCACGGTGACCCGAAGCCTTTTAGCTTCGGACAAATCCCATCTTGCCACGGAGGGCGTCCTCTTTCAAGGGCGCCCTCCGTAAACGTGTTTGAATTGTAGGCTAATGGCCACGCGCACTTGCTAGCGCTCGCGAGCAACGATGAGCTGGTCCATCTCTTCGACATGCACGCCAACGGAGCCCTTGATGCTCGAGAACTCAACAGAGTTGCACACCAAGATGGGAACCGTCACATCGTAGCCCTCGGCAGCAATTGCCTCGCGATCGAACTCAATGAGCACATCGCCCTTGTGGACGATGTCACCCACTTGCGCATGTACGGTAAAGTGCTTGCCCTCAAGCCGAACAGTGTCCAAACCAACGTGGATGAGCACGTCCAAGCCATCGACCGTGTTAAGCGCAACAGCGTGTCCCGTAGGAAAAATGGCCTCGACCTTGGCATCAGCCGGTGCAATCACACGCGTGCCGGTAGGCTGAATCGCCACGCCCTGGCCCAAAAGGCCGGTGGCAAATGTCTGGTCGTTTACCTCGGAAAGCGGAATGACGTCGCCCGAGATGGGAGCATCCAGCGTAAGGACTCGACCACGCATACCAAAAGACCTTAGGACTTTAGTGAACATGCTCCCCCTCGGACATACCAATCGACCAAAATAGCCTTAACAGTTTACCACTTGGCACTCGTTTTTGACCATTAGGGAAGTTCGCGCTTGACAACCTCGACGATGTCGTCAACAACGCGCTGGGTCAGCTCGTGCGTCTCGGCCTCGGCCATAACGCGGACCAGCGGCTCGGTACCGCTCGGGCGCACCAAGATGCGGCCGCGACCATTGAGCTCCTTCTCGGCAGCAGCGACGGCATCCCAGATGGGCTGGCAATCATCCAGACCAGCCTTGTTGTCGGAATGCACGTTGACGAGTACCTGCGGGTACTTCTTCATGATGCCGGCAAGATCGGTGAGGGTACGACCGGTGCGCTTGAGCACGGCCAGCAGCTGCAGAGCCGTCACCAGACCGTCACCGGTGGTGTTGTGCTCCAGGAAGATGATGTGGCCGGACTGCTCGCCGCCGATGACGGCGCCATCCGCGAGCATACGCTCCAGAACGTAGCGATCGCCCACGGCGGTCTGAACCATCTCGAAGCCCTGCTCCTTCATAGCGATGGAGAAGCCCAGGTTGCACATGACGGTCGAGACGATCTCGGAGTTGGCGAGCTTGCCGCGGGCGGCGAGGTCAGAACCGCAGATAGCCAGGATGTAGTCACCGTCGATCTCATTGCCCTCGCTGTCCACGAACAGTACGCGGTCGGCGTCGCCGTCGTGGGCCAGGCCGATATCGGCGTGGGTGCGCAGCACGAGCTCGCGCAGGGGCTCAAGGTGAGTGGAGCCGCACTCAACGTTAATGTCAGTGCCACAGTAATCGGTGTTGATGGCATGGACCGTGGCACCCAGGCGCTGCAGCGCGGCGGGCGTGGTCTGGCAAGAAGCACCATGACCGCAGTCGACGGCAACGACCAGGCCATCGAGCCTCAGGCCATCAAGCGTATCGATGGCGTGGTCGACGTATGCCTTGCGGGCGTCTTTCATCTTGATGATGTGGCCCACGCCGGCACCAGTCGGCAGCGTGTCGGCAGCCATGGCTTCCTCGGACATGACCCAGGCGCTGATCTCTTCCTCGACCGCATCGGGAAGCTTCATGCCCTTGCGGCTAAAGAACTTGATGCCGTTGAACTCCGGCGGATTATGCGAAGCAGAGATGACGATGCCGCCGTCGAGCTCGTTCTGGACGGTGAGCAGCGCCACGGCAGGCGTGGGGATGACGCCGCAGCAGTGCGGACGGCCGCCCTCGGCCATGATACCGGCGGTCAGAGCACTCTCGAGCATGGTGCCCGAAAGACGCGTGTCGCGGCCGACGCAGATATCCGGACCAAGGAACTTGGTCGCCGCGCGGCCCAGGCGAAACGCGAGGTCGCACGAGAGGTCGGCATTGGCGACGCCACGGACGCCGTCGGTACCGAAGATGTTCTGGGGCATAGGATCGCTCCTTCCCAAGTGGGCAAAACGAAGCCGCCCACCCTAGTCGAAAAGAAAAGCGGGACCCACCGAGCAGTCGGTAGGCCCCGCTTGTACATTGTATCTCGTAAGGAGATAAAACCTTAGCGCTTGGAGAACTGGGGAGCGCGGCGGGCCTTCTTGAGGCCGTACTTCTTGCGCTCGACCACGCGAGCATCGCGCGTAAGGAAACCGGCCTTCTTGAGGTCAGCACGGTAATCGCCAGCGTTCAGAAGAGCACGAGCGATGCCCAGGCGCAGAGCGCCGGACTGACCGGAGATGCCGCCGCCATCGCACAGAGCGATAACGTCGAACTGACCGGCGGTGTCGGTCACCTTGAAGGGAGCAAGGGCGTTCTCAACGAGCTGATGACGGCCGAAATACTGCTCGGCGTCACGCTTGTTGATGGTCACCTTGCCGGTGCCGGGGACGAGACGGACGCGGGCGACGGCGTTCTTACGACGGCCGGTACCCTGGTAGACAACGGTGTTCTCAGCCATCTTTAAGCCTCCAGCTCAATCTTCGTGGGGTTCTGGGCAGCGTGCGGATGCTCGGCACCAGCGTAGACCTTAAGCTTGGTCATCTGGGCACGGCCGAGGGTGGTCTTGGGCAGCATGCCGCGAACGGCGCGCTCGATGACCTTCTCCGGGTGCTTCTCCATAGCCTGGCGGAAGCTCTCAGCCTTGAGGCCGCCGTTGTAGCCGCTGTGGCGATAATAGGTCTTCGTGTCGGCCTTGTTGCCGGTAAGCTGGACCTTATCGGCGTTGATGACGACAACGAAGTCGCCGCAGTCGCTGTTGGGCGTGAACTGGGGCTTGTTCTTACCGCGCAGGATCATTGCGATCTGGGTGGCAAGACGGCCCAGGACAGCACCATCGGCGTCGACGAGAACCCAGTTGCGCTGGACCTCGCCCTGCTTGGCGTAGTGAGTCGATTTCGAAATCACTTAGACTCCTCCATGTACAGTACGTGTTGTTACAGAGATTCACGGGGCTCTGCAAGTAACCCGTCCATATTACCCCGCTCGCCGCTCGAGTCAACAGGTATTTTGGCTCCGACCAGAGTTTCTGCACATGTCATCCATGGGTCATGACGTCGCGACACTAGCGCTCGACAAATGCCTCGATATCACTCAGTAGGCGCTTTGCCTCCTGGCGGCCCTGAATATACAGGTCGAGGAGCTTTGCCGGATCATGCTCAACGTGACCGACCTCGACCGGCTTTTGCGGAGCAACGACCAGCGCGCGGCCCTCACGCTCATACTTCCATAGATGCATGCGCTGGATGTTATAGCGGTCGTGGCGCGTCTCGATAGCCTCGAGCAGGTAGGGGTAGTCGGCATAGCGAGCGCGTGCGGCGGGCATAAACTCGTAGGGCTTTTTCTCGTACGAGCGGTCCTGCGTGACAATGACAACCGCGCGATCGAAGCCCGCCTCCTCCAGCACGTGCTCGACGGGGACCGAATCGGCTACGCCGCCGTCGACGTATTTGTGCCCATCGATCTCGACCGGCGGCGTCACCAGCGGCAACGAGGTCGAGGCGCGCACGGCGTCGAGATCGAGCACGGCGCTTTTGACCGGGAGGTACGCGGCGGTTCCAAAGAGCATGTCCGTCGCGACGGCGTACATCTCGATGGGGCTCGCGTCGAACGTCTCGTTGTCAAAGGGGTCCAGGCGGTCCTGGACATCGTTGAAGATAAAGTCGTAACCCACGATGGAGCCCGTGGACGCAAACGATGCGGCGCCCATGAAGCGGTTGTCGTTGCAGAAAGCCAGGTTGATGCGGTTGGCACGGCCGATCTGGTGCGACTTGTAGTTCACGCCGTTGAGGGCGCCGGCCGATACGCCATATACCGCCGGAATCTCGACGCCGGCCTCCATGAGAACGTCGAGTACGCCTGCGGTAAATTGCCCGCGGAAGCTGCCGCCCTCCAAAACGAGCGCGACCTTGCCGGCGTTCTTTGCCTTATCTTCTGCAGTCATATTGACCTCCTGCGATTGCGTTTTGGCTTTCTTCTACCCAGTTTTGGAATGGAGGGCGCATAGGTTTTGGAGTTGAGGAGATGGAGCGGAAAGCGCGTCCCGTTCTGAGCGCGGATTCCGGGATGGATTTTCCGCCTGGGCCGCCGTTGGGAAAGCGCGTCCCGTTCTGAGCGAGGATTCCGGGATGAACTTTCCGCCAGCAACCCATCCGGAAAATGCATCCCATTCTGAGCCGATATTCTGGGACGCAGTTTCCGTTGGACGACCGTTAGGAAAGCGCGTCCCACCCTGCGTTGCCGTAGCGTTTTCTTTACGCCCGCGCCCTGCACAGAGTTCGATTCTCCGCGGTGTGGGTGATCCGTTGGGACGGGGCGCGCCGGCAGGGATTCAATCGACATCGCGTCTGTTTCGGGTCGACACTTTGCGCGGAGAATCCGCGTATTTGCTTCGCAAATCCGCGCCGGCTTCGGCCGCCTGCCGGCGTCCTCGCCCGCTCGCTACAAACGCTTCGCGTTTGCTTAACGCTCGCGCCCTGCATAGAGTTCGATTCTCCGCGGTATCTGTAAGTAATAAAAAAGCAGGTAGAGACACTTCTCTACCTGCCTGTAACTATTGGTGGAGCTGGCGTTCATTCGGTCGAACACCTCGCCACCTGGACCTATAGCGCCAGGCAGCGACGGATTATCGCCCAAGCCGGCAGAATCGTCAAACGTGAACGCCACGCGCAGGCCGTCGTCATCGTCGGGGCCGCCCAGCACCACGCGCGCCACGAACGTGCGCAGGAGCTGCGCGTCGTCCACCTCGGCTGCGGCCATGCCCTCAAGCCAGAACAGCGCGCGGTCGTAGTCAAGGCGGGCGGCCTCAAGGGCCTCGGCCGTGCGCAGCTCGTCCTTGAGGAGCGCCTGCCGCTGCTTCAGCGCGTCTATGCGCTCCTTGCCGCCCGGCGGCGCGATGCCCGACTCGATGGCCGTCCATATGTTGGAGAACGCCGTCTCGATCTTGGCCAGCTCGCCCTTTATGGTCTCGCTCAAGGGCTTCTCGTCGGCGCGCTCCTCCTCGGCGTCGGCCAGCATGCGAGCGATGCGCTCGCGGCTGTCGGCGCTGCCCAGGGCCTCGCGCACGGCGTCGGCCACGCGCTTCTCCACGACATCGCGGCGCACGGTGCGCCCGCAGCTGCGGCAGCGGTAGTAGTGATAGGGCCTGCCCGACTTGCCCGTTCCGCTGGTGCCGGTCATCAGCCCGCCGTCTCGCCCGTCGTAGAGCTTGCCCGTGAGCGGGAAGTCACACGCTTCGGTCTTGGCGCGGGGCCTGTGCGAGTCCTCAAGCATCCGTATCACCCTCTCCTCGTCATCCATGGGAACGATGGCGGGCATGCCGCCGGGCACGACCACGCCCGCGTAGCGGTACTCCCCGCCGTTCTCCCGCCGCATCAGTATGCGGCGCACCGTCTGGAAGCGCCACTTGCCGCCGCGCTTGGTGCGGTACGGCTCCCAGGCGCGCACCACGTCGGCCACCGACTTGCCCGACAAGACCATGCGCACGCCCAGGCGGATGGCGGCGGCCTCCTCCTCGTTGACCACGTAGCGCCCGTCCACTATGTCCCAGCCGTAGCGCACGCAGCCATTGGCCATGCACCGCTCGGCGTTCTTCTGTATGCCGTCGCGTATGCGCTCGCCGTCGAGCGCGCTCTCGTACTCCGCCAGCACCTCCAGCATGCCCAGCTGCAGCACGCCCGCCGAGCCGTCCGAAATGTCCTCGCCCGCGTACAGTATCTCGACGCGGCAGCGGCGCAGCATGATGCGCGCCATGGCCATCTCGTCGCGGTTGCGCATGATTCGGGTAACTTTATATATGACCACGAAATCGAACAGCCCTCGCTTGGCGTCGGCCATCATGCGCTGGAACTCGGCGCGGTCGGTGTTGGTGCCCGTCTGCGCGAAGTCGCAGTACGTGGCCACCACGCGCAGGTCGTTCTCGGCGCAGTAGGCGCGGGACTTCTCCACCTGTATCTCTATGGACTCGCCGCGCTGGTTGTGGCTCGAGAAGCGGGCGTATATCGCCGCGCGCCCGCCCACGGCTACTCCATCTCGTCGGCGGCCTGGAACCACACCACCGTGCCGATCACGCGCACGGGGCCGTCGTCCATGCCGAAAATCATGTCCTCGTAGTCCTCGAAGCTATCCGCCGACAGCATCAGCTTGGTGCTGCCCTTGTACCAGCGGCGCATGACCGCGCGGTAGTCCTCGGTCTCCACCACGGCGATGGACCCGTTGGCGGGCTGGCGGTCGGGGTCGACCAGCACGTGGCTGCCCTCGGGTATGACGCGGTTCATGCAGTCGCCCTCGACCTCCAGGGCGAACGCACGCGGATGCCCGGCGCACACCGAGGCGGGCACCTCAACGCGGTGCGCTATCTCCTCCTCGTCGGCGAGCGCGCCGGCGTGCACGCGCCCGAGCGTGAGCAGCGGCACGGTGGCGCTGCTGGCCACCACGGGCATGGCACCGGCGGGCATATAGGGGCTGCCCTTGGGCTTTTTGGTCACGGGGTCAATCTGATCCATTCCGCCGTCTTCTATAAGGTGTGACTTACTAATCTGATAGCAGGCCGCCATGCGCTCAATAGCTCCCATACGGGGTTCGGAGCGGCCATTTTCCCACTGCGAAACGGCGTTACCTGTCACACCTGCAATCTCACCCAGTTCATCCTGGGTAACGTCGAAAATCTGCCGTAACTTCTTTATGTTGTCGGATATCGGCATCTTAACTCCTTCCAGGACTTAAATTTATTTTCAATTTTACCAAAATTAATCTTGACCGTGTTCTGAAGATTAATTACAGTTATGGACAGAAAGGAGGGAGTATGAAGTCACTCAAGCAGGCGCGCATGAGCAAGGGCGTAACCAAGAAGGCAATGGCTGAACATCTGGGCATTTCAGGACCTACATACGATGTTTATGAAGACCACCCCGACCGTATGCGCATCGAGACGGCTAAAAAGGCCGCCGACTTCTTGGGCTACAAACCCGAAGAAATTTTTTTCGCTTCAAACTGTAATTAGATTTACCTATCAGAAAAGGAGACACACCATGACCACCAAGAGCCACCAGCCCGAGTTCGTCGCCGAGATCATCGGCAAAACGCTCGACCACCTCATCGACGACCGCAAGCGCGTGGCCGTCAACTTCGAGCTGGCCGAGAACGGCTGCATGGAGGAGACGCACGTCAGCCTTAAGCGCCGCATCGCGGCCATGTGGGGCTTCCAGACGAGCGGCATCGAGCTTCTGGAGGCGAGCACGACCTGGTTCGAACTCGGCGGCATGCAGTTCAACGTCTACGACTCCGTGCAGTTCAGCGTAAACGGCAAGGGCTGGAGCACCGACTTCAAGACCATCGCGCGCGACACCGCGTACGACGAGAAGGAGTAGGCCATGTTGAACGAGGTGACCGTACGGGGGGGTTCACCGCCCTCAACGTCAAGGGCGGCAAGTGCGTGCTGCAGTTTGAGCTGGACCCGAAGTTCCGTGACTTCATCCCCAAGCTGGTGGAGTTCACGGGGCAGATGCTCAACATCCACGTGTACGACGACCAGGAGGTGATGTTCGTGGATAGGGACACCGGTGAGGTCGCCTACGAGGACGCCCCGCTGCTTCTGCCGGGCGTCGCGGGCGAATGACCCCGATACAGCGCGCCATGTGCGACGAGTGCGCCGCCATGATGCGCGAGTTCTACAAGGACCCAGAGAACGAAAGGAAGTTCCAGGAATGGAAAAGATCAAGGGAAAGAGGGTGCGCGTCGCAGCCGGCAAGCGAAAGACGCGCACCGCAACGGTTCACTTCCGAACCGAGACCAGTGTAACACCCGAGCAGCGCCGCGAGAGGCTGCAGGCCGTTTTCGCCGCCCTGTTCGTCTGCGCGTGCATCGCCGCCACATGGGCGCTGGAGGCAACAGTATGGCCGAGGTAGACGCCAAGGCCCAGGCCCTCGTGGCCAAGGCGTGCGGCTGGGTTGCCTCGAACCCCGATACATGGGCGAAGCTGCGCCGCATCTGCTACCGCCTGATGCTGGAGGGCCACGTCATCCAGCGCGACAACGTGTACACCCTGGCGTGCCAGAACGGCATGACCGTGAGCGAGGCCAGCGAGTTCAAGCGCGACCACAACCTGTGGAGCGTACTGTCCCGCTACATGGTGCTGCAGCGCCCCTCCATGCTGGCCGCCGTGAGCTTCCGCCGCACGCCGGTGGACTCCGTGGACCTGGTGGGCACGTGGGAGGCCATCGTGGGCCCAGCCGTTTTCGCCGCCTCCACGCTGACCGAGGCGCAGGGCATCTACGACAGGGGCGCGCAATGAGGTGCACCGTCACGGTCGAGGGCCGAATGCCGAGCCTGAACGACTACATCAGCGCCGAGCGCGCCAACCGCTACAAGGCGGCGGCCATGAAGAAGCGCGAGACGGCGCGCGTGAGGGCGGCGGCCATGCAGCAGCGCGCGCCGCGCTTCGAGCGCCGGGTGACCGTGCGCACCACGTTCTACGAGCCCGACATGCGCCGCGACGCCGACAACGTGGGCTTCGCGCGCAAGTTCGTGCTCGACGGCCTGGTGGCGGCGGGCGTAATCAAGGACGACTCCCGCAAGTACGTGGAGCAGTGCCCCGACAGGGTGCTCACCGACAGGGCGCGCCCCCGCGTGGTCGTGGAGGTGAGCGACGAGTGACCCGCCGAGACAAGGGCAGGCCACACAGGGCGTGGCGCAAGGCCGACCTCGACCGCATAGCCGAGCTGGCGGGAAAGGTGCCCGCCCGCGAGATTCGCCGCGAGCTGCGGCTGTCCAAGAACCAGTTGGATAACGCGCGGCGCGTGATCAACGCCAGCGGCGGCCACGTGTCCCTGCGCTGCTACCGCCACCGCCTGGAGCTGTGCCCGTCGTGCGGGTGCCGCAGGGCGACCCTCGGCAAGGACGGCATCTGCGAGCCGTGCAGACGCCAGCAGCAGCTTGAGGCCATAGAGGCCCGCATAGCCGAGCTGCTGCCGAGGCTGACCGCAGAGGAGCGCCGCACCTACGAGCGCACCGAGTGCGGCCGAGAGAGCCGCGCCGACCCCATGCCGCAGGCCCCGGACACCTCGGGCATGAGCCGCTACGCCGCCGACAAGGCGGCAGAGGCGCACGACGAGGCCATGGAGCGATGGCTGTGCCGTTACCTGTACCGCAGGGTCAAGGCGGCGCAGAAGCGCAAGGAGCGCATAGAGAAAAAAGTTCCGAAATCCTGAAAAGTTTTTATCACTTTTAGTTTTCCCAGTTAGGAGACCCAAATGCTCACGGAAATCATCAGCAAGACCGTCGCGGACAAGACGGTGGACAGCATCCTGAAGCGCATCGAGCGCGCCGTCCCCGTGCCCGAGCCGGGCGACGGCGGCTTCGACGCCGCCATGCGCCAGGCGTTCAACATGGGGGCCGCCTGCATGGCCGCGCAAATCAAGAACGGCCCCGTGCCCACCAAGCGCATCGCGCTCATGGGCGAGGTGGCCCGCGTGGCGTGCCGCGCCCGCCTGGTGGGCATGGAGTGCCGCGTGGTCGTAGACGAGGAGGCCCGCGCATGCAATCGCTAGAGGAGGTCGCGATCTGCGACGTGTACCCCTACGAGCGCGCCGACGGCGAGCCGATGAACCCGCGCGACTTCACCACCAGGGAGAGCGCCGAGCACATCGCGGGCCTGGCCGCGCAGTTCAAGGCCAACCGCCTCAACCCCGGCCAGCCCGTCATGAAGCCCATCCTGTACAAGGAGGGCGGCATCTACTGGATCATCGACGGCGAGTGCCGCGTGCGCGCCATGAGGGCCATCGGCACCGAGCGTTTCCTCGCCGAGGTCTACGACAGCCTGGACGACGCCGAGCTGGCGCGCGTGGAGGCCGCCAAGGCCATGGTGGAGACCGACGCCAAGCTGGGGCTGACCGCCGAGGAGAAGTCGCGCGGCGTGCAGACCATGCTGGCGCTCGACATTCCCGACGAGGAGGTGGCCGTGGCCGCCCGCACCGACGCGGGCACCGTGGCCAAGGCGCGCCGCGCCGCCCGCAGGGTGCAGGACGCCGCCTACGACATGACGCTCGACCGCCTGGCCGCCATCGCCGAGTTCGAGGGCAGCGACGAGGCCGTGGCCGAGCTGCGCGACTGCAAGCAGTCCGAATGGCAGCGCGTGTACGCGGGCCTGAAGGCCAAGGCCGAGCAGAGGCGCAACCGCGCCGAGGTGGTGGCGGTGCTTGCCGACGCGGGCGTCGAGTTCGTCGACGAATGCCCCGAGGGCTTCGCCGCATGCCGCACGTTTTCCGACTACCGCCCCGACCTGGCGGCGCTGGACGCCTACGTGGCCGACAACGCGGGCGCGGGGCTTCTGGCCGAGGAGACGTCGTTCGGCGTGACCCTGCTGGCGCCGGTGGCCGAGGGGGCCGACGAGGCCGCACAGGCCGCAGCCCAGCGCAAGGCCGACTTCCAGGCCGCCTACGAGGACGGCGCGAAGGCCCGCCGCGAGTGGCTTGCCGCCCACGCGGGCGACCTCAAGTCGATGCGCCGCACGGCTCTGGCGCTGACCGCGTTCGTCATGGAGGCCGAGGCCGTGGAATCGTTCGAGGAGCTGCTGGGCCGACCCATCGACCGCACGCCCACCGAGCTGGCCGTGGCCATGGGCTGGCGGGCAGCGTGGAACATGAGCGGCTGGACGGCCTGGAACCTCACGGAAGGCGGCAGCTCCGTGTACTTCGACCGAGCGACGGTCGAGAACGTGACCATCATCTACGAGGCCATGAAGGCCGACGGCTACGAGCCGAACGCGGCCGAGACGGAAACCTACGGGGCGTGCATGGCGCGCCTGGGAAGCGAGGAGTAAATGAGCGAAGCAGTTGAGGCCGAGATCATCGAGCCCGAGGAGGCGTCAGAGCTGACCGTGGCGTACTCCCCCGCCGTGATCGAGGCCAACTTCGACGCCCTGGAGGCGCACGTGCGCAGGCTGGTGGCCGACTACGAGGGCGCGACCTACGACATGGGCAAGGACGAGAACGTGAAGGCCGCCAAGCGCGACCGCGCCTACCTCAACGGCATCGCCAAGGAGATAGACGAGCGCCGCAAGGCCGTGAGCCGCGAGTACACGAAGCCCCTGGCCGCGTTCGAGGACAGGTGCAAGGCCGTGGCGGGCATCGCGAAGCAGGCAGCCGACGGCATCAAGGCGCAGCTGGACGAGGCCGAGGAGGAGCGCCAGCTGCGCGCGTACGCCAAGCTGCGGGAGCACTACGAGGAGTTCGCCGGGCTGCTGGCCCCCGTCGTGCCCTATGAGCGTTTCCACGAGAAGCAGTGGACCAACAAGACCTTCGGCGAGGTGAAGGCATTCAAGGCCCTGGAGGCCAAGGTGGAGCGCCTGGCCCAGGACTGGGAAACCCTCAAGGCGCAGTTCCAGGGCGAGCCGTTCTACGACGAGGCCGAGCGCGAGCTGTTCGCCACCCTGGACCTGGGCGCGGCCATAACGGCGGCGCACAAGGCCGAGGAGGAGCGTCGGCGCATCGCCGAGCTGAAGGCGGCCATGGAGCCGGAACCCGTGGAAGAGCCCGAACCCGAACCCGAAGCGGTGCCCGAGCCCGCGGAATGCCAGCCCGCAGAGTTCCCGCAGCCGCTTGAGCAGATGCCCGAGCCGCAGCCCGCGCCCATGCCCGCCCCGGTGCCGCCAGCGCCGCCCGCACCGGCACCCGTGGCCATGGCGGGCGACCCGTGGACGGTCGTGGTGCCGTGCGCCACGCGCGAGCAGATGCAGGGCGTCGCGGCGGCCCTCAAGGCGCAGGGCGTCGTGGGCACCATCATGCACGGCACGGTGGGCCAGGTTTACGAGCGGATGAACGGAGGCTACTAGCATGACCCAGGAACAGCAGTCCATCGACCTCATGGCGGCCGTTGCCCGCGTGCAGCGCGCCGTGGTGGTGCCCAAGGCCAAGTACAACGCTTTCGGCAAGTTCAGCTACCGCAGCTACGAGGACATAGTGGCCGCGCTGAAGGAGCCGTGCGCCAAGGAGGGCCTGGCGTTCTTCATGACCGACGAGCTGGTGCAGATAGGCGACCGCTACTACGTGAAGTCCACGGCGTGCGTGTTCCCCGCCGAGGGCGGCGAGGGCCTGCTGCAGGTGAGCGCCTACGCCCGCGAGGACGAGCACAAGAAGGGCTCGGACGACGCCCAGGTGACCGGCATGGCGTCGAGCTACGCCCGCAAGTACGCGCTGTGCGGCGCGTTCGCCATCGACGGGCAGAGCGATCCCGACGCCATGGAGGAGCAGCCCGCGCCCGAGGAGAAGCAGCCGCCCGCAGACGGCCCCTTCACGGCCCACTGCCGCAGCTGCGGGGCGCGCTACCAGTTCGCCAGCATGCCGCAGTACATGGAGTTCGTGGCCAACAGCCCGTGCTGCCCGCGCCCCGACTGGCAGGTGGAGTAGATGCAGGCGCTCACCGAGGAGCTGGACGAGCTGACCGACAGGCTGGAGGCCGAGCTGAAGACCTGCAAGGAGTCGGGCTGCCAGTACGCCGAGAACGAGGCCGAGTACCGCAAGGCCCTGCGCATCGCCATCCTGAACGAGCGCCAGAAGGGCACGCCCGTCACCATCATCGGCGACGTGTGCCGGGGCCAGGAGCAGATAGCGGAGGCCAAGCGCCGCCGCGACTGCTCCGAGGCCATCTACAAGGCCTCGCAGGAGGCCATCAACGTAATCAAGCTGCGTATCCGCATGGTAGACGCGCAGATCACCCGCATCTGGAACAGCGGGGACGTAACCCAAGGAGGGTATCTATGAGCATCAACCGCGTGTGCATATCCGGCAACCTGACCCGCGACCCCGTGCTGCGCTCCACGTCTGGCGGCATGTCCGTGCTGTCCATGGGCGTGGCCGTCAACGACCGCCGCAAGAACCAGCAGACCGGGCAGTGGGAGGACTACCCGAACTTCGTGGACTGCACGCTGTTCGGCACCCGCGGCGAGAAGCTGGCGCAGTACCTCGCCAAGGGCAGCAAGGTGGCCGTCGAGGGCAAGCTGCGCTACCGCAGCTGGAACGACCAGCAGACCGGCCAGAAGCGCAGCGCGCTGGAGGTCGTGGTGGACGAGCTGGAGTTCATGAGCGGCCAGCAACAGCAGCAGGGCTACGCGCCGCAGCAGTACGCGCCCCAGGCGGCCCCGCAAGCGCCGCAGGCCCGCACGTACGGCCAGGGACGCCCCGCCCCGGCACCTGTGCCGCAGCAGCCCGCCTACGCGCCGCAGCCGGCCACTCAGCTGGCGTACGCGCCACAGCAGCCCGCGCCGCAGCAGCAGGCCATGCCCGATCTGTACGACGAGGATATCCCGTTTTAGGGAAGGCGACGGCGACACTATGGGCATGGTTATACACGACGACTTCTGGGCGGCCGCGCAGGCCATGCCCGAGAAGCAGCGCGCGCCGTTCATCTACGCCATCGTCGAGTACCGGTTCACGGGCAAGGAGCCGCAGGGCAGCCCCGCGTGGCTGCCTACCTTCCTGGTGCTCAAGGGCAGGCTCGACATGGGCGACGAGAAGAGCGAGCGCGCAAGGAAGGCGGCCAACGCCCGCTGGGGCAACAGGCCGGGGAAGGAAGACGCGGTGGACGATGCGTCGGCACGGGCGCAAGCCGATGCGCAAGCACATGCGGGAGCATATGCGGATACAGATGCAGTCGCACATGCGCAAGCAGATGCGGATGCACATGCAGTCGCATCGAGTTGCGGCAATGCAGAGGTTGAGGTTGAGGTTGAGTATATAGATAACCCCTTAATCCCCTTTGACGAAATCGTGCACGCGCTCAACGAGGCAGCCGGCACCCGCTACCGCTCAAGCAGCGCCAAGACCCGCAGGCTGATACACGCCCGCTGGGCCGAGGGCTACCGCCTCCCCGACTTCCTGGCCGTCATCGACACGATGGCAGCCGAGTGGGCGGGCGACCCGAAGATGGCCAAGTACCTGCGGCCCTCCACGCTGTTCTCGCCGAAGTTCGAGGACTACGTGAACCGCGGCCCGAGGACCCGGAAGGAGGCCGACGGCTATGCCGAGTACGACTGAGTGCCCCCACTGCGGGGCGCAGCTGGAGGTCCGCTACGTGGTGCTGGCTGGCCGCCGCACCTTCTGCGGCTGGAAGCCGTGCGGCTGCCCGGGTGCCGTGGCGGAGCGCGACGAGCGTTCGCGCCTTGAGGCCAGGGCCAAGGCCGAGGAGGCCGCAGCCAAACGCCGCCGGGCCTACGAGCGGGCCGGAATCAAGCCACGCTTCATGACGGCCGCCTCCCCCATGGCCGAGGGCATTGCCGCGAAGGTTGAGCAAGGGCGCGGGGCGTACATCTGCGGCCCCGTGGGAACCGGCAAGACCCACCTGGCGAGCGCCGTGGCGCGGCTCCTGGTGGACGGCGGCACCAGCGTGAGGGTGACCGACATGCTGGGCGTGCTGGCCGCCATCAAGGGCACCTACGGCGGCGACGGCACCGAGGACGGCGTGCTGTCCAGGCTCTCCCGCGTGGGGTGCCTGGTGCTGGACGACCTGGGCAAGGAGTCCCCCACTGACTGGACGCTGGGGCAGGTGTTCCGCGTCGTGAACGACAGGTACGAGAACATGAGGCCCGTGGTCGTGACCACGCAGTACGGCAAGGGCGACCTCATACGCCGCCTGGCCAAGAACGGCGACGAGGAGACGGCGGTGGCCATCGTGAGCCGCCTGTCGGAGATGTGCGACAAGTACGAGCTGCAAGGCAAGGACAGGAGGCTATCGAATGGCAAACGTTGACACGCTGCCCGAGATCCTGCGCCCCCTCATGGAGGGGCCGAGCATCGAGACGCCCAGGTGCGCCGTGTGCGGCGCGCCGTGGCCGCTCAACCGCCACCACATCGTGAGGCGCGGGGCGGGCAAGCTGTTCCGCGACGGGCGCGAGGTTCCCAAGCCCACGGTGATGCTGTGCGGCAGCGGCAACGGCAGCGGCTGCCACGGGCTGGCGCACGCCAACCGGCTGCACTTCCGCTGGGTCAGGGCCGAGCAGAGGTTCAACCGCCCCGCCCCGCCGGGCTCGGGGCACTGGGAGTACCTGCTGCTGCCGGAACCGACCAAGTACGCGGATGCCCTGGCCATGGACGGCTGGGGTCGGCTGCCGAGGGGCAGGCGGTGCATGTGAGCGGGTACGAGCCTTCAAGCGGGTGGAACCTCCCGCCCGGGTGCTTCGAGTCCGACCCCAGGGCACCGTGGAACCGGCCCGACCCGTGGGAGGGCCGCACGTGCCGGGAGTGCCGCTTCTGCGGCCGCGTGCAGGGCGCTGGCGGCGAGACCGTGTGCGCCCGCGACGCCATGACGGGCGGCGGCCCCGACGTGGAGGCGGTAGACGAGACAAGCGAGGCATGCGAGTGCTTCGAGTTCGAATAGGAGACGAAACGATGAAGAAGATCTACGCGGTGGCCACGGAGAGCGACGTGGTGCTGGCGTTCGAGAGCAGATCGGACGCGGACGAGTACGCAGGCGAGCACGACGGCATGGCGGTGCTGCCGGTGCCGTGCGTGGGGGCCTACGAGTACCCCAGCGAGAAGCCGGCCACCGACTGGGACCGAATCGCCGACGCTCTGCCGAAGGGAGGCGAGCAGGCATGAGGCTGTACATGTGCGCATGCGAACGCTGCGGCAAGGAGGTGCCGGCGACCCTGACGGGTTACGCCAAGATGGTGCTGAGGGACAGCGCGCGAATCGACGGCAAGGCAAGGGCCTTGTGCCAGGAGTGCGCCGAGAGCCTGCGGGCGTGGTTCCTCGCAGGCGCGGTGAAGCCGGAAGGAAGGGAGTAGCCATGGGAATCATCTGCGATACCTGCGGGCGCGATATCGACGCCCTGGGGCAGGACAACATGGGCGTAGACGCGCCGCTGTGCGAGGACTGCTGGGGCGAGCAGCAAAGCCATACGGTAGCAGTGCCGCGTCGCGAGGCTCGCAACCTGAGGTTCGAGAACGCCCGACTGCGCGAAAAGCTGGACGCCGGGACCGAGGAGACGGCCGTGCGGAACCTGCGCAAGGGCATCGAGACGGCCTACGAGGCGAGCCGCGAGCGCGCCCTGGCGCTCACGAAGCTGGACGAGTGCGAGTTGTGGCTGGGGCGCTGCGAGCTGAGGGTGGCAGCGTCACCGACGCCCAAGGGCGCGGCCCAGGACGCCGCCATGCCTTGCCTCAAGGCCGAAGAGGCGCGCGGTTTCGCGATGCCCGACGTGAACGTGGAGGTGAAGGCCGAGGTAACGGCCGAGGAGCTGGCCAAGAGCCTGCGCGAGGCCATGAAGCCGGCCATGCGGATGGCGGTGGAGTAGCCATGGAGCAGCAGACCGAGAAGCCGAAGCGCCGACCCAGCATCGAGGTGCGCTGCCCGAAGTGCGGCATGCGCGAGATCTGGCACCACCTGCCCAAGGGCGGCGACCGCTGCCGCTGGTGCGGCCACCTGTTCGAGGACTTCACCTACCGCAAGGTCGGGCCGAGCGCGAAGGAGGGGGCGCGATGACGAACTGGGAGCACCTTTTCGGCACGCCAGAGCGGGCCATCCACACGGAGGTGGAGTTCCACTCGTGGCCCTTCTTCATCGCCGTGTATGAGGCGAGCCGCATGAGCAGCTGCACTACCAGCAAGCGGCTGCTGGCCAGCTTCTGCGAGGAGGCCGACTACCTGGAATGGCTCAAGGCCGAGTACGACGACGGCACCGTCGAGTGGGAGGAGCGATGAACCGCCCGGGATGCAACTGGGGGTGCCTGCTGTTCATAGCGGCGGCAATCGCCATAGACGCGGCGGCCATCTACGCCATAAGGGCGCTGGCGCTCGGGCTCATGGCCATGGCCGTGGCGGCGTGCGGATAGAGGCAACCGAATACGGAAACAGGCAGAGGGCCGTCCTTCGGGGCGGCCTTTTCCGTGCCCGGCGACACGCTTGCGACCATATGGGCCGAGAGATAAGGGAAGGAGGCCGCAGGTGCCCAAGAAGAACAAGCCGCTCACGGCGAAGCAGGAAGCGTTCGCCCGCGAGATGGCCAAGCCCCGCGCCAAGCAGCAGGACGCGTACCGCGCGGCCTACGACTGCAAGCGCATGAACTACAACTCGATAAGCTGCGCCGCCTCCAAGCTGATGCGCGACCCACGAATCGCGCACAGAATCCAGGAAATCCGCGACGCGGCCGCCAAGGACTGCCGCTGGGAGCTGCAGGACGCGGCCGCCCCGCTGTTCGAGGTGCTGGACGGCGCGCTGCCCATCTTCCGCCGCCAGGCGGCCGAGGGCAGCATCAACGGCGACGCGCGCCTGGCCATAACCGAGAGCGTGAAGCTGCTCAACGACATGTTCGGCGTGGACGGCGCGAAGGCCGCCATGACGGAGGCGGGGGTGACCATCGTTGACGACCTCGGTTAGGCTCTCGGACGTCGTGGCCTCCGTGTTCGCCGGCGTGTGGCGCTCCATCAAGGCGCACGAGTTCACGCACTACTGGTTCAAGGGCGGGCGCAACTCCACCAAGTCGTCGTTCATATCCATCGCCATCGTGCTGCTGATCATGCTCAACCCGGAGGCCAACGCCGTCGTGCTGCGCAAGGTCGGCAACACGCTGCGCACGTCCGTGTACGAGCAGATAGGCTGGGCGTGCGACGTGCTGGGCGTGGCGCACCTGTTCGACTTCGGCCTGTCCCCCATGGAGGTGACGTACCGCCCCACCGGGCAGGTCATACGCTTTGTGGGATGCGACAAGCCGAAGAAGCTGAAGTCCGCGAAGTTCCGCACCGGCTACTGCGCCGTGGTGTGGTTCGAGGAGGTAGACGAGTTCGACGGCATGGACGAGGTGCGCAGCGTGCTGGCCACGTTCCTGCGCGGCGGCGACATGTTCTGGGTGTTCTACAGCTACAACCCTCCCCGCTCGGCTCGCAACTGGGTGAACAAGGAGGCGCGCGACCTGGAGGCCCACCCGGGCGAGGACGGGCGCTTCATATGCCACACCACGTACCTGGACGTCATAGACGAGCACCCCGAGTGGATAAGCGCCGCGGCGCTGGCGGAGGCCGAGCGCAGCCGCCGCAAGACGCCCGACTCCTACCGCTGGCAATGGCTCGGCGAGGTCATCGGCACGGGCTCCGAGGTGTTCCCCGACGAGCTGCTGGACATACGCCCCATCACCGAGGAGGAGCGCGCGTCCATCGCCCTGCGCTCGTTCGGCGTGGACGCGGGCAGCGTGCACCCCTGGGTGTTCATGGAGGCGGGCTACGACGAGAACGAGCGCGTGCTGTACCTGCTGGACGAGGAGATCCGCCAGGGAACCGAGGCCATCGACGTCAAGACCGCCGAGCTGGTGGCGGCCAAGCTGCAAGCGGCCGAGGACCCCGCCGCCGACGTGTGGTGCGACAGCGCGGCGCGCGGCATGATCCTCTACTACCAGGAGCAGGGCATCGGCGCGCAGAAGTCGCTCAAGCAGGGCCTGAACGCGCCCAAGAGCCGCATCAGGTGGATGCAGAACCTTACGCGCATAGTCATCGACCCCGACCGCTGCCCGCTCGCCGCCAAGGAGTTCCCCGAGTTCGAGTACGTGTCGAACGGGCAGGGCGACATAACCGAGACACTGCCGAAGGTGAACGACGACGCGATAGACGCGGCGGGCTACGCCGCAGGACTGTGGATAAGGAGCAACCTCTGATGGAGAAGCGAGGCAACACGGGCTACGCCGAGGCGTGGCTGCGCCGCATGGGATACCAGCCGGACACCCGCATGCAGGGCATGGTGGGCGTCTGGTTCGGCTGGTTCGCGGCGAACAACGGCTGGTACCACTACAGCGAGCGGCGCGGCTTCCGCGTGTACAAGCGCGAGCGCGCCAGCCTGCACCCGGCGGCGCTCGTGGCCGACGAGTGGGCCAGTCTGCTCATGAACGAGAGCACGATCATCTCCAGCACGAGCGACGAGCGCCGCGCCTGGATGGCGCGCTACTTCGCCAACCCCACGGCGACGGGCGGCGTCGGCGACGAGGGGCACGAGGCTGGCCAGGCCGCGCCGCGGCCGACAGAGGACGGCGACGCGCCCACATCGTTCGCCATGGACAACGCCGACTTCATAGCCCGCGCGTTCGCCATGGGCACGGGCGCGTGGGTCATCGAGCCGCGAGGCGTGACCGACAGCGCCTACACGCCCGACGCCGAGCTGCGCATCGTGCGCTACGACGCCACGCAGATAGTCCCGCTCACGTGGAGCGCCGACGACTGCACGCAGTGCGCGTTCGTGGGCCGCGTGGAGGTCGCCGGGCGCGACTACGACCAGTGCCAGGCCCACGTGCTCAAGGGCGGCACCTACCACATCCTCACGCAGCTGTTCGACACCCGCACGCACAAGCAGGTGACGGTCGAGGGCATCAGCGCCGACATGGACACGCGCTGCACCCGCCCGCTTTTCGCGCTGGTGCGCCCCGCCGTGTCGAACCGCTTCTACGACTACTGCGCGATGGGCGCGAGCGTGTACTGCAACGCCGTGGGGGCCATGAAGGTGGTCGACGAGGCCGCCACCTCCCTGCTCGACCACATTCGCGTGGGCCGCCCGCGCACGTTCGTGGACAAGACCCTCATAGAGTCCAAGACCGACAAGGGGCCGGACGGCAGCCTCACGAAGACCTACTACGCCTTCGGCGAGGCCGACGACACCATCTTCAGCATGAACCCCGGCGACGAGGGGTCGGCCAAGATTCAGACCGTTCAGAGCGACCTCAAGGCCGACGAGAACGCCAGCGCCATCAACACGGGCCTGCGCCTGCTGTCGGTGGCGTGCGGCTTCGGCAACGGCTACTTCTCCTGGGAGTCGCACACGGGCCTGAAGACCGCCAAGGAGGTGGCAGCCGACAACTCGCAGCTGATGCGATCCATCCACCGGCACGAGAACGCCCTGCGCAAGTCCATCGTGCGCCTCGTGAACGGCATGGCCGACGCGTGCCGCAGCATCAAGGGCGAGGCCGTGCCCTACGGCGACGTCACCGTGGACTTCGACGACTCCATCATCAGCGACACGCAGAGCGCGCGCGAGATGGCCATGAGCGAGGTCGGCGCGGGCATCATGGCCCCGTGGGAGTACCGCCGCCGCTTCTACGGCGAGACCAGCAACGAGGCCAAGGCCAACGTGCCCGAGCAGCAGGGCGGCGCGTTCGACATGCTGGGCGACGGGCTCGCCTGATGCTGGGGCCGGACTACATAGAGCACTTCACCGACGCAGCGCAGGGGGCCATGGACGAATACACCCTGCGCCTGGTGTGCATCTACGCCGCGCTCATAGGCTCCATCGACTTCGAGGGCGACAGCGCCTACTCGCAGGCCGCCCGCAAGGCGGCGCTTGCCGCCAAGGACGTGCAGAAGGCCATGAACGAGGAGGGCCGCAGAGCCGCGCGCGAGGCTGCCAAGGCTGCGGCCGAGGCCGTGGCCAAGAGCGCCGAGGCCGACCTGGCCACGCTGGGCACGGCCATGGGCGCGCTGTCCAAGACGATGCAGTGGAGGCTGCACAACTCAGCGCGGGCCACGGCGGCGGGAGTGCAGGACGTCGTGAGCCGCGACAACCTGAAGATGCCCGCCAACGTGCAGCGCGCCTACCTCGAAGTCGTGGCGCAGGCCGTGGCTCGGGTGAACTCGGGCATGGCGGGCTACGAGCAGGCCACCCGCGAGGCCGTGCTGAAGCTGGCGCGGCGCGGCGTGTCCATCGTGGACTACAAGAGCGGGGCGTGGGCGCAGCCCGACGTGGCCATGCGCCGCCACATTCGCACGCAGGCGGTGCAGGCCGGCAGCCGCAACACGCTGGAGCTGCTTGAAGAGACCGGGCACGACCTCGTGCAGACCTCCTCGCACGGCGGGGCGCGCGAGAGCCACGCCAAGTGGCAGGGCCGCGTGTTCAGCCTGTCGGGCAAGTCCAAGAAGTACCCGCCGTTCTACCGCGAGACGGGCTACGGCTCTGTCGATGGCCTGTGCGGCGCGAACTGCAAGCACGACTTCGGCATCTACGTGGAGGGCCAGCAGCTGCGGTACGAGCGCGATCCCGATGGCGGCGACGAGAAGCGCGAGGAGCGATACCAGGCAGAGCAGAAGCAGCGCGAGCTTGAGCGCGGCATACGCGCCGCCAAGCGCGAGGCAACGGCCCTGGAGGCCGCCGGGCTCGACAACACCAAGGAGCGCCTGCGCCTGGGCAAGCTGCAGAAGCGCCAGCGCGAGCACATAGCCGCCCATCCCTACCTGTCCCGCGAGCGCACGCGCGAGGCCGCCGTGGAATCGAAGGAGCGCATCTACCCGCTTGCCACGGACAAGACCTGGGTGCGCGAGAAGTTCATGCCGGGCAAGGGCTCGGGCACCGCCGCAGACGTGAGCCGCCGCGCCGTGAACGGCAGGGCCTACCACGACAAGGTGGCGTCCCTTCCCATCCCGAAGCGCGCAAGCGAGGCCGTGTACGCCGAGAGCCGCCGCATCCTGCGCGACCGCGACGGCACGGGCTACGAACGCATGTCCGTCGTGTCGTGGAAGAAAGGCGAGCGCGTCACCGACACCTTCGGGCACGGCCTGAAGAGCCAGGCGTGCGGCCTGACCGCCAAGCAGGTGGAGGCGTGCAGGCGCACCAAGGGCGGCGTGGTGCTGATCCACAACCACCCCATGAGCTCGCCGCCGTCGTGGACCGACATTCGAACGGTGGCGGAAAACGACTGGGTGCGCAGCTCGGTGGTGGCGTGCCACGATGGTACAATCTACGAAATCAAGGTGAACGACCGCAGCGTCGTACAAGCGTACGAGGAGCTGCGAGAGCTGGCGAAAAGAGAGTGCCCGAACGCGGGCGGCGATGTTATCGACCAGCTTGCCACCGAAATGCTCTACGAGCGAAACGAGGAAGCGAAATGGTTCAGGCTGACAAAAAAGAAGTGACGCCAGAGGACTGGGTGCTCGTCATAGATGACAGCGCCTCCGAGTCGAAAGCCGCCGAAAAGCTGACCAAAGAAGAGCGCGAGGAGCTTTTTGCCAAGTCCCGCAAGGTTCTGCGCGACGCGGGGCTGATGAAGTAGACCAAGCGACAACCGAGTAGACGCACGGCATCAAGGCCGCCCACGAACGGGCGGCCTTTTCTTTTGCCTGGCGACACCTCGGGGAAGATGCAGGCACGCGATGGGGCGGCGACAACATGCCCCGCACGCGACCACGGCGACAACGGTGGGCCATCCAAGCGCGCAGGGAAGCGCGACAACCAAACACGGAAGGAGCAAGCGATGGCTGAAGACAACAAGCCCCAGGGAAACGAGGGCGGCGAAGGCCAGCAGACCGAGCCCCAGAAGGAGGTCGTGTCCTACGCGAAGTACAAGCGCGAGACCGACGAGTACCAGGAGCAGGTGAAGGCCCTCAAGGCCGAGCTGGAGCAGCGCGACAAGCAGATCGAGGAGTTCACCGCCAAGGCGGGCAACGCCGACGAGCTGCAGGCCGCGCTCGACAAGGCCAAGGCCGACAACGAGGCGTACAAGGCCGACGCCGAGAAGCGCGAGGCCGACATGCGCCGCGACTTCGCCATCGACACCAAGCTGGCGCAGATGGGGGTGCGCAACGCCAAGGCGGCGCGCGCGATCATCCCGAACATCGCCGACGCGAAGCTGGACGAGCAGGGCAACCTCACGGGCATCGACTTCGAGGCCCTGAAGAAGGACAACGCCTACATGTTCACCGACCAGCCCCGCGAGAGCGCGGGCGGCGACCCCAAGGGCGGCGCAGGCTCCGACGGCCTGGCCGACTTCCGCGCAGCTTTCGGACTCACCGACGAATCTTCAAAGGAGTAAATCATGCCAAACAGCATCGAACTGCCCAAGGGCTACGAGAACGTGCTCATGGAGGCGTACCGCAAGGAATCCCTGACCGCAGTGCTTGAGAGCGCCGCGCCGCAGGGCAACATCGCGCAGATGGAGCAGCTGGGCGAGTTCTACTACCCCGTCTACTCCATGGGCGGCCTGGGCGACGTGCAGGCCAACGGGCGACTGCCGCAGAACAGCGGCGCGTCCCTGACTTGGAAGCCCATCAGCGCCAACTACGACCGCGGCACCATCCTGGAAATCGACCAGAAAGTGGACGCCCAGTCCTTCAACCTGGCGTTCGGCAACGCCGCCGCGCACTTCAACCGCACCAAGGTGGTGCCCGAGGGAGACGCGTTCGTGTTCTCCACGCTGTGCGCAGGCACCGGCATCACCAAGGAGCAGAAGACCTACGCCGACGGCGCGGACATGCTCAAGGGCTTGAACGCCGCCATGTGCGACATGGACGAGAAGGAGGTGCCGGAAGAGGGCCGCGTGCTGTTCATCACCCCCACCCTGCTGGGTATGGTGAAGGACCTGGACACCACCAAGTCCCGCGAGGCGCTGGACGGCTTCTCCTCCATCGTGAAGGTGCCGCAGTCCCGCTTCTACAGCGCCATCGACCTCTTGGACGGCACCACCAAGGACGAGGAGATCGGCCACTACAAGAAGGGCACCGGCGCGGTGGACATGAACTTCCTCATCGTCCACAAGGACGCCGTGGTGCTGCGCTGGAACTTCGCGCACGGCAAGGTCATCGACGCCGAAGACAACCAGCAGGGCTTCGGCCACCTGTTCAAGTACCGCAAGTACGGCGTGTGCGGCGTGCGCGAGAACCTGGCGCACTACATCACCGCAGGCATGAAGGCCGCGTAGGAAGGAGGCGCGACATGCGCACCGTTGGACTGGCCTTCGAGAAGGAGGCCCCGAAGAAGGCCAAGCCCGCCAAGGGCAAGGCGGAAAAGCCCGAGGCGAAGGCCGCAGACGAGCAGCCCGCAAAGGGCAAGGCGGAAAAGCCCGAGGCGGCCGAGGACGATGGAAACTAGAGCCCCGACCCACGAGGACTACCTGGCAGCCGGGCGCGGGGAGCTGTCCGCCGAGGAGTTCAAGGCGGCGCTCCCCCACGCCACGGCAGCCGTGCGCGACCTGATCTTCCCCAACGAGCCGGACGGCTCCGAGGAGTGGGCGCGCGCGGTCATGGCGGCCTGCGAGGTCGACGCCGCGTACGGATGCTCGGGCGGGGCCATGGAGGGCGGCGGCTTCACCGTCGGCTCGTTCACGTGGTCGCCCGGCGAAGGCGCGAGCGACTACCGCAGCGACATGGAGGCCGCGATACGCCGCGAACTGCTGGGCACGCCGCTGCTCTACTCGGGCATCGGGGGCGCGAGATGATGCGGGTGCCGCGCTCGGCGCGGCCCTCCACCATGTCCGTCAAGGTGCCAAAGGACGGCGGCTACGGCGGCGAGTTCGAGAACCCCGTCGAGGTGCGCCGCGTGCGCTTCGAGCCCGTCTCGGCGTGGCTCGTTCGCGAGTACGCCCTGGGCGACGGGGCGCAGGGCCTCGTGATAGCGGACGGCGCGGACAGCCCCGGCATGTTCGACGTGCCAGTGGGCAGCCGCGTGAGCATCGACGGGGGCGAGTGGATGAACGTGGCGAGGTGCACGCCCCGCCGCGCGTTCGGCACCCGTCCCCACCACTGGGAACTGGAGGTGAGGTAGCCATGCCCGCAGCAGTTACGGTCGACCTGACCAAGCTCATGAAGCGTTTCAGCGCGAAGGAGCTGGAGGCCAAGCAGGTGAAGTTCGCCATGAGCGTGGCCGAGGACATGAACGCGTTCACGCCAGAGGACACCAAGCGCATGCACAACTCCATGCAGGCCGCCTCCGACTTCAGGCAGGGCCTCGTCATATGGGACGCCGACTACGCCGCCTACGTGCGCGACATGCCCGACAGCTCCATCAAGCACGGCAAGAACCAGAGGGCCAAGGCCGACTGGCCGAAGGCCGCGAAGGAAGCGCATGGCGAGGACTGGGAGCGCCTGGCCGTCGACCTCCTGACCGAGGGGGCGTGACATGGCCCCGGACGTGATGGAGGCGGCGAAGGCCGCCATAGAGGCCCTGGGCTACGGCCCGGTGCTCCTCACCCGCCTGGCCGCTTCGCGCGGCCACGACGACGCGGTGGTGCTGCGGCCCATGCCCACCACCGACGTGGTGCGCCACATGGACGGCACCCGCCGCGTGGGATACGTGCTGCAGGTCATCGTGAAGGACACCTCCGAGGCCAAGGCCATGGGCGACGCCTACGACCTGGCCGACGCGCTGGACGGGGCCGACCTGTCCTCGCCCACCGGCTCCTACGGCTTCACCAGCGCGGCGCTGTACACAGAGCCGCAGGAGATAACGCCGCCGGAGGGCGGGCCGTACCTGTGGGAGTTCCGAATCAAAGCGACCATAACCATAGAGAAGGGATAACGATGGCAAAGAACCAAGACCTGGGCTTCGCGCCCAACTACATGAGCGCGCTGGAGATCGACACCACGCCAGACGCGGCCAGCCCCACGTGGGCCATCTTCTCGCGCGGCATCACCGAGGTGAAGCCGACCACCAACGAGACCACCGAGACCAAGGACTACTACGACGGCTACGGCACTCCCACCGACAAGGTGAAGAGCGTGCAGCCGCAGTACGAAGTCACAGGCGACCGCTGCTACGGCGACCCCGCGCAGGACTTCGTTGCCAGCCTGGCGCTTGAGACCGGCGAGGGCCGCACGGGCCACTTCCGCCACACCGACCCCAACGGCGACGTGGTGGAGGGCGACTGCACCTACCTGGGCCTGACCGTCGGCTCGCAGCAGGGCGCGGCGTCCGACCCCGGCGCGTTCTCCTGCACAATCTCGGGCGCTGGCGCTATGCGCTACATCCCCGCCAACAAGCTCAAGCAGCCCACGGGCGTCACCTGCACCGCGCCGACCGGCCCGGCCGTGGGCAAGTCCATGAAGCTCGCGCCGACCGTCACGCCCGCCGAGGCGAACGCCAAGTGCTTCTTCGCATCGGGCAACACCGACGTGGCCACCGTCGACAGCGACGGCAACGTGACGGGCGTGGCCGCAGGCGAGGCGGTCATCACCGTGCGCTGCGCGTCCAAGCCGAGCATCTGCACGCAGGTGAAGGTCACCGTGGCGGCGAAGTAGCCGCAGGCGACACCAGACATAACCTCCTGGACATGGGGGCGCGGGCTAGTGAGCGGCCCGCGCCCCTTTTCTATGCCCGACGCTCACCGCTCACGAAAGGGGCAACAAATGGAACTTCTGAAAAACATCCGCGCGTACGAGGACGTGTTCTTCGAGGACCCCGAGGAGAACCCCGACACGCCGCGCTTCCGCGTGTGGTTCGACGACAAGCACATCGAGGAGTACCTGGCCAAGGTCGGCAACGCCATCGACCGCGCGCAGGCCAACGAGCAGATGGCCCGCGAGGCCGACACCCCCGAGAAGGCGGCCGAGGCCAACGCCGCGCAGGCCCGCCTCATGAAGCGCACCATCTCGACGTTCATCGGCACCGAGGGCTGGGAGCAGCTGCTCGCGTGGATGGGCGGCGACGAGGGCCCCATCGCGCCCGAGGAGAACATCCGCATCCTGGGCGAGGTCTTCGCCACGTTCCTCAACATGTTGGCGCGCCACGCGACCAGCGAGCAGCTGATGGCGTGCGGCCTTGCATACAGCGAGCGCGCCGATCAGGTCCAGGCGCTCAACCGCGCCCAGCGCCGCGCCAAGGCCAAGCGCAAGAAGAAGGGCGGCAAGTAATGCTGCCAGCCGCGCTCACGGCCGAGCGGGTGCGGCTGCCCGATGGCACGAGCGCCACGCGCTACCCGTGGA
Organism: uncultured Collinsella sp.; assembly: GCA_958372075.1. Lineage (GTDB taxonomy): Bacteria > Actinomycetota > Coriobacteriia > Coriobacteriales > Coriobacteriaceae > Collinsella. The sequence continues at coordinate 72,046 of CATXMO010000002.1, read as the reverse complement.
ACGGCGAGGAGGTGCTGGTGCGCGACGACGCGCTCACGATCATCCGCGTCATCGAGGTGCTGACCGACGAGGGCAAGTCCGACGACCAGCGCCGGGACGAGTTCCTGGCGCTGTTCTTCGTGGACTGGACGGACGCGTGGTGCGCATGCGACTACGACGCCGCCGAGTTCGTGCGGATGCGCGACGCGGCGGTATGGGACATGTGCGGACTCGACCTGAGCGGCGACCGCCCGCACGAGACCCCGCTGTGGGACTTGGAGGAGGACGCGGCGCGCATACGCACCAGCTTCCGCCAGGCCTACGGCATCGAGTGGGACGAGGTACGCGGTCGCATCAGCTTCGCCGAGTTCGTGGCACTCGTGGGCGGCTGCCCGCAGGACACGCCGCTCGGCGCGGCCATCCACTACCGCAACCCGGCGACCAAGCCGAAGCCAACCAAATACAACAGGCAGGAGGTCGAGGCCTGGAACGCCGCCCACAAGGCGTTCGAACTCGGCAAAGGCCGCAGCTCACACGGCTCTGAGGAAGGAAGCGACGCGGCGATGCGCGATGTGTTCGCCGCGCTCAAGAGAGCGACGAGGTGAGCATGGACGGCAACGTCATCATCAAAGCGGTGCTCGACACCGTTGACGTATCCAAGAACATCAAGGCCCTGGAGCGCGACCTCCAGGGCATCTCCTGGAAGAACATAACCGAGGGCGACGAGAAGGCCGCGAAGCTGTCGTCCTCGTTCAAGAAGGCCGGCACGGCCGCCACGGTGACGCTGACCGCGCCCGTGGTGGCCGCCGGCAAGGCCGTATTCGGCGTGGCCAGCGACTATGAGCAGGCCAACGCCCGCATAGCCGCCGCGTTCGGCGTGTCCGGCGAGGAGGCCGAGCGTTTCAGCGGCATAGGCAAGCGCATATACGAGGGTGGCTGGGGCCAGTCCCTGGACGAGGTCAACGATGCGCTGATCCAGTGCAAGTCCACCCTTCGCGACGTGTCCGACGAGGACCTGCAGACCGTCACCACCAACGCACTCATGCTGTCGGACACCTTCGGCGCAGACGTGAACGAGTCCATACGCGGCACCAACGCCCTCATGGAGGGCTTCGGCCTGTCGGCCACCGAGGCCAGCGACCTGCTCACGGCGGGCATGCAGCGCGGCCTGAACTACACGGACGAGCTGGGCGACAACCTGAGCGAGTACAGCGTGCGCTGGGGCGAGGCCGGCATGAGCGCCAGCGAGTACTTCTCGCTGCTAGAAGCGGGCACGTCCAACGGCGCGTACAACCTGGACAAGGTGGGCGACTACCTCAACGAGTTCCTGACGGCGCTGTCCGACGGCCGCATGGAGGAATCCATCGGCTCGTTCAGCGAGGGCACGCAGGAGGTCTTCGAGAACTTCAAGAACGGCAGCGCCACCGCCGAGGACATGCTGCAGGCGGTGCTGGGCGACCTCACGCAGATGCCAAACGAGTACGACAAGGCCGCGCTGGCCTCCACCCTGTGGTCCTCGCTGGGCGAGGACAATGCCATGGGCATGATCGAGTCCCTGGCGGGCGTGCAGGACAGCTTCGGCGACGTGGCGGGCGCTGCGCAGCAGGCCCAGGAGGCCGCCTCCGACAGCTTCGCCGTGAAATCGCAGGAGGCCATGCGCGAGCTGCAGGGCTCCATCGAGCCGCTTGGCGAGCCGCTGCTCAACATCGCCACCAACGTGGCGGGCGTCGTCAAGTCGTTCTCCGAGTGGTTCGCCGGCATCGGCGAGGGCGGCCAGACAGCCGTGCTGGCCATAGCGGCCATAGTGGCGGCCATCGGGCCGGTGCTGTCCACCGTCGGCACCATCATCAGCGTGGTGCCGCAAATCGGTGCTGCCTTCTCCGCCGTAGGCAAGGCGGGCACTGCCGCGCTGGGGCTTATAGCCGCGCACCCAGTGATAGCGGCAATAGCGGCCATCATCGCCGCAGTGGTGCTGCTGTGGAACAACTGCGAGGAGTTCCGCGACGCCGTGACCGCCGTGTGGGATGCCGTGTGCGCCGCGTTCCAGGTGGCCGTCGGCGTTGCCGGCGGGGTCGCCGAGTCGATAGGCGCGTTCTTCTCCGGGCTGGGCGCGACGCTCGCGGGCGTGTGGGACGGCATCTGCAACGTTGTGCAGGTGGCCGTGATGCTGCTCGCGGAAATACTCAACCTAGCCATCGAGACGCTGCTCATACCCTGGAACTTCGTCTGGGAGAACTTCGGCGGCGTGATCACGGCGGCGTGGGACCTCATATGCGGTGCGGTCGGCACGTACATCCAATACGTGAGCGACGTGATAAGCGCGGCCCTTGAGGTGATTCAGGGCGTGTGGGATACGGTGTGGGGTACCGTCAGCTCAACCGCTTCCAGCGTGTGGGATGCCATCACCTCGGCGATAGGCGCGGCCATCAATGCCATCAGCTCCACCATATCGGCGGTGCTATCGGCAATTCAGGCGGTGTGGGACTCCATATGGGGGGCCGTGAGCAGCACGGCGTCGAGCGTGTGGGGCGGCATCAGCTCCACCATATCCAGCATCGTGAACGGCATCCGCGACACGATCTCCAGCGTGTTCAACGCCGCCCGCGACACCGTGGCCGGCATATGGAACTCCATCAAGAGCGCCATCGAGACGCCGATACAGAACGCCCGCGACACCGTGCGCAACGTCATCGACTCCATCAAGGGGTTCTTCAACTTCTCGTGGTCGCTGCCCCACCTGAAGCTGCCGCACCTGTCCATCTCCGGCAGCTTCAGCATCGCCCCGCCGAGCGTGCCGCACTTCGGCATCGACTGGTACGCCAAGGGCGGCGTGTTCAACGGCCCCAGCGTCATCGGCGTCGGCGAGGCGGGCCCCGAGGGCGTGGTGCCGTTCAACGAGCGCGGCGCGCGCCCGCTGGCCGAGGGCATCGCCAAGCTGCTCGACGGCAAGGGCGGCGCGGCCCATGGCGACACGAACGTGACAATCAACCTGTACGCGACCGTGCGGGAGGAGGCCGACATCGAGAAAATCTCCCGCCAGATAGCCAAGGAAATCAAACGGCAGGAGTGCTTCGCATGATATACAACGGCTTCGACTTCGCGCCGTGGTTCGACACCCGGCTCGTGACCCGCTCGCTGCTGCCCGAGTACGAAATCGCCACGCGCGACGTGCCCGGGCAGCCCGGCTCGCGCTTCATGCGCGCAGAGCTGAAACCCCTGACGATAGACGTGGCGGCGGCCTGGAGGGCGCGCCCCGCCGACGACATGGCGGCCCTTCGCCGCCTCATGGCCTCGCGCCTGCTGTGCCTCAAGGAGGCCGAGCTGTGGCTGGACGACGAGAGGCACCTGGGCCTGCGCTACATGGCCGTGCTGACCTCGCCGGGCGCGCTCGACACGTTGTGGCACACCGGCGAGGCCACGCTGACGTTCACGGCATACGACCCCGTGGCCTACGGGGCCGAGGGGCGCGCAACCGTGTCGGGCACCTCGGGCGTGCAGGTGGGCGGGACGTTCCGCACCTACCCCACCGTGACCGTCAGGCCCGGCGGCAGCACGTCGGCGCTGCGGCTGACGAACATGGGCACGGGCGAATTCGTGCAGATCGACAAGGCGGTGACGGCATCGAGCGCGGTGGTCATCGACATGGCCGCCCCGCAGGCCACGGTGGACGGCAGCCCAGCGCCCGTGACCTTCGAGAGTGACTTCTTCCCGCTGGAGCCGGGGGCCAACAGCCTCAAGCTGTCCAGCGGCACCGCGACGGTACAGTGGACGGAAAGGTACGTGGGCTGATGATTCTGTGGGCATGCGACCGCTGGGAGACGTACAAGGGACCCATCAAGACGCTGTTCGAGTGCGAGGACACGCGCGAGGTCAACGGCGAGAACGCCCTGAGCATCACAACGCTGGCGCGCCTGGACAAGGGCGACCGCCTGGTGTGGCGCGACCTCAAGGGCCGCTGGCACGAGAACATCGTGGACGGCGTGGAGGAGGAGCGCGCAAGCGCGGGCATCCTCTACACGTACTACTGCCCGACTTCGGCGCAAATCGAGCTCCTGGGCGACTACCTGGAGGACAAGCGCCCCTACGACGTGAGCGCCTACGCCGCGCTGGCCTCGGCGCTGTCCTCCTCGCGCTGGCAGGTCGGAACCGTGGCCGACCTCGGGCAGGCCGGCACGAACTTCTACCACACCAACGCATGGGCGGCCATCCACGACGTGGCAGACACTTGGGGCGGCGAGCTGTCGTTCGAAATCCAGGTGAGCGGCACCAAGGTGACCGCACGCCGCGTGTGCATGGCCAAGCAGGTCGGCGAGGACAACGGCAAGCGTTTCACCTACGCCAAGGACCTCGTGAGCGTCAAGCGCAGCGTGGACGAGGGCAACGTGTGCACCGCCCTGTACGGCTACGGCAAGTCCCTGCAAACCGCCGACGAGGACGGCAACCTGACGGGCGGCTACGACCGCAAGCTGACCTTCGGCGACGTGAACGGCGGGCAGAACTGGGTGGGGTCGGCCGACGCGCTGGCGCGCTGGGGACGGCCCGACGGCAAGGGCGGCAAGGCGCACGTGTTCGGCGACGTGGAGTTCTCCGACTGCGAGGACGCCGCCGAGCTGAAGAAGCTCACCGAGGCGCAGCTGGCGCAGTCGTGCGTGCCCACCGTGTCCTATACCGTGGACGCCGTGGCGCTCGCGCGCGCCGGCGAGGGCTTCGAGGGCGCGGACGAGGGCGACCTGGTGACCGTGGTGGACAAGGTGTACGACCCGCCGCTGCGCGTGCGCACCCGCATCACCAAGGTGGTGGAGGACCAGCTGCGCCCCGGCGAGGTCACCTACACGTTCGGCAACTACCAGACGGTCGCCGAGCTGATGGCCGCGCAGAAGTCGGCCGCCAAGTCCACCGCCTCGACCATCCGGGCGACCGTGACCGAGGCCGTGAACGCCTCGAACAAGGCATCGACCGGCAAATGGGGCGAGAGCCTGGCGGCCGCCGAGGAGCGCCAGAAGGCGTACGCCAAGGAGGTCGGCGGCGCCGCCCGGGACTACACCGACCAGATAAGGGACGAGCTGGACAAGGCCCTCAAGGAGTACGCCGACAACGGGGACACCACGCTGGAGGAGGCGCTGAAGAAGTACTCCGACGACGGCAACCTGACCCTGGACGAGGTGCTGCGCCTGTACACCGACACGTCGATAGAGCAAAGCGAGAGCGTGCTCAAGCAGATAGACGAGGCCAACAAGGAGTACCTGGAAGGCGTCACGGGCAAGTTGGACGAACGGCTGACGAGCGCCGAGGGCGAGGTGGATGGGCTGCAGAAACAGCTCGACCAGCTGCCGACGGATATCCGCAAGAAGATCGTTGACATGCTCAACAGCGAGGTGAACACCACGGGTGGCTGGGTGTACGAGGAGCCCGGCCAAGGCATCCTGGTGTACGACAAAAAGCCCGAGATCGCCATCAAGTGCGTCAAGATAGGCGGCGGAATCATCGCCGTGGCCAACTCCAAGTACTCCAGCGGCGCGTGGAAGTGGCGCACGGCCATAACCGGCGACGGCGTGACCGCCGACGAGCTGACCACGGGCCGCATCAAAGGCGGGAACTCGTACTGGGACCTCGACAGCGGGGCCTTCTACCTGCGCGACGGCTCCATCTTCATGACCGACAGCAACGGCAACAGGGTCTATATCAACGCCACCAACGGCTTCCAGATATACGACAAGAACGGCTCCATCATCGCGGGCACCGTGCTGGTGGGCAGCACCTCCATGTTCCGCTGCAACATGGTCGGCACGTCGTCAACCAACTACATCACCACCGGCACGACGACGAGCAACCACCCGGGAGCGTCGTTCGTGAACGGCTCGACCGAGTACTGCACCATCGAGGCCGTCCACGCGAAGGACAGCCCCACGGCGAGCTCGACCGACGGCGTGGGCATATCCGCCTGCGGCTACGGCTTCCTGGCAGTCAACCGCTACTACCGCCAGACGTGGCTGACGACCCCCTACTACGTGGGCTACATGAGCCATCCCGACGAGCAGCTGTACATGAGGAGCGGCAACAGCAACGCGGGCGGCTCGGCGTACGTGAAGCTGCAGGAGAACTCCAACAACTACGTGTACCTGGATAGCAGCCGCGCAGACATTGGGTCGTCGGGCACCGCCAGGATACTCGCCCCGAAGTTCGCCATAGGAACCAGTCCGAGCAGCGGCGGCACCTACGGGTACACGGGCTCCACGCAGTTCATCGGGTGCATCACCAACAACGGCAACAACTGGACGTGGGGCACCATCAACGTGGTGAACGGAATCATCACCGGCATGAGCAGCATCACGGGAAACTAGACCAGCGAGAGAGGAAACGGAATGTTCTACCACCTTGTGCAGCAGCCCGAAGCGCCGCAGGCGCTCGACGGTGCGCCGAAGCCGCCCGAGGCGCTTCCGGTGTTCGAGTGCATCAGCGACCCGGCCACGGCGCGGGCCATCGTGGAATCGGAAGACGTGTTCGAGTTCGACGGCAAGGGCGGCTTCACGCTCGTGTCCAGCCCCGTGGCCGTCATGGACGCGGAAGGCGGCGAGGCTAACGCCGTGGACTTCTCGGCGCTCACCGACGAGGAGATATGCGGGGTCCACAGAGCGCAGCCCGGCGACATATCGCGGACACTTGCGGCCGAAGGAAAGGAATGAGGCATGGCAACGCACGAGCTTACGCTCAACCTCAAGAAGACCAACATAGCGCCGCCCGTCATCACCGTGCACCAGGGCGACAGCGCCGAGGTCCTGAAGGCCGCCATCTACGACGGCGACAAGAAGGCGGCCCTGATGGGCTGCAAGGTGCACCTCATGGCTGCGAAGCCCGACCACACCTACGTGGAGCAGCAGTTCACTGTCATCAGCGACAACGTGGCCACCGTGACGGTCGACCCCGCCGTCTTCGGCGTGGCCGGGCTGCTCAAGGTGTGCTACGTGCGCGTGCGGAACGCGGCAGGGCTGGACGCCACCACCGAGAACGTCCTGGTGAACGTGCTGCCCTCGGCGAGCGCGTCGGGCGAGATATCCGGCCCGTACGTCGATGCGGTGGAGGCGATCATCGCGAACCTCGAAGGGCAGCTAGCCGACGTGAGCGCGCTGAACGCGCAGATGCAGAAGGCCGAGGCCTCCCGCGCGAGCGCGGAAAACCAGCGCGCCACGAACGAGAAGGCACGCCAGACCGCCGAAACCAAGCGCGCAGAGGCCGAGAAGAAGCGAGCCACGGCGGAAAGCGACCGCGTGACCGAGGCGTCGCAGCTGAAGACGGCCTCGCAAGCCGCCACAGCTGCGGCAAACGGCGCGGCCTCGAACGCCGACGCGGCGGCAAACATCGCCTTGCAGATAGCCAACAGCGTGGCGCAGGGCAGCGCGGGCAGCTCGGACATGGCCAAGCAGAAGCAGCAGATAGCCGACCTGTACGGCAAGCTGGCCGACGCCACGGACGCGTTCATCTACGACGACGGCACCGTGTACTGCCCCGCCTCCAAGGCCAGTGCATCTGGCAGCACCATCACGTTCGGGAGCACCTGCACGGCGTCCGGCACAACCCTCAACCTCAAGTAGAAAGGCAACGAAATGGCACAAGCGAAAACCCTGTCGGTGGGCGGCATCGGCTACGAGGTCATCGACGATACCGCGCGCAGCAACGCGCAGACGGCGCTCAACAACGCTGAGTGCAACCGCCAGGGCCAAATCGGCAAGTACGGCGGGCAGAACATCGCCACCATCCTGGCGGGAGAGATCGGCAGCGGCAGCGTGTACGACGCGCTGCACAAGCGAGCCGCCAACGGCAACTTCGCGGGCCTGCGCGTGGGAGACTACATCGACGTGCCGCTGGTAAGCGCGTCGGGCGTGGCGGCCCAGCAGTCCGTGCGCTTCCTCCTGGCGCACTTCGACCCGTACTACTGCTGCGGCGACAGCTCCAAAGGCCACCACATCGCCTTCGTGGCCTCCGCGCCCATCGCCGTGGCCAAGACCGTGACCGGCGTTGCCAACGACAGCTTCCTGATGTGGAACACGACCAACACGAACCAGGGCACCGCCGACCAGAAATGCCCCTACCCCAACAGCAACCTCAAGGCGTGGGAGACGGCCTTCGAGGCGTGCCTGCCCGAGAGCCTGACCAAGTACCTGCTGACCCAGCGCGTCCTGCTTGAGGAGCGTTACAGCGCCAGCGGCGCGCTCAACGAGTCCAACTCGTGGAGCTGGCAGGATATCGGCAAGGTGTTCTCGCTGTCCGAGATGGAGGTGTACGGCTGCCCAGTGTGGGGCACCAAGGGCTACAGCGTCGGCTTTGACTGCCAGTGGGACCTGTTCAGGGACACCGCGCACCGAATCAACGGAACTCGGTGCGGTTGGTGGCTGCGTTCCGTTGCGTCGGGCTCCGCGTCCCTCGTGTGCTATGTCGACAGCACCGGCAATGCCGACTACACCTCGGCGACGGCCGTCTGGGTTCGCCCCCGCCCCGGCTTCCTCGTCGGCTAGCCAGCCGAGTGCTCTATACTCTGCTTTTAGGCGACCGCCTTGCGCGGTCGCCTCTCGCCCGCGAAGCGGGCCGTTTTTTTCCGCCAGTTTCCCCAGGAGGTGCACGTGAGCGGCGTCTACCAGCGCAACCGCGAGGTTTCCGAGTACAAGTTTTTCACTCAAGCAATCGCCATCCGCGTGGAGGTCAACAAGCTGATGGCGTCGTCCTCCGTGGTTCCGAAGGCCTACCGTCTGCTGAACGCGGTGCCGACCGTGGAGACGGCGCGCAGCATCGTGTACAACGTCAACCGCGCCGACTGCTTCTATCCCAACAGCTCGTTCAACGCGCTGGAGAGGAAACGCTACCTGACGCTGGCCATAGCGGACTGCGAGCAGCTGATGCTGGACATGCAGTGCCTCATGGATATCGGCCTGCCGGTGAACGCCAACCGCTTCGAGGCGCTGGCGGGCATGGTCGAGGAGGAGATCAGGCTGCTGAAGGGCGCGCGCAAGAACGTACGCGTCACCGGCAAGAAGACGACCGAGGAGCGCATAGCCGAGGCCGAGGCCGAGCTAGAGCGCCTGCGTTCGCTATAATGGACGGCGGTCGCGCCTTGTCTATCGGTACAATTGGTGGCTGCGTTCCGTTGCGTCGGGCTCCGCGTCCAACGTGTGCTATGTCAACAACAACGGCAATGCCAACTACAACTCGGCGACGAACGTCTGGGTTCGCCCCCGCCCCGGATTCCCTTATTGCCAGACCGAGTAGGCCCCAGGGCCGAAAGCAGAGCGCGAAGAGGAAGGAAGGCGCGACCGTCGGGCATGCGCCCGTAAATACGCACCCCGCGAGGGTGGCCGGACGCTGCTTGCATGGCGCGGCGCTCCGTGGCTTCGCCGCGTTTCATGGCCATACCTCAAGCGGCTGCCAGAGCCACATTGCAAGCCGCGCGGGGTGCCTTCTGTGAACTCCGAGCAAAGGCGGGCGGCGCGCCGCAAGCGCCGCGAGGAGAAGCGCGCGCAGGCCAAGGCCGAGCGCGTCAAGGCGTGCACGCTTGATACCGTGGCCGACCTCAACAGCCTGTGCAAGGCATCGAAGCAGGCCGCGCGCGGCGTGATGTGGAAGGCATCCACGCAGCGATACATGAAAAGCTACCTGCGCAACGCCGTCCTGTCCCGCCGCGACCTTTTGGAGGGGCGCGACATATGCCGGGGCTTCATACGGTTCGACCTATGGGAGCGCGGCAAGCTGAGGCATATCAGCGCCGTGCACTTCCCCGAGCGCGTGGTGCAGAAGTCGCTGTCGCAGAACGCGCTCGTGCCCGCGATCGTGCCCACCCTCATAGCCGCGAACTCCGCGAACATCAAGAGGCGCGGCACCGACTACGCCCTGAAGCTGCTCAAGCGCCACCTGGCCGACCACTGGAGGCGGCACGGCCGCGAGGGCTACATCCTCCTGGGCGACTTCTCCGACTACTTCGCGCGCATAGCGCACCAACCCGTCAAAGACCAGGTGGCCTCCGCGCTGCTAGATCCGCGCGTGGTCGCCTTGGAGCACCGCCTGATAGACGCGCAGGGCGATGTGGGCCTGGGGCTTGGCAGCGAGCCGAACCAGATATGCGCCGTGGCCCACCCCAATCGCATCGACCACTACGTGACCGAGATGCTGCGCCCCGAGTCTTACGGGCGCTACATGGACGACTTCTACCTGATACACGAGTCCAAGGACTACTTGCAGGTGTGCCTGCTGCTGATAGAGGGCAAATGCGCCGAGCTGGGCATCGAGCTGAACCCGCGCAAGACGCGCGTGGTGAAGCTCACGCGCGGGTTCACGTGGCTGAAGAAGCGCATCTTCTACACGGAGACGGGCCGCATAGTCGTGAAGCCGTGCCGAGACTCCATAACGCGGGAGCGCCGCAAGCTCAAGAAGATGGCCCGCATGGTCGCCGATGGCATCATGACCCCCGAGCAGGTGGAGCAGAGCTACCAGAGCTGGCGCGGAGGCATGAAGCGGCTGGACGCGCACCGCAGCGTGCGGGCCATGGACGCGCTGTACCGCAGCCTGTTCGGAAATCCCGCGGGGGGGGGTTGCTCAATGCAATCCAAACCTGGAGGCGACACGGATGGGAACATGCCCCTACCCTAGCAACGGAAGGAGCGACCCATGACGGAACAGGAAATCGCCGGGGAGATCAACGGCTACAAACAGCAGCTTGAGCAGAGCGACTACAAGGTCATGAAGGCGGTGGAGCGTATCTTCTCCGCATCGTCCATCACCGACCTGCTCTCGGCCATCGCCGCAGCTGCCAAGGAGGTGGCCGAGATCATCTCGCAGCGCCAGACGTGGCGCGACCGCATCAACGAGCTGGAAGCCATGGAGCCCGACCAGCCGGAAGCGCCGCAGGAGTAGCGAGCGCCCCTTCGGGGGCGCTTTTCTTTTGCCCGGCGACACCTCGCGGACAATCGCGGCAGCGATTCGAGGAGGTGAGAAAACGAATGACCGACGTGCTGGAAATCTTCGCGCCGTACGGCCCCGGGTCGCTTTTCGGCGCACTGCTCGTCCTAGTGGTCCTGTACTTCGGCAAGCAGTTCCTCGAAGAGTTCAAGGCCCAGAACGAGCGCAAGGCGAACATCGACCTCAAGCGCGAAGAGCGAAAGCAGGACGAGGTGAACGAGCGGGCGCAGCGCGACCGCGAGCGCAGCCAGATGGAGGGCCGCATCGCCGCGCAGATGGAGCGCAGCAACGCGCTGATGGAGGCTATGAAGGCGCTCATGGAGTCCGTCGTGACCTCCAATGAGGTGCTGCACGCCGACCTGGCGAACAGCCAGGCGCGCAGCCAGGGCATGGCGGCGAAGGTCGACCACATCGCCGACCGCGTTGACCTGCTCTACAAGGAATCGGCTCGATAGAAAGGAATCCGAAATGACAGAAATGCAAGCAATCGCAGCCATCGTGCTGTCTTTCGCCGTGCCGTTCGCGGTGCAGCTGATCAAGACCGAGGCCATGACCGGCAAGGCCGCGCGCATCCTGGCGCTGGGCTGCTCGCTCCTGGCGGGCGTCGTGACTGGCTTCGTGGGCGGCGTGCCCGCAGACCCGGGCGCATGGGTCACGTGCGCCTTCGCCGTGGTAGGCGGCGTGCAGGCGGCCTACACGCTGTTCAAGTCGGTAGGCATCACATCCAAGTGGCTCGACGCCCTGCTGGGCGTGACCGTAGGCGGGAAGGAGTAGGCAATGGCTAAACTGTTCATCATCTGCGGCCACGGCGCTGGCGACCCCGGCTGCTGCGCAGGCGGCTGCACCGAGGCCGAGCGCGTTCGCGCCCTGGGCCAGCGAATCAAGGAACTGGGCGGTTCCGAGGTCGAGCTGGGCGATACGTCCCGCAACTGGTACGCCGACGGCGGGCTTAACCGCCTGAGCACCGACGCGCCAGTGGTGGAGCTGCACATGGACGCCAGCGGCATCGCCACGGCCCACGGCGCGCACGTCATCATCAAGGAGGGCTTTGAGCCTGACGAGTACGACAATGCGCTGGCCGACAAGCTGGCGGCGTTCATGCCCGGGCGCTCCGAGAAGCTGGTGCGCCGTTCCGACCTCGCGAACCCGAACCGAGCCGCCGCGCGCGGCATCAACTACCGCCTGTGCGAGAACGGCTTCATCGACAACGACGGCGACCGCGAGAAGTTCAACGGCAACCTGGACGAGCTGGCGCGCATCTACCTGGAATGCTTCGGCATCACTGCTGGAAGCGCCCCCGCAGCCGTCCCGCAGCCGCAGCCTGCGCAGCAGGAAACGCCCGAGAACTTCGGCGGCACCTACCGCTGCACTGTGGACTACCTGCGCGTGCGCGACGCCCCCGGCCTGGGCGGCACCGAGGTGGCGCACTATTCCAGCGGCGAGACCGTGACGCTGGATAACTGGTACAAGATCGCCGACGGCTACGTGTGGGGCCGATACACGGGCTACAGCGGCGCAACGCGCTACATCGCCGTGGGCAAGGCCACGGGCAAGCCAGAGGCCGACGACTATCTGGTGAAGGTGGGATAGGCCATGCCGTACCCGAGCCCCGCAGACGAGGAGCGCAACGGCGGGTGCGGCCCCATCCTCGCGGCGGTCGTCCTGCTGTTCATCGTCCTGGCCGCCGCCAGCTGCGCGTCGCAGGCCATGGGAGCGCAAGACGTGACCGTGAGGCAAGCCCGCACGGACGGCCCCATATACGACCTGCCCGAGGGCATCGGCCAGGAAATCGTGTGCGACGAGCACAACCGCGAGTACCTGCTGCTTACCACCGAGCAGGGCGGCGTGTTCCTCATGCCGTACATGGACGAGGACGGCGAGCAGGAGATCATGCCGCAGGCCTAGAACGCAAAGAAGCCGCCCCGTATGGAGCGGCTTCTTTCTATCTGACGAGCAATACGAACGCCCGCCTAACGACGAACACGCGTATGTGTTCGCCTACTGAACAGTTGGTGGAGCTGGCGTTCATTCGGTCGAACACCTCGCCACCTGGACCTATAGCGCCAGGCAGCGACGGATTATCGCCCAAGCCGGCAGAATCGTCAAACGTGAACGCCACGCGCAGGCCGTCGTCATCGTCGGGGCCGCCCAGCACCACGCGCGCCACGAACGTGCGCAGGAGCTGCGCGTCGTCCACCTCGGCTGCGGCCATGCCCTCAAGCCAGAACAGCGCGCGGTCGTAGTCAAGGCGGGCGGCCTCAAGGGCCTCGGCCGTGCGCAGCTCGTCCTTGAGGAGCGCCTGCCGCTGCTTCAGCGCGTCTATGCGCTCCTTGCCGCCCGGCGGCGCGATGCCCGACTCGATGGCCGTCCATATGTTGGAGAACGCCGTCTCGATCTTGGCCAGCTCGCCCTTTATGGTCTCGCTCAAGGGCTTCTCGTCGGCGCGCTCCTCCTCGGCGTCGGCCAGCATGCGAGCGATGCGCTCGCGGCTGTCGGCGCTGCCCAGGGCCTCGCGCACGGCGTCGGCCACGCGCTTCTCCACGACATCGCGGCGCACGGTGCGCCCGCAGCTGCGGCAGCGGTAGTAGTGATAGGGCCTGCCCGACTTGCCCGTTCCGCTGGTGCCGGTCATCAGCCCGCCGTCTCGCCCGTCGTAGAGCTTGCCCGTGAGCGGGAAGTCACACGCTTCGGTCTTGGCGCGGGGCCTGTGCGAGTCCTCAAGCATCCGTATCACCCTCTCCTCGTCATCCATGGGAACGATGGCGGGCATGCCGCCGGGCACGACCACGCCCGCGTAGCGGTACTCCCCGCCGTTCTCCCGCCGCATCAGTATGCGGCGCACCGTCTGGAAGCGCCACTTGCCGCCGCGCTTGGTGCGGTACGGCTCCCAGGCGCGCACCACGTCGGCCACCGACTTGCCCGACAAGACCATGCGCACGCCCAGGCGGATGGCGGCGGCCTCCTCCTCGTTGACCACGTAGCGCCCGTCCACTATGTCCCAGCCGTAGCGCACGCAGCCATTGGCCATGCACCGCTCGGCGTTCTTCTGTATGCCGTCGCGTATGCGCTCGCCGTCGAGCGCGCTCTCGTACTCCGCCAGCACCTCCAGCATGCCCAGCTGCAGCACGCCCGCCGAGCCGTCCGAAATGTCCTCGCCCGCGTACAGTATCTCGACGCGGCAGCGGCGCAGCATGATGCGCGCCATGGCCATCTCGTCGCGGTTGCGCATGATTCGGGTAACTTTATATATGACCACGAAATCGAACAGCCCTCGCTTGGCGTCGGCCATCATGCGCTGGAACTCGGCGCGGTCGGTGTTGGTGCCCGTCTGCGCGAAGTCGCAGTACGTGGCCACCACGCGCAGGTCGTTCTCGGCGCAGTAGGCGCGGGACTTCTCCACCTGTATCTCTATGGACTCGCCGCGCTGGTTGTGGCTCGAGAAGCGGGCGTATATCGCCGCGCGCCCGCCCACGGCTACTCCATCTCGTCGGCGGCCTGGAACCACACCACCGTGCCGATCACGCGCACGGGGCCGTCGTCCATGCCGAAAATCATGTCCTCGTAGTCCTCGAAGCTATCCGCCGACAGCATCAGCTTGGTGCTGCCCTTGTACCAGCGGCGCATGACCGCGCGGTAGTCCTCGGTCTCCACCACGGCGATGGACCCGTTGGCGGGCTGGCGGTCGGGGTCGACCAGCACGTGGCTGCCCTCGGGTATGACGCGGTTCATGCAGTCGCCCTCGACCTCCAGGGCGAACGCACGCGGATGCCCGGCGCACACCGAGGCGGGCACCTCAACGCGGTGCGCTATCTCCTCCTCGTCGGCGAGCGCGCCGGCGTGCACGCGCCCGAGCGTGAGCAGCGGCACGGTGGCGCTGCTGGCCACCACGGGCATGGCACCGGCGGGCATATAGGGGCTGCCCTTGGGCTTTTTGGTCACGGGGTCAATCTGATCCATTCCGCCGTCTTCTATAAGGTGTGACTTACTAATCTGATAGCAGGCCGCCATGCGCTCAATAGCTCCCATACGGGGTTCGGAGCGGCCATTTTCCCACTGCGAAACGGCGTTACCTGTCACACCTGCAATCTCACCCAGTTCATCCTGGGTAACGTCGAAAATCTGCCGTAACTTCTTTATGTTGTCGGATATCGGCATCTTAACTCCTTCCAGGACTTAAATTTATTTTCAATTTTACCAAAATTAATCTTGACCGTGTTCTGAAGATTAATTACAGTTATGGACAGAAAGGAGGGAGTATGAAGTCACTCAAGCAGGCGCGCATGAGCAAGGGCGTAACCAAGAAGGCAATGGCTGAACATCTGGGCATTTCAGGACCTACATACGATGTTTATGAAGACCACCCCGACCGTATGCGCATCGAGACGGCTAAAAAGGCCGCCGACTTCTTGGGCTACAAACCCGAAGAAATTTTTTTCGCTTCAAACTGTAATTAGATTTACCTATCAGAAAAGGAGACACACCATGACCACCAAGAGCCACCAGCCCGAGTTCGTCGCCGAGATCATCGGCAAAACGCTCGACCACCTCATCGACGACCGCAAGCGCGTGGCCGTCAACTTCGAGCTGGCCGAGAACGGCTGCATGGAGGAGACGCACGTCAGCCTTAAGCGCCGCATCGCGGCCATGTGGGGCTTCCAGACGAGCGGCATCGAGCTTCTGGAGGCGAGCACGACCTGGTTCGAACTCGGCGGCATGCAGTTCAACGTCTACGACTCCGTGCAGTTCAGCGTAAACGGCAAGGGCTGGAGCACCGACTTCAAGACCATCGCGCGCGACACCGCGTACGACGAGAAGGAGTAGGCCATGTTGAACGAGGTGACCGTACGGGGGGGTTCACCGCCCTCAACGTCAAGGGCGGCAAGTGCGTGCTGCAGTTTGAGCTGGACCCGAAGTTCCGTGACTTCATCCCCAAGCTGG
Organism: uncultured Collinsella sp.; assembly: GCA_958372075.1. Taxonomy (GTDB): domain Bacteria; phylum Actinomycetota; class Coriobacteriia; order Coriobacteriales; family Coriobacteriaceae; genus Collinsella. Next base: position 56,188 of record CATXMO010000002.1, on the reverse strand, counting down.
TGGAGTTCACGGGGCAGATGCTCAACATCCACGTGTACGACGACCAGGAGGTGATGTTCGTGGATAGGGACACCGGTGAGGTCGCCTACGAGGACGCCCCGCTGCTTCTGCCGGGCGTCGCGGGCGAATGACCCCGATACAGCGCGCCATGTGCGACGAGTGCGCCGCCATGATGCGCGAGTTCTACAAGGACCCAGAGAACGAAAGGAAGTTCCAGGAATGGAAAAGATCAAGGGAAAGAGGGTGCGCGTCGCAGCCGGCAAGCGAAAGACGCGCACCGCAACGGTTCACTTCCGAACCGAGACCAGTGTAACACCCGAGCAGCGCCGCGAGAGGCTGCAGGCCGTTTTCGCCGCCCTGTTCGTCTGCGCGTGCATCGCCGCCACATGGGCGCTGGAGGCAACAGTATGGCCGAGGTAGACGCCAAGGCCCAGGCCCTCGTGGCCAAGGCGTGCGGCTGGGTTGCCTCGAACCCCGATACATGGGCGAAGCTGCGCCGCATCTGCTACCGCCTGATGCTGGAGGGCCACGTCATCCAGCGCGACAACGTGTACACCCTGGCGTGCCAGAACGGCATGACCGTGAGCGAGGCCAGCGAGTTCAAGCGCGACCACAACCTGTGGAGCGTACTGTCCCGCTACATGGTGCTGCAGCGCCCCTCCATGCTGGCCGCCGTGAGCTTCCGCCGCACGCCGGTGGACTCCGTGGACCTGGTGGGCACGTGGGAGGCCATCGTGGGCCCAGCCGTTTTCGCCGCCTCCACGCTGACCGAGGCGCAGGGCATCTACGACAGGGGCGCGCAATGAGGTGCACCGTCACGGTCGAGGGCCGAATGCCGAGCCTGAACGACTACATCAGCGCCGAGCGCGCCAACCGCTACAAGGCGGCGGCCATGAAGAAGCGCGAGACGGCGCGCGTGAGGGCGGCGGCCATGCAGCAGCGCGCGCCGCGCTTCGAGCGCCGGGTGACCGTGCGCACCACGTTCTACGAGCCCGACATGCGCCGCGACGCCGACAACGTGGGCTTCGCGCGCAAGTTCGTGCTCGACGGCCTGGTGGCGGCGGGCGTAATCAAGGACGACTCCCGCAAGTACGTGGAGCAGTGCCCCGACAGGGTGCTCACCGACAGGGCGCGCCCCCGCGTGGTCGTGGAGGTGAGCGACGAGTGACCCGCCGAGACAAGGGCAGGCCACACAGGGCGTGGCGCAAGGCCGACCTCGACCGCATAGCCGAGCTGGCGGGAAAGGTGCCCGCCCGCGAGATTCGCCGCGAGCTGCGGCTGTCCAAGAACCAGTTGGATAACGCGCGGCGCGTGATCAACGCCAGCGGCGGCCACGTGTCCCTGCGCTGCTACCGCCACCGCCTGGAGCTGTGCCCGTCGTGCGGGTGCCGCAGGGCGACCCTCGGCAAGGACGGCATCTGCGAGCCGTGCAGACGCCAGCAGCAGCTTGAGGCCATAGAGGCCCGCATAGCCGAGCTGCTGCCGAGGCTGACCGCAGAGGAGCGCCGCACCTACGAGCGCACCGAGTGCGGCCGAGAGAGCCGCGCCGACCCCATGCCGCAGGCCCCGGACACCTCGGGCATGAGCCGCTACGCCGCCGACAAGGCGGCAGAGGCGCACGACGAGGCCATGGAGCGATGGCTGTGCCGTTACCTGTACCGCAGGGTCAAGGCGGCGCAGAAGCGCAAGGAGCGCATAGAGAAAAAAGTTCCGAAATCCTGAAAAGTTTTTATCACTTTTAGTTTTCCCAGTTAGGAGACCCAAATGCTCACGGAAATCATCAGCAAGACCGTCGCGGACAAGACGGTGGACAGCATCCTGAAGCGCATCGAGCGCGCCGTCCCCGTGCCCGAGCCGGGCGACGGCGGCTTCGACGCCGCCATGCGCCAGGCGTTCAACATGGGGGCCGCCTGCATGGCCGCGCAAATCAAGAACGGCCCCGTGCCCACCAAGCGCATCGCGCTCATGGGCGAGGTGGCCCGCGTGGCGTGCCGCGCCCGCCTGGTGGGCATGGAGTGCCGCGTGGTCGTAGACGAGGAGGCCCGCGCATGCAATCGCTAGAGGAGGTCGCGATCTGCGACGTGTACCCCTACGAGCGCGCCGACGGCGAGCCGATGAACCCGCGCGACTTCACCACCAGGGAGAGCGCCGAGCACATCGCGGGCCTGGCCGCGCAGTTCAAGGCCAACCGCCTCAACCCCGGCCAGCCCGTCATGAAGCCCATCCTGTACAAGGAGGGCGGCATCTACTGGATCATCGACGGCGAGTGCCGCGTGCGCGCCATGAGGGCCATCGGCACCGAGCGTTTCCTCGCCGAGGTCTACGACAGCCTGGACGACGCCGAGCTGGCGCGCGTGGAGGCCGCCAAGGCCATGGTGGAGACCGACGCCAAGCTGGGGCTGACCGCCGAGGAGAAGTCGCGCGGCGTGCAGACCATGCTGGCGCTCGACATTCCCGACGAGGAGGTGGCCGTGGCCGCCCGCACCGACGCGGGCACCGTGGCCAAGGCGCGCCGCGCCGCCCGCAGGGTGCAGGACGCCGCCTACGACATGACGCTCGACCGCCTGGCCGCCATCGCCGAGTTCGAGGGCAGCGACGAGGCCGTGGCCGAGCTGCGCGACTGCAAGCAGTCCGAATGGCAGCGCGTGTACGCGGGCCTGAAGGCCAAGGCCGAGCAGAGGCGCAACCGCGCCGAGGTGGTGGCGGTGCTTGCCGACGCGGGCGTCGAGTTCGTCGACGAATGCCCCGAGGGCTTCGCCGCATGCCGCACGTTTTCCGACTACCGCCCCGACCTGGCGGCGCTGGACGCCTACGTGGCCGACAACGCGGGCGCGGGGCTTCTGGCCGAGGAGACGTCGTTCGGCGTGACCCTGCTGGCGCCGGTGGCCGAGGGGGCCGACGAGGCCGCACAGGCCGCAGCCCAGCGCAAGGCCGACTTCCAGGCCGCCTACGAGGACGGCGCGAAGGCCCGCCGCGAGTGGCTTGCCGCCCACGCGGGCGACCTCAAGTCGATGCGCCGCACGGCTCTGGCGCTGACCGCGTTCGTCATGGAGGCCGAGGCCGTGGAATCGTTCGAGGAGCTGCTGGGCCGACCCATCGACCGCACGCCCACCGAGCTGGCCGTGGCCATGGGCTGGCGGGCAGCGTGGAACATGAGCGGCTGGACGGCCTGGAACCTCACGGAAGGCGGCAGCTCCGTGTACTTCGACCGAGCGACGGTCGAGAACGTGACCATCATCTACGAGGCCATGAAGGCCGACGGCTACGAGCCGAACGCGGCCGAGACGGAAACCTACGGGGCGTGCATGGCGCGCCTGGGAAGCGAGGAGTAAATGAGCGAAGCAGTTGAGGCCGAGATCATCGAGCCCGAGGAGGCGTCAGAGCTGACCGTGGCGTACTCCCCCGCCGTGATCGAGGCCAACTTCGACGCCCTGGAGGCGCACGTGCGCAGGCTGGTGGCCGACTACGAGGGCGCGACCTACGACATGGGCAAGGACGAGAACGTGAAGGCCGCCAAGCGCGACCGCGCCTACCTCAACGGCATCGCCAAGGAGATAGACGAGCGCCGCAAGGCCGTGAGCCGCGAGTACACGAAGCCCCTGGCCGCGTTCGAGGACAGGTGCAAGGCCGTGGCGGGCATCGCGAAGCAGGCAGCCGACGGCATCAAGGCGCAGCTGGACGAGGCCGAGGAGGAGCGCCAGCTGCGCGCGTACGCCAAGCTGCGGGAGCACTACGAGGAGTTCGCCGGGCTGCTGGCCCCCGTCGTGCCCTATGAGCGTTTCCACGAGAAGCAGTGGACCAACAAGACCTTCGGCGAGGTGAAGGCATTCAAGGCCCTGGAGGCCAAGGTGGAGCGCCTGGCCCAGGACTGGGAAACCCTCAAGGCGCAGTTCCAGGGCGAGCCGTTCTACGACGAGGCCGAGCGCGAGCTGTTCGCCACCCTGGACCTGGGCGCGGCCATAACGGCGGCGCACAAGGCCGAGGAGGAGCGTCGGCGCATCGCCGAGCTGAAGGCGGCCATGGAGCCGGAACCCGTGGAAGAGCCCGAACCCGAACCCGAAGCGGTGCCCGAGCCCGCGGAATGCCAGCCCGCAGAGTTCCCGCAGCCGCTTGAGCAGATGCCCGAGCCGCAGCCCGCGCCCATGCCCGCCCCGGTGCCGCCAGCGCCGCCCGCACCGGCACCCGTGGCCATGGCGGGCGACCCGTGGACGGTCGTGGTGCCGTGCGCCACGCGCGAGCAGATGCAGGGCGTCGCGGCGGCCCTCAAGGCGCAGGGCGTCGTGGGCACCATCATGCACGGCACGGTGGGCCAGGTTTACGAGCGGATGAACGGAGGCTACTAGCATGACCCAGGAACAGCAGTCCATCGACCTCATGGCGGCCGTTGCCCGCGTGCAGCGCGCCGTGGTGGTGCCCAAGGCCAAGTACAACGCTTTCGGCAAGTTCAGCTACCGCAGCTACGAGGACATAGTGGCCGCGCTGAAGGAGCCGTGCGCCAAGGAGGGCCTGGCGTTCTTCATGACCGACGAGCTGGTGCAGATAGGCGACCGCTACTACGTGAAGTCCACGGCGTGCGTGTTCCCCGCCGAGGGCGGCGAGGGCCTGCTGCAGGTGAGCGCCTACGCCCGCGAGGACGAGCACAAGAAGGGCTCGGACGACGCCCAGGTGACCGGCATGGCGTCGAGCTACGCCCGCAAGTACGCGCTGTGCGGCGCGTTCGCCATCGACGGGCAGAGCGATCCCGACGCCATGGAGGAGCAGCCCGCGCCCGAGGAGAAGCAGCCGCCCGCAGACGGCCCCTTCACGGCCCACTGCCGCAGCTGCGGGGCGCGCTACCAGTTCGCCAGCATGCCGCAGTACATGGAGTTCGTGGCCAACAGCCCGTGCTGCCCGCGCCCCGACTGGCAGGTGGAGTAGATGCAGGCGCTCACCGAGGAGCTGGACGAGCTGACCGACAGGCTGGAGGCCGAGCTGAAGACCTGCAAGGAGTCGGGCTGCCAGTACGCCGAGAACGAGGCCGAGTACCGCAAGGCCCTGCGCATCGCCATCCTGAACGAGCGCCAGAAGGGCACGCCCGTCACCATCATCGGCGACGTGTGCCGGGGCCAGGAGCAGATAGCGGAGGCCAAGCGCCGCCGCGACTGCTCCGAGGCCATCTACAAGGCCTCGCAGGAGGCCATCAACGTAATCAAGCTGCGTATCCGCATGGTAGACGCGCAGATCACCCGCATCTGGAACAGCGGGGACGTAACCCAAGGAGGGTATCTATGAGCATCAACCGCGTGTGCATATCCGGCAACCTGACCCGCGACCCCGTGCTGCGCTCCACGTCTGGCGGCATGTCCGTGCTGTCCATGGGCGTGGCCGTCAACGACCGCCGCAAGAACCAGCAGACCGGGCAGTGGGAGGACTACCCGAACTTCGTGGACTGCACGCTGTTCGGCACCCGCGGCGAGAAGCTGGCGCAGTACCTCGCCAAGGGCAGCAAGGTGGCCGTCGAGGGCAAGCTGCGCTACCGCAGCTGGAACGACCAGCAGACCGGCCAGAAGCGCAGCGCGCTGGAGGTCGTGGTGGACGAGCTGGAGTTCATGAGCGGCCAGCAACAGCAGCAGGGCTACGCGCCGCAGCAGTACGCGCCCCAGGCGGCCCCGCAAGCGCCGCAGGCCCGCACGTACGGCCAGGGACGCCCCGCCCCGGCACCTGTGCCGCAGCAGCCCGCCTACGCGCCGCAGCCGGCCACTCAGCTGGCGTACGCGCCACAGCAGCCCGCGCCGCAGCAGCAGGCCATGCCCGATCTGTACGACGAGGATATCCCGTTTTAGGGAAGGCGACGGCGACACTATGGGCATGGTTATACACGACGACTTCTGGGCGGCCGCGCAGGCCATGCCCGAGAAGCAGCGCGCGCCGTTCATCTACGCCATCGTCGAGTACCGGTTCACGGGCAAGGAGCCGCAGGGCAGCCCCGCGTGGCTGCCTACCTTCCTGGTGCTCAAGGGCAGGCTCGACATGGGCGACGAGAAGAGCGAGCGCGCAAGGAAGGCGGCCAACGCCCGCTGGGGCAACAGGCCGGGGAAGGAAGACGCGGTGGACGATGCGTCGGCACGGGCGCAAGCCGATGCGCAAGCACATGCGGGAGCATATGCGGATACAGATGCAGTCGCACATGCGCAAGCAGATGCGGATGCACATGCAGTCGCATCGAGTTGCGGCAATGCAGAGGTTGAGGTTGAGGTTGAGTATATAGATAACCCCTTAATCCCCTTTGACGAAATCGTGCACGCGCTCAACGAGGCAGCCGGCACCCGCTACCGCTCAAGCAGCGCCAAGACCCGCAGGCTGATACACGCCCGCTGGGCCGAGGGCTACCGCCTCCCCGACTTCCTGGCCGTCATCGACACGATGGCAGCCGAGTGGGCGGGCGACCCGAAGATGGCCAAGTACCTGCGGCCCTCCACGCTGTTCTCGCCGAAGTTCGAGGACTACGTGAACCGCGGCCCGAGGACCCGGAAGGAGGCCGACGGCTATGCCGAGTACGACTGAGTGCCCCCACTGCGGGGCGCAGCTGGAGGTCCGCTACGTGGTGCTGGCTGGCCGCCGCACCTTCTGCGGCTGGAAGCCGTGCGGCTGCCCGGGTGCCGTGGCGGAGCGCGACGAGCGTTCGCGCCTTGAGGCCAGGGCCAAGGCCGAGGAGGCCGCAGCCAAACGCCGCCGGGCCTACGAGCGGGCCGGAATCAAGCCACGCTTCATGACGGCCGCCTCCCCCATGGCCGAGGGCATTGCCGCGAAGGTTGAGCAAGGGCGCGGGGCGTACATCTGCGGCCCCGTGGGAACCGGCAAGACCCACCTGGCGAGCGCCGTGGCGCGGCTCCTGGTGGACGGCGGCACCAGCGTGAGGGTGACCGACATGCTGGGCGTGCTGGCCGCCATCAAGGGCACCTACGGCGGCGACGGCACCGAGGACGGCGTGCTGTCCAGGCTCTCCCGCGTGGGGTGCCTGGTGCTGGACGACCTGGGCAAGGAGTCCCCCACTGACTGGACGCTGGGGCAGGTGTTCCGCGTCGTGAACGACAGGTACGAGAACATGAGGCCCGTGGTCGTGACCACGCAGTACGGCAAGGGCGACCTCATACGCCGCCTGGCCAAGAACGGCGACGAGGAGACGGCGGTGGCCATCGTGAGCCGCCTGTCGGAGATGTGCGACAAGTACGAGCTGCAAGGCAAGGACAGGAGGCTATCGAATGGCAAACGTTGACACGCTGCCCGAGATCCTGCGCCCCCTCATGGAGGGGCCGAGCATCGAGACGCCCAGGTGCGCCGTGTGCGGCGCGCCGTGGCCGCTCAACCGCCACCACATCGTGAGGCGCGGGGCGGGCAAGCTGTTCCGCGACGGGCGCGAGGTTCCCAAGCCCACGGTGATGCTGTGCGGCAGCGGCAACGGCAGCGGCTGCCACGGGCTGGCGCACGCCAACCGGCTGCACTTCCGCTGGGTCAGGGCCGAGCAGAGGTTCAACCGCCCCGCCCCGCCGGGCTCGGGGCACTGGGAGTACCTGCTGCTGCCGGAACCGACCAAGTACGCGGATGCCCTGGCCATGGACGGCTGGGGTCGGCTGCCGAGGGGCAGGCGGTGCATGTGAGCGGGTACGAGCCTTCAAGCGGGTGGAACCTCCCGCCCGGGTGCTTCGAGTCCGACCCCAGGGCACCGTGGAACCGGCCCGACCCGTGGGAGGGCCGCACGTGCCGGGAGTGCCGCTTCTGCGGCCGCGTGCAGGGCGCTGGCGGCGAGACCGTGTGCGCCCGCGACGCCATGACGGGCGGCGGCCCCGACGTGGAGGCGGTAGACGAGACAAGCGAGGCATGCGAGTGCTTCGAGTTCGAATAGGAGACGAAACGATGAAGAAGATCTACGCGGTGGCCACGGAGAGCGACGTGGTGCTGGCGTTCGAGAGCAGATCGGACGCGGACGAGTACGCAGGCGAGCACGACGGCATGGCGGTGCTGCCGGTGCCGTGCGTGGGGGCCTACGAGTACCCCAGCGAGAAGCCGGCCACCGACTGGGACCGAATCGCCGACGCTCTGCCGAAGGGAGGCGAGCAGGCATGAGGCTGTACATGTGCGCATGCGAACGCTGCGGCAAGGAGGTGCCGGCGACCCTGACGGGTTACGCCAAGATGGTGCTGAGGGACAGCGCGCGAATCGACGGCAAGGCAAGGGCCTTGTGCCAGGAGTGCGCCGAGAGCCTGCGGGCGTGGTTCCTCGCAGGCGCGGTGAAGCCGGAAGGAAGGGAGTAGCCATGGGAATCATCTGCGATACCTGCGGGCGCGATATCGACGCCCTGGGGCAGGACAACATGGGCGTAGACGCGCCGCTGTGCGAGGACTGCTGGGGCGAGCAGCAAAGCCATACGGTAGCAGTGCCGCGTCGCGAGGCTCGCAACCTGAGGTTCGAGAACGCCCGACTGCGCGAAAAGCTGGACGCCGGGACCGAGGAGACGGCCGTGCGGAACCTGCGCAAGGGCATCGAGACGGCCTACGAGGCGAGCCGCGAGCGCGCCCTGGCGCTCACGAAGCTGGACGAGTGCGAGTTGTGGCTGGGGCGCTGCGAGCTGAGGGTGGCAGCGTCACCGACGCCCAAGGGCGCGGCCCAGGACGCCGCCATGCCTTGCCTCAAGGCCGAAGAGGCGCGCGGTTTCGCGATGCCCGACGTGAACGTGGAGGTGAAGGCCGAGGTAACGGCCGAGGAGCTGGCCAAGAGCCTGCGCGAGGCCATGAAGCCGGCCATGCGGATGGCGGTGGAGTAGCCATGGAGCAGCAGACCGAGAAGCCGAAGCGCCGACCCAGCATCGAGGTGCGCTGCCCGAAGTGCGGCATGCGCGAGATCTGGCACCACCTGCCCAAGGGCGGCGACCGCTGCCGCTGGTGCGGCCACCTGTTCGAGGACTTCACCTACCGCAAGGTCGGGCCGAGCGCGAAGGAGGGGGCGCGATGACGAACTGGGAGCACCTTTTCGGCACGCCAGAGCGGGCCATCCACACGGAGGTGGAGTTCCACTCGTGGCCCTTCTTCATCGCCGTGTATGAGGCGAGCCGCATGAGCAGCTGCACTACCAGCAAGCGGCTGCTGGCCAGCTTCTGCGAGGAGGCCGACTACCTGGAATGGCTCAAGGCCGAGTACGACGACGGCACCGTCGAGTGGGAGGAGCGATGAACCGCCCGGGATGCAACTGGGGGTGCCTGCTGTTCATAGCGGCGGCAATCGCCATAGACGCGGCGGCCATCTACGCCATAAGGGCGCTGGCGCTCGGGCTCATGGCCATGGCCGTGGCGGCGTGCGGATAGAGGCAACCGAATACGGAAACAGGCAGAGGGCCGTCCTTCGGGGCGGCCTTTTCCGTGCCCGGCGACACGCTTGCGACCATATGGGCCGAGAGATAAGGGAAGGAGGCCGCAGGTGCCCAAGAAGAACAAGCCGCTCACGGCGAAGCAGGAAGCGTTCGCCCGCGAGATGGCCAAGCCCCGCGCCAAGCAGCAGGACGCGTACCGCGCGGCCTACGACTGCAAGCGCATGAACTACAACTCGATAAGCTGCGCCGCCTCCAAGCTGATGCGCGACCCACGAATCGCGCACAGAATCCAGGAAATCCGCGACGCGGCCGCCAAGGACTGCCGCTGGGAGCTGCAGGACGCGGCCGCCCCGCTGTTCGAGGTGCTGGACGGCGCGCTGCCCATCTTCCGCCGCCAGGCGGCCGAGGGCAGCATCAACGGCGACGCGCGCCTGGCCATAACCGAGAGCGTGAAGCTGCTCAACGACATGTTCGGCGTGGACGGCGCGAAGGCCGCCATGACGGAGGCGGGGGTGACCATCGTTGACGACCTCGGTTAGGCTCTCGGACGTCGTGGCCTCCGTGTTCGCCGGCGTGTGGCGCTCCATCAAGGCGCACGAGTTCACGCACTACTGGTTCAAGGGCGGGCGCAACTCCACCAAGTCGTCGTTCATATCCATCGCCATCGTGCTGCTGATCATGCTCAACCCGGAGGCCAACGCCGTCGTGCTGCGCAAGGTCGGCAACACGCTGCGCACGTCCGTGTACGAGCAGATAGGCTGGGCGTGCGACGTGCTGGGCGTGGCGCACCTGTTCGACTTCGGCCTGTCCCCCATGGAGGTGACGTACCGCCCCACCGGGCAGGTCATACGCTTTGTGGGATGCGACAAGCCGAAGAAGCTGAAGTCCGCGAAGTTCCGCACCGGCTACTGCGCCGTGGTGTGGTTCGAGGAGGTAGACGAGTTCGACGGCATGGACGAGGTGCGCAGCGTGCTGGCCACGTTCCTGCGCGGCGGCGACATGTTCTGGGTGTTCTACAGCTACAACCCTCCCCGCTCGGCTCGCAACTGGGTGAACAAGGAGGCGCGCGACCTGGAGGCCCACCCGGGCGAGGACGGGCGCTTCATATGCCACACCACGTACCTGGACGTCATAGACGAGCACCCCGAGTGGATAAGCGCCGCGGCGCTGGCGGAGGCCGAGCGCAGCCGCCGCAAGACGCCCGACTCCTACCGCTGGCAATGGCTCGGCGAGGTCATCGGCACGGGCTCCGAGGTGTTCCCCGACGAGCTGCTGGACATACGCCCCATCACCGAGGAGGAGCGCGCGTCCATCGCCCTGCGCTCGTTCGGCGTGGACGCGGGCAGCGTGCACCCCTGGGTGTTCATGGAGGCGGGCTACGACGAGAACGAGCGCGTGCTGTACCTGCTGGACGAGGAGATCCGCCAGGGAACCGAGGCCATCGACGTCAAGACCGCCGAGCTGGTGGCGGCCAAGCTGCAAGCGGCCGAGGACCCCGCCGCCGACGTGTGGTGCGACAGCGCGGCGCGCGGCATGATCCTCTACTACCAGGAGCAGGGCATCGGCGCGCAGAAGTCGCTCAAGCAGGGCCTGAACGCGCCCAAGAGCCGCATCAGGTGGATGCAGAACCTTACGCGCATAGTCATCGACCCCGACCGCTGCCCGCTCGCCGCCAAGGAGTTCCCCGAGTTCGAGTACGTGTCGAACGGGCAGGGCGACATAACCGAGACACTGCCGAAGGTGAACGACGACGCGATAGACGCGGCGGGCTACGCCGCAGGACTGTGGATAAGGAGCAACCTCTGATGGAGAAGCGAGGCAACACGGGCTACGCCGAGGCGTGGCTGCGCCGCATGGGATACCAGCCGGACACCCGCATGCAGGGCATGGTGGGCGTCTGGTTCGGCTGGTTCGCGGCGAACAACGGCTGGTACCACTACAGCGAGCGGCGCGGCTTCCGCGTGTACAAGCGCGAGCGCGCCAGCCTGCACCCGGCGGCGCTCGTGGCCGACGAGTGGGCCAGTCTGCTCATGAACGAGAGCACGATCATCTCCAGCACGAGCGACGAGCGCCGCGCCTGGATGGCGCGCTACTTCGCCAACCCCACGGCGACGGGCGGCGTCGGCGACGAGGGGCACGAGGCTGGCCAGGCCGCGCCGCGGCCGACAGAGGACGGCGACGCGCCCACATCGTTCGCCATGGACAACGCCGACTTCATAGCCCGCGCGTTCGCCATGGGCACGGGCGCGTGGGTCATCGAGCCGCGAGGCGTGACCGACAGCGCCTACACGCCCGACGCCGAGCTGCGCATCGTGCGCTACGACGCCACGCAGATAGTCCCGCTCACGTGGAGCGCCGACGACTGCACGCAGTGCGCGTTCGTGGGCCGCGTGGAGGTCGCCGGGCGCGACTACGACCAGTGCCAGGCCCACGTGCTCAAGGGCGGCACCTACCACATCCTCACGCAGCTGTTCGACACCCGCACGCACAAGCAGGTGACGGTCGAGGGCATCAGCGCCGACATGGACACGCGCTGCACCCGCCCGCTTTTCGCGCTGGTGCGCCCCGCCGTGTCGAACCGCTTCTACGACTACTGCGCGATGGGCGCGAGCGTGTACTGCAACGCCGTGGGGGCCATGAAGGTGGTCGACGAGGCCGCCACCTCCCTGCTCGACCACATTCGCGTGGGCCGCCCGCGCACGTTCGTGGACAAGACCCTCATAGAGTCCAAGACCGACAAGGGGCCGGACGGCAGCCTCACGAAGACCTACTACGCCTTCGGCGAGGCCGACGACACCATCTTCAGCATGAACCCCGGCGACGAGGGGTCGGCCAAGATTCAGACCGTTCAGAGCGACCTCAAGGCCGACGAGAACGCCAGCGCCATCAACACGGGCCTGCGCCTGCTGTCGGTGGCGTGCGGCTTCGGCAACGGCTACTTCTCCTGGGAGTCGCACACGGGCCTGAAGACCGCCAAGGAGGTGGCAGCCGACAACTCGCAGCTGATGCGATCCATCCACCGGCACGAGAACGCCCTGCGCAAGTCCATCGTGCGCCTCGTGAACGGCATGGCCGACGCGTGCCGCAGCATCAAGGGCGAGGCCGTGCCCTACGGCGACGTCACCGTGGACTTCGACGACTCCATCATCAGCGACACGCAGAGCGCGCGCGAGATGGCCATGAGCGAGGTCGGCGCGGGCATCATGGCCCCGTGGGAGTACCGCCGCCGCTTCTACGGCGAGACCAGCAACGAGGCCAAGGCCAACGTGCCCGAGCAGCAGGGCGGCGCGTTCGACATGCTGGGCGACGGGCTCGCCTGATGCTGGGGCCGGACTACATAGAGCACTTCACCGACGCAGCGCAGGGGGCCATGGACGAATACACCCTGCGCCTGGTGTGCATCTACGCCGCGCTCATAGGCTCCATCGACTTCGAGGGCGACAGCGCCTACTCGCAGGCCGCCCGCAAGGCGGCGCTTGCCGCCAAGGACGTGCAGAAGGCCATGAACGAGGAGGGCCGCAGAGCCGCGCGCGAGGCTGCCAAGGCTGCGGCCGAGGCCGTGGCCAAGAGCGCCGAGGCCGACCTGGCCACGCTGGGCACGGCCATGGGCGCGCTGTCCAAGACGATGCAGTGGAGGCTGCACAACTCAGCGCGGGCCACGGCGGCGGGAGTGCAGGACGTCGTGAGCCGCGACAACCTGAAGATGCCCGCCAACGTGCAGCGCGCCTACCTCGAAGTCGTGGCGCAGGCCGTGGCTCGGGTGAACTCGGGCATGGCGGGCTACGAGCAGGCCACCCGCGAGGCCGTGCTGAAGCTGGCGCGGCGCGGCGTGTCCATCGTGGACTACAAGAGCGGGGCGTGGGCGCAGCCCGACGTGGCCATGCGCCGCCACATTCGCACGCAGGCGGTGCAGGCCGGCAGCCGCAACACGCTGGAGCTGCTTGAAGAGACCGGGCACGACCTCGTGCAGACCTCCTCGCACGGCGGGGCGCGCGAGAGCCACGCCAAGTGGCAGGGCCGCGTGTTCAGCCTGTCGGGCAAGTCCAAGAAGTACCCGCCGTTCTACCGCGAGACGGGCTACGGCTCTGTCGATGGCCTGTGCGGCGCGAACTGCAAGCACGACTTCGGCATCTACGTGGAGGGCCAGCAGCTGCGGTACGAGCGCGATCCCGATGGCGGCGACGAGAAGCGCGAGGAGCGATACCAGGCAGAGCAGAAGCAGCGCGAGCTTGAGCGCGGCATACGCGCCGCCAAGCGCGAGGCAACGGCCCTGGAGGCCGCCGGGCTCGACAACACCAAGGAGCGCCTGCGCCTGGGCAAGCTGCAGAAGCGCCAGCGCGAGCACATAGCCGCCCATCCCTACCTGTCCCGCGAGCGCACGCGCGAGGCCGCCGTGGAATCGAAGGAGCGCATCTACCCGCTTGCCACGGACAAGACCTGGGTGCGCGAGAAGTTCATGCCGGGCAAGGGCTCGGGCACCGCCGCAGACGTGAGCCGCCGCGCCGTGAACGGCAGGGCCTACCACGACAAGGTGGCGTCCCTTCCCATCCCGAAGCGCGCAAGCGAGGCCGTGTACGCCGAGAGCCGCCGCATCCTGCGCGACCGCGACGGCACGGGCTACGAACGCATGTCCGTCGTGTCGTGGAAGAAAGGCGAGCGCGTCACCGACACCTTCGGGCACGGCCTGAAGAGCCAGGCGTGCGGCCTGACCGCCAAGCAGGTGGAGGCGTGCAGGCGCACCAAGGGCGGCGTGGTGCTGATCCACAACCACCCCATGAGCTCGCCGCCGTCGTGGACCGACATTCGAACGGTGGCGGAAAACGACTGGGTGCGCAGCTCGGTGGTGGCGTGCCACGATGGTACAATCTACGAAATCAAGGTGAACGACCGCAGCGTCGTACAAGCGTACGAGGAGCTGCGAGAGCTGGCGAAAAGAGAGTGCCCGAACGCGGGCGGCGATGTTATCGACCAGCTTGCCACCGAAATGCTCTACGAGCGAAACGAGGAAGCGAAATGGTTCAGGCTGACAAAAAAGAAGTGACGCCAGAGGACTGGGTGCTCGTCATAGATGACAGCGCCTCCGAGTCGAAAGCCGCCGAAAAGCTGACCAAAGAAGAGCGCGAGGAGCTTTTTGCCAAGTCCCGCAAGGTTCTGCGCGACGCGGGGCTGATGAAGTAGACCAAGCGACAACCGAGTAGACGCACGGCATCAAGGCCGCCCACGAACGGGCGGCCTTTTCTTTTGCCTGGCGACACCTCGGGGAAGATGCAGGCACGCGATGGGGCGGCGACAACATGCCCCGCACGCGACCACGGCGACAACGGTGGGCCATCCAAGCGCGCAGGGAAGCGCGACAACCAAACACGGAAGGAGCAAGCGATGGCTGAAGACAACAAGCCCCAGGGAAACGAGGGCGGCGAAGGCCAGCAGACCGAGCCCCAGAAGGAGGTCGTGTCCTACGCGAAGTACAAGCGCGAGACCGACGAGTACCAGGAGCAGGTGAAGGCCCTCAAGGCCGAGCTGGAGCAGCGCGACAAGCAGATCGAGGAGTTCACCGCCAAGGCGGGCAACGCCGACGAGCTGCAGGCCGCGCTCGACAAGGCCAAGGCCGACAACGAGGCGTACAAGGCCGACGCCGAGAAGCGCGAGGCCGACATGCGCCGCGACTTCGCCATCGACACCAAGCTGGCGCAGATGGGGGTGCGCAACGCCAAGGCGGCGCGCGCGATCATCCCGAACATCGCCGACGCGAAGCTGGACGAGCAGGGCAACCTCACGGGCATCGACTTCGAGGCCCTGAAGAAGGACAACGCCTACATGTTCACCGACCAGCCCCGCGAGAGCGCGGGCGGCGACCCCAAGGGCGGCGCAGGCTCCGACGGCCTGGCCGACTTCCGCGCAGCTTTCGGACTCACCGACGAATCTTCAAAGGAGTAAATCATGCCAAACAGCATCGAACTGCCCAAGGGCTACGAGAACGTGCTCATGGAGGCGTACCGCAAGGAATCCCTGACCGCAGTGCTTGAGAGCGCCGCGCCGCAGGGCAACATCGCGCAGATGGAGCAGCTGGGCGAGTTCTACTACCCCGTCTACTCCATGGGCGGCCTGGGCGACGTGCAGGCCAACGGGCGACTGCCGCAGAACAGCGGCGCGTCCCTGACTTGGAAGCCCATCAGCGCCAACTACGACCGCGGCACCATCCTGGAAATCGACCAGAAAGTGGACGCCCAGTCCTTCAACCTGGCGTTCGGCAACGCCGCCGCGCACTTCAACCGCACCAAGGTGGTGCCCGAGGGAGACGCGTTCGTGTTCTCCACGCTGTGCGCAGGCACCGGCATCACCAAGGAGCAGAAGACCTACGCCGACGGCGCGGACATGCTCAAGGGCTTGAACGCCGCCATGTGCGACATGGACGAGAAGGAGGTGCCGGAAGAGGGCCGCGTGCTGTTCATCACCCCCACCCTGCTGGGTATGGTGAAGGACCTGGACACCACCAAGTCCCGCGAGGCGCTGGACGGCTTCTCCTCCATCGTGAAGGTGCCGCAGTCCCGCTTCTACAGCGCCATCGACCTCTTGGACGGCACCACCAAGGACGAGGAGATCGGCCACTACAAGAAGGGCACCGGCGCGGTGGACATGAACTTCCTCATCGTCCACAAGGACGCCGTGGTGCTGCGCTGGAACTTCGCGCACGGCAAGGTCATCGACGCCGAAGACAACCAGCAGGGCTTCGGCCACCTGTTCAAGTACCGCAAGTACGGCGTGTGCGGCGTGCGCGAGAACCTGGCGCACTACATCACCGCAGGCATGAAGGCCGCGTAGGAAGGAGGCGCGACATGCGCACCGTTGGACTGGCCTTCGAGAAGGAGGCCCCGAAGAAGGCCAAGCCCGCCAAGGGCAAGGCGGAAAAGCCCGAGGCGAAGGCCGCAGACGAGCAGCCCGCAAAGGGCAAGGCGGAAAAGCCCGAGGCGGCCGAGGACGATGGAAACTAGAGCCCCGACCCACGAGGACTACCTGGCAGCCGGGCGCGGGGAGCTGTCCGCCGAGGAGTTCAAGGCGGCGCTCCCCCACGCCACGGCAGCCGTGCGCGACCTGATCTTCCCCAACGAGCCGGACGGCTCCGAGGAGTGGGCGCGCGCGGTCATGGCGGCCTGCGAGGTCGACGCCGCGTACGGATGCTCGGGCGGGGCCATGGAGGGCGGCGGCTTCACCGTCGGCTCGTTCACGTGGTCGCCCGGCGAAGGCGCGAGCGACTACCGCAGCGACATGGAGGCCGCGATACGCCGCGAACTGCTGGGCACGCCGCTGCTCTACTCGGGCATCGGGGGCGCGAGATGATGCGGGTGCCGCGCTCGGCGCGGCCCTCCACCATGTCCGTCAAGGTGCCAAAGGACGGCGGCTACGGCGGCGAGTTCGAGAACCCCGTCGAGGTGCGCCGCGTGCGCTTCGAGCCCGTCTCGGCGTGGCTCGTTCGCGAGTACGCCCTGGGCGACGGGGCGCAGGGCCTCGTGATAGCGGACGGCGCGGACAGCCCCGGCATGTTCGACGTGCCAGTGGGCAGCCGCGTGAGCATCGACGGGGGCGAGTGGATGAACGTGGCGAGGTGCACGCCCCGCCGCGCGTTCGGCACCCGTCCCCACCACTGGGAACTGGAGGTGAGGTAGCCATGCCCGCAGCAGTTACGGTCGACCTGACCAAGCTCATGAAGCGTTTCAGCGCGAAGGAGCTGGAGGCCAAGCAGGTGAAGTTCGCCATGAGCGTGGCCGAGGACATGAACGCGTTCACGCCAGAGGACACCAAGCGCATGCACAACTCCATGCAGGCCGCCTCCGACTTCAGGCAGGGCCTCGTCATATGGGACGCCGACTACGCCGCCTACGTGCGCGACATGCCCGACAGCTCCATCAAGCACGGCAAGAACCAGAGGGCCAAGGCCGACTGGCCGAAGGCCGCGAAGGAAGCGCATGGCGAGGACTGGGAGCGCCTGGCCGTCGACCTCCTGACCGAGGGGGCGTGACATGGCCCCGGACGTGATGGAGGCGGCGAAGGCCGCCATAGAGGCCCTGGGCTACGGCCCGGTGCTCCTCACCCGCCTGGCCGCTTCGCGCGGCCACGACGACGCGGTGGTGCTGCGGCCCATGCCCACCACCGACGTGGTGCGCCACATGGACGGCACCCGCCGCGTGGGATACGTGCTGCAGGTCATCGTGAAGGACACCTCCGAGGCCAAGGCCATGGGCGACGCCTACGACCTGGCCGACGCGCTGGACGGGGCCGACCTGTCCTCGCCCACCGGCTCCTACGGCTTCACCAGCGCGGCGCTGTACACAGAGCCGCAGGAGATAACGCCGCCGGAGGGCGGGCCGTACCTGTGGGAGTTCCGAATCAAAGCGACCATAACCATAGAGAAGGGATAACGATGGCAAAGAACCAAGACCTGGGCTTCGCGCCCAACTACATGAGCGCGCTGGAGATCGACACCACGCCAGACGCGGCCAGCCCCACGTGGGCCATCTTCTCGCGCGGCATCACCGAGGTGAAGCCGACCACCAACGAGACCACCGAGACCAAGGACTACTACGACGGCTACGGCACTCCCACCGACAAGGTGAAGAGCGTGCAGCCGCAGTACGAAGTCACAGGCGACCGCTGCTACGGCGACCCCGCGCAGGACTTCGTTGCCAGCCTGGCGCTTGAGACCGGCGAGGGCCGCACGGGCCACTTCCGCCACACCGACCCCAACGGCGACGTGGTGGAGGGCGACTGCACCTACCTGGGCCTGACCGTCGGCTCGCAGCAGGGCGCGGCGTCCGACCCCGGCGCGTTCTCCTGCACAATCTCGGGCGCTGGCGCTATGCGCTACATCCCCGCCAACAAGCTCAAGCAGCCCACGGGCGTCACCTGCACCGCGCCGACCGGCCCGGCCGTGGGCAAGTCCATGAAGCTCGCGCCGACCGTCACGCCCGCCGAGGCGAACGCCAAGTGCTTCTTCGCATCGGGCAACACCGACGTGGCCACCGTCGACAGCGACGGCAACGTGACGGGCGTGGCCGCAGGCGAGGCGGTCATCACCGTGCGCTGCGCGTCCAAGCCGAGCATCTGCACGCAGGTGAAGGTCACCGTGGCGGCGAAGTAGCCGCAGGCGACACCAGACATAACCTCCTGGACATGGGGGCGCGGGCTAGTGAGCGGCCCGCGCCCCTTTTCTATGCCCGACGCTCACCGCTCACGAAAGGGGCAACAAATGGAACTTCTGAAAAACATCCGCGCGTACGAGGACGTGTTCTTCGAGGACCCCGAGGAGAACCCCGACACGCCGCGCTTCCGCGTGTGGTTCGACGACAAGCACATCGAGGAGTACCTGGCCAAGGTCGGCAACGCCATCGACCGCGCGCAGGCCAACGAGCAGATGGCCCGCGAGGCCGACACCCCCGAGAAGGCGGCCGAGGCCAACGCCGCGCAGGCCCGCCTCATGAAGCGCACCATCTCGACGTTCATCGGCACCGAGGGCTGGGAGCAGCTGCTCGCGTGGATGGGCGGCGACGAGGGCCCCATCGCGCCCGAGGAGAACATCCGCATCCTGGGCGAGGTCTTCGCCACGTTCCTCAACATGTTGGCGCGCCACGCGACCAGCGAGCAGCTGATGGCGTGCGGCCTTGCATACAGCGAGCGCGCCGATCAGGTCCAGGCGCTCAACCGCGCCCAGCGCCGCGCCAAGGCCAAGCGCAAGAAGAAGGGCGGCAAGTAATGCTGCCAGCCGCGCTCACGGCCGAGCGGGTGCGGCTGCCCGATGGCACGAGCGCCACGCGCTACCCGTGGAACGGCGAGGAGGTGCTGGTGCGCGACGACGCGCTCACGATCATCCGCGTCATCGAGGTGCTGACCGACGAGGGCAAGTCCGACGACCAGCGCCGGGACGAGTTCCTGGCGCTGTTCTTCGTGGACTGGACGGACGCGTGGTGCGCATGCGACTACGACGCCGCCGAGTTCGTGCGGATGCGCGACGCGGCGGTATGGGACATGTGCGGACTCGACCTGAGCGGCGACCGCCCGCACGAGACCCCGCTGTGGGACTTGGAGGAGGACGCGGCGCGCATACGCACCAGCTTCCGCCAGGCCTACGGCATCGAGTGGGACGAGGTACGCGGTCGCATCAGCTTCGCCGAGTTCGTGGCACTCGTGGGCGGCTGCCCGCAGGACACGCCGCTCGGCGCGGCCATCCACTACCGCAACCCGGCGACCAAGCCGAAGCCAACCAAATACAACAGGCAGGAGGTCGAGGCCTGGAACGCCGCCCACAAGGCGTTCGAACTCGGCAAAGGCCGCAGCTCACACGGCTCTGAGGAAGGAAGCGACGCGGCGATGCGCGATGTGTTCGCCGCGCTCAAGAGAGCGACGAGGTGAGCATGGACGGCAACGTCATCATCAAAGCGGTGCTCGACACCGTTGACGTATCCAAGAACATCAAGGCCCTGGAGCGCGACCTCCAGGGCATCTCCTGGAAGAACATAACCGAGGGCGACGAGAAGGCCGCGAAGCTGTCGTCCTCGTTCAAGAAGGCCGGCACGGCCGCCACGGTGACGCTGACCGCGCCCGTGGTGGCCGCCGGCAAGGCCGTATTCGGCGTGGCCAGCGACTATGAGCAGGCCAACGCCCGCATAGCCGCCGCGTTCGGCGTGTCCGGCGAGGAGGCCGAGCGTTTCAGCGGCATAGGCAAGCGCATATACGAGGGTGGCTGGGGCCAGTCCCTGGACGAGGTCAACGATGCGCTGATCCAGTGCAAGTCCACCCTTCGCGACGTGTCCGACGAGGACCTGCAGACCGTCACCACCAACGCACTCATGCTGTCGGACACCTTCGGCGCAGACGTGAACGAGTCCATACGCGGCACCAACGCCCTCATGGAGGGCTTCGGCCTGTCGGCCACCGAGGCCAGCGACCTGCTCACGGCGGGCATGCAGCGCGGCCTGAACTACACGGACGAGCTGGGCGACAACCTGAGCGAGTACAGCGTGCGCTGGGGCGAGGCCGGCATGAGCGCCAGCGAGTACTTCTCGCTGCTAGAAGCGGGCACGTCCAACGGCGCGTACAACCTGGACAAGGTGGGCGACTACCTCAACGAGTTCCTGACGGCGCTGTCCGACGGCCGCATGGAGGAATCCATCGGCTCGTTCAGCGAGGGCACGCAGGAGGTCTTCGAGAACTTCAAGAACGGCAGCGCCACCGCCGAGGACATGCTGCAGGCGGTGCTGGGCGACCTCACGCAGATGCCAAACGAGTACGACAAGGCCGCGCTGGCCTCCACCCTGTGGTCCTCGCTGGGCGAGGACAATGCCATGGGCATGATCGAGTCCCTGGCGGGCGTGCAGGACAGCTTCGGCGACGTGGCGGGCGCTGCGCAGCAGGCCCAGGAGGCCGCCTCCGACAGCTTCGCCGTGAAATCGCAGGAGGCCATGCGCGAGCTGCAGGGCTCCATCGAGCCGCTTGGCGAGCCGCTGCTCAACATCGCCACCAACGTGGCGGGCGTCGTCAAGTCGTTCTCCGAGTGGTTCGCCGGCATCGGCGAGGGCGGCCAGACAGCCGTGCTGGCCATAGCGGCCATAGTGGCGGCCATCGGGCCGGTGCTGTCCACCGTCGGCACCATCATCAGCGTGGTGCCGCAAATCGGTGCTGCCTTCTCCGCCGTAGGCAAGGCGGGCACTGCCGCGCTGGGGCTTATAGCCGCGCACCCAGTGATAGCGGCAATAGCGGCCATCATCGCCGCAGTGGTGCTGCTGTGGAACAACTGCGAGGAGTTCCGCGACGCCGTGACCGCCGTGTGGGATGCCGTGTGCGCCGCGTTCCAGGTGGCCGTCGGCGTTGCCGGCGGGGTCGCCGAGTCGATAGGCGCGTTCTTCTCCGGGCTGGGCGCGACGCTCGCGGGCGTGTGGGACGGCATCTGCAACGTTGTGCAGGTGGCCGTGATGCTGCTCGCGGAAATACTCAACCTAGCCATCGAGACGCTGCTCATACCCTGGAACTTCGTCTGGGAGAACTTCGGCGGCGTGATCACGGCGGCGTGGGACCTCATATGCGGTGCGGTCGGCACGTACATCCAATACGTGAGCGACGTGATAAGCGCGGCCCTTGAGGTGATTCAGGGCGTGTGGGATACGGTGTGGGGTACCGTCAGCTCAACCGCTTCCAGCGTGTGGGATGCCATCACCTCGGCGATAGGCGCGGCCATCAATGCCATCAGCTCCACCATATCGGCGGTGCTATCGGCAATTCAGGCGGTGTGGGACTCCATATGGGGGGCCGTGAGCAGCACGGCGTCGAGCGTGTGGGGCGGCATCAGCTCCACCATATCCAGCATCGTGAACGGCATCCGCGACACGATCTCCAGCGTGTTCAACGCCGCCCGCGACACCGTGGCCGGCATATGGAACTCCATCAAGAGCGCCATCGAGACGCCGATACAGAACGCCCGCGACACCGTGCGCAACGTCATCGACTCCATCAAGGGGTTCTTCAACTTCTCGTGGTCGCTGCCCCACCTGAAGCTGCCGCACCTGTCCATCTCCGGCAGCTTCAGCATCGCCCCGCCGAGCGTGCCGCACTTCGGCATCGACTGGTACGCCAAGGGCGGCGTGTTCAACGGCCCCAGCGTCATCGGCGTCGGCGAGGCGGGCCCCGAGGGCGTGGTGCCGTTCAACGAGCGCGGCGCGCGCCCGCTGGCCGAGGGCATCGCCAAGCTGCTCGACGGCAAGGGCGGCGCGGCCCATGGCGACACGAACGTGACAATCAACCTGTACGCGACCGTGCGGGAGGAGGCCGACATCGAGAAAATCTCCCGCCAGATAGCCAAGGAAATCAAACGGCAGGAGTGCTTCGCATGATATACAACGGCTTCGACTTCGCGCCGTGGTTCGACACCCGGCTCGTGACCCGCTCGCTGCTGCCCGAGTACGAAATCGCCACGCGCGACGTGCCCGGGCAGCCCGGCTCGCGCTTCATGCGCGCAGAGCTGAAACCCCTGACGATAGACGTGGCGGCGGCCTGGAGGGCGCGCCCCGCCGACGACATGGCGGCCCTTCGCCGCCTCATGGCCTCGCGCCTGCTGTGCCTCAAGGAGGCCGAGCTGTGGCTGGACGACGAGAGGCACCTGGGCCTGCGCTACATGGCCGTGCTGACCTCGCCGGGCGCGCTCGACACGTTGTGGCACACCGGCGAGGCCACGCTGACGTTCACGGCATACGACCCCGTGGCCTACGGGGCCGAGGGGCGCGCAACCGTGTCGGGCACCTCGGGCGTGCAGGTGGGCGGGACGTTCCGCACCTACCCCACCGTGACCGTCAGGCCCGGCGGCAGCACGTCGGCGCTGCGGCTGACGAACATGGGCACGGGCGAATTCGTGCAGATCGACAAGGCGGTGACGGCATCGAGCGCGGTGGTCATCGACATGGCCGCCCCGCAGGCCACGGTGGACGGCAGCCCAGCGCCCGTGACCTTCGAGAGTGACTTCTTCCCGCTGGAGCCGGGGGCCAACAGCCTCAAGCTGTCCAGCGGCACCGCGACGGTACAGTGGACGGAAAGGTACGTGGGCTGATGATTCTGTGGGCATGCGACCGCTGGGAGACGTACAAGGGACCCATCAAGACGCTGTTCGAGTGCGAGGACACGCGCGAGGTCAACGGCGAGAACGCCCTGAGCATCACAACGCTGGCGCGCCTGGACAAGGGCGACCGCCTGGTGTGGCGCGACCTCAAGGGCCGCTGGCACGAGAACATCGTGGACGGCGTGGAGGAGGAGCGCGCAAGCGCGGGCATCCTCTACACGTACTACTGCCCGACTTCGGCGCAAATCGAGCTCCTGGGCGACTACCTGGAGGACAAGCGCCCCTACGACGTGAGCGCCTACGCCGCGCTGGCCTCGGCGCTGTCCTCCTCGCGCTGGCAGGTCGGAACCGTGGCCGACCTCGGGCAGGCCGGCACGAACTTCTACCACACCAACGCATGGGCGGCCATCCACGACGTGGCAGACACTTGGGGCGGCGAGCTGTCGTTCGAAATCCAGGTGAGCGGCACCAAGGTGACCGCACGCCGCGTGTGCATGGCCAAGCAGGTCGGCGAGGACAACGGCAAGCGTTTCACCTACGCCAAGGACCTCGTGAGCGTCAAGCGCAGCGTGGACGAGGGCAACGTGTGCACCGCCCTGTACGGCTACGGCAAGTCCCTGCAAACCGCCGACGAGGACGGCAACCTGACGGGCGGCTACGACCGCAAGCTGACCTTCGGCGACGTGAACGGCGGGCAGAACTGGGTGGGGTCGGCCGACGCGCTGGCGCGCTGGGGACGGCCCGACGGCAAGGGCGGCAAGGCGCACGTGTTCGGCGACGTGGAGTTCTCCGACTGCGAGGACGCCGCCGAGCTGAAGAAGCTCACCGAGGCGCAGCTGGCGCAGTCGTGCGTGCCCACCGTGTCCTATACCGTGGACGCCGTGGCGCTCGCGCGCGCCGGCGAGGGCTTCGAGGGCGCGGACGAGGGCGACCTGGTGACCGTGGTGGACAAGGTGTACGACCCGCCGCTGCGCGTGCGCACCCGCATCACCAAGGTGGTGGAGGACCAGCTGCGCCCCGGCGAGGTCACCTACACGTTCGGCAACTACCAGACGGTCGCCGAGCTGATGGCCGCGCAGAAGTCGGCCGCCAAGTCCACCGCCTCGACCATCCGGGCGACCGTGACCGAGGCCGTGAACGCCTCGAACAAGGCATCGACCGGCAAATGGGGCGAGAGCCTGGCGGCCGCCGAGGAGCGCCAGAAGGCGTACGCCAAGGAGGTCGGCGGCGCCGCCCGGGACTACACCGACCAGATAAGGGACGAGCTGGACAAGGCCCTCAAGGAGTACGCCGACAACGGGGACACCACGCTGGAGGAGGCGCTGAAGAAGTACTCCGACGACGGCAACCTGACCCTGGACGAGGTGCTGCGCCTGTACACCGACACGTCGATAGAGCAAAGCGAGAGCGTGCTCAAGCAGATAGACGAGGCCAACAAGGAGTACCTGGAAGGCGTCACGGGCAAGTTGGACGAACGGCTGACGAGCGCCGAGGGCGAGGTGGATGGGCTGCAGAAACAGCTCGACCAGCTGCCGACGGATATCCGCAAGAAGATCGTTGACATGCTCAACAGCGAGGTGAACACCACGGGTGGCTGGGTGTACGAGGAGCCCGGCCAAGGCATCCTGGTGTACGACAAAAAGCCCGAGATCGCCATCAAGTGCGTCAAGATAGGCGGCGGAATCATCGCCGTGGCCAACTCCAAGTACTCCAGCGGCGCGTGGAAGTGGCGCACGGCCATAACCGGCGACGGCGTGACCGCCGACGAGCTGACCACGGGCCGCATCAAAGGCGGGAACTCGTACTGGGACCTCGACAGCGGGGCCTTCTACCTGCGCGACGGCTCCATCTTCATGACCGACAGCAACGGCAACAGGGTCTATATCAACGCCACCAACGGCTTCCAGATATACGACAAGAACGGCTCCATCATCGCGGGCACCGTGCTGGTGGGCAGCACCTCCATGTTCCGCTGCAACATGGTCGGCACGTCGTCAACCAACTACATCACCACCGGCACGACGACGAGCAACCACCCGGGAGCGTCGTTCGTGAACGGCTCGACCGAGTACTGCACCATCGAGGCCGTCCACGCGAAGGACAGCCCCACGGCGAGCTCGACCGACGGCGTGGGCATATCCGCCTGCGGCTACGGCTTCCTGGCAGTCAACCGCTACTACCGCCAGACGTGGCTGACGACCCCCTACTACGTGGGCTACATGAGCCATCCCGACGAGCAGCTGTACATGAGGAGCGGCAACAGCAACGCGGGCGGCTCGGCGTACGTGAAGCTGCAGGAGAACTCCAACAACTACGTGTACCTGGATAGCAGCCGCGCAGACATTGGGTCGTCGGGCACCGCCAGGATACTCGCCCCGAAGTTCGCCATAGGAACCAGTCCGAGCAGCGGCGGCACCTACGGGTACACGGGCTCCACGCAGTTCATCGGGTGCATCACCAACAACGGCAACAACTGGACGTGGGGCACCATCAACGTGGTGAACGGAATCATCACCGGCATGAGCAGCATCACGGGAAACTAGACCAGCGAGAGAGGAAACGGAATGTTCTACCACCTTGTGCAGCAGCCCGAAGCGCCGCAGGCGCTCGACGGTGCGCCGAAGCCGCCCGAGGCGCTTCCGGTGTTCGAGTGCATCAGCGACCCGGCCACGGCGCGGGCCATCGTGGAATCGGAAGACGTGTTCGAGTTCGACGGCAAGGGCGGCTTCACGCTCGTGTCCAGCCCCGTGGCCGTCATGGACGCGGAAGGCGGCGAGGCTAACGCCGTGGACTTCTCGGCGCTCACCGACGAGGAGATATGCGGGGTCCACAGAGCGCAGCCCGGCGACATATCGCGGACACTTGCGGCCGAAGGAAAGGAATGAGGCATGGCAACGCACGAGCTTACGCTCAACCTCAAGAAGACCAACATAGCGCCGCCCGTCATCACCGTGCACCAGGGCGACAGCGCCGAGGTCCTGAAGGCCGCCATCTACGACGGCGACAAGAAGGCGGCCCTGATGGGCTGCAAGGTGCACCTCATGGCTGCGAAGCCCGACCACACCTACGTGGAGCAGCAGTTCACTGTCATCAGCGACAACGTGGCCACCGTGACGGTCGACCCCGCCGTCTTCGGCGTGGCCGGGCTGCTCAAGGTGTGCTACGTGCGCGTGCGGAACGCGGCAGGGCTGGACGCCACCACCGAGAACGTCCTGGTGAACGTGCTGCCCTCGGCGAGCGCGTCGGGCGAGATATCCGGCCCGTACGTCGATGCGGTGGAGGCGATCATCGCGAACCTCGAAGGGCAGCTAGCCGACGTGAGCGCGCTGAACGCGCAGATGCAGAAGGCCGAGGCCTCCCGCGCGAGCGCGGAAAACCAGCGCGCCACGAACGAGAAGGCACGCCAGACCGCCGAAACCAAGCGCGCAGAGGCCGAGAAGAAGCGAGCCACGGCGGAAAGCGACCGCGTGACCGAGGCGTCGCAGCTGAAGACGGCCTCGCAAGCCGCCACAGCTGCGGCAAACGGCGCGGCCTCGAACGCCGACGCGGCGGCAAACATCGCCTTGCAGATAGCCAACAGCGTGGCGCAGGGCAGCGCGGGCAGCTCGGACATGGCCAAGCAGAAGCAGCAGATAGCCGACCTGTACGGCAAGCTGGCCGACGCCACGGACGCGTTCATCTACGACGACGGCACCGTGTACTGCCCCGCCTCCAAGGCCAGTGCATCTGGCAGCACCATCACGTTCGGGAGCACCTGCACGGCGTCCGGCACAACCCTCAACCTCAAGTAGAAAGGCAACGAAATGGCACAAGCGAAAACCCTGTCGGTGGGCGGCATCGGCTACGAGGTCATCGACGATACCGCGCGCAGCAACGCGCAGACGGCGCTCAACAACGCTGAGTGCAACCGCCAGGGCCAAATCGGCAAGTACGGCGGGCAGAACATCGCCACCATCCTGGCGGGAGAGATCGGCAGCGGCAGCGTGTACGACGCGCTGCACAAGCGAGCCGCCAACGGCAACTTCGCGGGCCTGCGCGTGGGAGACTACATCGACGTGCCGCTGGTAAGCGCGTCGGGCGTGGCGGCCCAGCAGTCCGTGCGCTTCCTCCTGGCGCACTTCGACCCGTACTACTGCTGCGGCGACAGCTCCAAAGGCCACCACATCGCCTTCGTGGCCTCCGCGCCCATCGCCGTGGCCAAGACCGTGACCGGCGTTGCCAACGACAGCTTCCTGATGTGGAACACGACCAACACGAACCAGGGCACCGCCGACCAGAAATGCCCCTACCCCAACAGCAACCTCAAGGCGTGGGAGACGGCCTTCGAGGCGTGCCTGCCCGAGAGCCTGACCAAGTACCTGCTGACCCAGCGCGTCCTGCTTGAGGAGCGTTACAGCGCCAGCGGCGCGCTCAACGAGTCCAACTCGTGGAGCTGGCAGGATATCGGCAAGGTGTTCTCGCTGTCCGAGATGGAGGTGTACGGCTGCCCAGTGTGGGGCACCAAGGGCTACAGCGTCGGCTTTGACTGCCAGTGGGACCTGTTCAGGGACACCGCGCACCGAATCAACGGAACTCGGTGCGGTTGGTGGCTGCGTTCCGTTGCGTCGGGCTCCGCGTCCCTCGTGTGCTATGTCGACAGCACCGGCAATGCCGACTACACCTCGGCGACGGCCGTCTGGGTTCGCCCCCGCCCCGGCTTCCTCGTCGGCTAGCCAGCCGAGTGCTCTATACTCTGCTTTTAGGCGACCGCCTTGCGCGGTCGCCTCTCGCCCGCGAAGCGGGCCGTTTTTTTCCGCCAGTTTCCCCAGGAGGTGCACGTGAGCGGCGTCTACCAGCGCAACCGCGAGGTTTCCGAGTACAAGTTTTTCACTCAAGCAATCGCCATCCGCGTGGAGGTCAACAAGCTGATGGCGTCGTCCTCCGTGGTTCCGAAGGCCTACCGTCTGCTGAACGCGGTGCCGACCGTGGAGACGGCGCGCAGCATCGTGTACAACGTCAACCGCGCCGACTGCTTCTATCCCAACAGCTCGTTCAACGCGCTGGAGAGGAAACGCTACCTGACGCTGGCCATAGCGGACTGCGAGCAGCTGATGCTGGACATGCAGTGCCTCATGGATATCGGCCTGCCGGTGAACGCCAACCGCTTCGAGGCGCTGGCGGGCATGGTCGAGGAGGAGATCAGGCTGCTGAAGGGCGCGCGCAAGAACGTACGCGTCACCGGCAAGAAGACGACCGAGGAGCGCATAGCCGAGGCCGAGGCCGAGCTAGAGCGCCTGCGTTCGCTATAATGGACGGCGGTCGCGCCTTGTCTATCGGTACAATTGGTGGCTGCGTTCCGTTGCGTCGGGCTCCGCGTCCAACGTGTGCTATGTCAACAACAACGGCAATGCCAACTACAACTCGGCGACGAACGTCTGGGTTCGCCCCCGCCCCGGATTCCCTTATTGCCAGACCGAGTAGGCCCCAGGGCCGAAAGCAGAGCGCGAAGAGGAAGGAAGGCGCGACCGTCGGGCATGCGCCCGTAAATACGCACCCCGCGAGGGTGGCCGGACGCTGCTTGCATGGCGCGGCGCTCCGTGGCTTCGCCGCGTTTCATGGCCATACCTCAAGCGGCTGCCAGAGCCACATTGCAAGCCGCGCGGGGTGCCTTCTGTGAACTCCGAGCAAAGGCGGGCGGCGCGCCGCAAGCGCCGCGAGGAGAAGCGCGCGCAGGCCAAGGCCGAGCGCGTCAAGGCGTGCACGCTTGATACCGTGGCCGACCTCAACAGCCTGTGCAAGGCATCGAAGCAGGCCGCGCGCGGCGTGATGTGGAAGGCATCCACGCAGCGATACATGAAAAGCTACCTGCGCAACGCCGTCCTGTCCCGCCGCGACCTTTTGGAGGGGCGCGACATATGCCGGGGCTTCATACGGTTCGACCTATGGGAGCGCGGCAAGCTGAGGCATATCAGCGCCGTGCACTTCCCCGAGCGCGTGGTGCAGAAGTCGCTGTCGCAGAACGCGCTCGTGCCCGCGATCGTGCCCACCCTCATAGCCGCGAACTCCGCGAACATCAAGAGGCGCGGCACCGACTACGCCCTGAAGCTGCTCAAGCGCCACCTGGCCGACCACTGGAGGCGGCACGGCCGCGAGGGCTACATCCTCCTGGGCGACTTCTCCGACTACTTCGCGCGCATAGCGCACCAACCCGTCAAAGACCAGGTGGCCTCCGCGCTGCTAGATCCGCGCGTGGTCGCCTTGGAGCACCGCCTGATAGACGCGCAGGGCGATGTGGGCCTGGGGCTTGGCAGCGAGCCGAACCAGATATGCGCCGTGGCCCACCCCAATCGCATCGACCACTACGTGACCGAGATGCTGCGCCCCGAGTCTTACGGGCGCTACATGGACGACTTCTACCTGATACACGAGTCCAAGGACTACTTGCAGGTGTGCCTGCTGCTGATAGAGGGCAAATGCGCCGAGCTGGGCATCGAGCTGAACCCGCGCAAGACGCGCGTGGTGAAGCTCACGCGCGGGTTCACGTGGCTGAAGAAGCGCATCTTCTACACGGAGACGGGCCGCATAGTCGTGAAGCCGTGCCGAGACTCCATAACGCGGGAGCGCCGCAAGCTCAAGAAGATGGCCCGCATGGTCGCCGATGGCATCATGACCCCCGAGCAGGTGGAGCAGAGCTACCAGAGCTGGCGCGGAGGCATGAAGCGGCTGGACGCGCACCGCAGCGTGCGGGCCATGGACGCGCTGTACCGCAGCCTGTTCGGAAATCCCGCGGGGGGGGGTTGCTCAATGCAATCCAAACCTGGAGGCGACACGGATGGGAACATGCCCCTACCCTAGCAACGGAAGGAGCGACCCATGACGGAACAGGAAATCGCCGGGGAGATCAACGGCTACAAACAGCAGCTTGAGCAGAGCGACTACAAGGTCATGAAGGCGGTGGAGCGTATCTTCTCCGCATCGTCCATCACCGACCTGCTCTCGGCCATCGCCGCAGCTGCCAAGGAGGTGGCCGAGATCATCTCGCAGCGCCAGACGTGGCGCGACCGCATCAACGAGCTGGAAGCCATGGAGCCCGACCAGCCGGAAGCGCCGCAGGAGTAGCGAGCGCCCCTTCGGGGGCGCTTTTCTTTTGCCCGGCGACACCTCGCGGACAATCGCGGCAGCGATTCGAGGAGGTGAGAAAACGAATGACCGACGTGCTGGAAATCTTCGCGCCGTACGGCCCCGGGTCGCTTTTCGGCGCACTGCTCGTCCTAGTGGTCCTGTACTTCGGCAAGCAGTTCCTCGAAGAGTTCAAGGCCCAGAACGAGCGCAAGGCGAACATCGACCTCAAGCGCGAAGAGCGAAAGCAGGACGAGGTGAACGAGCGGGCGCAGCGCGACCGCGAGCGCAGCCAGATGGAGGGCCGCATCGCCGCGCAGATGGAGCGCAGCAACGCGCTGATGGAGGCTATGAAGGCGCTCATGGAGTCCGTCGTGACCTCCAATGAGGTGCTGCACGCCGACCTGGCGAACAGCCAGGCGCGCAGCCAGGGCATGGCGGCGAAGGTCGACCACATCGCCGACCGCGTTGACCTGCTCTACAAGGAATCGGCTCGATAGAAAGGAATCCGAAATGACAGAAATGCAAGCAATCGCAGCCATCGTGCTGTCTTTCGCCGTGCCGTTCGCGGTGCAGCTGATCAAGACCGAGGCCATGACCGGCAAGGCCGCGCGCATCCTGGCGCTGGGCTGCTCGCTCCTGGCGGGCGTCGTGACTGGCTTCGTGGGCGGCGTGCCCGCAGACCCGGGCGCATGGGTCACGTGCGCCTTCGCCGTGGTAGGCGGCGTGCAGGCGGCCTACACGCTGTTCAAGTCGGTAGGCATCACATCCAAGTGGCTCGACGCCCTGCTGGGCGTGACCGTAGGCGGGAAGGAGTAGGCAATGGCTAAACTGTTCATCATCTGCGGCCACGGCGCTGGCGACCCCGGCTGCTGCGCAGGCGGCTGCACCGAGGCCGAGCGCGTTCGCGCCCTGGGCCAGCGAATCAAGGAACTGGGCGGTTCCGAGGTCGAGCTGGGCGATACGTCCCGCAACTGGTACGCCGACGGCGGGCTTAACCGCCTGAGCACCGACGCGCCAGTGGTGGAGCTGCACATGGACGCCAGCGGCATCGCCACGGCCCACGGCGCGCACGTCATCATCAAGGAGGGCTTTGAGCCTGACGAGTACGACAATGCGCTGGCCGACAAGCTGGCGGCGTTCATGCCCGGGCGCTCCGAGAAGCTGGTGCGCCGTTCCGACCTCGCGAACCCGAACCGAGCCGCCGCGCGCGGCATCAACTACCGCCTGTGCGAGAACGGCTTCATCGACAACGACGGCGACCGCGAGAAGTTCAACGGCAACCTGGACGAGCTGGCGCGCATCTACCTGGAATGCTTCGGCATCACTGCTGGAAGCGCCCCCGCAGCCGTCCCGCAGCCGCAGCCTGCGCAGCAGGAAACGCCCGAGAACTTCGGCGGCACCTACCGCTGCACTGTGGACTACCTGCGCGTGCGCGACGCCCCCGGCCTGGGCGGCACCGAGGTGGCGCACTATTCCAGCGGCGAGACCGTGACGCTGGATAACTGGTACAAGATCGCCGACGGCTACGTGTGGGGCCGATACACGGGCTACAGCGGCGCAACGCGCTACATCGCCGTGGGCAAGGCCACGGGCAAGCCAGAGGCCGACGACTATCTGGTGAAGGTGGGATAGGCCATGCCGTACCCGAGCCCCGCAGACGAGGAGCGCAACGGCGGGTGCGGCCCCATCCTCGCGGCGGTCGTCCTGCTGTTCATCGTCCTGGCCGCCGCCAGCTGCGCGTCGCAGGCCATGGGAGCGCAAGACGTGACCGTGAGGCAAGCCCGCACGGACGGCCCCATATACGACCTGCCCGAGGGCATCGGCCAGGAAATCGTGTGCGACGAGCACAACCGCGAGTACCTGCTGCTTACCACCGAGCAGGGCGGCGTGTTCCTCATGCCGTACATGGACGAGGACGGCGAGCAGGAGATCATGCCGCAGGCCTAGAACGCAAAGAAGCCGCCCCGTATGGAGCGGCTTCTTTCTATCTGACGAGCAATACGAACGCCCGCCTAACGACGAACACGCGTATGTGTTCGCCTACTGAACAGTTGGTGGAGGCGCGGAGAATCGAACTCCGGTCCACGAAAGCCCCCTGATTGGCATCTCCAAGCTCAGTCGCTGGTTTTGTCTCGGACGCTTTGCGCGCAGCGACACGCTCGCGGCGTCCTAACCGGTTCGGTCTTAGCCTGCGCCATACCGATTACGTGCGCAGGAGCATTCCCCTAAAATGACGTCGCGCCGGTGTCGGGGAAATCACCGGGTTGACGCGCCGCTATAAATTAAGCAGCGAGAGCCATAGGCTCAAAAGAAGAGTTGTTGTCAATTCAATTTGACGGTACCCCTGTTTAACGAGGCGAGGAGACCTCGGCTTGCTTCCTCTCTCAGAGCTATCGTGTCGAAACCAGTCGCCCCCGAATGCTGGGAAAGTCTGGATGGCATCGGGCACAAAAGCACCCAACAGCCGTCGACTTTTCAAGGAACATGCGGGACGAGCCCCGCTTGTGGAGTGTTATCTTACCACGTTCTAAAGGCAGACAGCTGTTCTATGCACGAGCTGTGAAGACCCCAATGTGCGCCGCACTTCGCACTTTTGCTACCGATCGCGTCACGTATATTTTCGCCAAGCACAACTGCCCCGTCGAAAGGACCGTTATGGATACCAAGCAGCAACTCGTCAATGCCCTCGCAGGCCTGGGCTCAACCATTACCGAAGCTATGGATGTCATCGAAGGCTTTGTCCCCTGCGGACATCCCGCCCTCACGGTTTCGAACGCACTCGTCGCGCTGGACGCTAACGATGATGTGGCTCTCGCCCAGCAGCTTGAGACCGTCGAGGGCTTTATCGACCACGTGAGTGAGAACCGCGGCGTGGCCGCCTACCACGGTATCGAGGTCGAGCTCGCGGGTCCCAAGGCCGATCTGTTCGCAGCAATCCGCGAGGTAGGCGCCCTTATGCAGACCGCAGGCGTCAAGAACACCCAGGTCAACGAGTGGGTCTACCGCAGTCTGGCAGCACTCGACAGCTCCGACGAAAAGGCAGCCGAGCAGCTCGCAGAAAGTCCCGCCATTAAGGCCGAGCTTTTGTAAATAGAAGGCGCGGGTCCCTTGGCGCATCGTCGTCCAAGAGGCCCACAAACAGTTCGCGTCAACCGATAGCCGCGCCTCCGCGTTCGGCCAAAGCCAGAATCGGCATCATTTGGCGCGGGGTCTTTGCTGCAAGATCGGCATGTTCGAGCAGCTTGCGATCGTTGGTCACCAAGTAATCGACCTGCGCGCGCTTGCACGCGGCGAGCACCAAGTTGTCCTCGTAATCGCGATAGAGCGCTAAGTATTTGTCGGCCAGCCAAAGGTCCGACGCATCTGCACCCACGGCCGTGGCGTTTTCGGTCATGTTCCGAACAAACGCCAACGCCGCATCGCCAATTGCACGGGCGGATGCCTCGTCGAGCGCTTCCCCACTGGCAAGAACGCTACGCTTCAGCTCGTGTTGGACAACGTACAGCACGTCCTTGGCGATATGCACCGGAAAGAACAGCAATGCCCCCGCCTCCGCCGCCTGCCCAATAAACGCACGCGCGGCAAGCGACTCAGCATGGTCGACGCAAAACGAATCAACCCATACGTTGGCATCCAAACGCAAAAGGCCTGCGCCCGGACGACACCGATGCCGTCTGGGCGCAGGCCAGATAACGTGGGCGAACACGTCTGCTAACGCAGGTACGCCTTTGCGTTGCCCAGGCTGTAGGCGATCGTTGAGCCGTTGTGCAGCAGTGACGACGTCTGCGGAGTGATCATGCCGGTAATACCCAATGCCAACAGCGCCGAGTTGGTGAGCATCACCTTGGAATACGAACTCGTCAGACGGTCGATGAGACCCTGACTCATGCGGCGCAGGCGCACGATCGCGGCCAGATCCGTATCGGTCAGGATGATATCGGCGACTTCCTTGGCGATGTCGCTTCCGCCACCCATGGCCAGGCCCACGTCGGCCAAACCGAGCGCCGGCGAATCGTTGACGCCGTCGCCCACCATGGCAACATGGCGCCCCTCGCTCTTAATGCGTTCCACATAGGCGTACTTGTCCTCGGGCAGCAGTTCGGCCTTAAACTCGTCGACACCCGCCTCGCGCGCAATGCGCTCGGCCGTGCGCTCGGAATCGCCCGTGAGCATAACGACATGCTTGACGCCCAGCGCATGCAGGTCGGCGATGGCCTCACGGACCCCAGGCTTGAGCGGATCTTCGATGCCGAGCACGCCGACGACCTTTCCATCGACCGCCAGATACAGCGGCGACAGGCCCTGCATCTGGGACTCAATGCGCTCCTTGATGTCGGATTCGAGCTGTGCGCCCTCGTCCTCAAATACAAAGTGCGCGGAACCGATGATGGCGCGACGTCCTTCAATGGACGAAGCGATGCCGTGCGCCACGATGTACTCGACAGCGGCATGGCGCTCGCGGTGCTCGAGCTCGCGCTCGCATGCCGCATTGACCACGGCGCGCGCCACCGGATGCGGGAAATGCTCCTCCAGGCAAGCGGAAAGGCGCAGGACCTCATCCTCGCTCCAGCCATCGGTGGTGAGTACGCAGGCAAGACGCGGCTGCGCCTCGGTGAGCGTGCCGGTCTTATCAAAGACAATGGTGTCGGCCTTGGCAAACGACTCAAAGTACTTCGCGCCCTTGACCATGACGCCCATCTTGGCAGCATCGCTCATAGCGGTCATGACGGCAACGGAACCCGTGAGCTTGAGTGCGCACGAGTAGTCGACCATCAGTGCCGCCGAGGTCTTGATGAGGCTGCGGGTAGTAAGCGCAACTAGGCCCGCGAGCAGGAAGTTCCACGGGACGATCTTGTTGGCAAGGTCCTCCATATGCGACTGGCCCTCGGACTTGAGCGAGTCGGCCGTCTGCACGAGCGAGACGATTGAGCGCAGTTTGGTTTGCGCCGTATTGGCGCGCACGCGCACCAAGATGCCGCCGTCTTCCACGACGGTACCGGCGAACACGTCGTCGCCCACGCTGCGCTCGACGGCCAGCGGCTCGCCGGTCAGGGTCGCCTGGTTGACCATAGCGCTCCCCTGCTCGACAACACCGTCGATGCAGATGGACATGCCGGTGCGCACGGCGACCAGATCGCCGGGCTCAAGCTCGGTCGCGGCAACGCTTACCTCGGTGTCGCCAACAACCTTTTGCGCCTTGTCGGGCACATCGAGCAGCGAGTTGATGAGCTCGTTTTCACTCATGGCGCGGGTGTAGTCCTCGAGCAGCTCGCCCACGTTGAGCAGGAACATCGTCTGGCCCGCGGTGTCGACATCACGCTTGACGAACGAAATGCCGATGGCCGAAGCGTCGAGCACGGGAACGGTCAGGCGCGGCTGCGCGAGCTCACGGAGGGCGGCGCGCAAAAAGGTCATGTAACCGGCCACGACAAACACCGCACGCAGGGGCGTGGGCAAAAACCAGCGACGTGCGTAGTGGGCGCCGACAAGTGTGGCAAGATCCATGACGAGCTTGTGCTTGCGCGGCTCGAGTTGTATCACGTAGCCCGTCTTTGCGTCGGCAATGGCCTGAGCGTCGAGCGCACCGACGGCGGCCAGCACGGCATCGCGTCGCGGCTCGTCGTACTCCAGCGCCATCTGGCCAATGCGGCCATACACGCGCACCTTGCGCACGCCGTCGATGTCGCCACCAAGCTTAAGAAGCGCATCGAGATCGCTCTCTGGCACAGGACCCGCCAACTGGAGGCGGGTCCTGCCGGGGATCTCGCTGATAATCGAGAATCTCATAGTTTGTGCCTGGAAGCGCTACTCAGCTGCGTTGTCCGCGGCGGCCTCGCTCTGGGTGATGTAAGCAGCCTCGGCAACCATGTCGTCGACATTAGCCTTGGCCTGCTCGACCATGTCCTGGTAGCCGTTCTTGATGCGCATACCGCACGCAATACCCTGCACGCAGGCATTCTTGACCGGAGCGCTGGTAAGCAGCTTGATGCCGGCCGTGCCAAGCAGAAAACCGCCACCAACAAGCAGGGTGTTAAACGTCGACTTCTTCATGTTGCTTCTCCCTTTTGCCGCATGGGGCGCGGCATGGTGCCTTAGCACCCGAGTTCATCAGTTAGCTCGAGCACGCTTTTGAAATACCTTAATTCTATCTAACTATCTAGGTCAGCCATGGCTAACCTTTTGAAAATTAACGATGCGGAGTAACCGATTGTCAATGCGAGAAAGGGACTGTCCCTTTGCCCCTTCTTACAACTGCCAGGTAGCTGCTTCCTTTTGCAGCGCCACCATGCGGGCGAATTCTCCACCTGCCGCCTTGAGCTGCGCCGGAGTGCCCTGCTCGGCAACCACACCATCCTTGAGTACAACGATTTTGTCGGCATTTTCCACCGTACGCATACGGTGGGCAATAACGATAACCGTCTTACCTGCAAGCAGACGGGAGAGCGCCTGCTGAACCACGGTCTCGTTCTCCACATCCAAGCTCGCTGTTGCCTCGTCCAGCAACACAATCGGGGCGTCTTTGAGCAGCGCGCGGGCGATGGAGATGCGCTGGCGCTCACCGCCGGACAGCTTGGAGCCGTTCTCGCCGATCATGGTGTCATAACCCTGCGGCATGCGGCTCACAAACTCGTCGCAGTTGGCGACACGCGCGGCAGCAAGCACTTCCTCATCGGTGGCGCCACGACGCCCGAGGCGGATGTTTCCCATCACCGTGTCGTCAAAGAGCAGCACGTCTTGGAACACAATGGCGTAGTCGCGCAGCAGCACCTCGGGATCGACGCTCGCAACATCCACGCCGCCCACGGTGACCGTGCCTTCGGTGGCGTCCCAAAAGCGCGCGGCCAGGCGGCTCACTGTGGACTTACCGGAGCCCGAAGGACCGACCAGCGCCGTGACCTCGCCTTCCTTAGCGGTAAAGCTCACATCGGTAAGAACTTTCTCGCCGGCGCGGCCGTCCTCGCCCGCACCATAGCCAAATGCCACGTGATCGAACACCACATCGTGGCCTACGGGCTCAAACTGCTCGCTGCCCCGCGCCACGGGCTCTTCCATGATGGAACGCATGCGCTTGGCCGACGACTCGGCGGCAAACAGCTCGGACATCAGCATCAGCGCCTGATCAAAGGGCGCATAGATGCGGCTCACCATGAGCAGGAAGGCAAACATCATCAAAAAGTCGACCTGGCCGGAGGCGACCATCGCGGCGCCCGTGACCAACGTGGTGGCAATCCCCAAGCGCAGGATGGCAAAGGCGGAGTTGACCAAAAGCCCATTGGCAAGCTCGCCTCTGGTGGTCTCGCGTTCCTCGGCATCGATCACGGCGTTGAGTCCCTCAAGATAATGGGCCTCCTGGTTGGTGGCGCGGATCTCGCGCACGCAGTCGAGCGTCTCCTGGATCGCCTCGGTGACCTTGACCTTCTCGGCACGCACGCGGTCGAACACCGGGGTCATGGGGCCGCGCGTCAGATACAGCACGGCAAAGGCCACGGGAACGCTCCAAAACGCCGCGATCGCCAGCTGCCAGCAAAAGAACAGCGACGCCACGAACACAATGGCGCTTGCGATGATGGCACCCCAAAGCTCTCCCAGCACGTGGCTGTAGGCGTGCTCCATAGTCTGAACGTCGCCCATGATGGTTTCGGTTAGATCGGCCAGATCACGACGGCCAAAAAACGACAGCGGCAGTTTGCGCAAGCGCTCGGCAATCCCCATGCGCTGCTTGCCGCACTCCTCGTAAAAGATGCAGTAGGTGTAGTAATACTGCTGCCAGTTAGAGGCAAAGAGCAACACGAAAAAGACCAGGAGGCCGCCCACGATCGGTAGGGCATCCGGCAGGTCGGCGCCGGTGGCGAGATGTTCGACAAAGCCGGCCATGACCAGGAACAAAAAGCCCATGCCGGCCATGGTCACAAGATTGGTGAGCGTGGTCCAGAAAATGCCGCGTTTTACGCCGGCGACGCCTTTATCGGATAGGAAATACTTCTTTTGGAATGAGGCGAACATTTAGGCCTCGCCTCCCTTCGTGACGGCGGCATCCGCGGTCGCTGCAGTGATTTTCCAGCTCGCGGCCTGTTCGTATTCA
Source organism: uncultured Collinsella sp. (assembly GCA_958372075.1). Taxonomy (GTDB): domain Bacteria; phylum Actinomycetota; class Coriobacteriia; order Coriobacteriales; family Coriobacteriaceae; genus Collinsella. The sequence continues at coordinate 18,065 of CATXMO010000002.1, read as the reverse complement.
GCCCACATCTTGGCGTATAGACCCTTTTGGGACAGCAGCTCGGCATGGGTGCCAGTCTCCTGCACGCTACCTTGGTTGAGCACCACGATCTTGTCGGCCCCCACTACAGTCGAGAGTCGGTGCGCAATCATAATGACCGTGCGACCCGCCGCCAGCTTGCTAAAGGCGCGCTGGATGAGCGCCTCGTTCTCGGGATCCGCAAACGCCGTGGCCTCATCGAGCACCACGATAGGCGCGTCTTTAAGGATCGCGCGGGCAAGTGCCACGCGCTGGACCTCGCCGCCCGAAAGATATGCTCCGCCGGCACCGAGCATGGTATTGATGCCCTGTGGGAGCTTGGCCACAATGTCGTCGCACTGGGCTGCGGAGAGGGCCGCACGCACTTCGTCGTCAGTGGCCGTAGGCTTGGAGGCGCGCACGTTATCGGCAAGTGTTTGCCGGAACAGCTGGTTGGTCTGGAACACGAAGGCGACCTGGTCCATAAGCTCGTGCGGATCCATATCGCGAACGTCCACACCACCTACGAGCACTCGACCTGCGGAAACATCCCAAAAACGAGGAATCAGGCTTGCGCAGGTTGACTTGCCGCCGCCCGAAGGACCCACCAGCGCGAGGGTGCTACCTGCGGGAACGCTAAAACTCGCATGGTTGACGGCAGGCGCCTCGGCGCCCTCGTAGGTAAAGCTCACGTCCTCAAAGCGCACATCGCTGCCAGCGGGGTGCTTGGGTTGCGCGGGCACGGAGAGCCGCTTGGAATCCATGACGCTTCGAATGCGAGCCAGCGAATCGGCACTCATCTGAGAGGCCTCGCCCACAAACATAAGCTTGGTCATGGCCGTCGGCACCACGGCCGAAAAGATCGCGTAAAACGTAAAATTGACCATAAAGTGCGCGAAGTCCGTCTCGCCCGGCGCCAGCAGCAGCGCCACAGGCAAAAGAAATGCCACAAGGCCGTTGAGCGCAGTAAGGTTGAGCACCTGCGGACCCCGGCAAAACGTACCCGCATAATTTTGCGCCATATCGGCGTATTCGGCGATCGCATCGTGGAACGCCTTAAAGGAATAGACCGTCTGCTGAAACACCTTGACCACGGGAATGCCGCGTACGTATTCGGTACCGGTCTTGTTCATCTTGACCAGCGCGCCCATGTAGGCCTTCATGAACTCGGCGCCCTTGCCGCTCATCATGGTGGCCATGGCGCAAAACGAAACGACGACCGAGATTAAGCATGCCGCGCCCAAACGCCAATCGAGGGCAAATAGCAGCACAAGCAGGCCCACGACCATGGCGGTGGCACCGGCGATATCGGGCAGCATGTGCGCGAGCAGCGTCTCGGTGGAGGCGGCACAGCCGTCTACGATACGGCGCAGCTCACCGGTGGCGTGCGTGTCAAAGTAGCCGAGCGGCAGCTTAAGCAGATGCTCGCTCGTAGCCTTGCGGATATTGGATGCGCAGCGAAACGCGGACAGGTGCGTGCACATGAGTCCCACGAAATAGACCACGATGCTTGCCAGGGCAAAACCAACAGCCCACCAACCATACATTGCGATGTCGGCGGCCTCGCTCCAGTTGGGCGCCACGGCAATCAGGTCTCGCGCAACAAGCCAGATGCACACGTACGGGCCAAAGCTCAACAGCTGCGAGAACGCCGAGAGGGCCATGCCCAAATACGTTAGGAATTTGCGGTCGCCGGCATATGCAAGCAGCTCGCCGATACCGCCACCTTCCTTTTTCGATCCCTTTGCCATGAGATTCCTTTCTAACGGCTTGAGAGTTAACCGTAAGAAACTTATCATGGGCGTGTTAGCCAAGGCACACAATTGGGCCAGGCGTGGACGTTTTCGCAAATGAAGGGGACGCTTTTGAAAATGCGGCGGGCGGCAACCGATATAACCGAGCTCTACGCACCGCAGTTTGAGCAGTTTGGCCTGCAGCTTTCCGGCAAGGGCGCCGTCTTTACCGGTGAGGTGGCAAACGATCGGGCGCACGGACGCGCATGGATCATGCCCCTTTCCCCCACCTGCATCGTCATGGAGCATTTCATTACCCCGATGCACAACATGCACCTAGCCGAGTACACACCCGAACCGTACGCGTGCGTGAGCGAGGTCAGCGCGCCCACGCTCATGTGCATGCCCGAGGCTGGCATAACGCCTGCAAACCTTAAACTCTTGCATGGACCGTGGCCAAACAATGCCGTGTGCAGCTTTATCCAAGATAACTGTGGCGAGGAGTCAAGCCCGCTGTTTGCAGGGCAGCTCTATCACTCGCGCTCGGCGCTCTTTTTGCCTGGATATTTTGACGAACTGGAGCACCGCTATCCCACCGAGTTCGCAGGGGTCTTTGAGGCGTTTGCCGAGCCATGGCACGAGGAAGCGACGTCCGCCATCTGCCACACACTGCACCGGATTAACGAGGACCGCGCCCGCACCGTAGGCGGACACGTCTATATGCAAGGCATCGTGGAAACCATGGTCGCGGAGCTCGCCTGTTCGCGCGCGGCCCACAAGCAGGCGCGGCAGGCGGCAGACACACGCGCCAGCATGACCATTGCCGAGGAAGCGACGAGCCTTGTAGAACGCTCGCTCGACAAGGGCAAACATGTGGGTATCAACGAGGTGGCCGAGAGGCTCTACACAAGCCGCTCCAAGCTATGCGCTACCTTTAAAGCCCAAACCGGCGAGCCCCTGGGCGCCTACATTCGCAGACGTCGTATGGAGCGAGCACAGGACCTTTTGGCCGATAGCGCGCTCACGATAGCGCAGGTGGCAGAGCGTCTAGGCTACCCTCAGCAGGCCGCCTTCGCCCAAGCCTTCAAGCAACACACCGGCACCACCCCCACCGTTTGGCGCTCCCAACATCAATAAAAAGACGGCAAAGGGACAGCCCCATGAGTTCCACACGCAATGTGACAAAGGGACTGTCCCTTTGTCACATTTACAAAAATGGGCGCGCCAACGGCGCGCCCATTCACTCAATTTCATTCAGCCCGCCTGACCCGAACGGCCGAGTCGTTGCAGAACCCGGGAGCCCCGGCAGGGCGGGTGCTTGCTCAAAATGAGTTCCCTCCAAAACAATGGGCGCGCCAACGGCGCGCCCATTCACTCTATTCCATTCAGCCCCGCCTGACCCGAACGGCCGAGTCGTCTGGCCGGGGAAGCCCCGAGTCGCCGGGGTGTTTGCTCCAAATGAGTTCCGCATGCAAAGAAGGCCACTAAATGTGGCCTTCGTCTTGCATAGGACTGTTTGAAATTTGGAGGAAATACCCCGGCGACTCGGGGCTTCCCCGGCCTCGCAGCTACGAGAGCGACGTTCTCAGCAACTCGTTGAAGAGCTTGGGGTTGCCCTTGCCGCGGCTCGCCTTCATGCACTGGCCCACCAAAAAGCCGATGACCTTCTGGTTGCCGTCACGATACTGCTGCGCCTGATCGGCACAGTTTGCCAGCACCTCGTCCACAATCGGCTGCAGCGCGTCGGCATCGCTCACCTGACGCATACCGCGCTCGTCTACGATCTTGTTGGGGTCGTCGCCGGTCTGGGCCATGGCCTCAAAGACCTCGTGCGCCTGGTTGGAGCTGATGGCATCGGTCACCAGCAGCTTGGCAAGCGCCGCCACCTGAGCCGGCGCGATGCCAGACTCAGTCAGCGAGACACCCGCGCCCTTGAGGTAGGCGATCATCTCGTTGACCAGCAGGTTTGCGACCGTCTGGGCCTCCTTGCCAGCCATACCGGCAGCGGCAGCCTCAAAGAACTCGGCAAACTCGGGGTCGCCCGCGATCTGCTCGGCGTCCGCCGCCTTAATACCAAAGTCGGTCTCAAAACGGGCGCGCTTGGCATCGGGCAGCTCGGGAATCTCGCCACGGCAGCGGTCGATGAACTCGTCGTCCAGATCGAACGGCGCCAGATCGGGATCGGGGAACAGGCGATAGTCGTCGGCCGTCTCCTTCACACGCATAACCACGGTGCGCTTACGGCTGGGCTCCCAGTGGCGGGTCTCCTGATAGATGATTCCGCCCTCCTCGAGCACCTCGGCCTGACGGCAAATCTCGTAGGCAAGGCCGTCGTGCAGGCTCTTAAACGAGTTGAGGTTCTTGAGCTCGGTCTTGGTGCCCAGCTTGGTCTCGCCGCGGCGGCGCAGCGACACGTTGCCGTCGCAGCGCATGGAACCCTTCTCCATGGAGCAGTCCGAAATGCCCAGCGTCACAAAGATGCGACGGAGCTTCTCCATAAACAGGCGCGCTTCCTCGGGCGTGCGCAGATCGGGCTCGGTGACGAGCTCAATCAGCGGCGTGCCGCAGCGGTTGTAGTCGACGAGCGACTCGGCAGCGGCGGTAATGCGACCCTCGGCACCGCCCACGTGCACCATCTTGGCGGCGTCCTCCTCCATGTGGATGCGCAGGATGCGGATGGGCACCGTGTAGGAACCGTCCTCGCGACGCTCGGGCATCTGCAGGTTGGACGCGTCATAGCTGGCCAGGTGGCCGGCGCGCTGATTGCCTTCGCGCATGGTCGACGTCATGGACGTGGACAGGCCCTCGGCATTGGCCGAGGCGCTCGCCAGGCTCTGGGCCTCGGCCTCGCCAAACGCGCAGTCGGGGCGCTCGGCGGCACCGCGACCGGTCACGTCCAGGTCCAGGTGACCGTACATGGCAAAGGCGACCGGGCCCTGCGTGGTCTGGAAGTTCTTGGCCATATCGGGATAGAAGTAGTGCTTGCGGTAGAACATCGAGTGGCGCTGGATCTCGCAGTTGGTGGCGAGACCGGCCTTGACGATGCTCTCGATGGCGCGCTTGTTGGGCACCGGCAGGGCGCCGGGCAGACCCAGGCACACCGGGCACACGTTGGCGTTGGGCTCGTCATCGTGGCTGAGCTTGCAGTTGCAGAACATCTTGGTATCGAGTGCGGTGAGCTCGGTATGGATCTCCAGGCCGATCACGGCCTCCCAATCCTGCAGGACCTCGGAAAGCTCCTTCATTACAGCTCGCCTCCCTTCCCGGCAAAATCGGGCGCGACGGAAAGCGCGGGCGCACCCGTGGCGGCATCGGCAAAGCCGCGCTCAAGGGCGCGGGCAAACGTGAGCAGCTGACGGTCCTTAAAGGCCGGGCCAACCAGCTGGGCAGAAACGGGCAGCTGAGTATCCTCGCCCAGGCCCAGCGGCACCGAGATACCGCCGTTGCCGCAAATGTTGAGCGAAATGGTGTACAGGTCGGAGAGGTACATCTGCGTGGGGTCGCTGATCTCGCCAAACTTAAAGGCCGTGCGCGGCGAGGCGGGCATGAGGATGGTGTCCACCTTGGCATACGCGGCGTCGTAGTCCCGCGTGATGAGCGTACGGGCCTTTTGCGCAGCGTAGTAGTACTTGTCGTACACGCCCGAGCTCAGCAGGTAGGCGCCGAGCATCTGACGGCGCTTGGCCTCGGCGCCAAAGCCATGGGCACGCGACAGCGAGCTCTGGTCGGACAGGTTGGCGCAGCCCTCCTCCTGATAGCCGTAGCGAATGCCGTCGAAGCGAGCCAAGTTGGAGAACGCCTCGGCCGGGCCGATGACGTAGTAGGCGGCGATGGCGGCGTCCAAGTGCGGCAGGTCGACCTCGACCAGCTCGGCGCCCTGGTTCTGCAGCTCCTGAGCGGCGCGCTGAACAGCAGCCTTGACCTCGGGCGTCAGGCCCTCGGCCTCCATAAACGCGGGGATGATGCCCACGCGCTTACCCTCGATGCTGTCGTTGAGATGCTCGGTAAAGTCGACGGCGCAATCCTGGCTGGTGCAGTCATACGGATCGTGGCCCGCGCCGGTAAGCGCGTTCATGGCCAGCGCAACATCCTCGACCGTGCGGCCAAAGGGGCCCACCTGGTCGAGCGACGAGCCAAAGGCAACCACGCCGTAACGGCTCACGGCGCCATACGTGGGCTTAAAGCCCACCACGCCGCACAGGCTCGCCGGCTGGCGAATGGAGCCGCCGGTGTCCGAGCCCAGCGAGAGCGCGACCTCGCCCGCGGCGACGGCGGCAGCGGAGCCGCCCGAGGAGCCGCCGGGCACGCGCTCGGTATCCCAGGGGTTGTTGGTGCGGTAGAACGCCGAGCTCTCGGTGGAGCTGCCAAAGGCAAACTCGTCCATGTTAGCCTTGCCCATGGGCAGGCAGCCGGCATCGAGCATGCGCTGGACGCAGGTAGCGGTGTAGACGCTCTGGTAGTTCTCGAGCATGCGGGAAGCGCAGGTGGTGCGCGTGCCCACGAGGTTCATGTTGTCCTTGATGGCCAACGGCACGCCCGCAAGCGGGGGCAGCGGCTTGCCTGCGGCGCGACGAGCGTCGATTTTGGCAGCAGCCTCAAGCGCGAGCTCGGGCGCCACCTGCAGGAATGCCTGGACTCCGCCCTCGCGCGCCTCGATGGCGGCAAGAGAGGCCTGGGCCACCTCGGTAGCGGTAAAGTCGCCGGCGGCAACGCCCGCGGCGATCTGGGCGGCGGTTAGGGAATCGAAGCTCTGCGCCATTACTCGCTCTCCCCCTCTCCCAAAATGGACGGCACGCGGAAGTAGCGGTCGCGCGCGCTGCCGGCGTTTTCGAGCGCGACGTCGAGCGGCAGGTCGCGCTCGGGCTCGCGCAGGTCGTCGCCCATCACGTTGGACAGGCTTCCGATGGGATGGAACGTGGGCTCCACGTCGGGCAAGTCATATTGCAAGACGGGCTCGAGCATCTGGACGGCGTCGTTCATGTAGGACGTCATCTGGGTGAGCTCGTCATCGGTCAGTGCGATCTTTGCGTACTCGGCGATGCCGCGCACATCTTTCTCGCTGAGTGCCATAGGCGCTCCCTTCCGCATAACAGATAAACCGCTCTAGTATACAAGGCAACGCCGCTTGGAGCAGGTGCTTTACCCAAATGCAGCGAAAACGTAACGAGGACGGCGGGCTGGCAGGTAATGGGCTGGCGATTCTGCAGCGAAACCGCACCGCCCATAGCGAAAACCGTCCCGTCCACAACGCACACCGCGCCGTCCACAACGAAGACCATCACAACATTCGACGCTTTTCGCCAAAATCGCGATTTTCATCGAATGTTGTGATGGTTTGGAAGCCCCGACCACCACAAAGGTGCCTGTCCTCATTGTGGTGGTTCTGAACGATATCTTATGCCGAGGCCTTGGCCTTGCGGCGCTTGCGGACCGCGTGGATCACGATGTCCAGCAGCAACAGCACAATGGCCACGACCACAATGAGCACGGCAAACTCGCGCTTGCCCCAGTGGCGGCCGGCCAGCGACTTTTGCTTGTCGACGTCCTTCTTGTTGTACTTGGTGCGCACGCAATGCACCAGCAGACGATGGTCGTTCACGCCGTAGGGCGTGCAGGTGACGAGCGTCACCTTGTCGGCGCCGGGCTCGATGGTCAGTGACTCCATCTCCTCGGGCAGCACGACCTCGGAGTCCACCATCTTGTAGGCGAGCGTCTTGTTCATGGTGTGCAGCAGCACCAGGTCGCCGGGCTCCAGCGAGTGGATGTCGTCGAACATGCTCAGGTTGCGCATGCCCGAGTGCGCGGTGAGCACGCAATGCGTCGAGGTGCCGCCCACCGGCAGGCTCGTGCCCTCCAGGTGGCCGACGCCCGCCATAAGGACTTCTTCGCTCGTGCCGTGGTAGATGGGCATACTCACGTCGATGGAGGGGATCTCGACCCAGCTCATCATGGGGTCGCGGTCAAAGATGAGCTGCTGAGCATAGGGCTCGATCTGGTCGGCGGGGAGCTCGGTGGCCTCGCCCGCCAGCTGCTCGTTAAAGGAGCGTGCCTGGAGCAGGATGCGCTCGCGCTCCTCGGCAGAGAGCGCGTCCACGGTGCTGGACACGGTGCTGATCTGGTTGAACACGCCCGAGGCCTCGAGCCGGTCCAAGATCCACGGCCAGGTCATAAGGCCCACGCCGATAAGGATGATGACGATGGTGATGAGCCGGTCGGCCCAGCGCGGCAGCCGCTTGCGACGGCGCTTGGGCTTTGGTTGAGGTTTGGGCTGGGGGCTTGAGCCGCCGTTGGCCGCGGCGTTATTGCTCTTCATATGTTTGGCGCCCTGCACCATCGCCGGTCACTCCTTTACAGCTCAGGTTGTCTAAACAAATAATAGCCGATTAGCAAACTCATGCACCGGACAACGCAGCTAGGACCGAAACGCCGCCTACGGTTCGAATTCTTGGAGACCTTCTACAGCGCTTCTTGCCATGGATATTCCTTTCCAAACATGCGATCGACTTCGAGTTGAATTCGCTCATCGTCGATTGCCGCCAAAGATAGCGCAAGCGAAATGTCATCGACACGGGAGGAGTTGGCAAACACGGGCGCATAGCGCCACACTTGGATCATCGCCGTTTCGTTATCCGGCAACTCCCCGTCTGCGACTTCGAGGTCACTCAGTTGACGCCATGCACTTCTTAAGACGGCCTTTTGTTCCATACCCGGCGCAGCGAGCATCGAACGCGCAGCGAGCGCCGTCTCCCCGGCGTCAACAAGATACTCGATCTGCGGCGTCTTCCTTGCAAATAAGACCTTCAAGACAGGCGAGGAGAGCTCTGCCATGTGCTCACTGAGCAGAAGATCAACGGCAACAGGGAACACGACGACACGTCGCTCGCAACGCTCGCGCCTCGCGAGCCCCCTGTCAACAAGCTCGGTTATGGCCTCACTCGCGCGGCTTGCCGAGATCCCAAGCGCACGACAAAGGTCATGGGGGCGATATGGCTCCTGGGCTGCTCCCCAGATTGCGGCAGCCTGTGCGTTGGGTGACATCTTGGTCGCGTGATTGCGAAACCGGGCACCGCCCCTCTCCGTGCAGGCCGTGCCCATAAATGGAAGAAAAGCCTGTCTGCCGGGGCAAACAAACGGAATCCCTTGTGCGACCAATGCTTTGCGCTGACGTGCATCGGCATCAGGAAACGAAACGACAACAGGAGTCTCCGCACGCAAGGCTAGCTGACTATAGACCCTCTTAGCCTCGGGAAGCCCGACGCCAGTAGGCAAACTTGCAAGCAAAAACGAAAAACCGTTTGCGTCAACAGCGCGGACTTCAATCGCCCGCAGATGCAGCGGCAAGCGTGCGGATCCAGGCCAAGTTTTGGTCTTGGCGGAGAGGCCTAGTGCTTCTTGTAAGTAGATTAACGCTTCGTTCATTTCCATTGTTTTCGTTCGATTCCAGTTTGTATTGGAATTATACATAATTTTCGGAATTAAAGAGATACCGTTCGTGCCTAAGCCTACATTTGAGTTTTCAAAATATCCCGGATCGGCGGGGTGATTCGGGATACAATCTCAATAGAAAACGACGCACCCCGCGTAAATGTTTGGGAGCGCGGGCGGCCTAGTTTTCAGTTTTTGTTAAATGCCCGGGATCCGACCCCCGGGCATTCTTATTTGCGCTTTCGGCGCAAATGCCGTCCACCGTCCGTATCGCGCGTGCGCCTACGGACCTTAAACCGAACCTCATACGAGTCAAGAAACGCGATGACGAGCGTGCCCGCATCGGACGATGGAGGCTGACTGCGTTATCCCAAAAAGAACGGGGCAGACTCCAGTGCGGAGTCTGCCCCGAAAAGAGAATGGCAAAGCAAGAACGTCAATGGACGAGAAAAGTGTCCGCAAGTCTCATGGCCATCGCATCCCACCTGCCAAAGGGATGGGTGAGCGAGCGTTACTCCTGCTCGGACTCCTCGGCCTGCTTACGGCTGCGGATGAGGTGCGCCACGCCGATGCACAGCACCGCGCCACCAGCGATCCAAGTGAAGGTCACACCGTTGAGACCGGTCAGCGGGAGGCCGACGGACTTGGTATTGCCGACGTTGATGGTGATCTCACCGGTGGCGGCGTTGGTGCCGGCGCCTTCCGTGCCGTTCAGTTTGTTGTCACCGGCAGTGTCGTCAAGCGTACCGAAGGCGATGTCGTTGCGGCCCTTGTCGTACTCGGAAACCTCCGCCTTAAGCTCCGTCACCTTCATGGTCACGGCGTCATACGTCGGGGTGATCTTGAAGGTGAAGGGTTTGGCCTTGGTGTAGGAGTCGCCGGGGGCCTTGACCTCGGTCACCTTGTAGGAGCCGGCGTCGAGGCCGGAGACGGGGATCTTGCCGTCTTTGTCGGACGTGAACGTCACGTAGTCAGGCAGGTGGTTGACGTCGGCAACGGTCACGAGCTGGCCCGCGACGACGCCCGCGGTGGGGTCGTCCTTCGAGGCGATATACTGGTCTTGAGTGTTCGAATCAGCGGACTGGATGGTGAAGACGGCGCCCGCAAGGCCCCTCTCGGTGCCCTGGTCGACCTTGTTGAGGTTGAGCTTGAACGCGAAGTCGGCGACGGTATCCTCGATCGTCTCGCCCGTGCCCTCGGCATACGGGTTGTTGGAGTACTCGAGCTTGACGGTGTTGGGGTTACCGCCCTTGTTGCCGTCGGTTGCATTGCCAATCACGGCGTTGCCGTTGAGCTTTGCCTTGTAGAAGACAACGATCTTGGTGTCGGCGGTCACGCTCGCGACGTCCTTGAGGCCCTTCTTGCCGTCTCCGGTCTTGAACTCGACCGTCAGCGTGTTGTTGTTGCTAGCATCAGCATCCGTCACGGTATAATTGCTCGACTCAATCTCGCTGTAAGTCTCGCCGTTCAGCGCGTACACCTTAACCGAGCCTTTGACATAGTCAAGGCCATTGGAAAGCCCGTCGGTGAACTTGTAAGCATACGTGCCAAAGGTAGCGTAGTTGCTGGCGATCGTGCCGGTAAGCTTGTAGTTAACTTCCTGGCCGATCTGGGAATCGGCGACATCATTCCATTTGTTGGAGCCCTTGATGTCGGTGGCATCGGCGGCGTCGGCATCGTCGAGGACCTTCTTCTCGACAGTAGGCACGCCCTTCTTTGGCGTAACGGTCGTCGCGTTCACGCCGTCGATCACGGCGTAGACGGGAGAGGTGGACACATCGGTCGACTTGTCAGCAGGCTTACCGGGAGTAGCGGTGAGGAAGAGCCAGTAGCCGGCGCCGAGTCCGGAAAGGGATGCACTGCCCTCGCTCGTCACCTTCCAGGTGGTGCTGTTCTTCAGGCCATCGGCAATTAGACTGAGAACGTTGTCGCTAGCAACCTTCGAATCGGTCCCGGTAACTTCAGATTTGGTGCTAAGCCAATCGGCAGCATCCTGTGCGTTCTCGCTTTTGTAGGATGCATCCTTTTTCTTGATGGCGTTTACGACAGCAGTTTGGGCATCGGAGCTGGCCCATTCGATGCTACTCACCGTCGTATTCCCACCGGTCGTCGTGACCTTTGCCTTGAAGATCTGGATACCCTTATAGGTCGTGGACGCAGCGTAATCGGCGTCCTCGAACGTGACGGTCGACCCCGTACCCTCAGCAAACGCCATGGTCACGGGCGCCATCACGCCGCCGAAGCTCAGCGCTGCTGTGAGGCCGGCGGTTACTGCCAGGCGTGCGATGTTCTTGCTCATGCTCATCTTCTTTTCCTCCGTTTTCCGGTTAGTTCTCATTCGATCGGTCATCATCTGTCTGTGTCTTAGCATCTACTTCGCTACGTCTCGCCCCGCTCTCTGTGGGGCTGCCAGCTACTCTTTATGGCTGCCACCTCCCCGCTTGACCAGGAGCGCGACCACGATGAGCGCGGCTCCGGCGACCGCTGCGGCGGCCGCGGCGTACATTGCCATATCGCCAGTCGAGGGCATAAAGCCTCCGGTGGTAATGCTAGGGGGTGTGCCGGTGGGCGTGTTGATGAGCGACGCCTCCAGGCTGCCCGTCGACCCGTCCGCGCTGTCGGCGCGCAGGGGCGACTCGGCCGTGATGGTGAGCTTGGGCTTGGCGGCCGCCACCTGGTCGACGTCCAGGCCCTCGGCCTTGACCGTCACGGAGCGCGTGCCCTCGAAGGCGGTGTAGCCCTTGGGCGCCTTGAGCTCGCGGATCTCCAGCTTGCCCGAGTCCACGCCCGAGACGGTCACGCGGCCGTCCTCGCCCGTGGTGACGGTGGCCTTGCCCTCCGCATCCCACGTGCCGTCGGCCGACAGCGTGCGGCCGCGGTCGTCGGCGATGCTCAGGACCGCCCCGGCAAGCGGCTTGTCGCCGTCGCTGCCGCGCTTGGTGAGCGCGAGATCCCAGGTGTAGGCGCACGCGTCGTCGCTCGGCGTGCGGGTGAAGCCGGCATCGCCGGACTGGTCGGCAAAGGGAGAGCGCGGGTAGCGCAGGTAGACCTCGTTGGGGTTGCCCTTCGCGATGCCGTGGTTGCACGCGCTGTTGAGCGGCGCATTGTACACGGCGACCACGCGGGCGCCCGCGGTGAAGGCGTCGGCCCCGCCGAGCGCGGCGATCAGGTCGCCGGTGCGCACGGTGAAGGTCTTGCCGTCGGTCGCTACCTTGGTGGCGCACTGGGCCGTGATGTCGGTCCAGCCCTTCGCGGACTCGGTGCCGGCGCGGCCGTCCTTGCCGGCCGAGACGGCGTCGAAGCCGCCGTCCGTGCCCGCCGCCACGTACACGCGCATGCTCGCGGCAACCTTGGAGGGTTCGAGTCCCGCGCTCATGGTGTCGACGAACCGCACCGTATAGGTGTCGTAGGCCGTGAGGCCCGCCGGGACCGTGGCAGAGAGGCGCCAGTACAGGTCGTCGCCGACCGTGGCGTCGGCGGCCTTCTGCCAGGCGGCGGTGCCGTCCTCCAGCACGTGCTTGGCGACCTTGGGGGTCGCCGCCTTGGGCTTGACGGTGACGGCGCTGCCGCCGACCAGGGCCATGATCGGCGCGGTGCCGACCTCGCCCTGGGCGATGGCGTCGTCGTCGGCGACGATGAGCCAGTAGCCGCAGGGCAGCTTGGCCTCCGTACCCGCGTTAAGGGCCACGGACACGGCGCCAGAGTTCTGGAGGGAACGAGCGAGCTGTGCGCTCAGCGCGCTCGTAAGGTGAGAATCGGTGTTGAGCCACTCGGCAGCTTCCTGCGCGGTGGTCTGGGAATTGGGCATGCCGGTGCTGTGCAGCACAGGCAGCGCAGCGTCGCGCACGGCGTCGCTTGCCCAGGCGAGGTCGGTGGCGATCTTGGCGTCGCTGTCGCCGTCGACGACGTTGGCGCTAAAGATCTGGTAGGCGTCGTAGCTGCGCGCTACGTTGCCGCTCACCGTGATGGAACCGGTCGAGGTCGGCGCGGCCTGCGCGGAAGCGGGGAACACAACCGCGCAGGTGCCGATCAGGAGGGCAAGCAATGCAAACAAGATCGGGAAGGAGCAAACTTTCTTATTCACGACGCTCGCCTCCCTTCGCATTCGCCTTGCGACGAATGTGCATCCAGGCCGCAGCAGCGCAAAGCACCGCCGCGCCGGCAAGGTACGTCAGAGTGACGCCCGACATACCAGAAAGGGGCAAAGAGGTGGAGTAGGTGTTGGTGAAGGTGGGGATAGTGTCGGGAAACTTGTGGTCCTCGGTATCGGTGTCTTTCCACGTACCGTCGGAGTCAACGGTTCCCTTCCTGTAGGTCACCGCACAGTCGATATGTCCTTCGGTGTCATCCGTTGCCGTAACCGTGAACTTATAGACCGACTTGTCGAACTTGTAGTGCGAGAATATCGAGCTATCGTTTTTCTCGCGCATATAGTACGTGAAGGTCTTGGAAGCGCCACGGCCCGTGGAGTCAGGCTCCTTCGTGATATCAGAGAGCGAGTACTCAATCCCCTTATCAGAGTCATCTAAGAACGAAAGCGTCTGCTTCTTGTTATCGCCAGTAGTATTGGCCTCACGAATAATGTGCTGAAAACTGCCATCGGTCGCAAGCTGAAGCGTAAACTCCTTCATCTCGCCACCCTCAACGACCTTAGTCGCCTTGGGAGTCCAAGAACCGCTGGAGGTGTACGGAGTGTACTTGTTGGTGAAAGTTGCACCACTAGTAAGCGCAACGATAACAGCGTTTTCGCCTTCAGCTTCTGTGACGGCTGCTGGTTCTGTTTCTGGCGTTCTTGCGCCAGCGCCGTCATTTTTTACCTTTGTTACCGAAACGCTCTTGACTTTGTAATACGTGTATTTAATGTCAAGCACGTTGTGCGACTTGCCCTCATCCTTCACAACCTCAGGATCAATTTTGTAGATCGTTTTGTCGTAAGTCACGCCCTTGTCCGTGCCCGGAACCTCTACCAAGTAGTAAACAAGATCGTCATCGGCATAAACTTCACCCAGATCAAAGGTGAGATTTCCGTTCTCATCGTTTTTCACCGTATCGACCACCGAGCAGCGATTGAGCTGAAGATCACCATTGGAGTCAAAGCTCGGAATCGTATATGAGATCTCGCCTAGTTCGTTAATAATCTTGTTCTGCCTGAGAAGCTGGAAATCGAAATCACTTCCTTTAAGCTTGCCGTCCTTAAGCACCTTGGAGCCATTGAGCTTCATCTTGGGGTAAACCTTGACTTCTTGAGTGGAGCCAGCGATTACGTCGCCGTTGGTCATGATGCCACCACCGTGGATGTTGGAACTGTTGCCCGTGATATATAACGTAGCCAGCCTTATAGCTTCATTTTGATCTTCAACGAACGGTTCGGACTTTAGGCCAATCATGTACTTGGCCTGGACTCCGTCATACTTACCGATGGTCGTAGGCTGACCGTCAATCGTGCCCGACCAATTTGCAGCACCACCGCCGAGCATCTGGCCCGTTACGGCTGCGATATAGTCAGCGTTATCCGACTTGCGGATAAGGAAGAGGTCCTCATGGCCACGCCTCTTGAAGTCATCGGTAATCTCACCGCCATCAACACTTGGAGGCTGGTCTTCATTCTTACCATTGGTGCCGCCTGATAGATTCTCACCGTTTGCATCGGTGTTTCCGAAAATCGCAATACCATTGGCATCGGTAATCGCCGTCTTGCCGCTCGGGCAGGCTGCGAAGCCACCACCATAGCCCTTAGCCGAGTTTTTGGTAATCAGGGCGTTATATATCTTGAGACGCGCCGAATTAACGCCCTCGTCACTGTTGCCTCCCTGGACAAAAACGCCACCGCCACCCCAGTCATTGGTGGTATTAGTCGTATTGTTAGTTATGTAGGCTTTCTTGCCACTCACACTCACATTAAATACGCCAATGGTAGGCGCAGCGATACGGACGCCGCCGCCCTCAGAGTTTTGCGCCACATTGCTGGCGATGCTTCCACCAGAGAACGAAAACAAGGAGAGAGCCCGATTCCAAGCGCCAGCATAAATACCGCCACCGGCCTCGGCAGAATAGTTACCGGTGATGAAGCCACCGTTAATTGTGAGACTGCCGCTATTGAAGGCAGCAATACCACCGCCGCCGTGACATCCGTTACCAATATGCTTCGTGGAGCCTTCATTTTCGCTGTAGAACTGATAGTTGTTGTTGGTGATGTAACCATCTGAAATGACTACAGTTGAACTAACAGCACAAACACCGGCGCCGTAGCCCGATCGGTCTTTGAGCGTACCGTTACCGGAAATCGTGCCGCCGGTCATATTAACTGTGGATCCGTTAGCGTACACGCCGCCACCATTGGGGGCATAGTTGCCAGCGATTACACCACCAGTCAGCTTAAGAGTCGAGGCGCCACCGTTCGCGTTGGATACCATAATGCCCGCGCCGGCACCCGAAGTTCCCGTAGAGGCACCACAAACGTATCCACCGCTCATGTTGACGGTAGAGCCGTTCTCGGCATAGATGAGGTTGCCGATACGGTCATCCTTCTTTTGTGTGAGTACGCCACTTTCAAAATTGAAGTTGCCGCCATTATAAAGGTTGACGAGCTTTAAACCAGTAGCGTCGGCGTTACCGCACGCCACGATGGCGCCCTTGATATCAGCCTTATACCCTTTAAGGGTCTCGGTTGTACCGGTTCCCTTTGCGACCGATTCGGTTACGTAGTAGGTAAGCTTGGTCGGGATGCTGGAACCGTCGTAATCCATTGAAGCGAGATTGCCGTTATTTACTCCATTAACCATGGTCTCTGTCGGGGCAGCTTGCTGGCCGTCCTTGACGGTCAACGTTGCTCCAGCGGTGATATTGAAGAGAGGCTGATTGGAACTCTCATGCTTAATCTTGCAGCCATTTAGATCCAACGTGATAATACTGCCGCTTTTATTGAGCTGAATTGTCTCGCTGGTAACAATATCTTTCGTAAGCTTAAAGTTGGCAGCGTCGCTCGCCTTCTCCAGCTCAGTTTTCAGCTTTTCCGCGCTATCTATCTCACCGGATGCCGCTTCGGCCTGCTCGCCTTCCGCGACCGCCATTGCAGCATTGTCATCCGACGACTTGCCGTCTTCACCCAGTAGCTCGTCCTCAGGCTGATCCTCAACCTGATTCTGCTCAAGGCCATTTGAAGGATCGGTCTCGCCATTCTCGGCATCATCACTATTCTGGTTCTCGGCATCCCCGTTAGTGGTGTTGTCTACAACAGTAGATTCGCTTGAGGAACCCCCCCCCATCACAGTTTCCTCGGTAGAAGCTGGCTGGGCATCGTTGGCAATGGCCTGCGAGATCGGGGGCATGACGAGCGACAGTACCAAGCTCAACACGGAGGCTCCGCACAAAACGCCTGCCAGTACACGGCGCGTCGCCCTATTACTCTGCTTAGATTTGTCCGAATTCGCTTTCATCGATGTCTCCTCCCCAAGAGACCGCGATCTTGCTCTTTCACTATCAAACGTATCTGCGCAATCTGTAATTGCGCTCGTAAGTGATGCAATTATAACGATTGTTTAAACATCTGAACAGCAAAACCGACATTTTTGTGCAAGTTCTTAATTCTCTTGACAATTGCACGGATTTGCCTTCGTTTATTCGCTATCTATTTTTTGTTTCTGCTGGTAATTTAGTTGCGTATTATTTTTTAATGGCATTAGATTTATTTGCACAACAATTTGCTCAAGAGCAAACATCCTGTGAGCGGTCGAAAATCGACCGTGAGCGGTAGGTCATCAACCGGGATGAATATCCTACCAAATTGATGAGAATATCTTAAACCTATCGGTGGTTAGAAGCGAGATGTTCATACAACCAAATTTGAATTTGCGCGCAGTTTTTAGGTATCAATTCGCCCAAAACGCCTGAGGCCACCGCAAAAGAGCCTGCCCCCTTCTGCGGTGGTTCTTCCCCAGCGCTACAGCAGATGTTCCTCGATAAAGATCGCGATGCCGTCCTCGTCGTTGCTCGCGGTTACAAAGTCCGCGGCGGTACGGGTGGCGTCGCTGCCGTTTGCCATAGCCACGCCCACGCCGGCGTCGGCCACCATGCAGGTGTCGTTGTCCGCATCGCCAAACACGCAGATGTCCTGGAGCTCCATATCGTTGAGCTCCGCCACGCGCACAAGGCCGCGCGTCTTGGACACGCGCGGATCCATGAATTCGTAGAGCCGCTGCGTGGTTTGCAGAGCTGCCGCCTTAACAGTGTCATCGGCAAACGTCGACGCCCGCTCAATCACCCGCGGCATTACCTCGGGTGCCATGGTAAACATCACCTTGGGCTGCGGCCCGCGCAAGAACTCGGCAAAATCGACCACCTGGTAGGGCACGCCATCGACGCGCGACAGGTGCTCGACGCACGCGTTGCTCTCGGGCACGCAGAACACGCCGTCTCGGGGGCAGACGGGCGTTGCCGGAAGGTCCGCCATGCGCTTGCAGATGCGCGCGATGGTCTCGCCCGGCAGCGGATAGCTCAGCTCGTTGATGTCGTGTGCGCGGTCGATGACCTCGGCGCCGCCGCAGCCCACGAGCACGTCCACCAGGCCTTCGATGCCCCAGAGCTCGTACATGGCCTCGGTCGCGTGGGCGTCGCGCCCGGTGCACAGGCCAAAGAGCACGCCGCGCTCGCGCAGGGCGCGGATCGCCGCCACGGTGCGCGGGGACACCGTGTGCTGGCTCGTGAGCAGCGTGCCGTCGATATCGCAGAACACGGCTTTGATGTGGCTGAAGGTGGTGTCCATGGGGGCCTTCTGGGTTGTACGGCGGTGTGGGGTGTATTCGCAAACGGCGTACATGGTATACCAAGGCACAGGCGCGGCCCGTTAAAGCAAAAACCACCACAAAGGTGCCTGGCCCCTTTGTGGTGGCCGGACCCGCAGGGTGGCCGGAT
>CATXMO010000001.1:0-216606 GCA_958372075.1 uncultured Collinsella sp. | reverse complement strand
CCAACGATATGGCACCGTGGGGACACATGTATGTCAATCCTGGTCTAACAGAGCCATAAAGAAAGGGGAAAGCATGGCAATCAATGCATTCCAAGCCGCGCTGTTCGGCCTGTTCGCCTGCCTGGCATCACTGCCTGGCATGGGCGGCACGACGATCGGCAACTACACTCTGGGTCGTCCTCTGGTCGCCGGCCTCATCGTCGGCATCATCATGGGCGATATGCAGACGGGTATCCTCGTCGGCGCTGCCATCCAGGTTGTCTACATCGCTCTCGTGACCCCCGGCGGAACCGTCTCCGCCGACGTCCGCGCCGTGTCCTATATCGGCATCCCGCTGGCGATCCTCGCCATCAAGAACTCGGGCATCGATCCCGCCTCCGCTGAGGCTGCCGGCATGGCCGCATCCCTCGGTGCCGCCGTCGGCACGCTCGGCACTGTGCTCTTCTATGGCACCGCCACCATCAATCTGGTGTGGCAGGGCATGGGCTGGAAGTGGCTCGAGAAGGGCGATCTCCACAAGCTCTACCTGGTCAACAACGTTCTGCCTTGGATCGGTCACATCGTCTGCTCGTTCCTCCCGACGTTCATCATCACCATGGGCGGCACCGCCATGGTCGACCTCATGAAGACCTACATGCCCATGGACGGCATCGCGATGAAGACGCTGTTTACCGTCGGCTCGCTGCTGCCTACCGTCGGTATCGCCATCCTGCTCAAGCAGGTCATCTCTAAGCCCACGGACTTCCTGACGTTCTTCTTCGGCTTCACCCTGTCCGCTGTTATGGGCTGCAACCTGATCGCCGCTGCCGGCATCGGCTGCTTCTTCGCCCTGATCAACTATGAGATCGCTTCGCTCAAGATCGACCTCGCAAACGCTCCCAAGGCAGCTATCGCCTCGGGCTCAGATGATGAGGAAGAGGAGGACATCTAATGGCAGAGAAGAAAAAGCTCTCTAAGAAAACGCTTGCCAAGTCGTTCCGTAACTGGTCCTATGGCAACCTGACCTGCTTCTCGCAGGAGCACATGCAGACCTTCGGTTACCTGTGCGCCATGCTTCCGATTGTCGAGGAGCTCTACGACACGCCCGAGGAGCAGAAGCAGGCCCTCCAGACCTACTCCGCGTTCTTCAACACCGAGCCGCAGATCGGCACCATGATTGTCGGCGTCACCGCCGGCCTCGAGGAGGCTCGCGCAAACGGCGAGGCCATCGACGACGACGCCATCAACGGCATCCGCGCCGGCCTCATGGGCCCGCTCGCCGGCCTTGGCGACTCGCTGATCGTCGGTACCCTGATCCCGATCCTGCTCGGTATCGCCCTCGGTCTCTCGACCGGCGGCTCCCCGCTCGGTGCCATCTTCTATATTGTCGTGTGGAACCTGCTCATGTTCCTTGGCATGCGCTTTGCCTACAACCAGGGCTATGAGCTCGGCGGCAAGGCGGTCGAGGCCCTCGTCGGCCCCAAGGCCAAGGCTCTGCGTGATTCCATCGTGATGGTCGGTACCATGGTCATCGGTGCAGTCGGTGCTACCTGGGTCTCCATCACCTGCAGCCCCAATCTGGTGCTGCCCGGCGGCGGTAAGTTCCAGGACACGCTCGACGGAATCTATCCGCACCTGCTGCCCATGGTCTTCATCATCTTCTGCTGGTACATGATGACCAAGAAGAAGGTCAACCCCATCGTTATGATGCTGATCCTCGTTGTGATCGCATTTGTGGGCGTTCTCATTGGCTTCTTCGACCCGGCACTGAGCTACTAGTCATCATCCCCTGGCCCCCTGTAAGGCCGTGCGGCCTCAACCGCACGGCCTTCTGATTTTGCGCCGCCCTTCAAGGGCAATATGGCCAGCGACCTCCATCGCCTACACGACACCCGCTATATTGCTCTTGAAAGATGACGTATTCGACAAACGATGCACTTGCGCATGATGCACACTTTGCACGAGGAGGACCATATGCACGAGAAACATGGACACGACCTTTCGCGCGACGACTTGATTCGCGAGGCAAAGATGCAGACCGATGCTATTCAGCGGCTCAATGTTTGGCTGCGCCTGGGCTATTCGCTCGTGGCGATTGGCTTTTTGATGGGGATGTGGGGTATGCAGGGCGGCCCCGGCTGGGGTGTCCCCGTGGGCATCGTGTGCCTGGTGGTGGGCACTCCGCTTTCGATCGTGCTTAAGGTCGGCACGACCAACGCCAAAAAGAATGTCGAGCGCATGCTCGAGGCCGCTGGTGTCGACGTTGAGGAGCTTATGCGACGCAAGAAGGACGAGCAATAGACTTCCGCGTTGGGGTATCATAAATAATTGTTGCGAATGTTAACTAATGTACGGCAAATGACGGTTTTATGGCCCTTCTAGAGTTGCAAAGGACAATATCCCCAGTGGATTACGATGACGTCGCTCGAAAACTGATTGTGTACTCACGTTCCCTTGCCAAGGGATCCTTGAGTGCTGCCGGCGGCGCCAGTGTGGGCGAGGCACCGGTTTTACAGTATCTATCGGGTATTGACGGTGATGTCATTCCCTCCGAGATTGCCAAGAAGCTGAAATTCTCCCGTGCGCGCATGTCGCATATCTTGGATTCACTCGAGAGTAAGGGTTACGTTCAGCGCAGGACTGATCCAAACGATCGTCGGCGTGTGCTGGTGAGCATTACCAAGGAAGGCCGTGATTTCGCGGCGAAAAAAAATGCCGAGAGTGTGGCATCGCTCTCGAAACAACTCTCAGCGCTCGGCGAGCACGATGCCCAGGAGCTCGTGCGCATCCTGAATAAAGCTTACAGCCTTACCTATGATGCCGACGACTACCTGGACAATCTATAAGGATAAAGACAGACATTTAGGTGCATCTTGAAATGCACCCGGGACAGTTGTGCCCATCAGCCACCGTCAACATCTCATTCCAAACCAAATCAGCCAACGTACGTCATGGCAATCCCCGGTAGGTTGCAGGATGGCGGCTGAGCCTTTCCCTCGGGAAACTTCGCGAAGCCCAGTTCCCGAGGGAAAGGTATGGTCTGTGTAATACCAGATAAACAGTACATTTTTGCTAGATTGGTATTTGACTGAAGAACCAATTGGTATGGCTTATTAAGCCCACCTTGCCGTTGACGCTTATTTTGCTGCCGCTGGGAGAATTCCGAACTTGGGTGCGCAAGTGCTCCCATATGTTGATATGACCTAGTAGGTGGCTATCTGGTTACTACCAGTTGGCCCCTTGGTAACGGGTGGCCCCCATTGTGCGGAATGTACCGAACATCTCCGTTTGATACGTTTTCCCATGCTGCCGGGGGGGGGCGTCCTCGGCACCTCAGCATGTCGGAAGAAAGGAGACCAGATGCGCAGGAATTCCATTTTTACGAAACGGTGGGTGAAGGGAAGCGCGGTCCTCGTTGCCACTGCAGCGACGCTCGTGTTTGCCAATCCCCAGCAGGCGATTGCCACGCCACTCAAGGGCGTCGACTCGGCGACCGTGTCCCAGTCTGCCTCGAATGTCGTCGACATCGATTTCGCTGACGGCATCAAGGGCCGTATTACGTTCCTCGAGGACGGTATTTTCCGTTATAACGTCGACCCCAAGGGTGAGTTTTCCGAGTACGCCACGCCGCGCAGTAAGTCCCACACGGCTAAGATCCAGGCTCAGCCCGATACCTCGGACACCTACAGCAAGCCGAGTGCGACGGTTGCCGACAAGGGCGACACTATCGAGATCACCGGCGGAAAGGCGACCGTGATCCTGGACAAGGCGACTGGCAAGATGAGTATCAAGTCAGGCGACCGTGTCGTGGTTTCCGAGTCCGCGTCCCTCGACCTTGATAAGAAGGGTACCGTCCAGACGCTCGCCAAGGAGAAGTCCGAGAACTTCTTTGGCGGCGGCACCCAGAACGGACGCTTCCTGCACACCAACCAGACCATCGCCATCTCCAACACGAACAACTGGACCGATGGCGGCGTTGCCTCGCCCAACCCGTTTTATTGGACGAGTGACGGCTACGGCGTGCTCCGAAACACGTTTGCAGAGGGTTCCTACGACTTCGGTTCCACGGACTCATCGACGGTCACGACTTTGCACAGCGAGAATGAGTTTGATGCCTACTACTTCGTGGCGACCAACGAGGGAGCTTCGAACGTGGCAACCGAGATGCTGCAGGACTACTACAAGGTGACCGGTAACCCGGTACTGCTGCCCGAGTACGGGTTCTACCTTGGTCATCTTAATGCCTATAACCGTGATGGCTGGTCAACGACCTCGGGTCAAAAGAAGTGGGAGACCAAGGGCAGCAAGTCCTCGAGCGAGAAGGGCGACGTTAAGTACGAGTCTGGCATGTCGACGGGCTACAAGCTCGACGGCACACTTGCGGCCGAGACACTCAACGGTGAGGGCCCTACGGTTGATACCGAGAACATGAAAGCGACCGATTTCGACCGCCAGTTCTCTGCTCGGCAGGTTATCGATGACTACGAGGACAGCGACATGCCGCTCGGCTGGTTCCTGCCGAACGACGGCTACGGCGCCGGCTATGGCCAGAACGGTTACTACAAGACCGGCGGCGTCAACTCCGACGGAGCGAGCTCGGCCGACCGTCTTAACGCTGTGCGTGCCAACGTCGACAACCTTAAGAAGTTCACCGAGTATGCCAACTCAAAGGGTGTGAGCACGGGCTTGTGGACCCAGTCCAACCTTGAGCCCGACAGCAACCCTGAGACCCCGTGGCATCTGCTTCGCGACTTCGACGCCGAGGTCAAGACGGGAGGCATCACTACCCTTAAGACCGACGTTGCCTGGGTTGGATCTGGCTACTCCTTTGGTCTTAATGGCATCAAGACAGCTTATGACACGGTGACGACCGGCGCTAACAAGCGCCCCAACATCATCACGCTCGATGGTTGGGCCGGCACGCAGCGCTTTGGTGGCATTTGGACCGGCGACCAGTATGGCGGTAACTGGGAGTACATTCGCTTCCATATCCCCACGTATATCGGTCAGAGTCTTTCGGGCAACCCCAACATCGGCTCCGACATGGATGGCATCTTTGGCGGCGACCCCATCATCTCTGCGCGTGACTACCAGTGGAAGACGTTCACGCCCTCTATGCTTGACATGGACGGTTGGGGCACCTACCGTAAATCGCCCATGACGCACGGCGATCCCTACACAGGCATCTCGCGCTTCTACCTCAAGCTCAAGGCGCAGCTCATGCCCTATATCTACACGAGCGCGGCCTCGGCGGCCAACATCGACACGGGTAACGGCGATGCCGGCCTGCCCATGATCCGCGCCATGCTGCTTTCCGACAACTCCGAGTACGCCGCAAGCACTTCGACGCAGTACCAGTATATGTTCGGTGAGAACTTCCTAGTGGCACCGGTGTATCAGGATACCCAGGCAGACGAGAACGGCAACGACATTCGCAATGGGATTTACCTCCCCAACTACGGCACCGACGAGAATCCCACCATCTGGATCGATTACTTCTCGGGTAAGCAGTATCGCGGCGGCCAGGTTCTCAACAACTACGAGGCTCCGCTTTGGAAGCTGCCGCTGTTTGTGAAGGCCAACGCTATCGTGCCGATGTACGCCGAGAACAACAACCCCGAGGCCGTGAGCGACACCAACACCAAGGGTACCGACCGCAGCCAGCGTATCGTCGAGTTCTTCGCCACCGAGGGCGACGGCACCTTTACGCAGTACGAGGACGACGGCTCCTCCATCGAGAACAACACGACTGAGGACGATTCCTACGGCACGATCGACAATATCTCCTACGGTGAGCATGTGAGCACCGTCTACAGCTCCAAGGCCGCAGGCGGCACCGCGACCTTTACCGCCGAGGCCTCGCAGGGCGGCTACAACGGCTACGACTCCAACCGCACCACGACCTTCGTGGCCAATGTGTCCGCCAAGCCCACGAGCGTTGTCGCCAAGAACGGCGGATCCGCACTCAACGTGGTTGAGGTCGACTCGCAGGAGACCTTTGACGCCGCGACCCCCGAGGCCGGCCAGGCGGTCTACTTCTACAGCGAGACCCCCAACCTCAACCACTACGGCAGCGATGCGGACGGCACCGAGGCCGAGCAGGGCGAGAGCTTCAACAACACCAAGATCACCACGAACCCCAAGGTCTACGTCAAGTTCGCGAAGACCGATGTTGCTGCAGCGGCGCAGACGCTTGAGCTGGGCGGTTTCGTGAACGCCGACGCCACGCTCACAGCCGATCGCCTCAACGAGAACCTCTCCGCACCCACGAACCTTGCTGCCCCCGAGGACGCCACGACCCCAACGAGCATCAAGCTCACCTGGGGAAAGGTCGATGGTGCTACCTCCTACGACCTTAAGGTCGACGGCACTGTGTTTGCCGTGGGTGATGCGGCCGAGTTCACGCACACCGACCTCGCCTACAATAGCAAGCACACCTACCAGATTCGTTCGCGCAACGCCGAAGGTTACTCCGCCTGGAGCGATGTGCTCGAGGCGAACTCCGCACTCGATCCGTGGCGGAACGTCCCCGACGCCGAGGAAATCACCTGGGAGGGCTCACTTTACGGCAGCCATAAGGCCGAGCTCGCCTTCGACCATGAGTTCCAGTCGGGCGACGGCGGTTTCCACTCCGGTGGCAACGATCTGGGCAAGGCGCTTACCGTTGACTATGGACGCGCTTACAAGCTCGATAAGCTCGAGTACTATCCGCGCGATGACGCCGGCAACGGCACCGTGACCAAGATGCGTGTTGAGACGAGTCTCGATGGCGTCCACTGGACGAGCCAGGAGGTCGATTGGGCACGTTCCGCTGATTGTAAGACGGTAGCGTTTGACGGCACCGTGGCCGCCCGTTACGTGCGCATGACACCGCTCGCCTCGGTCGGCAATTTCTTCTCCGCGTCCGAGATTGCCATCTACAAGACCGACGGCACGGATGGCTTCGCCGTGGGCTCCAACCTCAACAAGGCCACGATCTCCGACGGAGACTACTCCAACATGAAGAACTATCTGGGCCTCGAGAATCGCGAGCCCGATACCCCGACGTTCGGTTCGCAGATCCGCGACCACTTCGCCGACCTCAACGATAACGGCGTTTACGACGTCTACGATTACTCGTTCACCATGGCGGGTCTTGACGGCGGCACTAAACAAAAGGGCAAGGTCGCAGGTTCGCTCGCGGTGATTCCGAGCAAGACCGAGGTCGAGGCCGGTGATGAGATCACCGTTGATGTCTATGCGGCCGACGCCAAGAACGTCAACGCCCTGGGCGCCCTCGTCAACTTCAAGAGCGACCAGTTCGAGTTTGTGTCCGAGAGCATCGCGCAGGACGGCTCGACTGCCGGCATGGAGAACCTGTCTCGCGAGAAGGTCCAGTTCGTGGACGGAACGCAGACTATCAATCTCGCCTTTGCCAACCGCGGCGATGGCAAGCTCTACAACGGTACTGGCGCGGTGGCGAGTTTCAAGCTCAAGGCCAAGACCGCCGGAAAGGTCGAACTGCCCTCGACATCTTGGCTTATCGGCCCGGCATGCGACGCACTTGAGTTTGCGAGCGACGGCACGGTGACGATGCCGGACGTTCCTCAGCCAACGGTCGCCGAGTACGCCCAGGATGCCTTCAACATCACGATGACCAACGATGAGCTCACGACCGACGACGGGACCAACGTCGAGAAACTTATCCAGCAGAAGAGCTATAACGCGCTGTTCGATAATAACGAGGGCGACAACGGCTTTGAGTTCCTGTGGAACTGGAGTGGCAACTGGGACAGCGAGGGTAAGCTACCGAGTTACGTGAAGCTTCCCACCACGATGACATTCGCATTTAAGACGCCGTCGAAACTCGATAGCGTCGAGGTCGTTAACCGCAACGGCGGCAACGGAACCGTACAGAAGATCAAGGCCGTCGTGACGTTCGAGGATGGCTCGATCCAAGAGTTCGCGGGCGGGGAGTACGATTCCTTCCTGGCTCGCTACGCCTTTGACCTCTCTGCCGAGAACAAGGGCAAGAAGGCGACCAAGGTCGAGGTCACGCCGCTTGAGGCATCGGGTGACCAGATGCTCACACTGCGTGAGGTCAACTTCAACTACACGCAGGGTGTCGAGGCCATCGAGGGTGTCGAGCTAGGCAAGAACCAGACCGAGTTCTTTGAAGGCGACATTACGCCCGTCGACGCCAAGGCTACGCCTGAGAGCGCTGGCTACCCCTATGTGACGGTCGAGAGCTCCGACCCCTCTGTGGTAAGCGTCTCCGCTGTTCAGGCTGGCGATAGCGTGAGCTACTACCTGCGTGCCAACAAGGCCGGCAAGGCAAAGATCACGGTGGCGTCGGTACTCGACCCCTCCAAGACCGCATCCTATGAGGTCGAGGTCAAGGCTGGTGTCGATACCTCTGCGCTCGTGGCAGCGCTTTCCAAGGCCGCGGGCTACAGCGAGTCCGTCTACACCAAGGATTCCTATGCAGCTCTCACCACTGCGGTCGAGGCGGCTCGGAAGCTCCTCGACAGCGGCCAGGGCAGCTATAGCAAGAAGGATGTCGCAGACGCCACTGCCAAGATCGAGAAGGCAATCGACGGCCTCAAGATGCGCCCTGTCGATGAGAAGATCCTCATCAACACGCCCGAGAACCGCAAGAACGTCAAGGTGGCCGACTTCTCGAGTGAGGCCGACTACGAGGGCAGCAACGCCGTCAACGCTCTCGACGGCGACGAGCGGACGCTTTGGCACAGCGACTGGGCCCATGGGACCGGTATGCCCCAGTATCTGAGTGTCGACCTGGGCCGCGACTACGATCTCACCGACGTTACATTCCTGCCGCGCCAGGACGGCGGCACTAACGGCGATATCTTCGAGGCCGAGATACTGGTCTCCGACACTGCCGACGGTTATGAGATGGGCACCGCCGCGTCGATGGGTACGTTCGCCTTCGACAACGACGGCCGCGTGCTCACCGACCGTGGCGACTGGAAGCAGATGAGCTTTGGCGCCGCGCGCGGTCGCTACGTGACCGTCAAGGTGATTCACGCCGGCGGTGGCGACGTTGATGCCTACTGCAGCATGGCGGAGCTCAAGTTCTACGGTACGGCCGTCCCCGATCCGGTGGCGAAGGATGATCTCGCTACCGCGATCGAAAAGGTTGATGCCGAGGTTGCTGCCGGCGACCTCAAGGCCGGTGACTACACCGAGGCCTCCTGGACGGCGCTCGAGAACGCCCTGGCGAGCGCCCGCGCCATCTTGAGCGATGAGGACGCCACGCAGGACGAGGTCGACCGGGCGCTCAGGGCGCTCGAGAGCGCCCGCGGCGCGCTCGAGAAGACCCCGGTGGTCCCGGTCGAGAATCCGACTAAGAAGCAGCTCAAGGCCCTGGTCAAGCAGGCGAAGGAGACTGACACCAGGGGCAAGACGGACGAGTCTGTCAAGGCCCTGACGGATGCCATTACCTACGCCGAGGACATCTTGGGTGATGAGAATGCTTCCGACACCCAGCTCCAGGCGGCCTATGACCAGCTCAAGCTGGCCATTGAGAGCCTCAGGGATGCCGACTCCGGCAACCAGGGCGGCTCGGGCAACCAGGGTTCCGGCAATGGCTCGAACGGCGGCAACCAGGCGGGCAAGCCCGCAGGCGACAAGGCCCAGGGCAGCAAGAAGAACGGTTCGGCGATCCCCAATACCGGCGACCAGACGGCGGCGACCGTCGTGACCGTCGGTGGTCTCGGCGCCATCATCGCCGCGATCGGCGCTTTCTTCCATCGTCGCAGCAAGGCCAAGTAGCCCCAGCAACAGCTAAGCAAGCGTGCCCGCCGTCCCACCCAAGGACGGTGGGCATGCTTTTTGAATGTAGGCGGAAAGCTCCGACCCTTCGGCCTTAATCTCGCAAAGCATTCCGTCTCTCACCGAACACATCGGCATCGGTGGCTATACTTGAATTATTTGCAGTTAAGGGTCGCGGATTCGCTGCGTCACCGCTCTCAACAGGAGGTCTATGTTTATGGCAGATCAGAAGCCGGTTGTCGGGATCATCATGGGTTCCAAGTCCGATCTGGGCGTTATGGAAGGCTGCACCGCCGAGCTCGAGGCACTGGGTGTGCCCTATGAGCTCGTCATTGCGAGCGCGCACCGCACGCCGGCGAAGGTCCACGACTGGGCTTCGACTGCCGCCGATCGCGGTATCAAAGTGATTATCGCCGCCGCCGGCAAGGCCGCTCACTTGGGTGGTGTCGTGGCTGCCTTTACGCCGCTGCCGGTTATCGGCGTGCCTATGAAGACGAGTGACCTGGGCGGTATGGATTCGCTGCTGTCGATGGTGCAGATGCCTTCGGGCGTGCCCGTGGCCTGCGTTGCCATCAACGGTGCCAAGAACGCCGCCATCTATGCCACACAGATTCTGGGTGCTTGCGACCCCGAGTACCGCAAGGTTATCGAGAAGATGAAGCAGGAGATGGCTGACGCCTAAGCGTTCCGCCGTTTCACCGCAGTATAAGGAGAGCCATGTCCGATTATCAGGGAAAACGATTCAAGGCTTCTCAGATTCCCGATCCGTCGAAGCCGGGTGCTGCCCGTGCGGCACAGCAGGGTCGGACATCCTCTCCTCAGCAGCCGCGCGCGCCGCGCCCCGTGACACCGGCGACGCATCGTCGACAGGACGCGCCGGCCGCATATCGTCCTTCGTCTTATAGCTCCGCTAAGAAGCCGCCCCGGTCTTCATCGCATGCCGCGCCGTCGGATCGCACCGAGCCGCCGCGCAAAAAGCGCCACTCCATTATTCCCATTCTGCTCATCATCATCGGTATCGGTCTGATTGTCGCCGCCGCCGCTATTTTTATTAATGCCCAGATTGGCTATAAGCAGGCGAGCGATTCGTATCAGAAAATCGAGAAGCAATATGTAAGCGATAAGGACGCCAGCGGCGTGCCGATTATCGACTTTGATGCGCTTGCTCAGACGAACCCCGAGATTGTGGGTTGGATTTACGTGCCGGGAACCAACATCAACTATCCCGTGGTGCAGACCAACAACAACTCCAAATACCTCAACACGCTGTTCGATGGCACGTCTAACGCCTCGGGTGCCATCTTCTTGGATAGCGATGACACCGCGCCGGGAATGGTCGACCAGCAGACCACGATCTACGGCCACCATATGAACGATGGGTCGATGTTCAACGTGATTTCGGATACGACTGACCAGGCAACGTTCGATAGCATTGAATATGTGTACTACATCACGCGCGATGCGACGTATAAGTTGCGTCCGCTGGCGACCAAGGTGGTCGAGGACACGTATGCCAAGGCGCGCACGACCAATTTTGAGGGCGACGACGGACTCAAGAACTACCTGTCCGAGATGCTCGACGGCGCTTCTGCCGTGGCGAGTGATGCCACCGATCGTGCCGCTTCGGCAACTAAGGTTGTAACGCTTGTGACCTGTCGTTCGCTGTCGCTGAGCAACACACGCGCCGTCATGGTGCTCACGCCGGTCGAGGAATAAGTTGTTCGAGAGTAGCTAAAAAGGCCCCGTCCCAAATTGGCTACTCGACGACGGTAAGGGAGAAATGATGCTCGAGAGTGGCAAATTGATGCCTTCGATTGATGCTTGGCTGCGCGAGGCCAAGGCCGATGCTTCGGCGGCAGGCTGCGGGATGTATCTGACGCATAACGGTGTGGTGCGCGCGACGCCCAAGGCTGAGGTGCGCGGAGTCGAGGCCGATGGCGTGGCGCCTGGGCATAAGGTGGGCGGCATGGTGTTTGGCTTCGATGCTCAGAAGGTGCAGGCTGCTATCGAGGCGACGCGTGCGATGCCGGGTATCGGCTATGTGCGTGTGTGGCTGGCAAGCGGCGAGCTTGCCGTAGGTGACGACATCATGCTCGTGCTCATCGGCGGGGACATTCGCCCGCACGTGGTCGATGCGCTGCAGGCGCTCGTTGGCACCATTAAGAACGAATGCGTGAGTGAGGTCGAGCGCGAGGCGTAGAGGCTTGCGTCGATAGAAGGATCGTTTATAAAAATGCCCACCGGTACGTGTGATACCGGCGGGCATTTTGCGTTTTGGGCGCGGTGGGCGCTACACGCGCGTCGCATCCTTGGGGCTCATGGTCATGCTCTGGAAGCGGTTTTCCATGTACTCGTTATCGAAGTGCTCTCCGTAGAACTGTGCGACGGGAATGTCCGGCTCCGTGTCGTTAACGCGCTGGTACCAGTAGTCGAGCGACTGCAGCGTCATGACGCCGTCGACCAGCATGATAACGGTAAAGATGACGGTGGCCGAGTAGCGGCTCTTCCAGGGGATCTTGTTGATAAGCTTAAGCAGCCTCGGCAGCAGCAGCTTGATCCAGATGAGGCCGCCCAGGCCCCACAGGCAGGCGAAGCCCGTGCAGGTGCGTCCGCCCGTGAGGACCACGAGCGGATCGGGCAAACCGAACAGCGTTATGTGCGAGTAGCTCCACGAGACCACGCCAAACGCGGTCTGCATAAACCAGCCCACGAACACCTCAAAGCTGGCGCCGAGCAGGGCGCTCACCAGGAAAATGATGATGGGGTTCTTTTTGTAGAAGCGGTTAAGCACCATGGTCATGAGCACGGCGCCAAATCCGTAGATGGGGCTGAAGGGGCCAAACAGCATGCCGGCGCGGTTCTGATAGACGCCCGGGTCGTCGACCGTCATGTGCCAGATGTCCTCGGCGATCAGGCCGAGTATGCAGCAGACAAAGAACACCCAGAACAGGTTGAAGTAGTTGAGCTTGATGTAGCCCTCGCCGGTTTCATCGCGGCCGAGCATGCCCTCGGCGGCGGCGTCGCGGTCGAGCATCTCCTGCAGGCGGCGCTGCAGTTCGCGCTCCTGACGCAGCGTGGGGTCGACGGTTGCCGAAAGTGCAACAAGGATGCCGAGCTGGATCGCGGGACGCAGCAGGAAGGGCCCGATGCCCTGGAGCATCACGTCGACCAAAAGCTCGACGACGGTGAATGCAATAAGGATGTAGGACAGGCGGGCGGCGTTGCGGCGCTGGTTTTTGATAAGGTCCAGGCCAAAGATGATTAAGATGACGGCACTTGCCGCAGAGAGCATGATGCCGGCGACGATAAGGCCGACTGCGACGAGCGTGTTGTCGCCGAGCTTTTCGGTGGCGTTGCCGTTAACAAGTGCCGTGATGACCTGCCACATAAAGGCAGCGACCGACGGGAGCGTGCCCACGCCGGAAAGGATGCACAGGACGGCGTACACCTTAATGATGAGGGGAATCTTCTTGACCTCTGTGGCGCTGGGGACGCTGGGGTCGAGTTCGTTTCGATCCATACAGAACCTTTCTCGCTTTGTTGTAGGTTATAAGGATACGCCGCCGACCTGCCAAAAGACAGGGCGAACGTCCCAATTGCAACTTTGTAATCCCCAACGGCGGACGCGGCGGCCATCTGGGGGCGCGGGCACTTACACTGGACAGACCGATAAAATGTTTGGCAACAAAACTGATTATTAGCTCGGTGGGCTTTTAAAAAGCGCTGCTCATGCGCTGGGGAGCACGTCGCGCCGTGCGTATAATAAGGCGGGTAACGCCAAAAATACGAGGCTCTGAGGGGATACCATGTCTCAAGAAACCATCCGCGCGGCCGAGCGTGCCGCGGGACAGGTGAACACCATGTCGACGTATGATCCGGACTCCGACCAGCTGCATGAGGAATGTGGCATTTTCGGCGTATGGGCGCCCGATCGCGACGTGGCTCGACTGACGTACTTTGGCCTGCGTGCGCTGCAGCACCGTGGCCAGGAATCGGCTGGAATCGCCGTGGGTGACGGCGGCACGGTTATGGTCCGCAAAGATCTGGGCCTGCTCGACCGCGTGTTCTCCAACGCCGACCTGTCGACGCTCTCCGGCCAGCTGGCCGTGGGTCATGTGCGCTACGGCACTGCCGGCGCCAAGAGCTGGGAAGCCTCTCAGCCGCACCTCTCTACCATCAATAGCGTCATTATCGCGCTCGCGCACAACGGCACCCTCGTCAACACCGACGAGCTGCGCCGTCAGCTGATCGAGCTGGGCGTGCCGTTCCTCTCCAATTCGGATTCCGAGGTCGCGACCAAGCTTATCGGCTACTTTACCCAGCGTACGGGCCACCTGCGCGAGGGTATTCGCAAGACCATGGAGCTCGTGCGCGGCGGCTACGCCATGACGCTCATCAACGAGCAGGCGCTCTACGCATTCCGCGATCCACACGGCATTCGCCCGCTCGTGCTGGGCAAGCTGGTGGACGAGGGTCTGGACCAGGCCGATGCCGCAGCCGTTTCGCAGCTGCCGTCGCAGGACGGCGCCGCGACGGTCGACTCCGCCGTCCGTGTCACGCGCGCCGGCGGCTGGGTCGTTGCTTCCGAGACCTGCGCACTCGACATCGTGGGTGCCGAGTACGTCCGTGACGTCCGTCCCGGCGAGATCTTGCGCATCAGCGCCGAGGGCCTGGTATCCGAGCAGGGCGTGCCTGCAGCCGAAGAGCCCGCCAACTGCATCTTTGAGCAGGTCTACTTTGCCCGCCCCGACTCCATCATGAACGGCAAGAGCGTCTATGCCTGCCGTTACGACATGGGTCGTCAGCTGGCACATGAGGAGCCTGTCGAGGCCGACCTGGTCATCGGCGTGCCCGACTCCGGCCTGCCGCCTGCGGAGGGGTATTCGCACGAGAGCGGTATTCCCTTTGGCGAGGGCCTTATCAAGAACCGCTACGTGGGCCGTACGTTTATCGAGCCTACGCAGGAGTTGCGCGCCATGGGCGTGCGCATGAAGCTCAACCCGCTGCGCGACAACATCGAGGGCAAGCGCCTGGTCGTCATCGACGACTCCATCGTGCGCGGCACCACCATGGTGCAGCTCGTCAAGATGCTGCGCAACGCCGGCGCCAAGGAGATTCATATCCGCATCAACTCGCCCGAGGTCATCTGGCCGTGCTTCTACGGTATCGATACCGACGTGCAGTCGCAGCTTATCAGCGCCAACAAGACGGTCGACGAGATTTGCGAGTATATCGGCGCCGATTCGCTGGCCTTCCTTTCGGTCGAGGGCCTGCTTAAGGTCATGCCCAAGGGCGGTTACTGCGATGCGTGCTTTACCGGCCGCTACCCCGTGGCGATTCCCGAGAGCTTTGGCCGCGACAAGTTTATGGAGGGCTTTAAGCCCCGCAACCTGGACAAGCCGCTGCACTTTGACGACGACGCCGTGATCGAGAAATACGACGACCGCAGCTGGGAAGAGGAGCACGGCGAGGCATAAAACCTGCCATATGGGGACAGGTTTATTTTGGTAGGTTTTACCTGCTCTTTTGTTGATATGACGGCGCGTGCTGTTATGGCGCGCGCCGAAATGAACGCAACTATGAGCACCGTTTGGCGCCCGTGCGGCGCCACGGTAGTGGGAGAGGAAGGCTCAGATGAGCGACAGCAAGCATGTGACGTACGAGGACGCCGGCGTCGACACCGCCGAGGGCGGTCGCGCCGTCGACGCGATTAAGCAGATGGTCAAGGACACTAACCGTTCCGAGGTTATCGGTGGCATCGGCGGCTTTGGCGGCCTGTTCTCGGCCGCCGCGCTCAAGGATATGGAAGACCCGATCCTGATTAGCGGTACCGACGGCGTGGGCACCAAGCTCGTGCTCGCCCAGATCATGGACCGTCACGAGACGGTTGGCCAGGACCTGGTCGCTATGTGCGTCAACGATATTCTGGCTTCGGGCGCCGAGCCGCTGTTCTTCCTGGACTACGTTGCCATCGGTCACATCGAGGCCGAGCACATGGCAAAGATTATCAAGGGTGTGGCCGACGGCTGCAAGCTCGCGGGCTGCGCGCTCGTGGGCGGTGAGATGGCCGAGCACCCGGGCGTCATGGCTCCTGCCGACTACGACCTTGCCGGATTTACCGTGGGCGTCGTCGACCGTCCCAAGATGCTCGACCCCGCAAACGTCCGCCCGGGCGATGTGATCCTGGGCCTGCCTTCCACCGGCGTGCACTCCAACGGCTACTCGCTCGTGCGTAAGGTCATTGGCGTCGACGGCGTTAAGCCGGGCACGCCCGAGGCCGTCGCTAAGGCCGAGGAGCTGAGCCGTCCGCTCGAGGAGCTCGGCGGTGCATCGCTGGCAGACGCTCTGTTGGCCCCCACGCGCATCTACGTCAAGCCGATCCTGGAGCTGCTGCGCGGCGGCGCCAACGTGCTCGCCATCGCCCACATCACTGGCGGCGGTATTACCGAGAACCTCAACCGCGCGCTCGCCGACGACGTCGACGCCGTGGTCACCCGCAACGGCGCCGAGATGGGCTGGGACGTTCCGCCCGTCATCACCTATGTGTCGCGCCAGGCCGAGCTTGCGCCCAACGAGGCGTGCAAGACCTTCAACATGGGCGTTGGCCTGTGCCTGATCGTCGCCCCCGAGGACGAGGCCGCGGTGACCGAGGCTCTGGTCGCGCTGGGCGAGAAGCCGTTCCGCGTGGGCGAGTGCGTCGAGGGTTCCGGTAAGGTCGTGTACTCCGATGAGCGCTAACGAGCAGATGGCTGCTGCCGAGGGCCTGGGCTTTGTGCCCTACGCCCGTCCGACCGGCACCGATACGGCCGAGCCGCTCAAGATCGGTGTGCTCATCAGCGGTTCGGGTACCAACCTGCAGGCGCTGATCGATTTGGTCGCCGCCGGCAAGCTCAACGCTTCGATTGAGCTTGTGGTGTCGAGCCGGCCTTCGGCTAAGGGTTTGCAGCGCGCTGAGCGCGCGGGCATCCAGACGCTCACGCTGTCCAAGGATGTCTATGCCGACCCTATTGCCGCCGACGAGATCATCGCGCATGAGCTGCTCGAACGCGGTTGCGAGTATGTGGTCATGGCCGGCTACATGCGCATGGTGCACACGCCGCTGCTGGCGGCGTTTCCCAACCGCGTGGTCAACTTGCATCCGGCGCTGCTGCCGAGTTTTACCGGTGCGCATGCGATTGATGACGCCTTTGCGCGCGGCGTCAAGGTAACTGGCGTGACCGTGCATTTTGCCAACGAGATCTACGACAACGGTCCCATCATCGCCCAGCGTGCGCTGGCTGTTGAGGAGGGCTGGGATGTCGACACGCTCGAGGAGCACATCCACGCGATTGAGCACGTGCTGTATCCTGAGGTCGTGCAGATGCTCGCCGACGGCCGCGTCCACGTGCTGGAGAACGGCAAGGTGGCAGTTGACCCGGCGCGCTAGTCGCTTGAAAAAGGGTCTCCTTGGTTTCCTTGAGATGTAAAAGCTTCATCAGAACCAAGAAATCTGATAGGGCCTCGTCCGTGTGCGGGCGGGGCCCTTTTGCGTGGCCTTTCATGTTTGCTATACTGCTAGCAGATAGAGAGGAGCCGCTATGGGTACAGCAACGGTGCAGCTCAACACGCGAATCGATCCTATGCTCAAGGCTGGTGGCGACGCGGTCCTAACTCGCAATGGATTGGGGGCGAGCGATGCTATTCGTGCGCTTTGGGTCTATCTTGTCGAGCATCAAACGTTGCCGGGATTTATGGTGGCGGATAAGCGCGAGGCGCCCCGTGCGGAGAGCCTGGCCGAGCAGGGGTGTGGCCTAGCTTTTTCCTCGTTGGGGCTAAGCGCTTCGGATTTTGCGCCAGGTGGATCATCTGCGGAAGACTGGGATGCCGTACGAGATGATATGTATGACGCGATGATTGCCGACATCGAGGCGAATTGCCGATGATCGAGGCAAAGCGGCTCTTGGTGGACACGAATGTTTGGCTTGATTACTACCTGCAAGAGGGCGCATTCGACAACGTGAGAAGATTGGTTGAACTGGCCGAAGCGGGAAAGATCGACCTTCTGTACGCGCCAACGACGGCAAAGGACGTGTTCTACATCTTGCCTCGGCGTCTAGCTCGACGGAATGTGAATGGGATTAACGCTTCGTTCGGTCCGGCTGCATGGGCATGCGTCGAGCATATGATGCAGGTGGCAACGGCTTCCCCGCTTTCGATGGCGGAGTGCGAGATGGCGCGCATGCTTGGCAAGCGCATGCCGGACCTCGAGGACAATCTCATTATCGCCTCGGGCGATACGGCGGATGTTGACTACGTAGTCACGAGCGACCGACGCATGTTGGAGACG
Organism: uncultured Collinsella sp.; assembly: GCA_958372075.1. Taxonomy (GTDB): domain Bacteria; phylum Actinomycetota; class Coriobacteriia; order Coriobacteriales; family Coriobacteriaceae; genus Collinsella. Next base: position 198,527 of record CATXMO010000001.1, on the reverse strand, counting down.
ATGCCCGAGGTATGCTTGACGCCCGCGCGCGCACTCGAGCTCATCGGGATCCTCGGCTAACCTTGCATACCCCGTTTCGCTATCATATTGAGCATTGTGGCCCTCATGCAACTTTGGAGGACGGTATGGCGGATAACGAAGCACTGTTTACGCCTGAGCTGGTGTTTTTTGATTGGGAGTGTGCGACGCCCGCCGAGGTGTTTGCGCGACTCGAAGGCGAACTTGCCCCACGCGGCTACATCTGCACCGGTTGGCTCGACGCCGTCCGCACGCGCGAGGATGCCTATCCCACGGGCCTTGCCATGCCGGCGGCCAACATCGCCATCCCACACACCGACCCGGGGTTTGTGGCCAAGCCCTATATCGCGGTGGTAAAGCCCGCCGCGCCCGTGACGTTCAATGCTATGGCCGGCATGGGTGCCCCCGTGCCGGCGCAGATCGTCATCAATTTGGGTATTGCCGAGCCGGGCGGCCAGGTCGAGGCCCTGCAAGCGCTCATGAATATCTTTATGGACGCGGACGTCGCAGCCGATGTGCTCGGCCAGACCACGCCCCAAGGCATGGTCGACGCCATCCGCCGCCACTTTTAAAGCCGGCACTTGGGGACTGTCCCTAACTGCCGGCAGAAAAGGAACGTCCCCAAGTGCCAGGGTTGCCCCTTTGTCGCGGGGGCTGCGTTGTGACACAATGGCGTTTGTTCGATTCGTTATGCGAAAGGCCAACTATGGCAAATAAGAAAAAGAACCCCGCACCCGAGCCGACGCCCGAGCAGCAGGCTCGCGCCGCCTCCAGCTCTCGCAAGAAGCAGCGCAAGACCCGCGTGTCCAAGACCGTCAAGATCGTTCTGGTGGTCATCGGCGTGCTGGCAATGCTGCTTTCCGTCTCGGCCATGGCGTGCTCCGGCCTGATGTCGCAGGCAGAGGATACCTCGGGCTACAAGCTTACCGGCGGTGTAGCTGCCACTATCAACGGCACCAACCTCACCGAGGACACCGTGACCAAGCAGATCATGAGCATGCGCACGTCCTACGGCTACACCGATGACAAGGACTGGGCGCAGTACCTGGTCGACAACGACCTCACGCCCAAGAAGTACCGCAAGCAACTCATCGACTCCTACACGCAGCAGATTCTGCTTCAACAGGCACAGAAGGAGAACGGCGTGACGGTGTCGGACGAGGAGGTCGAGAAGGCTTGGAAGGACGCATGCAAGAGCGCGAGCGGTGCCAAGGCCTTTAAGAAGACCCTCAAGACCTACGGCTATACCGAGGATACCTACAAGGATTCGCTCAAGGAGAGTCTGGCGCAGCAGAAACTCAAGGATGCCGTCGCGCCCACGAGCAAGCCCAAGGACAGCGAGATCGTCGATTACATCAACGAAAACCTGTCCAGCTACAACGACGCCCGCCGCTCGTCGAACATCCTGATCAAGGTTGATTCCGACGCTTCCGACGAGAACAAGGCTGCCGCCAAGGCCAAGGCGCAGGAGTGCCTGGACAAGATCAACTCCGGTGAGCTGAGCTTTGAAGACGCCGTGAAGCAGTATTCCGACGACACCGGCTCCAAGGAGAAGAAGGGCGATGTGGGCTGGGATAAGCTCACCACCTTTGTCGACAGCTACCAGACGGCGCTCGAGGGGCTCAACAAGGGCGACGTGAGCGAAGTCATCGAGTCGACCTATGGCTACCACATCATCAAGTGCACCGACTACTTCCATGTCGATAATCAGGTTGATGACATCAACCAGGTGCCCAAGGCCATCAAAAAGTACGTCTCCAACGTGGTGAAGACGCAAGCGGCCAGCACTGCGTACAGCGAGTGGCTGGAGCAGTACAAGAAGGATGCCGACATCACCGTCAATCCCATGCCCAAGGACGTACCCTATAACGTGAGCCTGAAGGGCGTCACCAAGAGTTCGACCGACGATTCGTCGACGACTGAGTAATCATGGGGCGGTGCTCGCGCGAGTGCCGCCCACGCTATTAGAGAGGATTTGCAGATGACCAACGAAGAGCTGCAGAAGGAAATGATCGCGGCCATGAAGGCCAAGGACAAGGTTCGCCTGTCCATCATTCGCCAGGTCAAGGCCGAGGTGAAGAATATCGAGGTTAACGAGCGCCGCGATGTGACCGAGGAAGACGTCAATAGCATGATCAAGCGTCTGATTAAGCAGACGAGCGAGACGCTGGAGATGTCCATCAAGGCCGGCACCGACCAGGAGCGTACCGACAACCTGACCGAGCAGGTCAAGATTCTGGAGAGCCTGCTGCCCGCGCAGGTTTCGGGCGAGGAGCTCGAGGCCCTGATCGAGCAGGTCATCGCCGAGCTGGGCGCCACGTCCAAGAAGCAGATGGGCCAGGTTATGGGCGCACTCGGCAAGGCCACCGGCGGCAACTTCGACAAGCCGGCCGCGGCAAAGATCGTCGGCGCCAAACTCGCGTAATTTGTTACGCGGTTTTACCAAACCGCGTAACGGCTCGACGCTGCAAACCCGTACACACGGCAATCTGACGTTCAATTTCAAGGGCGCGACCATAAGGTCTGCGCCCTTTCATTTCACGCCACCTTGCTCGCGTGTACGGGTTTTCGCTGACTTATGCTCAACAAGGGCGGTTGTATTATTTTCGGTGCTCATTGGGGACAGACTTAAATGAGTACCCACGGGGGGTACTCATTTAAGTCTGTCCCCAATGAGTGGGTGGAAGATTGCGGGTTCTTTACGGGAATGTAGTGTGGGCTGCGGAAACGTGGTTCTTTCCGTACAATAGTTCAACTCGTGTAAACGCAGGGAAGGGACATTCATGGCAGACATGATCGAGATCAAACATCTCAACAAGTACTTTGGCGACCTGCATGTGCTCAAAGATATCAACCTCACCGTCAAGCGCGGCGAGAAGCTCGTAATGATCGGGCCTTCCGGTTCGGGTAAGTCGACGCTCATCCGTTGCGTCGATTATCTGGAGGAGCCCACGTCGGGCGAGGTCATTATCGACGGTACGCCGCTCACCAAAAAGAACCACCTGGAGATGGCTCGCAAGTATAGTTCCATGGTGTTTCAGCAGTTCAACCTGTATCCCAACATGACGGTGCTCGGCAACCTGACGCTCGCGCCCATCAAGCTGCAAAAGAAGAGCAAGGAGGAGGCGACCGAGATCGCCATCGCCGCACTCAAGCGCGTCGGCATGGCGCATAAGGCCGGCGAGTATCCGCAGAATCTCTCGGGTGGTCAGCAGCAGCGCATCGCCATCGCCCGTGCCCTGTGCACCAAGCAGCCCATCATCCTGTTTGACGAGCCGACTTCGGCGCTCGACCCCGAGATGGTCCAGGAAGTCCTGGACGTTATGATTGAGCTCGCGCAGGAGGACATCACCATGATCTGCGTGACGCACGAGATGGGCTTTGCGCGCCAGGTGGCCGACCGCGTCATCTTTATGGAGGACGGCCGCATCCTGGAGGAGGGTACGCCCGAGCACTTCTTCGATAACCCCGAGAACCCGCGCTGCCGCGAGTTCCTGTCCAAGATTCTGCACTAGGCGCGGTGATGGACATGACGGATATGACGAGGGCGGCCGTGTCGCGCCGTCACTTTTTGCAGCTGGCTGGCGCCGGCATGCTCGCGCTGACGGGGACCGTGCTTGCCGGTTGCGGCAACTCCACCAGCGGCGAGGGCTCCGACAAGGGGTCTAAGCTTGCGGCCATCAAGTCGCGTGGCCATCTGAATGCCGGCGTTAAGAAGGACGTTCCCGGCTACGGCTATTACGACACCGCCAAGGGTCGCTTTGAGGGCATGGAAGTCGATTTGTGCTACCAGATCGCGGCCGCCGTCTTTGGCGTGAGCTACAAGGATGCTCGCGCCCAGGAGCTGGTCGAGTTTACCGACGTAACGCCCAAGACGCGCGGCCCGCTGATCGACAACGGCCAACTCGATGTGGTCGCGGCGACCTACACCATCACCGACGAGCGCAAGAAGAGCTGGGATTTCTCGACGCCGTATCGCACCGACTACGTGGGGCTCATGGTCAAGAAGCGTTCGGGCTTTACCTCGATTGAGGACCTGGACGGCAAGGTCATTGGCGTGAGCCAAGGTGCCACCACGCAGGGCCTGATCGAGCAGATGATCAAGGACAACGGTTTTAGCTGCAAGCCCGAGTTTAGGGCCTTTAGCGGCTACCCCATCATCAAGAGTTCGCTCGACGCCGGCAATATCGACGTCTTTGCCATGGACCGCTCTACGCTGGCAGGCTACATGAACGAGACCGTCGAGCTGCTGCAGCCCGAGGTCAAGTTTGGCGAGCAGGGCTACGGCGTGGCGACTAAGAAGGGCTGCGACCTTTCGGCCGTGGTCGATCAGGTTGTCTGCGATCGCCTGGCCGACGGCTGGCTCGACCAAGAGGTCAAGACCTGGGGTCTTGTGTAGGCGCTCGGCGTAGGAAGGAATCAAATGCTCGAAGGATTGTTTGACGCCGACCGCTGGTCGACGACATTTCAAAACATGGGGCCCTTCTGGGAGGGCTTTGGCGTGACGCTGCAGGTGGTCGTTGCCGGTCTGCTGCTGTCGCTGGTGCTGGGCACGCTGCTGGGCGTGTTCTCTACCACCCGCTCGCGCGTGCTGCGCGCCATAAGCCGCGTGTACGTGGAGTTTTACCAGAACACTCCGCTGCCCGTGCAGGTGCTCTTTATGTACATGGCCGGCCCGCAGTTTTTGCAGGCCATAACCGGTGCCGACCAGCCGGTGCGCATTGCGCCGTTCGTGTTGGGCTTCTTGGGCGTGGGCCTGTATCACGCGGCCTATATCTCGGAGGTCATCCGCACCGGTATCGAGGCGGTTCCGCGCGGTCAGATGGAGGCGGCGCAGAGCCAGGGCTTCACCCGTGCGCAGGCGTACTGGTACATCGTGCTGCCCCAGACATTCAAGATCATTCTGCCGCCGCTGTGTAACCAGGCACTCAACCTAGTCAAGAACACGTCGGTGCTGGCGCTTGTGGCCGGCGGCGACCTTATGTACCGTTCAGACAACTTTGTGAGCCTGTACGGTTACCTGCAGGGATACATCGTCTGCTGCCTTATGTACTTCATCATCTGCTTTCCGCTCGCCATGCTGGTGCAGTGGCTCGAGCGCCGCTCCAAGGAGCGTCCGCGCGGCGTGAGCCTCGCCGAGCTGGGGCTCGACAACGTAGAGGAGGCCTAGCGCATGGAAATCTTCAACGCGACCAACCTGCTCTACATTTGGGGCGGCTTTGTTAAGACGATCGAGATCTCGGCGCTGTCGATTTTTTTCTCGCTCATCTTTGGCACGGTGCTGGCGCTCGTTAAAAGCTATGCGCCCCGCCCGTTTCGTATTTTGGTGAGTGCCTACATCGAGCTGTTCCGTTGCACGCCGAACCTGCTGTGGATCCTGTTTATCTACTTTACGGTGCAGGGTTTGGACATTGTGATTTCGACCATCGCCTTTACGCTGTTTACCAGCGCTGTTATGGCCGAGATTGTGCGCGGCGGCCTCAACTCGATTCCGCGCGGCCAGTTTGAGGCAGCGCAGAGCCAGGGCTTTGGCTTCTTTGCCACCATGCGCTACATCATTCTGCCGCAGACATTTAAGACGATCATTCCGGCGCTGTTTAGCCAGTGCACGACCGTCATCAAGGACAGCTCGTATCTTTCGGGCATTAACGTGGCCGAGCTCATGTACACGGCAAACGTCGTGATGGCCCACGCGATCGACCTGTCGCAGGTGCTTATGCTCTACGGCCTGGTGTTTGCGATGTACTTCGTGCTCAACTTTGGTATCTCGCTGCTGGTGAGGGCATATCAACGCCGCATCGTGGCCGCATAGTCCTGCTTCCCCAAGCACGGCACCTTGCCCCTCAATCGTCGCTTGCGTACATTTAGTACGCGGCGCTCCTCTTTCGGGGCAATCTGCCGCACTTGGGAAACCAGGACGGTCGTAAGTGACAAAATGGGAATCAGGAATTGCCTTTTCTCATTTGTTAGAAAGGAATCGCGATGAGCGATCTGGAGAACAAGAAGAATCCTGTGGTCATTACCATCGCGCGCGACTTTGGCGCCGAGGGCCACGAGATTGGCCGCATGCTTGCCGACGAGTTGGGGATTCCGCTGTACGATAACGAGCTGCTGGTACGTGCGTCGCTGCGCGCGGGCGAGTCGCTCGACAAGATGGCCGCCTACGACGAGCGTCTGGCCGTGGAGAACATGGCGTTCCTGCCCGACCGCTACGACGCGCGTTCGTACTCGGACAAGTTGTTCCAGAAGATGAGCCAGGTGATTTTGGACCTGGGCGAGACCGAGAGCTGCATTATCGAAGGCCGCCTGTCCGATTACCTGCTGCGTAACAACCCCAACCACATTGCCGTGTTGGTGACCGCTCCTTTTGAGGACCGCGTCGAGATTGTGCGCAAGAAGCGTGGCCTTAATAAAAAGAAGGGCGCCAAGCTGGTCAAGCAGCAGCAGAAGGCGCGCGAGGCGTTCTATAAGCGCTACAGTGCCGGAAAGTGGAAGATGACGAGCGGTAAGGACATCGTCGTCAACCGCGCCAAGCTGGGCCGCGAGGGCTGCAAAGACGTTATCGCCGCTGCCTACCGCTACAAAGTAGCGCAGCTCGAAGACTAACCGACCAAAACCACCACAAAGGGGACAGGCACCTTTGTGGTGGTTTTTGTTTTAGGCCGAGGGGAAGGCCTTGGCGGCAGTGCCTATCCTCGGCTTTTGCATAGTCTCGATCTGTAACACCAAGCCAGCGAAAATGGCTCTAACTGTTACAGATTTAGATGAACCGTTCGGCCGTCAGCCCAACGTCTTGATCTGTAACACCAGGCGGCATATTTGGTCTCTAACTGTTACAGATTGAGATGCGGCGTGGGCGGCCGGCACAATATCTCGATCTGTAACAACTGCAGGGCTCAACGGACTCCAACTGTTACAGATTGAGACAAAACGATCAGGCAAGTCCAAAACCACCACAAAGGTGCCTGTCTCCTTTGTGGTGATCTGGGGTCTGGCATAGAAAAAGTCCCCGCCGGGCGTGTGCTCGACGGGGACTTTGCCGTTTGATGGCTAGCGCTGTGGGTGATTACTCGCCCAGCAGGCTCTTGGTGATGGAAGCGGCGGCCTTCTTGCCGGCGCCCATCGCCAGAATGACCGTAGCGGCACCGGTGACGATGTCGCCGCCGGCCCAGATGCGGGGATCGGTGGTCTGGCCGGTCTCCTCGTCGGCAACGATGTAGCCCCACTTGTTGAGCTCCATCTTGCCGCCGATCTTGGCAGCGAAGGGGTTGGCGTTGGTGCCGATAGCCGAAATAGCGACGTCGCAGGGGATCTCCTCGATGGCGCCCTCGATGGGCACCGGGCGACGACGGCCGGACTCGTCGGGCTCGCCGAGCTCCATCTTCTGGACCTTGACGGCGCACACGGAGCCGTCCTCGCCAGCGACAAACTCGAGCGGGGAGACGAGCGGCAGAACCTCGACGCCCTCGGCCTTAGCATGGTGCAGCTCGGCGCGACGGCAGGGCATCTCGTCCTCGGTACGACGGTAGGCGATGATGGCGTGCTCGGCGCCCAGGCGCTTGGCGGTACGGACGGCGTCCATAGCCACGTTGCCGCCACCAAAGACGACGACGTTCTTGCCGTGCTTGGTGGGGGTGTCGTACTCGGGGAACTTGTTGGCCTTCATCAGGTTCACGCGGGTGAGGTACTCGTTAGCGAAGAAGACGTTGGGCAGGTTCTCGCCGGGGACGTTGAGGAACTTGGGCAGGCCTGCGCCGGTCGCCACGTAGATGGCGTCGAAGCCCTGCTCGAACAGCTCCTCGGCCGTGGCCATATTGCCCACGACGGAGTTGTACTCAAACTTGACGCCCATGTCCTCCAGGCCGTCAATCTCGCGCTTGACGACTGCCTTGGGCAGACGGAACTCGGGGATGCCGTAGACCAGCACGCCGCCGCCGGTGAAGAATGCCTCGAAGACGGTAACGTCAAAACCGTTACGGGCGAGCTCGCCGGCGCAGGTGATGCCGGACGGGCCGGAGCCGACGACAGCGACCTTCTTGCCGTTCTTGGGGGCCATCTTGGGCGTGGAGGCGAGCTCGGGGCGGTCGCCCAAGAAGCGCTCGAGCTGGCCGATGGCCACGGGCTCGGACTTCTTGCCACGGATGCACTTGCCCTCGCACTGGTTCTCCTGCGGGCAGACGCGGCCGCAGATGGCGGGAAGCATGGAGTCCTCGCGAATGGTATCGAGAGCGCCGCCGAAGTCCTTCGCGCGGATCTGCTCGATAAAGCGGGGAATGTTGATGTTGACGGGGCAGCCCTCAACACAGAACGGCTTCTTGCAGTTGAGGCAGCGCTCGGCCTCGGCCAGCGCCATCTCCTCGGTGAAGCCCTTGTCGACGGGGCGGAAGTCGCAGGCGCGCTCGGCGGCCGGCTCCTCGTTATCGGGGGTGCGGGGCGACTTCATATCGGCAACGAAACGACCGTTAACTAGTGGCATGCGCAGCTCTTTTCCTCATAGGCCTTGAGGGACTCGCCCTCTTCGGAACGGTAAGCGGCCTGGCGGGCACGAAGGTCATCCCAGTCGACCAGGGTGGCATCGAAGTCGGGGCCGTCGACGCAAGCGAACTTGGTCACGCCGCCCACCTCGACGCGGCAGCAGCCGCACATGCCGGTGCCGTCAACCATGATGGGGTTGAGCGACGCGGTGATGGGGGTGTCGTACTTCTGGGCGGTGAGGGTCGAGAACTTCATCATCGGAACGGGGCCGACGCAGAAGACCTGGCTCACGGCCTTGTCCTGCAGCAGGCGCTCCAGCGGAGCGGTGACAACGCCCTGCTCGCCGTAGGAGCCGTCGTCGGTGGTGATGTGGATGTGGTCCTCGTCGAGGAGCTCGCGGAACTGGTCCTCCATGAGCAGGAGGTCCTTGGTGCGGGCGCCCATGATGGCGTGCACCTCGTGACCGGTCTCGACCAGGTGCTTGGCGACCGGGAAGGCAATTGCCAGGCCGACGCCGCCGCCAATGACGGCGCAGGGGCCCTCGGCCATCTCGGTGGGAACGCCCAGCGGGCCCACGACGTCGCGCAGCGACTCGCCGGCCTCGTAGGTGGACAGCATCTCGGTGGTCTTGCCGATCACCATGAAGATGAACTCGACCCAGCCCTCGTCACCGTTCCAGCCGGCCAGGGTAAACGGGACGCGCTCGCCCGTCTCGTTGGCGCGAACCATGAGGAACTGTCCAGCGTGCGCATGTTTGGCGATTGCAGGCGCCTCGATGCGGAACTTGAACACCTTCTCAGAGAACTGCGTCTTCTCCAGGATCTTATACATAGAACCCCTCTCTTGTTAGGGCCGCCGAACCGTGCCTCCACGGAAATGGACGGCAGCCCGAATAAAACCGTACGCGCACAGGCGTTGTGCAGACATACGGTGCAAATTATACCCTCATGGACATGTCGCTTGCGTGTATCTTCGGCAGGTGGGAAAAGTGACCTGCCAAAAAGGGACAGGTTTATTTTGGTCGGTTTTATCAGGCAAAACGGCAAAGGGGGCCGGCCTCAGGTTGTGATGAGGCCGGCCCCCTTTGGGGCGCTATGTGTGTATGGCAGTGCGGGGTTTATTTCGATGTGGCCACCGGGGCGTTTTCGTAGATAAAACCCGCCAAAATAAACCTGTCCCTAAATAGTAGGTTTTAGTGCTTGCCGTTGGCGGAGGCGGCACCGTTGACGTGGTCGCGGGCATAGATCACGCCGTGGACGATGGCCAGACCGGCGGCATCTGCGGCGCGGGCGCAGGTGTCCTGGAAGTCCTCGGCCTCGCGGGCGCGCAGCTGCTTGAGCACATAGTCGGCGACGGCCATCTTACCGGGAGGGTTGCCGATGCCGGTGCGGATACGGCTAAAGTCGCGGCTGCCCATCTTGTCGATGATGGAGCGCAGGCCGTTGTGACCGGCATGGCCTCCGCCCACCTTGACGCGCACATCGCCGGCGGGAATGTCGAGCTCGTCGTGGATTACGAGCAGCTCCTCGGCCTTGATCTTGTACTCGCGGCAGAGCTTGGAGATGGGGCCACCCGAGGTATTCATATACGACTGCGGCTTGACCAGCACGATCTGGCGCTTGCCACCCTCTTCCTCGGGATCGTTGATGTTGATGAGTGCGACCTCGGCGCCGGCCTGGTTTTTCCAGTACGTGACGCCGGCCTGACGGGCCAGCTCGTCAATCGCCTTAAAGCCGGCGTTGTGGCGGGTCTCGGCATATTCCTCGCCCGGGTTGCCAAGCCCGGCAACCATGCGAATCTTAAGCGGCTGTGCAGCTGCCATGTTCATCCTTTCGTTGATTTGTCGCCTGCTATGGTGAGCGACCCTGTTGCCGCTGTCAAATGGAGGGTAATTGAGGGCGTTTGGGGGCGTTTGGACGGCCGTCGAAATCCGAGGTGGACAGTTAGTTCAGATACGTATAAGTTCTGAGGACTCGAATTACTCAATTCAATGCCGATACGTTGTTTTGGAGCTTTAGTTAGTCCATATGGCGCTGTTTTGAAGTCTACCCTGCCTTCAAATAGGGCGAATGGTATAGAGATAGCTGCAAAACAGTCTAATTCAATGCGTCCATTTATACGTATTTGAACTAACTGCCCAGCCCTGCTCGACGGCGCACGGGTGATTCGCCGTTTAGACCGGCGCGAGGCCGGTTCCGGCCCGCAGAGCGTTGAGCCAAGCGGCCTGTCGCTTGCGATAGCCCTTGATACGGTACCGGAATCGGACTCCTGCGAGTCGATGCATCGTTTGGGCGAAGGCTTCGAGTGCAACAAGGTCTTTCATTTGGTCGCGATTGATAACCAGGACGTGGATGCCCATGGCCTTGAGGCCATTATTTCGATTGCCATCGTGGATGCGAGCGTTTTGAAGCTCATGCCCAATTCCGTTGTATTCGTTGTCGACTCCGGCTGCCGGGCAATATAGGTCGCAGATGGCATAGGGGATGCCCGAGGACATGTTGACCGCAAGAGTATCGAAGTCGATTCGATGGTTGAGTTGCAGGCCTCCCATGGGCAGGCTGCAACATCCGAATCCGCCAAAGCGCATGGGCGCTCCGAGAACGGCAAACATTAGGGATTCGGCTGGGGATGCGGATCCAGCCCGGGCGAGTTTGACTGCCGTGCGAAACGAGGCGTATGAGCTACTTTTGGCGAACCGTGCGACCGCCTCGAGCTCTTCGATGGTCGTGGCGGGCTTGCATTTGTAGTGCGCCTGTTCATAGCGGGTTTCGTTCTGTTGTTCGGCCGCTGACTGGTTGCCCAGGCAATCAAGATCGCCCGTCGCTTCGTAGCCATCGCCCTTGGGCCAGATGTCGTCATGGGCAATGGGGTATGTTGCCCCGGGAGGAAGGGAGTAAGTTCCGACCAGTTCCATGAGAAGCATCAAGGTTTTGGCGACTGATTCATTTTTAGAACAAAGCATGGCTGTCATGGCAGGAGACGTTGCGTAGATGTCGGCCTCGACGTGCATAATTGCACCTTCAGGAAGCGGAGCGGAGAGAATATGCTGAAGAAGTCGCTTGTCGGGGCGTCGGTTGCCTTCGTTTGAAACGAGAAGATCGAGCAGCTCGGAATCATCTTCATTCCAGGCGTCGAGTATCGAAAGTGCGCCAAAGTCTATCGCGTCATTATTGGGAATGCAGCTAGCCAAGGCCTGTGCTTGCTGTTCACTATCAATGGAGCTCCAGGGTAGGGCAGAGTACGCCCGTCGTGCGCGACGAATTGCGCGGAGGGCGGAGAAATGTGAAATCACGGTCGTCATAGCTATAACGTACTAAGTTGGCGGCAGAATGCGACCGCCATACCGTTCTTTTCGCTCAGCGGGGTGCTGGGCGCCATGAACGGCCGGGTGTTAGGAAATCGGTGGAATCGGTTGAGGGGATTGCAGGAAATTGAGCTCTGCCGAGAAGGTTGACGATGGCTACTGGACAGTTAGTTCAGATACGTATAAGGCGGCGGGCGTTCGAGGTGTTTCTAAGGGCCTTTGAGGGCGATTTGAGGGTAAATATGCGGAGGTTGTACTCGAAAACGATGAGCTTTGGGCGGCATGGCATCCGCCGGGGAGCTCAGAAGGCTCCGAACGGCCCTTTGGGGCTTTAAAAAAATACGTATCTGAACTAATTGTCCAGGGAAGGTTGGCGAGGGATAGAAAAAGGGTCGGAAGCGAGCTTCCGACCCTTTAAAAGCATCAAAGATGATGCGATGCGCGGCAGACTACAGCGCGAAGTCGCCGCCGACGAGCGTGGAGACGGGCTCCTCGTGGTAAACGGCGGAAATGGCCTGGGCGAACTCCTCGGCGACCGAGATGGTCTTGATCTTGCCGCCGACCTCGACGGGAATGGCGTCGGTGACGACGCACTCGACGATGGGGGCGTCGTTCAGACGCTCGATGGCAGGACCGGAGAAGATGCCGTGGGTGGCGCAGACGTAGATGTCGCCGGCGCCCATAGCCTTGAGCTCCTTGACGTTGGCGCACAGGGTGCCAGCGGTGTCGATCATGTCGTCGTTGATGATGCAGGTCTTGCCCTTGATGTCACCGATGATGCCCATGACCTCGGCGGCGTTGTGGCGCGGACGGCCCTTGTGGGCGATGGCCAGGTCGCAGCCGAGCATGTCGGACAGCTTCTTGGCGGCCTTGGCGCGACCCACGTCGGGGGAGACGACAACCAGGTTGTCGGTGTCGAAGTGCATGTCGTTGTAGTACTGGCCAAACAGCGGCAGTGCGGACAGGTGGTTAACCGGGATATCGAAGAAGCCCTGGATCTGGCCTTGGTGCAGGTCGAGGGTGATGATGCGGTTGACGCCGGCGCGCTCGAGCAGGTTGGCGACGAGGCGGGCGGTGATGGGCTCGCGCGGGCCGGCCTTGCGGTCCTGGCGGGCATAGCCGTAGTGGGTGATAACGGCGGTGATGGAGCGGGCGGATGCGCGCTTGGCAGCGTCGGTGGCGATGAGCAGCTCCATGAGCATGTCGTTGACGTTGCCGCCGGCCACGGACTGAATCAGGAAGACGTCGGCGCCGCGGACGGTCTCGTCGTAGCGGGCGTAAATCTCACCATTGGCGAACTGCTTTAGCGTAAGGCCCGAAAGCTCGACCCCAAGGTACTCAGCAATCTTCTGAGCGAGGGGACGGTTGGAGGAACCGGAATACACGCGGATGGACTTGCGCATATTCTCCGACTTCTCGGGATCATTAATCGGCATTACCCTTCTCCTTTATACATCGAATGCCATATAGATGCCTTGTTGCATTGTAACCGCGCGGCGGGGTTTATCGGGTCCTGATAACGTCTTTACCGCCAACGGACACGAACCGACCACTCATCCGGTTGCGCAGGTCACGATAGAAAAAGGAGCCGCCCCCATGGAGCAGCTCCTTTTGTGCTTGGTAAAACGTTATACCTCGTCGTCCTCGTGCAGGCGGCGGCGGTAATCGGCGGCCCAGCCCTCAATATTTACCTGACGGGCGCGGCCCAGACCGAGCGCGTCTGCCGGGACCGGCTCGGTGATGACGGAGCCAGCGGCCACGAGCGCGCCGTCGCCGATCTGGGCGGGCGCGACCATCATGGTGTCGGAGCCAATGAAGGCGTCCTTGCCGATGACGGTCTTGTGCTTGTGCACGCCATCGTAGTTGCAGGTGATGGAGCCCGCGCCCACGTTGACGCCGGAGCCCATGGTGGTGTCGCCGATGTAGGACAGGTGCGGCACCTTTGAGCCCTCGCCGATCGTGGACTTCTTGATCTCCACGTGCGTGCCGGCCTTGGATCCGTCGAGCATGTGGGTGCCCGGGCGCAGGTAGGCGCGCGGGCCGCAGTCGACGCCGTTCTCGATGACGGCCTCGATGGCGATGGTCTCGTCGATGACGCAGCCGCTGCCGACGGTGGTGTCGGTGAGGCGGCTGTTGGGGCCGAGCTGGCACTCCTCGCCCACGGTGACGTGGCCGATCAGGTGCGTCTGCGGCCACACGACGGTATCGCGGCCGATAACGGCATCGGGGCCGATCCAGGCCTGCGTGGGGTCGATGAAGGTAACGCCCTCGGCCATCCAGTGCTCGTTGATGCGGTCGCGCGCGATGGCGGTGAGCTGTGCGAGCTGGATGCGGCTGTTGACGCCCAGGCCGTCGCGGTAGTCGTCGCAGTGGAAGATGGAGACAGCCTGGCCGTGGCCCTTGAGGATCTCGAGCATGTCGGGCAGATAGTACTCGGACTGCGCGTTGTCGTTGCCGATCTCGTTAATGTGGGCGGCGAGCTGCGCGCCGTCAAAGGCGTAGCAGCCGGCGTTGCACTCCAGCAGCGTGGCGGCCTGCTCGGGCGTGCAGTCCTTCTGCTCGATGATGCGCTCGATCTGACCATCGGCGCCCAGCTTGATGCGGCCGTAGCCGAAAGGATCGGGCGGGGTCATGGTCATGACGGTGCAGGCGAGCTCGCCGGTGGCGACGGTTTGCGCGAACTTGGCGACGGTGTCGGCGGTGATGAGCGGCAGGTCGCCGTTGAGCACCACGACGGGGCCTTGCGTGATGCCACAGGCCTCGAGTGCGACCTTCACGGCGTGACCGGTGCCCAGACGCTCGGTCTGCTCGACGCACTCGACCTTGGTGGCGCTGTTGGCGTAGGCGCCGTCGATAAGGGCGCGCATCTCGTCGGCGTGGCTGCCGATGACGACCACGACGCGGCTGCAGCCGGCCTTGATGGTGGCGTCGACGATCCACTGAACCATGGGCTTGCCCAGGATCTTGTGCGAAACCTTGCAGTGGTTCGACTTCATGCGGGTGCCCTCGCCAGCGGCGAGGATAATTGCGGTTGCGTCCATGTGATCTCCTGTTACGTTATAGAGACGTGTGTTTGGAAACGATACACGGCGCAATATGATACCGCAGGCATATGACGAGCGCGTAACGATTGGTTTGCGGCGGTTGAGGCTTGCGCCGCCGGCGTGGCGTTTGCACTGCGTGCGTGCGGCGTTGGCGGTGCTGCGGAGCTGTTGTTTGAGCGAGGGGACGGGGGTGCCCGTGGACAACATACGAGAGGAGTTTGGCGGCGAGCCCGTCGCGGCATTCTCGATGTCGCATCCGGCTGTGCCGGCACTCTATATAGCGCTGACGCTGGGGCTCACTATGTTCTCGATGCAGCCGGTACTGATTGCGCTGTCACTTGCGGGCGGGCTGGCGTATGGATTTGCGACGCGTGGGGCTGCCCGCACGTTGGGGGCGCTTCGCTGGCAGCTGCCGGTGATTTTGATTATCGCGCTGGTCAATCCTCTGTTTAGCGCCTCGGGCTCGACGGAGCTGTTCCGTATTGGCATGCGCGCGGTGTATCTGGAGAGCATGGTATACGGCCTGTGCATGGGCGGGCTGTTTGTGGCGAGCATGCTGTGGTTTGAGGCGGCGGCATCGATGCTCGAATACGACAAGGTACTCGCGCTGCTGGGCAATGCCGCGCCGGTGATTGCGCTCATGATCTCGATGTGCATGAGGCTTATCCCGCAGTTTTTACGCCGCTGTCGTACGGTGCTGGCGGTGCAGGATGCGATTGATGTGCCGGGCCGCGCGCCGGCCGACCCCGTACGCTCGCGCCTGCGGGCGTCGAGCGTGTTGATGGGCTGGGGCATGGAAGATTCGCTGGAGCGCGCGGACGCGATGCGCTCGCGCGGGTGGGGTGCCGCGACGCGTCGTACGACGTATGCGCGGTATCGACTGGGGCGCAGCGACGTTGCCGCGCTGGCCGGGCTCGCACTGTTTGGTGCTGTCGCGGTGGCGGTGGCGTGGACCGCGACGACGCAGTATTCGTTTTATCCGCAGCTCTCGGTTCCGGCGCCGTGGCTGGGCTATGTCGTGTACGCTGCCTGGATGATGCTGCCTTGCGCGTTGCACGCGATTGATGAGAAGAGGTTTGGCTGATGGCTCGGTTGGATAGGGGCCCGGTGTCGGGCGCGGCGTGCGGCCCGGATATTCCGGCGATTGAGGTGCAGGGCCTTAGTTTTGCCTATCCCGGGGCCGAGGCACCGGTGCTCGAGGGGTTTGATTGGCGTGTTCCCCAAGGTGCATTTGCGCTGCTTGTTGGCGGTACCGGATCGGGTAAGTCGACGCTGCTGTCGCTGCTCAAGCCCGAGATCGCTCCGGCGGGCGAGCGCACTGGCGATGCGCGCGTGCTGGGCGAGAACGTTGCCGACATGGACGTGCGGGCATCGGCGGAGCGCGTGGGCTACGTGTTTCAGGATCCCGAGAACCAGATCGTGTGCGAAACCGTGTGGCACGAGATGGCGTTTGGCCTGGAAAACTTGGGGCTAGCACGTGATGAGATGCGCCGTCGCGTAGCTGAGACTAGCTATTTCTTTGGGCTGGAAGATTGGCTTCACCGCGATACTGACACGCTTTCGGGTGGTCGCAAACAGTTGCTGTCGTTGGCGGCCGTTCTGGCGCTGCGCCCGCGCGTGCTGCTGCTCGACGAGCCCACGTCTCAGCTCGATCCCGTTGCCGAGAAGAATTTCCTGCACGCGCTGTTTCGTGTGAATCGCGAGCTGGGCTGCACGGTTGTTGTGGCGACGCATCAGCCGCGCCCAATGCTCGAATACGCGACGTGTGCGTACCGGATTGAGGACGGTCGCGTGCGCGAGGTGGCAGATGTGGCTTCTTTGGGACGCCGAGAATCGCTGTTTTCCGATGACATGTTGGGGTGGGGTGCCATCCGATGTGCAAAAAACGGAGTATTCAGCAGGCGTGAGGACAATTTGGACTCTCTGGAGACGCCCGGGGACGTATCGAGCGCGAAAAAAAGTTCGGAATTGGACAAATCGTCCGAATTTGTGGCGCAAATGTCGCTCGAGAACGGCTCGGAAGCCTTCCCGCGCACGAATGGAAGCAGAATACTCCAAAAAATGCACGCTGGGTCGGCTGCCACCCTGTCGGAAGGCTGGTTTTGCTACGATCGCGCGGGCGGTTGGGTGCTGCGCGGGCTCGATGCGTCGTTTTCGGCTGGCGCGGTGCATGCAGTCGTGGGCGGAAACGGCTGCGGCAAGTCGACGATGCTTTCGGTGCTGGCCAAGACCGCCAAGCTGCAGCGCGGCCGCATGGTGCGCGGAGCGGCCTCGGCGGCGCTGTTGCCTCAGAATCCCAAAGCATTGCTGGTTGCCGAGACGGTTCGCGATGAGCTGATGGAATGGGCCTCGACCTGCGGATATGACGAGAACTTGGCGCGGGAGCGTGCGGCGCAACTGGGATTGGACGGCCTGGAGACGCGTCACCCCTACGACCTCTCGGGCGGACAGCGCCAGCTGCTCGCGCTGGCAAAGCTGCTGCTGATTGGCCCCAAGCTGCTGCTGCTTGACGAGCCCACGAAGGGCTTGGACCTGGAGAGCCGCCGCATCATCGCCCGCGCCCTGCGTGACCATGCGAAGGCTGGCGGCACCGTCATCATGGCTACGCACGATTTGGACTTTGCCGAGCAGGTCGCCGACGACATCGCCATGATGTTCGATGGCGAGATTGCCTGCATGGAGCCGCCGGCCGACTTCTTTGCCGACAACGTGTTTTATAGGGCGTGATGGGATGGCGGATTATCGCATCGTGCGCCTACTCGCAAAACTGGAGATACCGCTGCTGCTGGCGGTGCCAGCCGTGATGGCTGCGGCGTTGCTGGCGGGCGTTGAGCAGGCGGCGCTCGCCATGCTTGTCGTGGTGGCGCTGGTGCTTGCGCTGTTCTTTGCAGGCTACGAGGCGTCGCGACCGGGCCTGCGCCAGATTATGCCAACGCTGGTTCTGGCGGCGTTGGCCGCGGCGGGGCGCATCTTGTTTGGCCCCATTCCCGACTTTAAACCCGTGAGTGCCATCGCCATTATCGCGGGGGCGACGCTTGGTCGCCGCAATGGTTTTATGGTTGGCGCGCTGGCGGCGCTGACCAGCAATTTCTTTTTTGGACAGGGTATGTGGACGCCGTGGCAGATGTATGCCTGGGGGCTCGTGGGATACGTTGGCGGTGCGCTGGCGCATGCCGGCGCTTTTGATCGCGCCGATGGCACCGTGCGTATGCCGGCGCTGCTGACCTACGGCTTTGCTTCGGGTTTGCTGTACGGCGTTGTGATCAACGCCTACGACATTATCGGTTTTGTTCAACCGCTCACGTGGGCGGGTGCCATGGCGCGTCTTGCCACCGCCGTACCGTTCGATATCACGCACGGCCTTGCGACCTGCGTGTTTTTGGTCGCCCTGTACAAGCCTTGGTGTCGCCGCATCAACCGAGTCGTCGTGAAGTACGGACTGTAGGGCTGGTTGCGCCGGGGCGGGAATCAATACTGCCGAAGTGCCATTTTAAAACTATGCCGGTTTACGGGGCCAGATTGGCACAAGCAGACCATGCCGGCTATTTTTGAAATAGAGCAAGCCGTTTACCTGCGGTTTTATTATTTCGGAATTGCGTATGGTTAGGGGTTCGCGATTCAGCCCCGTAAACCGGCAAAGTTTTGGAATGGCCGGCTGATATGACGGGCATCGTGGCCCTCAGAGAGCCAAATTGATCCATTTTCTTCCGTCCCCAGATGTCCCCAGGGAATCAGTTGACGGCGCTTGCCACGAAACTGGCCCATCTACTACGTTTAGCTTGATACTCCCGACCATGACCGCGTTTTATGAAAAACCGCAGGCTTTCTACCTGCGGTTTTCTTTTTGCGTTGTTCGCTGTGGTTGAGGGTGGTGGCTTAAACGTAGTAGATGGGCGTGTTTCGTGGCGGATGGGTCACGCGGATACCCCCACGAGGCCCAAAATGATCCGTTTTCCTTCGTCTCCGGGGGCAGCTGGAGTTAGAGCTCCAACGTAAGGGTGACGGGGCAGTGGTCGCTGCCGAAGATGTCGCCGCGGATGCCGGTGTCGCGTACGTTGTCGGCGATTGCGTCGCTTACCAGGAAGTAGTCGATGCGCCAGCCTGCGTTGTTCTTGCGGGCATTAAAGCGATAGCTCCACCAGCTGTAGACGCCCTCGACGTCGGGGTTTGCCGTGCGCCAGGTATCGGTAAAGCCGGCGTTGAGCAGCTCGGTAAACTTGCCGCGTTCTTCGTCCGAAAAGCCGGCGTTGCCGCGGTTGGACTTGGGGTTCTTAAGGTCGATTTCCTCGTGCGCCACGTTAAAGTCGCCGCAGGTCACGACGGGTTTGCCGGTCTCGCGCTCGAGTGCGTTCAAAAAGCCGCGGTAGGCATCGTCCCAGGCCATGCGCACATCGATGCGCGCGAGCTCATTTTGGGCGTTGGGCGTATAGACGTCGACAAACCAGAATTTGTCGAACTCCAGCGCGCAGACACGGCCCTCGGTCGCGGCTTGGGCAACGAGCTCAGCTGCCTCACCCTCGCCGGCGTAGGGCAGCAGCGCATCGGCGTGCAGCACGCGCAGCGGTTCCTGGCGGCTAAAGACCGCAGTGCCCGAATAGCCTTTACGCTCGGCGTAGCTCCAGGTTTGGTGATAGCCGGGCAGGTCGACCTGCACCTGGCCTTCTTGCAGTTTAGTTTCTTGCAGCGCTAGGACATCGACATCGAGTTCCTGTGCGATCTGGGTAAAGCTCGGGTCCTTTTTGAGCACGGCGCGCAGGCCGTTAACGTTCCACGAGGCGAAAGTGTAAGTCTGAGGCATGGTGTCCTTTCGACGGGGTTGGCAGGCTTAAGATTAACGCAACTAGAGCGGGGCGGAGTCCGCGAGTGATAGTGTGAACGCCGCCGTCCCGGAGACACGGACGGAGGTCATATATGACGCAGGCAATATCGGATCCCAAGCAGGCCTCCGCCGCGCTGGCGGAGCTGTTCGAAACCCATAGCCACGTGGTCTTCTTTGGCGGCGCGGGTGTTTCCACGGCAAGCGGCATTCCCGATTTCCGCAGCGTGGACGGCCTGTATCACCAGCAGTTTGCCTATCCGCCCGAAACCATGCTCTCGCACAGCTTTTACGAGACACATCCGGCGGAGTTCTTCGACTTTTACCGCACCAAGATGATCGCCCTTAACGCCAAGCCCAACCACTGCCACGCCAAGCTGGCGGAGCTGGAGCGCGCCGGCAAGCTCGACGCCGTGGTGACGCAAAATATCGACGGACTGCATCAGGCGGCTGGTTCACGGCGCGTGTTTGAGCTGCATGGCTCGGTACACCGCAATATCTGCCAGACGTGCGGCGCGGTCTACAGCGCCGAATGGATTTGCGCGCGCGAGCACGAGGATACCGCGGGCGTGCCCGTGTGTCCTGCGTGCGGCGGTCGCATCAAGCCCGATGTGGTCCTCTACGAGGAGCCGCTCGATGAGCGTGTGCTTACCGGCGCCGTTGCTGCCATCGCCGCAGCCGACGTCCTCGTCGTGGGCGGAACCTCGCTCGTAGTGTATCCGGCGGCGGGCCTCACGCGTTACTTTACTGGCGATACGCTGGCCATTTGCAATTTGGCGCCCACCGATCAGGATGCAAATGCCGACCTGCTGATTTCTTGCGACATCGCGGCCGCGTTTGCGTTCTAGCCCGCGCGCGCGGATACAATAGAAAAACTGAGTGCAAAACGACCCCGCCGCCAGCGCCCGAGCGCGGCGGCGTGGGCATTTTAGGAGGATGTTCATGGCGAACGACAGCAAGACATGGCGGTGCGGAAAGTACGAGCTCAGCTTTGACCGTCCGCGCATCATGGGCGTCCTCAACGTGACGCCTGATTCGTTTAGCGACGGCGGGGAGCACTTCGACCCGGATGCCGCCATCGAGTATGGCCTGGCGATGCTCGACGCCGGCGCCGACATCATCGACGTGGGCGGCGAGTCCACGCGCCCCGGCTTTACCCCGGTCAACCCCGATGAGGAGGCGCGTCGCGTGCTGCCCGTCGTGCGCGCGCTCGCCAAAGAGGGCGCCATCGTCTCGATCGATACGCGTCATGTGGCGGTTGCCAAGGCGGCCGTGCGCTGCGGCGCCTCGATCGTCAACGACGTGACCGGCTTCACCGACCCCAAGATGGTCGAGTTCGTTAAGACGAGCACCTGCGGCGTCATCGTAATGCACGCCGGCGAGGTCGCCGTACCCGCACGCACGCACGCGACGGTGCAGCTCGATACCTCGGCTGCGGCGTTTGTTGCCGAGAAGGCGCGCGAAGCGGCTGCCGAGGCCGCGCGCGAGGCCGAGAAGCCGGCCCGTCGCCGTCGCGGCAAGTTGCTGGGCGAGTCCAAGGTTGAGACCAAGCTTCCGGGCGGTGTGGTACAGCCTTCGCTACCGTTTGGCGAATCGGAGCCCGCGTCCGAGCCTGTTGACGAGCCAGAGACGCCGGCTGCCGAGCAGGCTGCCCCTGCCGTAGCTGCGCCCGAGACCGTGCCCGCAGCTACCGAAGCCGCGCCAGAGCCCAGCGACCACCTGGCCGCCATGATGCGCCGCAGTGCCCGCCGTGAGGAAGCCTGTGTGCCCACCTCGCAGCTCCGCCGCTTCACCCTGCCCGATTCGGCGCCCATCATGCGCCGCGTCATGGGCTTTCTGTCCGACCAGGCCCGCACGCTCATCCATGCCGGCGTGTCGCGCGACCGCATCTGCATCGATCCCGGCCCGGGCTTTGGCAAGACGGCCAACGAGGACATCGTCATCCAGCGCGAGACCGCCAAGATGGCGTCGCTGGGCTATCCGCTCATGTGCGCCGTGTCGCGCAAGCGTTTTGTGGGCGCCGTCTCGGGCGTGACCGAGGCCGCCGCACGCGATGCCGCCACGTTTGGCGTGTGCCTGGGCGCTATCCAGGCCGGTGCCAACATCGTGCGCGTGCACGACGTTACCGGCTTTGCGCAGTTCCTGAACGGTTACTGGGCTGTCGCCAAGCCGCAGCCGCGCCGTGCGTTTGTGGCCGTGGGCTCCAACCTGGGGCATCGTTGCGACAACATCCGCGCCGCACGCGACATGATCGCCGAGATTCCGCTCACCTGCGTGTCCAACTGCTCGCGCATCTACGAGAGCGAGCCGGCCTATGAGACGCGCCAGGACGCGTTTGCCAACGCCGTCATCGAGATCAAGACCGAGTTGGCGCCGTTGGTGCTGCTCGACGAGCTTATGAAGATCGAGGCCGAGCTGGGGCGCGACCGCTCCAAGAAGGCCAAGGTCAACGGCCCGCGCACTATCGATCTGGACCTGCTGTGGATGGACGGCGAGACCCACGGCGGCAAAAAGCTGCGCCTGCCGCATCCGCTCATTGGCGAGCGCGACTTTGTGCTGGTGCCGCTCGAGGACCTGATGCACGACCCGGCGCGGTTCTTCCGCTACAACGGCGTCGAGGTCAAGGAGCCCGAGGATCGCGTGGGCCATATCGTGGGCGAATTGGGGCGTATGTAGATGATCGAGATGAATGCTGTTGCCGCTGGCACCGAGCTCGACGCGGCGCGTGACGCGGGCCGCGAGGGCGTGTCCGCGGGCTGGTGCGCGTGGAGCGTGGGCGATGCTTCGCTGACGTTTTCGCTGGTTGTGCGCCCCGATGTGAACATGCACGCCTTCCACGGTCTGCCGTTTGTGGCCGCGATGGGCATGATGGACGCGCTCGTGGGCACGGCTTCGATGCCGGGGTTGGGCCTTGCCGGTAAAGTGGGTATCCAGTGGCCGAGCGATATCGTGTGCGGTGCGCCTGCGTTTGAGGCGTCGCTCGCGCGTGTTGCCGTGAACGGCGGTGCCGGTGCTGCGGGCATGTTTGCCGCGGTGACGGTTGATATTGAACGTGCGGCGCTGGGCGAGCTTGGCGTGGATATGGCCGACGAGGTGCTGGTCGAGGCATTGGCCACCGCCGTGCTGACCCGCGTGGACACCTGGGCGGTTGCCGCCAACACACCACAGGGCGCTGCCGGCCCGCTGGCTCCGGTGCTGGGTGAGTACTTCGATATGGTGCCGCTGCTGGGTCGTCAGGTTGCGGCGGTGTCGCCCAACGGTTTGCCGCTTGCGGTCGGTGTGTTTGCGGGCCTGGACATCTGGGGCCGCGCGACCATCAAGACCGATGCCGGCGAGCAGGAGTTTCCGCCCGAGGCCGTACGGATTCGCGGACTGTAACGCGAGGTGCCCGCGCTCAAAGATAGCGATGACAACGAAGCCCTCTTCGGCCTGTGCTGGGGAGGGTCTTGTTGTCTGGGGAATGGGTTGTCAGCACCCTATTCCTCAAAACTGAAAATCTTTCGATTTTGAGGAATAGAATTAAGCCAGCTCGGCCTTTAACGAGGTATATTCGTTGCAGAGTCTATTCCTCAAAACTGAATAATTTTCGTTTTTGAGGAATAGCGATAGAAGACCGCAGGGAGGCACCAATGAAACTCATCAATAGAACGTCATATATGGACACGTTGACGAGCCTTATTGGCGTACCGGACATCAAGGTCATAACGGGCATTCGCCGTAGCGGTAAGTCAAAATTGCTCGAGGCCCTCCGCGATTACGTGGAGGCAAATCTGTCCAATTCGAATGTCATCCATATCAATTACAACCTCGACGAGTTCGAGGGCCTGCTCGAATATCATGCCCTGCTCGCCTATGTGAAAGAGCATCGAGTGTCCGACAAGCAAAACTTCCTGCTTATCGACGAGGTTCAGATGTGCGACGGCTTTGAACGCGCGATCAACAGCCTCCATGCATCCGAGCAGTACGACATCTTCATCACCGGATCGAACGCCTTTTTGCTGTCGAGCGATCTGTCGACGCTCTTTACGGGGCGCACGTTCGAGATCGAGGTTTTCCCATTCTCGTTTGAGGAGTATCGCTTTTATAGTGACGAGGGCGAGGTCGATCGCGACTTCGATGAGTACGCGAGAACCGGCGGTATGTCCGGCTCTTACCCTTATCCACTGCAGGAGCAGCGCTACCAATATCTCTCCAATGTCTTCAAAACGCTCATCGTGAGGGATATCGTGCAGCGGCATAACGTGAGAAACGAATCGGCACTGCTGCGCATTGCCGATTACATGATGGACAACGTCTCCAACATAACGTCGGCACGCAACATTACAGATGTTTTGAATGCGGATGGGCTAAAGATTACGAACAAGACGGTCGGCACGTACATGGGGTACCTGTGCGATGCGTTTGCCTTCTATAAAGTTCGTCGGTACGACATTCGCGGCAAAAAATACCTTAAGAGCGGCGAGAAGTATTACCTGGCAGACCACGCGTTCAAATACGCACTGCTTGGTACACGTGATATGGATTGGGGACGCGTATACGAGAACATGGCGGCCATCGAGCTGCTGCGCCGCGGATACGAGGTATACGTCGGTGTGCTCTATAAAAAGGAAATAGACTTTGTAGCAATCAAGCGAAGCGAGAAGCTCTACATTCAGGTGAGCGACGACATCAGCTCGGATAAGACGTTTGAACGCGAGATTTCGCCACTGCTGAGCATTGGCGATGCGTATCCCAAGATGATTCTTGCCCGCACACATCACGAGGCCACGGATCGCGATGGGGTGCAGATCGTGGACCTGGCGAGGTGGTTGTGCGGCGAGGCTTAGCAAAAAATCCTATTCCTCAAAACTGAAAAATTTTCGATTTTGAGGAATAGGATTGGAGGCTGGTTGCTGCGACCTGGCGTTTACTCTATCCCAGCTCCTGCATGCGGCGGTAGATTTCGCAGATGCCCTTGATGGTGAGTTGCCCGTCGACCACGTCGAAGGCATCGGTCGAATCGGCGACAATGCTGGCGAGACCGCCTGTGGCGATAACGGTGGCGTCCTCGCGCCCCAGCTCGCGCTTCATGCGGGCGACCAGGCCCTCGGCCATGGCTGCGGCGCCCGTTACGGCGCCGACTTTGATGCACTCCTCGGTATCGCGGCCGATGACGTGCTCGGGTGCCTCAAGCGGAACGCTGGCGAGCTTGGCGGCTCGGGCGGCGAGCGCGTCCATCGAAATGCGGATGCCCGGCGCAATCGCTCCGCCAATGTAATAGCCGTCCTCGTCGATGACGTCGATATTGGTTGCGGTGCCAAAGTCCACCACGATCGCCGGGGCGCCGTAGAAGGTCTCGGCAGCGACGGCGTTGGCGATGCGGTCGGCACCAACGGCCTGGGGACGCGCCGCCCGCAGCTTGGTCACCGCGGCCGTCTGTGGCCCAATGACGATGGCGTCTGCCGCGATGCGGTCGGCCACGGCGTGCCACTCGCGCGAGAGCTGCGGCACCACGCCGGCAAAGGCAATCGCATCGACCGCGTTGAGCGAGAGGTCGTACATCTTAAAGAAGCCCATCAGGCGCACGTGGATCTCGTCGGCGGTATAGGAGCGGTCGGTGGGCATGCGCCATGACTGCACCAGCTCGTCTCCGTCAAACAGGCCCATGGCCGTCTGCGTGTTTCCCATATCGATAGCGAGCAGCATGTCTACTCCAGGTGTCGGCGTAAAAGGACGCGCACCATTGTATACGCGTCGCCGACGGCGCTCGACTGCGATTCGTTGACGGTGATATGGGCTGAGGAATTTAAATATGAAGGAATTATGCTCTACGAGATTTTCCTTGCCGTTTACCGAACTCCCGCGTAAGATTCTTTCTTGCGCACATGAGGCGCCCAGACATTGCGGGGTGGAGCAGTCTGGTAGCTCGCCGGGCTCATAACCCGGAGGTCGTAGGTTCAAATCCTGCCCCCGCGACCAAGAAATTGCAGCTCGTCGGCCTAGCCGGCGAGCTTTTTTGTTATTCCGGGACCGTATTTTCGGTCCAATTCTCGGCCTCTCAAACAAAATCTCGATCTGTAACATCTAGACCCGATTTGGGCGGCTAGGTGTTACAGATTGAGATGTTGAGTCCCCGCCTGGACGGTTTGTCTAAATCTGTAACATGAGGGACGGATTTTGCCGAGTTGTTGTTACAGATTGAGATTTTCTTGCAGGCGGGTCCCGTTTGTCTTGATTTGTAACATCTGGGGCCCATTTTGCCGAGTAACCGTTACAGATCTAGATCTTTCGGCAGGCTAGATTGGTTTGTCTCGATCTGTAACAGTAAAGGGGCAAAAGTGGGTCCAGATGTTACAGATCTAGATTGTTGAAGATGGGTCGAGAGGAATGTCTCGATCTGTAACATCTAGGGTCGTTTTTGGCCTGTAGATGTTACAGATTGAGATTTTCCGCCGGGACGGTTTCGGTTTGTCTCGATCTGTAACAGTTGCTCGGCAAAATAGGGTCTTACTGTTACAGATCGAGACAAACCGGCAGCCGGCCCCGCCCCATCCACCTGCCGCTACCTGCTGTCTGCCGATTTCCGTTGCGCCACTGTGCTCCCATGCCATATCCTCTAGACAACTACGCGGCAACATCGCCGCCGCGCCTACAAGAGAGGAATGTCCATGACCGCACCTGCATCCAAGCTGCTCCAGCCCATTACGGTTGGCCCCCTTGAGCTCAAGAACCGCATTATGTTCCCGCCGCTTACCACCGGCTACGAGGAGCGCGACGGTTCCATTGGCGAGCGCAGCCTGGCTTTTTACGAGCGCCTGGCCCGTGGCGGCGTGAGCTACATCGTCATCGGCGACGTCGCTCCCGTCATGACCGCGAGCCCCACGCCCAAGCTGGCGACCGACGCTCAGATTCCCACGTTTAAGGCGCTGGCCGACGCCGTCCACAAGCACGGCGCCAAGGTCGCGCTGCAGCTGTTCCACCCCGAGTACGACGTGCCCGGTGTCGGCCGCATGGTCATGGGATCCATGGCTGCCGCCAAGGCCGCGCAGGACGCCAAGGCCGCCGGCGACGAGGAGACCTTTGCCGCCAAGATGGCCGAGTCCAACGAGATCCGCAACCAGGCTTACGCCAAGCTACATCACGACATGCAGCACTTTGTGAACGAGGCGAGCGTAGAGCAGCTCACCCAGATCAAGGAGGCCATCGCCGCCTCGGCCGCTCGCGCGCAGCAGGCCGGCATCGACGCCATCGAGGTCCACGGCGACCGCCTGGTGGGTTCGCTGTGCTCGGCCATCCTCAACAAGCGCACCGACGAGTACGGCGGCTCGTTCGAGAACCGCGTTCGCTATGCGCTCGAGGTCGTCGCCGCCATTAAGGAGGCCGCGCCGCAGCTGATGGTGGAGTACAAACTCCCCGTGATCATGGAGAACCCCGACGGCACGCCGCGCGGCAAGGGCGGCCTGCAGCCCGACGAGGCCTGCGAGTTCGCCAAGCTGCTCGAGAGCGCCGGCATCGACATGATCCAGGTCGCGCAGGCAAACCACACCGGCAACATGGGTGACACCATTCCGCCCATGGGCGCCATGCCCTACAACTGGACGCTGCCCGTGGCCGAGCGCGTCAAGGCCCTGGTCTCCGTGCCGGTGGCAACCGTCGGCCGCGTTGTCTCGGTCGAGGCGGGCGAGAAGATCCTGGAAGACGGCTCGGCCGACATCATCGCCTATGGCCGCTCGCTCATGTGCGACCCCGACATTGCGCTGAAGGCCGCCACGGGTGAGCCCATCCGCGAGTGCCTCAACTGCAACAAGGGCTGCGTTGACGCGATTCAAAACCGCAAGTACATCTCGTGCGTGCTCAATGCCGAGAACGGCGACGAGGCGACCATCGCCATTAAGCCGGGCGAGGGCGACAAGAAGATCGCCGTGGTGGGCGGCGGTATTGCCGGCCTGGAGGCCGCGCGCGTGGCGGCCAAGCGCGGCTACGACGTGACCGTCTATGAGGCGAGCGATCACTTGGGCGGCCAGATTGTGCTGGCAGCCGCGCCTCCGCGCAAGGACGAGATCATGCGCTCGGTCGAGTACTACGAGAAGATTCTGCCCGGCCTGGGCGTGAAGGTCGAGCTCAACCATGCCGCTACGGCCGAGGATCTCAACGCCGCCGACGCCGCGATTGTGGCCGTGGGCGCACACGACGTGGTCATCCCCGTTCCGGGTGCCGACTCGGACAAGGTCGTCTCGAGCTGGGACGTGCTGGCCGGCAAGGTGGAGCTCAGCGGGCGCGTCGCCGTCATTGGCGGTGGCCTGGTGGGCACCGAGACTGCCGAGTACCTGCTGCAGCACGGCTGCGAGGTGGCGATCGTCGAGATGCTCGACAAGATTGCCGCGGGCGAGTCCGAGACCATTCTGCCGCTGATCATGAGCGACTTCGCCGCCCACAACGTGGAACAGCACGTTAAGACCCGCCTGACCGCCGTTACCGACGAGGGCGTGGAGGCCGTGCACACCACCGAGGACGGCCCCGAGGAGCCGGTGAAGATCGCCTGCGATTACGTGGTGATGGCCGTGGGCTCCAAGGCCAACGCGTTTGACCTGGATGGCGTGACGGTGCCCGTGACCTGCGTGGGCGACTGCTCGGGCGAGCGCACCGCCGACATCGCGAGCGCCATTCGCACGGCGTATCACGCGGCCAACGAGCTGTAGTTAACTTCGCGGCCAGGCGGGGCGGTAGCACGGATCCGCCCCGCCCGACTGCGTCCCTGCGCACATAGACCATCAACCGGGGTGGGGCCTGCAAGAACAGCGGGCCCCACCCCGGTTTTGGTGCAGGGGGCAGATTAGTTTGCACCAAGTCCTTGGCATATGGGCGTGGCTGCTGTTCGTAATCTTTAAGACATCATTAAGGCTTGCGTTGTGGAGCAAGCCGCAGGTCAATGCTATTCTTTTACCTTATCGTACGGTGTTGTATTCTGCCTGAATTCTCTACCTGCGAACAACGGATAAACGCGACCGAGCGGAAAGGATGGCACGCCCGCTAGCAGGGCAAACGCAAACGATGAGTGGCATGGACCGACATAGCGAGCTCCAGCAGCACAAGACGGCGGCCGAGTACCGCCAAGCTGCCGACGAGCATGTGCGGACCCTCAAGGATTTCTGGAAGGATTTCCTGGTGAGCGGTCTGTTTGTGCTGGCCGCCATCGTTGCCATCTTTGCATGCCTGGCCTGGTTTGCCGCGAATAACCGAGTGAGTGCCACGGGGAGTACGATCGGGGCGAAGGGCCCACGGTTTGTGCTCTCGGGAACGCAGGGCGGCACGGCAGGTAAGTACGACGCCCAGGACAACTACGCGTCGGACAGTACAAGCCTTGCCGTGAACAATCTTTTCAACCTCAATAACATGAGTGCCGATGGCAGTCTTTCTCCGGGGTCGGCGGGCCAGCTTCAGCTCAACGTCAAGCCGCTCTGCAACGACCTGCACGATATTACGGTGGAGATGACCTGGGAGATTTCTGTCCAGACGAGCGTTGCGGGCACGGACGGCACTGCTACGGACGCATCGAAAAATGAAGAGATCATCAACTCGCTTAAAAATCTGGTGCGCGGCCATATCTTGGTTTTCCAGGGCAAAGACACCTCTGGCTTTTACTCCAATCCGCTGGTTCCCACGACAACCACGGTGACCCAGGACGGAGCGAGCGTCACCGTCATCACACAGAGCTTTGCCATTCCGGCGAAGAGCTTTCGTGCTGAGGGCTCAAACAATACGACCGAAACCGTCACCAAAACCCTCTACTGGATTTGGCCGGAGCAGTTCAAGAGCTATGTTCGCACGGGCAACGCCGGCTACGGTGGCAACCTTTTCGCTAACACAGGCGACGAGGGGGGATACACGACCCTCGTCGGCGACATCAACAATAACCACGCGTGCTATTTCCGCGCCGATAGCACGAGCGTGCCAGGTCAGGCGCCTAGCGCGGTTCCGCCTGTCGGAGCCGGCATGTCCTCTGCGGATGTGGAAACCTGCGCCAATTATTACAACAACGCCGACGAGATTATCGGCAAGAACGTCAAGTACATTCGCGTGCGCTTTACCGCCAAGGAGGCGGATAAATAAATGGACGAGCAGCTTAATGCCCGCGAGCAGGGCGATATCAAACACAACGAAGGAGCGGCAAACCCCGGCGGCAACGGGTTCGGCTCGCACGGCGAAGCGCGTCCGGCTGGCCGCATCGAGCGTATCAAGGCTTGGGTGAGCGGCCACCGTCGCGAATCCCTTGCCATCATGGGCTTGCTTACCGTGCTTCTCGTGTTGCTGGGATTGACGCTCGGATGGTTCGTCGATGCCAATCGCGGCTCCACCGTCGGCAAGATCAAGGAGCCGGCAGAGCTCAAAGTGCTGGGCCCCAACGCTACGGCAACAGAGCAGATCGACCTGAGCTACAACCCCGAATACGGCGATACCAAGACTGGCAACACGGTGACGCTCAAGCGCGCGTTTTGCGTGCAAACGGGCGGTGACGGTTTTGAGCTGCAACTCGCGAATACGACCAACATTACAGGTCTCACTATTGAGCTGTACAGAGCCGAGAACACGTCTGCGCTCCAGACGCCCGACGTGAGCGGTACCGCAGACGGCAAATCTTATAGCTGGAAAGCAACCGGAGAGAACCTGCTTACGAGCTTCGAATATATCAACAAGGAGAACGACGGTCTGGCAGCCGTGCCGGGCGAGGGCGCAAGCGACCCTACGTTCAAGGACTATCAAAACGTCCAGCGCAACGCGCGCCCGCTCTACCGATACAAGAAATTCGGCAAGAGCGAACTCAACGCTAAGACGCTCGACGGCTCGACTGACAATGACACGCTCAACTTTATCATCAAGCTTTCGTGGGACGAGAGCGCCAAAGAGACCGATGTGATCTACCTGATCGCGCGCAACACGAGCGGTAAGTAGGAGAGGGGGCGCACATGGAGAAGCGAGAGAAGCAGCAGGATGCCGAGCGCGAGCAGCTGGCAAAAAGCAAGAGCCTAGCCAAGAATAAGCTGGTTGTGGCAGCAATCGCACTTGCTTGCGCCGTGGCGCTCGTGACGGGTGGTTACTTTACCTATTCCGCCTACACCGCCAACGGATTTCTAAAGTCCGTCGCCGCAACGGGCACCGCGCAGAGCCTGTTTGCGAGCGACCTGCTCACGGGCTATATGAGTGCGCCTGGCAACGACGAGCTCGACCGCGCCCAGCGCTCCGTTACGGTATATCCCAACAACAAGCAGTGCAGCTTCACCTTTAGCATCTATAACTATTTGCTGAGCAACAGCAACTTCTGCAACGATAAAAACGTGACGTATACCTTGACGGTCGAGGGGTATGGGCTCGATGGTGCCACGTGGAGCTATGCGCCCCAACCCGCCGGAAACGTCAAGCTTCCGGAGAATCAGCCTACCAAGAACGATTACACCGTGACCTTTCCTGAGGACAAGTTGGGACATGCCTACTTTGTGATTAAGGCCATGGTTGTTTCGAAGGAGAGCCCCGGCACCGAGCTCACCTGTCTGGCGGCGAAAGTCGTGCCGTCAAAGAAGGCCGAGGTCAAAACCGCTGCGGTTGAGGGCGCGCTGGTTGATGAGGCTGGCAAGTTTGCTGATTACGCTGCGTACAACTACCGTGTGACGGTTACGGGCGCACCGGCAAACGTCACGCTCACGTGGGGGGAGAACGTGGAGATCGATCCGTTCTTCGAGACCAACCATGGTGTGACGGCGGATAAAACAAATCACACGGTTACGTTCACCATGGAGCCTGGCTCGATGATCGTCAACTTTTACCGAGCGGACGGCAAGACGCCCGGTGACTGGGGTGACCTGGGCATTAGGGTGAGCGGAACTACCCTGACGGGCACGACGGAGACTCAATAACTCTGGAAGCAGAGTTTTTAGGATAAGAGGTACGGAATCGATGAGAACGGCAAAGCGCATACTCGCAGAGTTCATGACGGTGGTCATGGTGCTCCAGGCATGTTCGCCCACGGTCGCCGCCGTGGCGGCAGGCTGGCAGAACATCTCGAGCGAGATTGCCACCGCGGCTGCGGAGGCATCGGACGCAGCCGAGAGCGGCGAGACCAAGAGCGATGTCACGACCGGGTCTGGGTCGAGTGATACCGGCGCCGAAAGCGACAGTGCTGGGGATGACGCGGCGAAGGATGACGCTGCAGCAGGCGATACCACCGATAACGCTACGGGTTCCGATTCCACGGGCGACCAGACGGAAGGCGACGATGCCGCTGACGATGCCGCCGCTGACGACGCCGAGCAAGATGCCGATGATGCGACTTCGGAGGACGCTGAGGACCAGGCGGGTGCGACGATTACAAATCTCGATGAGCTTGTCGAGCTGCTCGAGGCGAACGGCGCGGAAAACATCGTACGCAAAGACGACAGGAGCGGAATCCGAAGCCTTGATGTCAAGTCGTCGGAGGCGTTCGCCGTCCTGTCTAACGCCGACGCTTCGCTTTACTATGATGCGCAGATCAAGGTTATCATCACGGGCGATGCGAAGCTCACCGAGTCGGCTAAGAACGGCATGTCTTTCCAGGGCCTTGGCAGTGATGAGCATCCGTTTGAAGGCAAAATCTATAGGTCGTTGAATGGCGTTGATAGCCCTGTTGAGCTTACGTCTAACCGGACGGTTTTCAATAACTTCAAACTGACTGACCAAAACAATACGGTCAAGATAAAGTGGATAGGCGCAACTACCTATAGCGCGCCGATGGTCGCTACGAAGGTCAGCGGTGGGGGCAAGACGCTCAACGCTGTGGTCAACATCGCAGATCCCGTAGGTACCGGCGGGACGGATACGACTTCCGCTCTGACGGCGCCCCTTTTGGGTGAGGCGATGGGTGACCTTACTACAGAGGTCACCTATGGCCCTGCCGGTTCTCTCGAGAAGCTCAACGTAAATGCAGCGGGAAACATCGGTCTTTTAGCGAATACAGTCAAGAGCGGAACCTTTACGGTGGGGTCTGTTAAGTTTCCCGCTAGCCTTGCCGCGGGCGGTGTCGTCGAGACGAGCTCCGGTAATGCCGGTCTGCTCGTAGGCACGGTCGAGGATGGCGCGACTTTGAACGTCGGCACCCTTAATGTTCCCGCTGCTACCGTTCAGTCTGCAAGCGGTTCCGCCGGTGGTGTCGCAGGTCTCGTCGGTTCGAACACAGGCGCCACAGTCAACGTCACGGAGGCTCTCGACCTGCACATGCTCACCGTCAAGGGCACCACCGCCAGTGGCGGCTTCATCGGTAAGGCGACCAGGCTCGCGCTGGGCGCGGACAACAAGAAGTTCACCTGTCCCGCCAACGTCGGCGATGCGAACAGCAAAAGTTCCGGCGGCTTCATCGGCGACGTTAGTTTTGCCGGCCCGGTCGAGTTTGCCAACAACGACCAAATCGATACGGGCGAGGGCGTGAATCTTGGCCAAAGTGGGGACACGGGCGCGGGCGGCGTGTTCGGTCTCCTGGACACAACGAACGGCGATGTCGCAATATCAGGTGGCTCGTATACTAGCAAACTGGTGACGGGCTCCAGCTCCATCTATGGCGGTCTGGTCGGTAGAGTTCAGGATGTGACCAACACAGAGAAGTCGAACAACACCCTTCATATAAAGACGGGTGCCGCGGGCAACCGCTGTTCGGTTGATACTACATGCAGCGTCGCGCCGCGACTGGCAGGAGGCCTGGTCGGCTGGGTGGCAAAGAGCAACAATACTGGAGGCGTTGTAATCGTTGACGGCGCGGACGTCACGTGCCATTCTCCAAAAGCCAATGGAAAGAACTGCGGGTTTGGCGGTGTTGTTGGCGCCTTGGATAGCGGCTATAGCGTGGGCGGGCGTTCGCGTTTTGGAATTCTGGACTGCGGGGACGTTCGCGTTGAAACTGATAAAAACGAATCAATCGCATGTGGTGCCGGAATTGTGGGTTCGGCATGGAACGGCGTCTTGCGCTTGCGTGGGACTACCGATTTATCCGATTGCAAGCTCGAGGCCAACGGTAATACCAGCCAAATTCTTAGATCCTTGGATGGATGCGCCCCATTGGTGTTTGCTCTAGGTTCAGGCTCGGATGCTGAGGCAACGAACGATAATTATTGGCTTTACAAACGTCCTGCTGCGGCGAGGATCGATGACCTGACCTATAACCAGGTTATCCGCCTGACCGGAGAGGAGGGCAAGCTCAGCAAGGATCTTATTAAACTTGATGAAAGCACCTTTTATCAGCCGTTGTGCAATCTGAGTGGTGCTCCAGATGCTGGCAGCAGTGCTGGCTACTCTTGGGGTTATCAGCTACGGTCCCAAAATGGTGACGGGAAGTCGGGTACATACCTCATTAATGATGCGGATACATTCGCATGCATTGCCATGACGGTCCAAACGAACGGCTACTTTGGCGGTGTATTCGGCATCGGCACGGCTAATATTACGAGCTGGTATGGTAATAGTGGGAATGCTATCTCAATTACTTCCGACATTGACCTGCGAGGTACAGGCCTTGAAGGTCTTGCATGTGATGGGTCCGGGCAAGTTAATGCCTTCGTAGGGGCTGTCGAGGGCAACCATCATACCGTTACCTTGGCGATTGGCGAACCTTACGGTACGCGCAACGGCAATGCGCTTGGCGCAAACGATTCGACTGAAGGCAACGGCAAGATTTACCGGCACAGCCGTCTGGGCCTCTTTGCCGCTATCGGCGGTGGCGCGACGGTGAATAACCTCACCGTCGATGGCGTTATGAAGTTCGATAACGGCTTAGGCGTCGACGCTGGCTCGCTTGCGGCAACTATCACTGGCAAGACAACGCTCAGCGGCGTTACGTGCAAGCCGAAAATCACCTGCGATGATACGTTCGGCAACGATGTCAACATTGGCGGCATTGCTGGTAGCGTGAGGGGTGGTGGAACCGTTACTTTCGGCAGCAGCAACATAAGTGGCAGCACGAAGGCGCAAGCGACCGTCAAAACGGGCGCTACCCTCAACGGCAACACGCGCATTGGCGGCGCTATCGGTTATGTGGCGGACGTTGTCGCTATCGTCAACGTGACGAGTCTCGAGGTCGGTGACGCGACCGCGAGCGAAAATGCGATTACCGCGGGCGACAGCGCGAGCAATAAGAAATCCCAGATTGGCGGCCTTATCGGCTGCATCACTCAGGGCACCGCGGCGAATACGACCAACGTCAACATCACAGGACTTACGTTCAATTCGTTCAGCATGACCGTTGGCAAGAACGGTGACGCGAAGAACGGCGCTGGCGGTCTTTTGGGCTACAGCTGGGGCAATACGGTTGTCACCATCGGGGATGGCGCAAACACCAGCGACAGCACGTATGCTCTCAAGACGAACAACGCTTCCATAACAGCAAACAGCTCAGGTGAACTCGGCGGGCTCGTATATGCAGCCAGCGGTCACTGGGTTATCAACAACTATGCCATCGATCTTTCTGGTGCAACCATCAATGCCGAGAGCGCTACAACGCTTGGTCTGCTCATCGGTCGAGGCGGTAGGACGGAGAATTCCACAACATATGGAGTGGAAACTTATAGCGGCTTGTATCTGGAGAACAAGGCGGGTTGGGACACTGCATATAAGGTCAATGGTGTTGCTGCGGGCAATGGCGTGAAAATCAACAACACGGCAATCAAAAGCAACGACAATGCTACTTCGTTTGATGAATGGGTCGGCAACAGCACGAGGCCTGCCTATGGAAATGAAGACGCCAGCAAACTCATGGACGGCGAATGGAATGTCGTCGTTTCGCTTCATACCAAAGACGGCGTTAATGACGGCAAGCTCGACATGAGCGGAGAGCCGGGAAACGACAACAGCTATCGCAACCGTTCCGATTTCGGCAAGAACCACAACACGAATGCCTGGACGAGGTATTACTACAACCTCGACAAAGCCTATGCGGCACTTGGGCAAGGCAGCTCCAAAATTAGCAAAATCGATACGGCGGAAAAGCTGCTCTTATGGTCTGCTTATCGCTATGCTCCAGCCGCAATTCGCTCGATGATTGTGCCGCAAGCGTTCAACGACGCCGTGGCCATCGGCGGCGAAAGCGGCAGAAGCGTCGAAATTGATTTGACGGGCTATAGTTACTATCCCACCCAGCCGAACGGAAAGGTGACGGTTGGTAATGCGACCATCACCTTCCATTACTCCGACATCAAGGCCGAGCAGAAAAGCAACAAGCTGAACTCTGCTGCTACCCAGCACGAGAACATGCACTGCGGTCTTTTCCGAACGGTGGCAAATGGCGATCTTACGGTGAATGCCGTCACTTTGGGTGGCACTGTTGGGCCCGTTGTCAACGACGGGAGAAGCAAGAATGATATTGCCGCCGCGGGTGGAAGCTCTTCGGGCGCGCTGGTGTGTCGCTACGTGTATGGGTCTAACAATGGCACGACCACCACTATTAGAAAAATCTCGATTGATGGCCTTACGCTCAACAATTTGACCGTCGATGGCGCTAGTGAGGCCACGGGCGCTGATGCTTATATGCCTCTGCTTATAAACGAGATGCAGACGTACGTGAACCTGAGCGCGAAGAACATCACGGCTACGGGATACGGCCGCAACACCAAGGTGGCAACCTCACTTTTTGGAAGACTGGGCGTGGGTTCGAGTGCCGACCAGGTTACGGCGACGTTTGGTACCATCAACGTGCCGAGTGCTACGAACAACGCCATCTTTACCCGTGCAAGCTTGCTTGAGAGCTTTGGCTACGGCGAGGGGAAGACCGGCTCGGCGGTGTATACCTTTATAAAGGATGACCAGACAAACGATAAGGTCACATTCGGCAGCGAGATCGACTCGAAGGGCGAATACTCTGGTAAGCAACTCTGGTACTACAACGAGAGCACCTATGGGACCCGCGCTGGCCTCGTCACCGTTGACAACAAAGAGGCAAATGCGGATACTCCGCAATTCGGTGGTTATCTCCCGTATGTGAAAAAGGGCAATGTCAACGAAAACAAAGTCCAATACCATGAAATCAAAGTTAACCAGCGCGTGCCCAAGCTTACGACAGGCTGCGGCACCTATGGTGATCCCTATACCATAACCAAGGCAACGGAGCTCAACACGGTTGCTGAGTACATCAATACTCAGAATCCAAGCGACGGCTGGGAAGTTACGATTGCGGCCGATCAGGAAACGCTATGCCAGCGCCGCTCGTCCAGCAAGGATGCTAGTAATGAAGTGACGTACGTCTACAAGCAGGCGAGCAAAACATGGGTGAGAATGATCGGGAACGACATCGACCCCAATGACACGCTTGACGATACGACGATGCACAGCTATCTCCAGAGTGCCTACTACAGCATCGAGCCGGAGAACGACAAGGGGGAAAGCACTGACACGCTTGAGCTGGACGCTGCCGTTTTTCAGGGCTTGGGTAATAAAGATTACCCGTTCCGTGGCGTTATCGTTGGTAATCTGAGGGGCTCGTCGCAGGCAGCTACGCAGGCGACTATCAAGATCCACAACTCCAAGGACACAGGTGCGCTTTCTGGGTTGATCCCGTATAGCTACGGTAGCGTTGTGAGTAATCTGAACATTGAATACTCGGGCAAGGCGGCCTCTATTGCACATAAGAATAAAGACGCCTCTGGCGTGCCGGGCGCGTTTTTTGGCGGCGTGATCGGTTGCATCATGGGCGGTGACAATATCATCGATGGCGTGTCGGTGAAAGCGTCTGGCGGCTTTAGCGTTGCTGGGGCAGCAGGCGATAATGGCGGCGCGCACCTTGTGCCCGTTGGCGGCTACGTTGGTGCTGTTGCGGGTGGCGGCGTCATCTTCCGCAACTCTTCCCGCGGCGACGGTGCCCTTAACGACTGGCATAGCGCTGGCGCTTCTCTCTACGACAACCCATATGTTGGCCGCGTGATCGACGGCTATGCGTTCAGCGAGCTTACCGATGATAAGAGTCTCGACAACACTGATCGTAACTACAAGGTGAACAATCTGGATACTTCGAAGACGGGGTGCATCAAGACGGATGCGACGCAGGGCCGCTATAGGGGAGACGACGCCAATAGCTCTGCGATAACCACAACCGTCAATGACTCGCAGGGACTGCTCGTACTCTCGGCCATCATCAGCAGCGGTGCGGCCGGCGGTTCGGCGAATACGAATACCACGAACGATGCGTATGGAACGTATGCGGGCTCGCGTGCCTACATGGGCGGCAACAACGCAAAGGGAGTGTACCAATTCGGCAACAAGCAATACGGCAAAGTTCGCAACGCGAGCTATACACATGTTGGAAGGCCGGCGAGTGCCGCTGAAGACTTTGCTAATGCGATAAGCGATGACATGAAAAGCCCCGGTATCCAGTTAGAGGGTAACGCGCTTGGCTACGCAGGCGATGGCTCGGGCGTTAACTCCCCCTACCTAGTAAAGAAATACGCAACGTGGCAGACGGGTAACATCTGCGCCGCGCAGGTCTCGGGAATGGATTTGCAGTTCAAAGCGGGTGAAACCTACGACATGACTACTTATGGCACGGGTTACACGGGTCTTTCGGGCCGCTACTACTCAAACGCATGCGCATCCGGTAAGGGCGCCGACCGCGATCGCATCGTGCCGCTTGTTGCGTGCATCAACGGTAACGGTGCAACAATTAAGGTCGGTAGCAAAGAGGCCAGCAAGGTATATGGGGTCACGGAGTACGCCGATGATAATTACAAACTCACCGGAGTGGGCGCTCTCTTTGGTACCGTAACGTATACCTCGACCAACGTGTTGGATAGCATCGGCACTCCGGCAACGGACGGCGCTGCTGCTACGGGCAACGGCGGCTATACCGTCCAGAACCTAAAGTTCGATGACTGCAATATTTCTCTTACGTATATCAATGCAGCCGGCGCCTCCAGTGGTGCGGGTAATGAGCAGGTTGGCGTCGGTCTGCTTGCGGGTACTACGGCGAACGCGAGCTCGCTGGCAGATTACGGCAAATATGCAGGAATTACCACGAATAGCTGCAGGGTGAATGGCCCCAATAACGTTGGCGGATTGCTCGGCGCATCCGGCTATGGTAGCCGCAGGACTGATAAAGATACAACTTTGCTGGTGAATCGTAACGACACCTCAAATTCGAACACGCGCTATTCTCCGGTCAAGCTTTACGATTGCTCTTATAGCAACATGGACATTTCTGGCGTGCAAAACGTCGGCGGCTTCGTCGGCAAGCTGAACCAAAATTCCGCTGGTGGCGTTTGGGCAAAAACGAATATGCCTATTGCCGAGAGTTCCACAATTATGTCAACTGCTGCCAGCGCAAGGACCGGCGGTATCGTGGGTCTTGCCGGAGGTGGTTTCCTGGTGAACACCGATGACGCTGGAACGCCTTCGCAGGGTGCCGGAAAGGCGGAGATCAGCAATGTCACGCTTCAGCCGGCAGCATCGAGCGCGACCGAGGGGACCGGCGGCCTTATCGGAAGGTCCGAAAATGGAATCGTGTCTGTCTACAATCTGTGCATCCATGGCGACGTGCAGAATAAAACGGTATTTGGTGTTAGAGGATCGAATAATCTTAAGTACGTTGCTGGTGCAGTCGGCGAAGCAGCTTCGGGCGGTGCATTTAAGTTCGATAGCTGTGTAATAAAAGACATCTATCTTGGTGCTCGTGAGTGCTCTGCCGGTTTAATCGGTGATCTGAAAGGTGGGTGTGCCCTCGAGGTCAAGAATTCAACTATCACTGGACTGGTCGTCGATGGTTCGTATTCTGGTGGTGTTGTTGGCTCGATCGGTAACGCGGCGAACTCTGTCACGCTTTTGAACTCGACCATTGGCGAGAATAACTTTACCGGTAGCAAGAACGCTGCATGGAACTCATCGCTGGGAAGTTGTTCTGGTGGCGTGTCTGGCGATGGCCGTGGCTCATTTAGGCTCGTAAATGTGCTCATGGATCGCAATATCTTTGGGGCGCAAACTAGCCAGGGCTATTTGTTCGGAAATAGTTCATCCGCTGATCTCGTCAACGTTTTTGTCGCAGGAATTGCCATTAGACCAAACAGTGCGAGTGAATCGCTCAAGCTGATGCGCAATTCTTCCGGCACCGACGACCTTAAAAAAGTGAACAAAAAGTCATACATCGCATTTGCTGCCTATGAAGACAAGCTTTCCGATGCCAAGGGCGCGACACTGTATGGCAACGATGCTGCGAACGGCAATGTGACGGTGGCCGTTTCGCCCTACGTCACGACGAGTCCGACGAGTGGCCTTGTTGTGCGCGCCTCCGATGCTGACACGGCCGGCCGTTATCTGTTCGGCGACGGCATGAACGTTGGCCTTGCCACGGCCATCCAGAATCCGTCGAGCCCCGGCGTTGCCAACCGTTATACCTACACCAACATCGGCGGCATCAATGACGATGGCGCCTATCAAAATACGTCGAGCTATAACGCCAAATCCGTGGCGAGCATGTTCAATGCGAATAACGATGCAAGCGACAGCAAGGTTGCAACGGATTTTCCCGTTTTGGTGATCTCGGGTACCGATAATACGACGGCCAAGAGCTATCTAAACATCATCACGAACGGCGGCTTCTCTGACGCTTGCAGATTGAATAACGAGAATGGCACCAATCCGCACGTGACGGCCAAAGCAGATGTTTTCCAACTCAAGGATGGTGTGTTCGTTAAGGACGATGACGCGTCGAACAATCCCACGCTTCGCGTAGTGAACAACGGCAAGAACAATATGTCGTTTAGCCCAAGCTCCGATTGGGACAACGGCAAGGGCCGCTTTACGCTCCTGACCGTTACCTTTACCGAGGCGGGTCAGAGCTACAACGTTCAGGTGCCGATCGTCGTTAAGCGCAAGCTCGAGATTGATTTCGCTGCAACGTATGATTACGGCATCAAATTTAAAGAAAAAGACTACGCTAACCTTGGAAAAGATGCACACGTGCTTACGAGCTTTGGCGAGCCGATGACGGGTCTGCTTACCTGGACATACAATTCTGCCAATGGGAAGGAAGTCGACTTTGGCTGGGACAGCTATATGGCTGCTGGCGGCTCGATGAAGGGGCTCGGTAAGAGCATCCTCTTCAATGGTGCCGACGGAAGGTTGCCCCAGGGCACCCAGCTTACGCTCATCGATGCGAACGTTGACGGCCGGGCCGGTGGCAGAGAGTATCACTATACGGTGGGCGAAGGCGGAGCAACGAGCGTTTCCCTGAGCGGAAACGACGGCTTTAAGGATTCTGCGGGCAATCCATATCAGGAGCGATGGCTGAGCGAGATTTTGGATGTGTCGGCCACACAGGATGGCGCCGGCACATGGACCGTGTGTGATAACGAGGCAGAGGCGACCGCTAAAGCGAAACTCGATGGCAAGTGGACGCTGTTTAAGGTTGCGGGTGCTGACGTTCCCAGCAACAGCCGCTATACGCTAAAGGTACCTAAGGAGAAGGATACCGGCAGAGAGAAGCGTGCATCGGAGAGCGTCTACCTAGTTGTCAACGTGCCCAAGTCGGGCGACGGCGTGACGCAAGCTAGTATCAACGGTTTTACGGCTTCGTCTATTGACTCGAATTCTTCGGGTGGCCGCATATCTTGGAATCTGCATCACGTCTTGCGCACCGGTGGCGACGATAATCAAAACGGTACGGCATCGACATACAGCATCTTGTCCAATTACGGGCAGGAAGTTAACGACGGGAAGCCGGAGGCGCGCACTCCGGTTTCGAAGTCGACGGACGGCGCCGCCTACGTTCTTTCTCTTGACGTTACCGACACGATTACGTTTAACCCAAGTCAGAGCTATGCTGACTCGGACTCTTTGTTCTATCAGCTCGATACGTCACTGTGCAAGTATGGCGCCAACAATACCCTGACGGGGGTGAGTAGTTTCCCGAGCGGAACCTCGGCGATCGCTAAATTCTATGTTGCCATCGACAATCAGAACTATAAGTGGGATGGCGAAGATTGGGCGAAGTGTGATTCTTCGACGCCTGCGTTCACGCAGACCGTGACGGATACGGGCGATGACTCGCTGAAGCTCAAGCTCGATTGTGACCTCGCCAGAATCCGCAAGCGTGCAACGGGCGGATCCTTTACCGTGCGCACGGCTGTGGAAGAGATTCGCCTTACGCCGGACGGCTGCAACAAGGTCATCTCCCTGTCCAAGCAGTCTGGCGAGGACGCCTGTACCAAGATGTCCTATACCGCCAAGCTTTCGACGCGTAAGGAAGGCCTTAATACCTCGAGCCTGACGCAGACGAAGCGCGGTAACGTCGGGTACTATCGCATGGACACGGGTGATACGACCATTACGCTTTCTGCGCCAGATAAGTCGCAGCTTGGTATTAACGTGGACGACCTGCGTCCGATCGCGAATGGCACGATTGGTCTGGGTGCCACGTATGAACTGGGTGGACTCAGCAACGCCGCCGAGGCAATTGCGAACGCAGACTCTGTTGTGTACACGCTCGCGCTTCAGCGCCGCGGAACCGACGGCACGTATGAGAGCGTAACGGATGATATCTCCAACTACGTAACAGTGACGGAGAGTAAGCTTGCCGCGGTCGCTCCCTCCGGTAGCACGATCACCTTCACTGACTCGAAGGAGAACGGCAAGTTCAAAACGAAGAACGGTAATACGACGTTTAGCCTGCCCTTTACCGTTAAGGTCAACACGCAGGTTGAACAGCGTGAGCAGTTCTACGCGAACTATCGTCTGGTGATGACAGCGAGCTTGGTCAAGGGTGACGTGGCGAGCGCAAAGCCTCAATCGCCCGACTATGTGACCTACACGCTCACGAGGGTGAACCTCAACGGCATCGACCACTAGTTCCGAAGCCAACTGGCTTCGCAAAGGGGGCGGCAACCACCCGGTTGCCGCCCCCTTTCTAGTCTGCGCGATCCCAGTCTTGGACTCCGCTGGACAGTTAGTTCAGATACGTATAATTCCAGACCGCAGCAGGCGCATCCGGCGCTCGTTTTGGGGAAGAAAGGGGCTCAAAACTAGGATTCGGTAGCTATCTGGGCTCGATTTGCGTGCAATGAGTCGCCAAAGAACCCTCTCCGGGGACCATAGCGCAGCTTTATCAGCATAGAAAAATACGTATCTGAACTAACTGTCCAGCCGCCGTTGGAGAAAGGTGTTTTAGCTCTCCCGACCCCTCCACCAGGCTTTCCAACTTCCCACTTAACTTAACACTTAAGGTGGAAAGCTAAGTGGAAAGCTGGAATGTTAAGTGGAAAGCTGGAAAGTACGCGGAAGACTGACATGCTAGCCCAGAGGCTAGAGGGGTTAATAATTATAAAGACCATACCAAGCGAAACAAAAAGATACCAATCTGGTTGGTAAAACACGCTCAATGAGCTGCGAGCTAACTAGCTGCGTAAATTAAATGTAAAGAACTGTCGCAAATAAATGGCAAATGCCCAGATAACGCCGCGTCTATTTTAATTAACTGCTTTGAGCAAACAGTAAAATGCTACTATCTAACTTGCACGTAAGAAAGCAGATTAACGGTTAAGGCTAAGAAGTGGCAGGTATGTCGGAAGCAACTAGGACTCGCACGCATGCGCCCGAGGTTAGGCAGCGCGCCGTCGAGATCCTCCAAGAGGGGGTCGGTCATCGCGCCCTCGCCGCGGAGCTTGGCATTCCCCAGGCCACGGCTCGTCAGTGGGCCCGCGCGTATGCCGTAGGCGGTGCCGACGCCGTTCTCAACGCCGGTTCGCATCATCACACCTATTCGTACGAAGTTAAGCTCGCCGTGGTCAAGGACCGCTTGGAAAACGGCTTAACGGTTCGCGAGGCCATGATCAAGCACAAGATTCCCAGCGAGTCTTCGGTCAAGGCTTGGTGCCGCCAGTATCGCGAGAGCGGTGAGTCCGCGCTGGTTGATAAGCCGCGCGGTCGCAAGCCGCGCGTTAAAAAGGCGGAATAGCGAACGGGATGGTGCGCCCACAGGGGCGCATTTTTCTTGCCGCGCCAACTTTTTGGACCGTCGTGAGCCTACTGGAACATCCTCCAAAGTGGTTAATAAACCGCGCGCAGTGGCCCGTGCGCCCGCCGCCGCGATAGGGGGAGCGTCGCCTCTCTGCTCCAAAGCGGACAGACTCGTTACCCCGTACGCCTAAAACTCCCCAGTTGACCGAAAACCCGCCGCCGCTACTCCTCAACTGAGCTATAACGTTAAACAATTGCAGCGTTTTTGCATGGGGGAGTGATGGTATGACGCTACTGTATTTCCTTACCCTGTTTCCGCTGGTACCGGCGCTGGGCATGCTGCTCGCGCGCGGTGACCGCGCCCGCGATGCGGTAGGGCTTGTAGGCTCCGGCATTATTATGGCGGTGACGGTTGTAGTCGCCGTCATGTTTTTTGGCACGGGCCCGCAGAGCTTCGAGGTTGCCCCCGGCACCTCGCATGTGCTCTCGATCATCAGCTCCGTCATCGACGTGATCCTGTGCGCCGTCATCCTGTACAACGCGCGTAAATATAAGAGCACGCTCACCACGGTGCTCGGCGTGGTGCAGCTGGTGGGCTCGCTCACCTTTGCAGCTATGACGCTGCCCGCGACCGAAGCCGTCACGGCAACGCCACTCTACCTTGACTACATGAGCGTGATCATGGTGCTTGCCGTCGGCATTGTCGGCAGCCTTATCTGCGTGTACGCCCTGGGCTACATGAAGGACTTCCAGGCCCACGACGAGCACGAGGCAGCGCTGCGCGGGCAGACGGCGCCTGACCGACGCCCGCAGTTCCTGGCGCTTATGTTCCTGTTCCTCTCGGCCATGTTCGTCATCGTGACAAGCGACAACCTTGAGTGGCTGTTCTGTGGCTGGGAAATCACCACCGTGTGCTCGTTCCTCATGATTGGCTACACGCGCACGCCCGAGGCCATAAAAAACGCTTTCACCCAGATCATCCTCAACATGCTGGGCGGCATCGCGTTTTTGGCCGGGCTCATGTACCTGCACGTTAACGGCATGCCGCTGACCATCTCGGGCATGATCGAGCTTTCCGGCGCCGGAACCGCGCAATCCGCGCTGCTGGTGATGCCGGTCGTTCTGCTGTCGCTCGCCGCACTCACCAAGGCCGCGCAGATGCCGTTCCACACTTGGCTATTGGGTGCCATGGTTGCCCCCACGCCCACGAGCGCCCTGCTGCACTCGTCAACCATGGTCAAAGCCGGCGTGTTCCTGATGGTCAAGCTCAGCCCGCTCTATGCCATCTATCCCGTGACTGGCTTTATGGTCACGAGTGTGGGTGCCATCACGTTTTTGCTCGCTGCCCTCATGGCCATCTCGCAGAGCAA
Organism: uncultured Collinsella sp.; assembly: GCA_958372075.1. GTDB lineage: Bacteria > Actinomycetota > Coriobacteriia > Coriobacteriales > Coriobacteriaceae > Collinsella. The sequence continues at coordinate 153,578 of CATXMO010000001.1, read as the reverse complement.
CGCCAAACGCGTGCTCGCGTACTCCACCATTTCCAACTTGGGCCTTATCAGCGCCTGCCTAGGCGTCGGCGCGCCCGAGGCCGTGTGGGCCGCGATCTTCCTGATCCTGTTCCATACGGTGGCAAAGTCGCTGCTGTTCCTGTGCGTGGGCACGGCCGAGCATCATATCGGCAGCCGCAATATCGAGGACATGGACGGCATGTTCAGCCGCATGCCGCACCTGACGCGCCTGATGATGCTGGGCATTATGGGCATGTTCGTGGCTCCGTTTGGCATGCTCGTGTCCAAGTGGGGCGCCCTGGTGGCGTTTGCCCAGACCGGCAACGTGCTCATGATCATGGTGCTTGCCTTTGGCTCGGCCGCGACGTTCTTCTTCTGGGGCAAGTGGCTTGCCAAGCTTTCGGGCGTCGACCCCACGGCTCAAAACGTTGAGGTCAATGTCCATAAGACCGAATGGATGGCCCTCAATACCATCGCCGCGCTGCTGATTCTGTGCTGCGTGGCGTTCCCGGTTATCTCGAGCGGTCTGGTGTCGCCTTACTTGGCCATGGTGTTTGGCCGCGTGCCGTACGTTATTGGCAAGGATGCCATGTATCTGATGGTGGTTATCGTGGCGTTTATCGCCGTGGTGCTGCTGACGTCGTTCCGCGTGAGCAATAAGCCGCACGTCAACGTGTACCTTTCGGGCGTTGGAACCGAGAACTACCGTCATTTCCGCGGCTCGATGGGACACGAGGTAAAGGCCGAAAAGCGCAATTGGTACTCGGAGGACGCCCTTGGCGAGAAGCGTATTGGCCCCGCGGGTAGCGTCGTGTGCTGCAGCATTATCTTGTTTGCGCTGCTGTGCTGCGCGTGGATTGGGCCCGAGCGGCTTGCCATGAGTGCGCCCTCGGTGCTGCGCGGAAAGTATTTCGAAGGCTCGGGCGTCGTGGGCATATTTATTGGCACCGTGGCGTTTGCCTTGCTGGCGCCGCTTGTGGGCGGCCTGATTGACGGTCTTGACCGTAAGCTTTCGGCTCGCATGCAGGGCCGCGTGGGCCCGCGCTTGCTGCAGCCCTTCTACGACGTTGCCAAGCTGCTGCGCAAGGCCCCCGCCAGCGTAAACACCATGGACGATACCTACATGGCGTGCGCGCTCATCTTTACCGTGGTGGGCGGCGGCATCTTTGTGTCGGGCTCCAACACGCTGCTGTGCGCTTTTATGGTGACACTCGCCGCGATTTTTGTGGTGTTGGCGTCCGCCTCGACGCAAAGCCCGTTTGCCCAGGTTGGCGCCGATCGTGAGTTGCTGCAGGTTATGAGTTACGAGCCCGCCGTTCTGTTGATGAGCGTGGGCCTGTATCTTGCCACCGATAGCTTTGATTCCATCGCCGTGACGGGGCAGTCGGCCCCCATCATCGTGTACAGCGCGCCCATTTTCCTCGCGCTGCTCGCGGTGCTTACCATCAAGCTGCGCAAGTCGCCGTTTGACCTTTCGTACTCGCATCACGCGCATCAGGAGATTGTCCAGGGTGTCGCCACCGAGATGAGCGGCGGCACGCTGGCCAAGATGACCCTTATGCACTGGTGCGAGACCGTGCTGTTTTTGATGTGGGTGGGCATGTTCTTTGTCTGGGACAACCCGGTGAGCTGGGTGGTCGCCCTGGTCGTGATGGCCGCGACGTACTTTGTCGAGGTGCTGATCGACAACACCTTCGCGCGCAGCACCTGGCGCAGCTGCTTTAAGCTCGGCTGGGGCGTGGCGCTGGTGTTTGGCCTGCTCAACCTTATGCCCATCCTCGTCGACGTGTTTATTTAGGAGGCGGCATCCATGGATCATAAAATGTCGCGCTCGCCGTGGGTTATTCATTACGACGGCTCGAGCTGCAACGGATGCGATATCGAGGTGCTGGCCTCGCTCACGCCGCTGTTCGATGCGGAGCGCTTTGGCGTGGTCAACACCGGCAACCCCAAGCATGCGGATATCTTTTTGGTGACGGGGTCGGTCAATGCCCAGAACCTGCCCGTCGTGCGCCAGATCTACAACCAGATGCTCGAGCCCAAGTGCGTGGTGGCGTGCGGCATCTGCGCGTGTTCGGGCGGCGTGTTCCGCGATGCCTATAACGTGATCGGCGGCGTGGGCCGCGCGATTCCCGTGGACGTGTACGCGCCCGGGTGCGCCATTCGCCCCGAGACCGTGATCGATGCCATTGTGGAGGCGTGCGGCATCTTGGACCAGAAGGAGGCCGTGATGCGCGCCGGCGGCGATCCGCTCACCGTGGGCGGCGCTGCTACTTGGGATGGTGGCGTTGAGCTGGGCGAGGACGGGTTTGTGGCTGCGGGGGCCGGGACTGACGGTGCCGGTGACGCGCCTGCCGGGAAGCCTGCTGCGCCCGCCGCTGGCGACGCACCTGCTGAGACGCCCGCCGCTGCAAAGGAGGTCGAGTAATGCAAAAGGCTATCTATATCACCGTCGGGATCGACAAGCTCCTGCCGCATGTCCAGGCGCTCAAGGGCGTCGGCGCGCGCTTTGTGCAAATGCATGCCGAGCGCAACGTCGACGACGGCTCGTATCGCTTGGTCTATACGTTTATCAACGTCCGTGCTGCTCAGGAGCATATTGCGCAGGACGGCAGCTATGCGATCGAGAACCTGGTGGTCGAGGGCATCGACCAGTACCAGGAGATTCCGTCCATCAGCTCGTATTACCCCGCGGTGTTCCCGTTTGAAAATGAGGCCCACGACCTGTTTGGTCTTGCCATCACCGACATGCAGATCGACTTTAAGGGTTTTTTCTACCAGGTTTCGACTGCCGAACCCATGAGCGTCATCACGCCCGAGGTGAAGGCCGCGCGCGAGAAGGCCATGAAGGTCCGTGCCGCCGCCGAGGCCAAGGCGCGCAAGGCCGCAGCCGAGAAGGCCGCTGCCGCTGCTGCTGCGGGGGAGGGCGCTGCGGGTGCCGGCGATGCTGCGGGCACTGCCGTCGCCCAGTCCGCTGCGGCTACCGGCTCCGATGCTCAGCACGATGAAGCTGCTGCCAAGGCCGCACTTAAGGCTGCCGAGCTGGAGGCAAAGCTCGCCGCCATGGATCCCGAGAAAGCGGCCAAGGTCCGCGCGGCGCTTGCCGCCAAGGCCGCCCGTGACAAGCAGAAAAAGGAGGCGTAAGGTCCATGGCACATCGCTCCGTTATTCCGTTTGGCCCGCAGCACCCGGTGCTGCCCGAGCCGCTTCATCTGGACCTGGTGATCGAGGACGACCGCGTCATCGAGGCAATTCCGCAGATCGGCTTTGTGCACCGCGGGCTCGAGAAGCTCACCGAAAAGCGCGACATGCATCAGTTTGGCTACATCGCCGAGCGCATTTGCGGCATCTGCGCCGTGGGCCACAGCTGCGGCTATGCCAGCGCCTGCGAGCGCATGCTCGGCATCGAGGTGCCCGGCCGCGTGCAGTATATCCGCACCATTTTGCACGAGCTTTCGCGCATTCACTCGCACCTGCTGTGGCTGGGCCTGCTCGCCGATGCCTTTGGCTTCGAGGCGCTGTTCTATCGTTCGTGGACGCTGCGCGAGCAGATTCTCAAGATCTTCGAGAGCACTTGCGGTGGCCGCGTGATCCTTTCGATTAACGAGATCGGCGGCCTTAAGCACGACATTGAGGACTCCGAGCTAGCGGGCATTGTCCAGACGCTCGATGCCATGCGTCCCGACTACGAGGCCCTGGTGCATACGTTTTTGGACGACGACAGCTGCGGCGAGCGCCTGCATGGCGTGGGCGCGATCAGCAAGAAGGACGCGCTGGATCTGTCGATGGTCGGCCCGTTCGGCCGCGCCTCGGGCGTGGACTACGACGTGCGCATGTTCGGCGACGGCGCCTATGCAGATCTGGCCGCGTTTGAGCCGATCGTCGCTACCGATGGCGACTGCTATGCCCGCTGCCAAGTGCGTTGTGCCGAGGTCACGCAGGCCATGGACATCATTAAGGAGCTTGCGGGCAAGATTCCGCACGACGGTATCGGTGGGCGCACCAAGCTTACGCCGGCCGACGGCGCGCGCGGCGAGGTTGTGATTGAGCAGCCGCGCGGCGAGGCGTACTACTATGTGCGCGGCAACGGCACCAAGAACCTGGACCGCTTCCGCGTGCGCACGCCGACGTCGCAGAACCTGGCGGGTCTGACGCATGCGCTGCAGGGCGTGCTCCTTGCCAACGTGCCCATGATCATCCTGACCATCGACCCCTGCATTAGCTGCACGGAAAGGTAGGCGCGGCATGAGTTTGCTGACATTTGCCAAGACGGCCTTGGGCTCTATGGTCAAGCAGCCGGTCACGGTGTGCTATCCGCAGGAGGGGCTGACGGCGCCCGAGCGCTTGCGCGGGCACATCGTCAACGACATGGACGTGTGCATTTGCTGCGGCATGTGTGCTCGCCGCTGCCCGGCGGGTGCGCTTGCGGTCGATCGCAAGGGCGGAACGTGGTCGATTGATCCGTACGCCTGCGTGGTGTGCGGCGAGTGCATCGAGAGCTGCCCCAAGCACTGCCTGACTATGGACACCGCCCGTACTCCGGTTGCGGCGGACAAGACTCCCACGGTAGAAACTAAGCCGGAATAACGCGTAGACGGGCCGGCGGGGCAAAATTGCCCCGCCGGCCCCGCGCTTGAACGCGCGGCTGGGCCGCCGCTAACAAAACCATGCCGGATTACGGGGCTGGATGGCGAACCTCCGACCATATAGAAAATCGCAAAAACAAAACCGCAGGTAGATAGCCTGCCGTTTTTCAAAAAATGAAGGTATGGATGAGGGCCCCGACTTTAGCTCCGTAATCCGGCATAGTTTTGAAATGGCACCATATCCGTGACAGCTCTTGATCTCCCATGGACGGAGGAAAGCGGATCATTTTTGCCTTGCGAAGGCTGCCGCGTGATCCGTCTGCCACGAAATGGGCCCATCTACTATGTTTAGGCGGCAGCCCCCGACCACGGCAAGCAATGCGAAATGAAAACCGCAGGTAGAACGCCTGCGGTTTTTCATGAAACGCGGCTATGGTCAGGGGTATCGGGTCAAACGTAGTAGATGGGCCGATTTCGTGGTGGGCGCCGTCAGCCGATCTCCGTGGGCGGAAGAAAACGGATCATTTTGGTCTCGTGAGGTTTGCGGAGGCACTCGTGCAGGGCCGTCGCGAATAAAACTATGTCGGTTTACTACGATGAATTCGGCATTCCCGACCATGACTGCATTTTTCTAAATATTGCAAGCGTTCTACCTGCGGTTTTGGAAGCGCGCAATTTGCCGTGGTCGAAGGTGGTCGATTCATCGTAGTAAACCGGCATAGTTTTGAAATGGCATTAAATCGGTGGCAGCCATTTTACTTTGCCGGGGTGGTCGGTTGTTGGGTAATTACCCTCGCAGGTAGGCGATGGCGATCTGCGTGCGGTTGCGCAGGCCCATTTTGGCTAGGATCGAGCTAATGTGGTTGCGCACGGTGCCTTCGCCCATATAGGCGGTGGCAGCGATCTCCTTGTTATCGAGGCCGCGGGCGATGAGCTCGGCGACTTCGAACTCGCGGTCGGTCAGGCTGGCAAAGGCTGCGGGCCGGCGGGGCGTGCCCGTCTTGTCGCCCATCCCGTCAAAGTCAACATCTTCGATCGCCTTGCCCTCGAGCACGCGTTTGCCATCCATGACCTGCGCCAACGCTGGCGGAATGGCGGCGACATCGGTCTTGATCAGGTAACCGCGGGCGCCCAGCTTGAGCGCCGATACAATGTACTCGTCATCCGAGAATGTCGTCAGAAACACCACGCGTGCCGCGGGGTCGTGCTCAAGGATTTCGCGCGCCGCCGAAAGCCCGTCGCGCCCCGGCATCTGAATGTCGAGCAGCGCGATATCGGGCGCGTGCTCGGCGTAGAGTGCCACCGCGTCGTTGCCGTCGGCTCCGGTGCCCACCACTTCGATCTGCGGCTGGGCGCCCAGGATAATCTTGAGCGAATCGACTACCAAGCGGTCGTCGTCGACAACTATGAGCCTCATCGGGCGTCATCTCCTTGCTGTTTGGGGACGGTGGCAAACACACGCCAGCCGCCGGCGCCGGCACGCGGGCCGGCGGTGAAAGTGCCGCCAAGCGCCTCGACGCGCTCGCGCATGGAGACGAGCCCCATGCCTTCTGCGACGTTGCTGCTGCTCGCCGGGGTCGCGTCTGCGCCATCATCGGTAACGATGAGCTGGTAAAACGACGGATGCTCCATGCACCGCACGGTAATGGTTTTGGCATGGGCGTGGCGCATGGTGTTGGAGAGCGCCTCGCGCAGGACCGCCGCAAAGCAGTTCGCGACGTTTGCGGGCGCATGTTCGGTCATAACTTCAAGCTCAATCCGCGGACCGCCGTCCGAGCGCGCGCCTTCAACGATGCGTTCGAGCTGCACGGAAAGGTCGACGGCGTTGTCGTTGAGCGCGTGGACGCTGGCGCGCACGAGCTGGAGCGCCTCGTCAACGGTGTATTTGACGTCGGCGAAATCGGCGGCGACGCCGGGCTCGTCGGCGTGCACGACGCGCAGGGCCTCGGTCTGCAGCGAGGCACGCGTGAGCTGGTGCCCGACATTATCGTGGATCTCGCGCGCGATGCGGGCGCGTTCGGCGAGCGTCGCGAGCTCGACTTCGTAGTCCTGGCGGTCGGCAAGGTCGCGGTTGCGCGCCTCGAGCGCGAGGGCTCGTTCCTGCAGCTCGTCTCGGGTACGGCGCATGCGCTGCTGCTCGCGCTCTAACTGGGCGGTACGTAGCGATAGCAAGGTGGCGGCAACCGAAAGGATGGCGGTCAGCAGGAGCGTTCGGGCGGTGAGCGCGTCGGTGCGAAGGTCCGCGACGAGCGCAAAGACAAAGACGACGCCAATGCCCAGCGCGATCCAGGCGTGCTCACGGCGCACGCGCCGCGCGATGTCATAGAGGGCGAGAGGCGCAAACGGCACAAACGGCGGCACGAAGACAGCCGCGATGACGTAAACGTAGCTCGCGGCCTCGCTCGCACGGCGGGCGCGGTTCCCCCGTGCGACCTCGGCTAGCGAGGTGGCAATAACGCCAAGGCAAAACGCCGCGACCAGGTGAGCGTTCACAGCAAGACCCATGGCGGCCGCAATACAGCACGCCAGCACGATCAATTTGTCGAAAAGCCTGTTCATACGGGTATTGTACGCGAAGCCGCGCATGGTGGAGGGGCCGCCTGCGCAACCGTGACATTCCTCCCGCGTGGCAAAGCGGGGGCGTCGGCAGGCCGCACGACCAAGACCCTCGCACTCGTGACAAAGCTCACTGGCGCGCGCCGCCCGCTCCTGCGATGTTGCAATCGTACCGGGCCACGACCAACAGAAGGGCCGCCTCATGACAGACATCGTCCACGTCGAAAACCTCGTTAAGCGCTACGACGACCTTATTGCGCTCGACCACTTTAACCTGAGTATCGCCCCCGGCGAGATCTTTGGCCTGCTGGGCCCCAACGGCTCGGGCAAGACCACGTCCATCAACTGCATCCTGCAGCTGCTCGCCTACGACAAAGGCACCATCGAGCTGTTCGGCGAGCGCATGACGCCCGCCCGCTACGACCTCAAGCGCCGCATCGGTGTGGTGCCGCAGCAGGTGGCGGTGTTCGACGAGCTCACCGTGCGCGAGAACATCGACTATTTCTGCAGTCTCTACGTCAACGACCGCAAGCGCCGCCGCGCGCTGGTGGACGAGGCGATCGACTTTGTCGGCCTGGGCGACTTTACCAAGTTCCGCCCCGGCAAGCTCTCGGGCGGCCTGGCGCGCCGGCTCAACATTGCCTGCGGCATCGCGCACAAGCCCGAGCTCATCTTTTTTGACGAACCCACGGTGGCGGTCGACCCGCAAAGCCGCAACGCCATCCTGGAGGGCATCTGCCGCCTGCGCGACGAGGGCGCCACGGTGGTGTATACCAGCCATTACATGGAGGAAGTCGAGCAGATCTGCAGCCGCATCATGATCATGGACGGTGGGCGCGTGCTGGCGCAGGGCACTAACGACGAGCTCAAGCGCATGATTCAGATGGGCGAGAAGATTGTAATCGAGGTCGGCGAGGTTCCGAGTGCGGCGCTCGGTGCCGTCGCAAGCCTGCCGCACGTTCTGGACCTTTCGGCAACGGCGGGACAGCTCACGTTTTCGTGCGAAGCGAGCCCGCACAACCTGACGGACATTCTCGATGCGCTGCGCTCGCATGACGTGCCGCTCGGCCGCGTGTGGAGCGAGCCGCCCACGCTCAACGATGTGTTCCTCGAGATTACCGGCCGCGAGCTACGCGACTAGGGGGCGGCCATGTTCAACACCATCATTATCACGGTCAAGACGCTGCTGCGTCGGCCGAGTACATGGGTCTGGAGCGCGGTCTTTCCCATCGCGCTTTCCACGATGTTTATGTTTATGTTTGTGAACCTCAGCTCCGACGGTAAGATCGACCCGGTGCCGGTTGCCGTCGTGGCGGACGAGGCCTGGGACGCTTCGACCTTTAAGAACGTGGCGGCTTCGCTTGCCAAGGAAGGTGACGACCAGCTGCTCGATGTGAGCGAGTACGAAGACTTGGCAGCCGCGCGCAAAGCACTCAAGGCCGGCGAGGTCGCGGGCATCTATACGGTCGACGATGCGGGCGCACCCAGGCTCACGTTGCTTTCGAGCTACGGCAGCTCACGCCCCTCGTCGGTGCTCACCGACCGCAGCATTCTGGAGACGGTGGCAAGCTCGTATACGCAAAATGCCGAGCTCATGCGCCAGATTGCCCAGGACAACCCGGCGGCGCTCGCCGATCCGGAGGCGGTTGCGCGCGCCCTATCGCTCGAGGGCGGCACCCGTCGCGTGAGCCTTACGCGCACCACGCCCGACGCTGCGACCATCTACTATTTCGCACTCTTTGGCCTGGTCGCGATGATGTCTGCCGAGTTTGCCGCTTTGAGCGTCGTCGATTTGCAGCCCAATCTGTCCGGCCTCGGCACACGTCGCTGCGTGGGAGGCGCCTCCAAGACGGCGTCGCTGGCCGGCATCTTTGTCGGCTCGTGGCTGGTCTCCTTTGCCTCGATGGCGGTTGCGATCGGCTACGTGCGCCTGGTGGTCGGTGTCGACTTTGGCGGGCGCGAGGGGCTGTGTCTGGTGGGTGGCGCCGTGTCCGCGCTAGCCGCCACGGGCTTGGGGCTCTTTGTGGGCACGCTTCCCGTTAAGGGCGGCAAGGCGTCCAAGTCTGGCATCCTCACGGGCTTTGCCACCACGTGCGCCCTGTTCGCCGGCCTCTACGGCGTGCCGGCGATGGGACTTGCCGACGACGTCGCCCGCGCCTGCCCGGCCGAGTGCTGGCTCAATCCTGTCAAGCTCATCTGCGACATGTTCAACCGTCTGTATTTCTTTGAGGATCTGGGGCCCTTTGCCGTTCGCGCCGGCGCGCTGGTCCTCATGGCCCTGGTGTTTGTCACCGCCGCATCGCTAATCTTTGGAAGGAGCCGCTATGAGCACCTTTAAGACTGAGCTTCGCATGGCGCTCGCGCACCCGCTCTACCTGTTCATCTATACGGTGTTTATTTCACTGTTGGGTGTGTTTATCGCGGCATCGGTGAGCTCGAACTCGTCGCAGCTCACCGACTACAAGCCTTACGATGCCAACGTGGTCGTGGTCGACCGCGACGACAGCGATCTTTCGCGGGCGCTTACCAAGCACCTGGGTTCGCGCTTTGACCTGGTCACGGGCGTCGGCGACGACACCTATGATCTTGCGGACGCGCTCTCCAAGAGCAACGGCGCCAAGGGTCACGCCGATTGCGTGTTCTTTATCCCGGAGGGGTTTGAGGACGACCTCGTTGCGGCCGCCCGTGCGGGGGAGGCCCTGCCCAAACTCGACGTGACCTACGGCTCCGGCACCATGGCGGCAGCGCTTTCGTCTGCCGAGGCCTCGCGGTGGATCTCGCTTGCGGGCGCCGCGGCGGCGCTTGAGCCCGCTGCCTCCAACGGTGGCGTTGCCAAGGCGGCCGAGCATGCGGCCGCCAAGCGCGCCGAGGTCGAGATTGAGCAAGTCAAGGTCGACTCGACTGCCGCCGCCACACTCGAGTCGTACTTTAGCTTTGGTGCGTACGCGATTATCTCGTCGGTCATCGTGTCGGTGGGGCTGGTGCTTTCGGGCATGAACGAGCCCGAGCGCGTGCGTCGTATGGATGCCGGCCCAATCCCCGAGCGCCAGCGTTCGCTTGCCGTGCTCGCGGCCGCCGCCGTGCTCACCGTCTGTATCTGGCTTGTGTCGAGCATGATGGGCGTCGTGGGCTTTGCCGGCGCGGTTGCCGAGGTCGGTGTGGGTCGCGTGTGCCTGGCGCTGGCGGCGACGTTTGTCCTGGCGTGCACGCCGCTGGCCGTTGGCTTTGCCCTTTCGAGCCTGGGTGCGCGCGAAGAGCTGCTCAACGGTGTGGGCAACCTGCTTGGCTTGCTCATGACGTTTTTGGGCGGTGCCTGGATGCCGCTTTCGATGATGGGCTCGGCCGTGCAGACCGTGGCGCACTTTGTGCCGACATATTGGGTGAATGACGCGATCAACAAGGCGCTTGCCTCGGACCTGACGTCTGCTGTGTTGGGCGACATCGCTTGCGACCTGGGCATCACGGTGCTCTTTGCCGTCGCCATCACTGCCGCGGGCCTGGCGCTTGCCCACAACAAATCCCGCACCTAGTCATTGGGGACGTTCTTAAACGACTAGTCATCGGGGACGGTCTTCGCCGATTCGCCGGTCTGCCGGTCGGGTTGGCAAGGACTGTCCCAATATGCCGGGTGGCGAAAGAGCGTCCCTAGCGGCACTCATTGGGGACAGACTTAAATGAGTGGTTTCAGTCATTTAAGTCTGTCCCCAATGAGTGCCCAATGACTAGTCTGAAATAAATTCCAGGCCTCGCTCCAAAAATAGTTCGCCTAGGTTTACTATTAGCCGGGTGGCGAAAGAGTGTCCCCAACAGCTAGTCGTTTAAGAACGTCCCCAACGACTAGTTTGAAAAATAGTTCACCTGGATTTACTATTACCCTATAAAAGTATCAGCAGGCTAACAATGGGGGGTAGCATGGCGACAAAGCAAGCCTATGTCCAGGTCAAAGGGCTCAAGAAACACTACGGCGACGGTGATGCGCGCCTGACGGTGCTCGACGGCATCGATGCGTCCATCAATCGCGGCGAGATCTGCGTCATGCTGGGACCCTCGGGCTCGGGCAAGTCGACCTTCCTCAACCTCATTGGCGGCCTGGAGGATGCCGACGGCGGCTCTATTCTGGTGGACGGCTGCGACCTTACCGTGCTCAAGCCCGCCGACCTGGGCGAGTACCGACGTCGCGAACTGGGCTTTGTCTTCCAGTTCTACAACCTGGTGCCCGATCTCACCATCAAGGAGAACATCGAGGTCACGGCGCACCTGTCCAAAAACCCGCTCAATGTCGACGACCTGCTGCGTTCGCTGGGCCTCTACGAGCACCGCAACAAGTTCCCGCGCCAGGTCTCGGGCGGCCAGCAGCAGCGCTGTGCCATCGGCCGCGCGCTCGTCAAAAACCCGGGTCTGCTGCTGTGCGACGAGCCCACGGGCGCGCTCGACTATAAGACGTCCAAGGAAATCCTGCAGCTCATGGAGGATGTCAACCGCACCTACGGCTGCACCATCATCATCGTCACGCACAACGCCGCCATCGTTCGCATGGCCAACCGCGTGCTGCGCCTGCGCGACGGCCGTATCGTCGAGGACGAGCTCAACGAGTCGCCCATCGCGGCCGCAGAGCTCGATTGGTAGGCGGCGCCATGACACCCCTCGCAAAACGTCTCCCGCGCGAGCTGCGCCGCAATATCGGCAAGTACCTGGGCATCTTTTTGCTTATGTGCGGAAGCATCGCCCTTACCTCGGGTTTTTTGCTCGCAGCGCATTCCATCGGCTGCCTTATCGACGACATGCGCGACGACTACACGATTGAGGACGGCCGCGTGACTACCTCCTTCGAGGCCACCGACGAGCAGCTCAAGGCTGCCGAGGACGCGGCGGAGGACGTCGGCGGCGTCACGCTCTACAAGAACTTCTCCATCGACGCCATCATCAAAAAGGCGGCCGGCGACGACGGCACTAAGCGCACGCTGCGCACCTATGCGCACCGCACCAAGGTCGATATCGCATCCTACTGCGAAGGTAGGCAGCCCAAGGCGGACGACGAGGTGGCCATCGACCGCGTCTTTGCCACCAACAACGACCTTGCCGTGGGCGATAGGATCGAGCTCGAGGGTCGCACCTACACCATCTGTGGCATCATGACCCAGCCCGATAGCCAGGCATTGTTCCTCAACAATTCGGACTTTACGGTGAACACCATTACGTATGGCGTTGCCGAGGTTACCGATGCCGGTTTTGCTGCGCTCGAGGATGCCGGCGGCGCGCCCGCCTATACGTACTCCTTTACCTTTAAGGACCGTGACCTCTCCACCGCGGACCGTACCGATGCCGAACAGGATATGGTCGAGGCGCTGGCAGATGCCGATGTACGCGTTGACGATCTTATCGATGCCGATTCCAACCAGGGCATTGGCTATGCGCGCGACGACGTGGACGGCGACTCTATGATGTGGACGACGTTGCTCAACATCATCATCGTGATCATGGCGTTTGTCTTTGTGGTCCTTACCGACGCCACCATCGAGGAGGAGAGCGCCATCATCGGCACGCTGCTCGCTAGCGGCTATCGTCGACGCGAGATCGTGCTGCACTACCTGGCACTTCCCGCCATCGTGGGCGTGGTCGCGGCGCTTTTGGGCACTGCGCTCGGCATTGTGTTCTTTACCGAGCCCATGCGCAGTCTCTATTACGGTTCGTACAGCCTGCCGCCCTTCCAGGTGTACTGGAGCTGGGAAATCTTCGTCAAGTGCGCTGTGGTTCCCGCCGCCGCGCTCATCCTCATCACGCTGGCGGGTCTGCTTCGCAAAATGGGCAAGACTCCGTTGCAGTTCCTTCGCCACGAGGCGAGCGGCAAGTCGGGTACTAAGCGCGGTCTGCAGCTGCCGGAACGCATGGGTTTTGTATCCCGCTTTCGCCTGCGCGTCTTCCTGCGCAACCTGGGCAACTTCGCCACGCTTTTCGTGGGCATCGCGTTTGGGTCGCTACTTTTGCTCTTTGGCCTGGCGATTTTGCCTACGATGACGCACTATGCGGACAATCTGGAGACGAGCCTGGTCGCCGAACATCAGTACACGCTCAAGGCTCCGCTAGAGCTCAAGGGCACCGCCGAGGAGCGCGGGCAGTGGGCGGCGTTCGAGCGCTTGCAGTCAGTGGACGGTGCGTTGCTCTCCGCCGTCCAGAATGCCAGCGACGAGCTTGATGACGCGGCCGATGCCGCACAGGCAGCAGCCGATGCCGCGACCGCATCTCCGTCTGCCGAGAGCCTGGCCGCAGCGCAGGATGCGCTCGCCAAGGTCCAGGACAAGAAGGATGCGCTCTATGTGCGCCTCGATGACGCGGCCGATGCCCTCGGCTGCAACCGCGACGAGGCTATCGACCTGATCGACAAGGCCTCTAAGATTGATACCGACAACGACGACATTCACCCGGTTAACACGACCGACAACGGTGCGGCAAAGATTGCACAGGCCGAGAAATACGCTGTCTACCAGTTGCAGTACGACCGTGGCAACGGAAACGGCGAGGAGGCCATTTCCGTCTACGGCATCTCGTCCAACTCGCGCTACTGGAAGAACCTCGATGTCGGCGACGGCCGCGTCGTCTTTGGCGACGGTCTGCTCGATAAGTTTGGCTGGAGCGAGGGCCAGAAGGTCGAGCTTCGCGACAAGTACGAGGCTCGGGATTATTCCCTTGAGTACGCGGGTAAGGACTGCATCTGGGGTTCAAAGTCGGACATGAATATCTATATGAGCATTGATGACTTTAACGAGCTGTTCGACAACGACGCCGCCTACTTTAACGGCTATGTGAGCGACGAGAAGCTCGACCTCGATGCTCGTTACTTTGCCGGCGACACCACGCCCGACGACATGCGCGCCGTGGGTGATCAGTTCATCGGCATGATGAGCAAAATGATCGGAATGATGATCGGGCTCGCGGTGTTTATCTTCCTGCTGTTTATGTATCTGCTGACCAAGGCCGTTATCGACCATAGCGCCCGGTCGATTAGCTACATGAAGGTCTTTGGCTATCGAGATACCGAGATCTCGCATCTGTACATCCGCTCGATCACGCTGTGCGTGGCGGCGTCGCTCGTGCTGAGCCTGCCATTGATCATCGGCTCGCTCACCGCCATCTTCCGCTCCATGCTGCTTGCCTATAGCGGCAATATCGAGATCTACGTGCCAGCTTGGTCTATGGCGGTATGCGTGGGCATTGGCTTTGCGACCTACCTGATCGTGGCGCTGCTGCACATGCGCTCCATCAAGCGCGTCAGCCTGGCCGAAGCTCTCAAAGTCCAAGAGTAGTCATCGGGGACGTTCTTAAACGACTAGCCATTGGGGACAGTCTTTGCCGTCTCGCCGGCTCGCCGGTCGGGCTGGCAAGGACTGTCCCCAGCTGCCGGCAGAAAGGGAACGTCCCCAACTGCCGGGTGACGGGTAGCGAAAGAGCGTCCCTAGTGGTACTCATTTAAGTCTGTCCCCAATGAGTAGTTTCAGTCATTTAAGTACGTCCCCAATGAGTGCCTAACGACTCGGTGTTGCGCTTGACTTTGACCCTACTTCAACGGGTACCATCCTTTCATGTCTGTAACGCCATATAGACCGAGGGGATAGATCTATGACCGCAACTGCACCCGCGGCGCCCGCTAAGGTGTACTTCACCAACCTGCGCACGCATGCTCGCGAGAGCCAGCTCGACAAGCTCAAGCGCCTCATCCGACGCGCCGGTATCGAGCAGATCGACTTTGAGAACAAGTTCGTCGCCATCAAGATTCACTTTGGCGAGCTGGGCAACCTGAGCTTTTTGCGCCCCAACTATGCCCGCGCCGTAGCGGATGTCGTGAAGGAGCTGGGCGGCAAGCCCTTTCTCACCGACTGCAACACGCTTTATGTCGGTAGCCGCAAAAACGCGCTCGAGCACATCGATACCGCCTACCAGAACGGCTTTACCCCGTATGCCACGGGCTGCCAGATCATCATCGCCGACGGCCTCAAGGGTACCGACGAGGCGCTCGTTCCGGTCGAGGGCGGCGAGTACGTGCACGAGGCAAAGATCGGCCAGGCGCTCATGGACGCCGACATCGTGATCAGCCTCACCCACTTTAAGGGTCATGAGCAGGCCGGCTTTGGCGGCGCTATGAAGAACCTGGGCATGGGAGGCGGCAGCCGTGCCGGCAAGATGGAGCAGCATGCCGCCGGCAAGCCGAGCGTCGATACCACCAACTGCGTAGGTTGCCGTGCCTGCGAGAAGATTTGCGCGCACAGCGCCATCACGTTTGACGGTACGCGTGAGCGCGAGCTTGCCAACGGCAGCACCCGCACGGTTCACGTGGCTACCATCGACCACGATCGCTGCGTGGGTTGCGGACGCTGCATTGCGGCGTGCAACCAGGACTGCATCAAGCCCGACTATGACGCCGCGGCCGACGTACTCAACTACAAGATCGCCGAGTACACCAAGGCCATCGTCGACGGCCGTCCGAGCTTCCACATCTCACTCGCCATGGACATCAGCCCCAACTGCGACTGCCATCCCGAGAATGACACGCCCATCGTCAACGATATCGGCATGTTCGCGAGCTTCGACCCGGTCGCCATCGACCAGGCCTGTGCCGATGCCGTCATGGCATCCGAGCCGCTGCCCAACACCGAGCTCACCGATAGTGCGGCCAAGATGGATCACAATCACGAGCATCTGGAGGGCGAGCAGGCCAAGGATCCCTTCTGCATCACGCATCCCGACACCGACTGGCGCGCGTGCATCGCGCATGCCGAGAAGATCGGCCTGGGCACGAGCACGTACGAGCTCATCGAGGTCAAATAGCGCCTAGCTATTGGACAAAACAAGCGCCTCTGTGGCGTAAGTCGAGCAAAAGCCGCCCGCGAGCACAGTGCCCACGGGCGGCTTTTCGGAAGTATGCGGCAAATTCTGAGACCGCCGAGCACACGGCGTATTTTGCCAACAAAACCGCAGGTAAATCAGGTGGGAAACAGGGGTCTGGTCGGCAAGTTCAGATTTTGCCGCATACTTCCGAAAAAAGAGGGTCAGATAAAGCCCCAGACGTTGCTTTTTGCCTAAAAATTCTTGTCGAGGAAGTCGTCGACCGTGTTCCAGTAGAGCTCGGGGTCAACTTGCGCACTCTTGGCGTGGGTGGCGCCATGAATGGTGAGCTTTTGCTTGACCTTGCTGGCGCACGCGTCGTAGTTTTGGTCGAGCATGTCGTACGGCACAAAGGTGTCCTGGTCGCCGTGGATAAAAAGCATGGGAACCGTCGCGTGTTTGAGTTGCTCCACACTGCTTGCCTTATGAAAGTCGTAGCCCGCGCGCACGTTGCACACCAAGTTTGCTACATCGAGCAAGGGAAAGCTGGGCAGGCCGAACACGTCCTTGAGCTGCAGAGAAAACTCGTCCCAAACACTCGTATAACCGCAGTCCTCGATAATGCATTTCACGTTTGCGGGCAGAGATTCCCCTGCGACGTTCATGGCGGTTGCCGCACCCATCGACTCGCCAAAGACCAGGATGCGCGCCTCGGGGTCGGCCTGAACAATTCGCCCGATCCACGCGACGACATCGAGGCGCTCGGGCCAGCCCATGCCGATATAGTCGCCGCCGGAACGCTCGTGGGCGCGGGCGGCGGGTGCGAGTACGTTCATGCCGCGGTCATGGAATCGTTTGACGTATCGGGCCATACCGATGGGCTCGTTGGTATATCCATGCAGGCAGACGGCGTAGTCGTGCGTGCTCTCCGACGCAGCAAAATACCAGGCGGCAAGCTCGGTCCCGTCGTCCGCGGTGAGGCTGCTGCTCTCGCGGTTTTCCTTAAACCACGCCCGCGCCTCGGTCTCCTCGGCGTCCATCTGCTCGCCTTTTTCGGCGTCTTTGCCATCCTGCATCATCTTCATGGTGTACGGAGCGCGCGGGTTCAGGGCAAAGTCAAACAAAAAGTTGCCGGCAAACCCGAGCACCGCGGCAATGAGCACCGTGGCAACGGCCAGACCGATCTTGAGCCCTCGGTGTGGGCGTGTATTTTGAGACATTAGTCGCTCTCCTCTAAGATGTTAATACATCAACATTTAAAACAAGCGCATTATGGACGTTCGCCGTTGATGCGTCAACAAGCAAAGAATGGGTAAACAAAGGGTCACGTAAGGTGCAAATATCGCACGTATCCAGACGCTTTGATATAGTGTTGAGAACCATTTACGTTGGAGGATGTAACCGGCATGTCCGATTCGAGCGATAGTTCCAAGCCGCGACCTAAGGCCGCGGCCGTTCCGCAGTACACGGTGGGCGAGGAGATTATGAACTCCGTCACCCATGGTGTCGGATGCCTGCTGGGCATTGCAGGCCTCGTGCTTCTGATCGTATTCGCTGCCCTGCGCGGCGGAGGACCGGCACATATGGCCGCGGCGATCGTCTACGGCGTCAGTATCATCCTCGAATACTTGGCCTCCACGCTTTACCACGCGATTCAGCCCGCGGGTGCCAAGCGCGTGTTTCGCATCATCGACCACAGCTGCATCTACCTGCTCATAGCCGGCAGCTATACGCCGTTTTGCCTTATCACGCTGGCAAACGACGGCGGGGCCATACTGTTCTTTGCCGTGTGGGCCATCGCCATCATCGGCATCGCACTCGAGTGCTTTTTGCGCGAGCGTCAGCCACACTGGGTAAGCGGCTTGGTCTACCTGCTGATGGGCTGGCTTATCGTCTTTAAGCTGCCCGCGCTTGTGGCGCTGCTGAACCCCGTCGCACTTGCCCTGCTCGCCGTCGGCGGCGTGTGCTATACCGTGGGCGTGCCGTTCTATATCGCCAAAAATGTGCGCTATCTGCACAGTGTTTTCCACTTGTGGGTGCTTGCCGGCAGCATCTTCCAGTTCATGGCAGTGATCCTCTTCGTAATCTAGCGATCGAGCCTGTGCCCGCGGACCCATCCAGGCGGCCGCCGAGCGCAATTGCCCCATCCGTCGCCTATGCTTACTACCTAACGTCCCGAATCTTGGAGGTTCGAGAAACTCCCGATGGACATAACCATCTCCCTTATTACCACGCTCGTCCTGACGCTTATCAACGGCTACTTCTCCATGTCCGAGATGGCGCTCACCACGGCCAAGCGCGCCGTGTTGGAGCACGATGCCGAGAAGGGCGATAAGCGCGCCCAGCTCGCCGTCCAGCTCGCCGCCGACTCCGATCAGCTGTTGGCCACCATCCAGGTCGCCATCACGCTCGTGGGCTTTGCCTCGTCCGCCGTCGCGTCGACGAGCCTGTCCGACCCGCTTGCCGTGTGGATCATGAGCTTTGGCATCGCACCGCTTTCCGCCATCGCGCGCGGCCTGGCGCCGGTCATCATCACCGTCGCCGTTGCCTTTGTGTCCATCGTGATCGGCGAGCTCGTGCCCAAGCGCATCGGTCTCGCTAACGCCGAGGGCGTATCCAAGCAGGTCGTGGGACCGCTCTCCGTGTTCCAAAAGATCGCCCGTCCGCTCGTGTGGCTGACCGGCGCTTGCTCCGATGGGCTGGCCCGCATCCTGCGCATCAAGAGCGCCGATGACCGCCAGAACGTCTCGGAGGAAGAGATCAAGTACATGGTCTCGGAGCAGGACGACCTGCTCGACGAGGAAAAGCGCATGATCCACGAGATCTTCGACCTGGGCGACACCGTTGCCCGCGAGGTCATGGTGCCGCGCGTGGACACCACCATGTGCGAGGACGACGAGACGGTCGCCGACGTGCTGTCCACCATGCGCCAGACCGGCTTCAGCCGCATCCCGGTGTATCACGAGGATCCCGACAACGTCGCGGGCATCGCGCACATCAAGGACCTGATCCAGCCCGCGCTCGACGGCAAGGGTGACCAGCCCATCGCCGATTATCTGCGCGACGCCACCTTTGTGCCCGACACCAAGGATATCCTGCCGTTGCTGTCCGAGATGCAGACTTCGCACGACCAGATCGTGGTCGTCGTGGACGAGTACGGTGGCACGGCCGGCATCATCACCATCGAGGACATCGTCGAGGAAATTGTCGGCGAGATCGAGGACGAGTTCGACCCCGACAACAAGTATCTCACGCGCCTCTCGCGCCGTGAGTGGCTCGTCGATGGGCGTTTTTCGTGCGATGACGCGATTGAGCTTGGTTGGCCGCTCGAGGAAAGCGATGATTATGAGACCATCGCCGGCTGGATTTTGGAGCTTTGCGACTCGGTGCCCGACATCGGAGAGGTGTTTGAGGTCGCAGGGTACAAGTTTAAGGTGCAGTCGATGCGTGGCCAGCGCATCTCGCTCATTCGCGTGATCGCTCCGGCCGAAACCGATAAGAAGGATTCCGAGCCCGCGGCAGAGAAGCCGGCGGCGTCGGGTGCGGGCTCTGCGGATCCGCACGACGGCGACGAGTAGGGCAAGGACGAGTAGGGGAGAGTTATGGCAGGCCTGTTCAACATCCTTAAGGTCACCGTCAGCGAGGACAAGATTTGCGCGCACGTGCTGGTGAACCCCGGCATGCCACTCATGACCTCGGAGGATATCGAGGCCACGGCGCGCGTGTACTACCTGGTACCCGCGATTGCCAAGCATCTGTGCCTGGGCGATTCGGGTCGCGAGTTCCAGGACTGCATGGGCCAGACCGAGCTTTGCCACCTGTTGGAGCACGTGACGGTCGAGCTCATGAACGAGACCGGTCTTGCCGGCAGCATTTCGTGCGGTCGCACGCGCGTGAGCGAGCATGACGAGCGTGTCTTTGAGGTCGAGCTTTCGTGTCCCGATGACGCGTTGGCCATTGGCGCGCTGTCGTCGGCGACCTTTATGATGGACTGGGCGTACCTGCACGCCGACCAGCCGGCCCCCGACGTGGAAGGCACGGTCGCGGGCCTGCGCAACCTGGTGCTGGGCATGCGTGCCGAGGCTGAGGGCAAGGACCCGCACGAGGCCGTCGCCGCTGCGAACGGCGAGGACGTGGCAGAGGATGCGCCCGAGGGCGACGTTCCTGCCGACGCCGACACTGAGCCCGTTGCCGAGGCGTCTGCTGAGCCCGAGTCTGCGGAGCCCCAAGGCGTCCCGAGCTTTGACGACGAGCCGCAGATGCCAATCGATACCGAGGGTGCGGTCACCGAGAACCACGAGGCCCCCGCGGCCGTCTTCGGCGGTGCGGCAACGGCTCCGTCCGGCTCGGCGCACGAGGGCAACCTGCCGCTCGTTGATGGCGCCGGCGAAGACCCGGCCGCCACGGTGGCCATGCCGGCCATGCCGCAGGAGTAGGCTCACTCGTTTATCACTATCATGTACCTGCGCTTTTACCGTACGCAGATGAGCGCGACGGCAAATGTTGCGCTGCGGGTATAATGGACAGCA
Organism: uncultured Collinsella sp.; assembly: GCA_958372075.1. Lineage (GTDB taxonomy): Bacteria > Actinomycetota > Coriobacteriia > Coriobacteriales > Coriobacteriaceae > Collinsella. The sequence goes on along the minus strand of CATXMO010000001.1, from coordinate 133,090 downwards.
TTCAAACGGTGGGCATCGAGGTGCCCGCAGGAGAGGAATGATCATGGGAAAGACTTTCAGCTTTGTCTCCGGTGCGCTCTTTGGTGCTGCCGCCGGCGCTATCATCGGCGTTGCTCTGGCTCCGCGCTCGGGTGCCGAGACCCGCGCCATGGCCGCCGATATCGCCAACGATGCCTGGGACAACATGCGTGACACCTACGAGCACGGTGCCGAGGAGGCTCGTGCCGCGGTCAACGACTTTGGTCCGATGGTCGACGCCAAGACCGATGACCTGCGCGCCAAGGTCGACCTGGCCCGCGAGCGCATGGACCAGCTTCGCGAGCAGCTCAACAACGCCATCTCGGGCGGCAATGTGACGCCCGCTGCCGACGTCGTGGTCGAGAACGTCACTGAGGCCGACACCGAGGCCACGGAGCCCTCGACCGAGGCATAATGCGCGCAGGGGATTTTGTCGGCGTCAAGGTTTATCGTAAGCCTGCCGAAGACAAGCGCACCAAAAAGGACGGCACGCCGCGCAACCCTAAAAAGCTCGGCAAGATTCACTTTCCCGTCTTTACCCCGGGCGGCACGCGCGTGGTGGGCTTTATGGTCCGCCAGTCCGATATCGCGGGCATGATCGAGCGCCCCGACCGCTTTGTGGCGCTCGATGCCATCGGCGTCTATGAGGGCGCTGTCGCGGTCGACGACGTCAAGGGCACCTACGATGCCGCCGCGGCCAAGCGCCTCGATATCAATCTGGACGATTGCATCATCTGGGTTGGTATGGATGTGCGCACGGAATCGGGCGATGTCGTGGGCTACTGCTCGGACGTTGAGTTCAAGCCGCGCTCGGGTATTGTGCAGATGTTCTACGTGACTGCCGGCGCCGCTTCGAGCGTGCTGGTGGGCGACACGCAGGTGCCGCCGATGATGCTGCGCGGCTACGAGGACGGCGCGATGATTGTCTCGGACGAGGTCAAGGCGCTCGGGTATTCGGGCGGCGTGGCCGCCAAGGCTGCCGAGGCCGGTGTCGCGGTGGGCGATAAGGTCAAGAAGGGCGCCAAGGTGCTCGATGACAAGGGATCGGTTGCCGTTGACAAGGGCAGCCGCGCACTGGGCAAGCAGCTCGGCAAGACGCGCGGTATGTTCAAGGCCTTTAAGGACGAATATCAAAAGGCGAGCGGGAACTCGTCAAAAGCTAGCAAATAGCGACGTACCAAATGATGGGAGGCGAGCCGGAGACATGTTGCTCCGGCTCGCTGTGTTTATGGGGGAGCGCACATGCGCCAAAACGGATCTAACTTAAACGGGCGCTCGGGTGTGCGTCCGACGGCGCGCCGCGACCTGGGGCAGCTGCCCAGCGGTCAGCGTCAACGTCGCCGTAAGCCCGGCGCGATGTACCTCAACCATAGCCGTGGGTTTAGCGATCGCAGTGCGCGCATCGGCAACGGGCGCTCGCCGCGCCGACCGTCCCACCTGCCCTATGCACTCATCGCCGTGGGCTGCGCGCTCGTGCTGTTTATCGCTGCCGTCGTGGGCTACGTCAACCGCAGCGTGGACGTGGAACTCAACGGGCAAAAGACCGCGGTACGCGTGGGCTCTACGTTGCAGAATCTTATCGACGATCAAAGCCTGACCGAAACGTACGATGCCGGCGATCTGCTGGCCGTCGACGACAGCGTGCTCAAGCGCCATGGTGGCGAAAAGCTGTCGGTGAAGGTCGACGGCAAGCGCGTGAAGCAAGGCAAATGGGATAGTCGCGAGCTTACGGGTGGCGAGAAGGTGACGGTTAAGGACGGCCGCAACGCGTACGAAAAGCACGAGGTCCAGGCCAAGACTGTCGAGCCAAAGCTTAAGGTCGAGGGCACGGGTGCCATTGAGTACGTCAAAACCTGGGGTGTTCGGGGCCGCTCTGAGGTATGGGTCGGCGAGCAGTCGGGCAAGACGCAGGACCGCGGCGAGGTCGTGCCCGCCACCGACTGCGTAGTCGAGTGCGCAAGCGTAGCGCCCAAGGGCAACGAAAAGTACGTGGCCCTGACATTTGACGAGGGCCCGAGCGGCGCGACCAAGCAGATCTTGCAGGTGCTCAAGGAAAAGGGCGTCACGGCGACATTCTTCCTTTCGGGCGATGCCGCGGAGGCCTCGCCCGCTACTGCCAAAGCGATTGTCGATGCCGGGTGCGAGATCGGCTCCAACAGCTACAGCGATGATTCGCTCAAGGGAGAGGATCGCGAGACGGTGCGCAAGCAGATCACGAAGGGCACCGAAGCGATTAAGTCGGCGACCGGCGTCGAGACGATGTTGCTGCGTGCTCCCTACGCCGCGTTTGACGAGCAAAACTGGATCGACTCGATGGACCTGGTGTCCGCCGTGGTTTCGTGGAATATCGATTCGGGCGACTGGCTGCTCAACGGCGCCGACGAGCAAGTATCGACCGTGCTCGACTCGGTGACGCCGGGCAATATTGTGCTGCTCACCGATAGCGATGAGTCCGTCGAGCAGACGCTCGAGGCGTTGCCGCAGATTATCGATGGCCTTGTCGCCGACGGCTACAAGATCGTGACGCTCAGCGACCTGGTCAAGACGGACACGGCATTGAGCAAAAAGCTCACCTCGCTCACCAAGGTTTCCATGCCCAAAAACGCCGTGTTCCCCCAACTCCCCAAGGACGACGACACCACAGAGTAGTCATCGGGGACGTGCTTAAACGAGTAGTCATGTGGGACAGTCTTGCGAAAACTCGGCACTTGGGGACTGTCCCCAACGGCCGGCACTTGGGGACGTTCCTTTTTTGCCGGCAGTTTGGGCAGTCCTTTTCTGTCGCTCGCAAAGAGCGTCCCCGACGACTAGTCGTTTAAGAACGTCCCCAAGGGCTATGTCACGGATACGTCAGCGTTTGGTATGCCTGCAATGTGCAGCGCATAAATTCGATGCCGCAGGGCGATGCTGATGCTATAGTTACTGCGGTTAATGAGGGTCAAGAGAAAGGTTACAGGTGAAATCCAAACCTCGACCATACAGTCGATGACCCCATGCAGGTGCTTTTTGCGCATGCACGGGGTGTAAGCGTCGAGCGGCGTGCCGCCCGCGCATGCGTATACATATCCAGAAGCCCCCGGACGCCGCACGCGCGGCCGCGTCCGGAGGAATAATGATGGGGAGCACCATTGAATTATCTGAGTGAGATGCTCAAATTGCCGGTCTTGGACGTCGACGGCGAAAAGCTCGGCGTGGTCAACGATTTTGGCATTGCTACCGGCGAAGTTTTTCCGCACGTGACGTCGCTCGCGTTCCGCGGCCCCGGCAAGACGCCGTTTATGATCAGCTGGCGCAAATGGGTCGACCGTATCGACGAGACGGGCGTGTATCTCAACACGTCTGCCACCAATATTCGCTTCTCGTACCTGCAGCCGACCGAGCTCCTGCTGGCGCGCGACGTGCTCAATAAGCAGATCGTCGACACGCAGGGCATGAAGGTCGTGCGCGTCAACGACATCAAGTTTTCCATGTCGGGCGAAAACCAGCTGCGCCTGTTGGGTGCCGAGGTCGGTGCCCGCGGTCTGCTGCGCGCGATCAGCCCCGCACTCGAGCACGTCGTCGAGGGCTTTATGAAGCACCTGGGCAAGCCGCTCAGCGAGGACATCATCGCTTGGTCCTACATGGACCTGCTCGACCGCTCGACTAAAAACATCCAACTCTCGGTGTCGCACAAGACGCTCGGCGAGCTGCACCCTGCCGACATCGCCGACATTATCGAGCAGCTCGACCCGCGCCTACGTGCGCAGGTGTTTGCGCAGCTCGATACCGCCCAGGCAGCCGAAGCTATCTCGGAGTTCGATGACGACGAGCTTATGACCGAGATGCTCGAGGGCCTGTCCGACACGGACGCATCGTCGATGCTGGCCATGATGGACCCGGACGACGCTGCCGACCTGATCGACGAGCTTGATTACGAGAAGGCCGAGAAGCTCCTGCGCCTGATGGGCGTCAAGGAGGAGAAGGCGATTCGTAACCTGCTGGGGTATGAGGACAACACCGCCGGCCGCATCATGACCTCGGAGTTTGTCTCCCTGCCCGCCACGGCAACGGTCGGTGACGCCATCGAGGCGATTCGCGAGCTCGACGAGGACTTCGAGAGCGTCTATTACGTCTATACCGAGGATCCGAGTGGCATGCTGACCGGCGTGCTTTCGCTGCGCACGCTGATCGTAGCCGACCGCGACGCCACGCTGGGTCAGTTGGCCTATCGCGACCTGGTCTATGTGTCGCCCGACGAGGACCAGGAAGACGTGACGGACGAGATGACCAAGTACGACCTGGTTGCCATCCCTGTCTGCGACGAGAACCGTCATATCCTTGGTATCGTGACCTTCGACGACGCCATGGACGTTATCGCCGAGGAGCATCAGGAGGACCTGCAGATCGCCGGTGTCGGCTCGGGCGATAGCGCGTCGGACGACTCGACGAACGTGCTCAGCTGGTTCGTGCATCGTCAGTACTGGGTTGTTGTATGGGGCATCGCATCGTGCATCATGGCGACCGTGCTGGGAACGGCGCTCGGCTCCGCGCATCTGGTGGTGTTCCCCATGTGCGCCATGCCGCTCGTGCTGCTGGCGGCCTCGCGCATGGTGTCGTTCGTCAAGAACTACTTCCTGGAGTATGACGGTCACGACGACGAGCCCAAGCCGTATCTGGGATTCTTCTTCCAGAGCACGGGCATGGGCCTGATTCTGTCACTCGTGACCTACCTGTGCGCCCAGCTGGTGCGCACCGCTGCATTCCCCGATGCCTCTATGTTTGAGGAGCAGCTCTTTACCGGCTGCTTTAACATTGCCGCCATCATTTGCCTGGTTGGCAACATGAGTGCCGTGATTTACCTGATGGTGCTGTTCTGGCGTGACGAGCATGACCTCAACACGTCGGGCACCGCCATGAACGTCATTGCCGTCATGATCTCGTGTGTGGCGTATTGCATCGCCGCGGTGCTGCTCGCCATGTCAGTCATGGGTTAGGTGGTCGCGTGCAAAATACCAAGCAAAAGTCGGGCACCAAGCAAAAGCTGACCATCGCGGCCATCTTTGGCGCTATGGGTCCCGGTCTGTTGGCGGCGCTTTCGGGCAATGATGCCGGCGGCATTGCAACGTATTCCAGCGCGGGCGCCAGCTATGGCTACAAGATGCTGTGGATGCTTCCTGTCATGACCGTGCTGCTCATCGTGACGCAGGAGACCGCGGCGCGCTGCGGCTGCGTCACGGGCAAGGGCCTGGCATCGCTCATTCGCGAGCGCTTTGGCGTGCGCAAGAGTGTACTTGCTATGGCGGCGCTGTTGATCGCCAACACGGCTGTGACCATTTCGGAGTTTGCGGGCATCGCCAGCGGTCTTGCTCTCTTTGGCGTGCCGGCGAGCATCTCGGTGCCGTTGGTGGCGCTGCTGGTATGGATGCTTACCATGTCGGGTAGTTTCCAGCGCATCGAGAAGATTCTACTGCTGGTGAGCTGCGTGTTTGTGACCTATATCGTCGCCGCGTTTTTGGCTGGCCCCAACTGGGGTGAGGTCGCGGTCGACCTGGTCGTGCCTAACATTCAAAATGACCCCAGCTACGTGTCGCTCGTGGTCGCAACGATCGGTACCACCATCGCGCCGTGGATGATTTTCTTGGCGCAGAACAACGTGGTCGATAAGAACGCGGGCGAGGACGATATCGTGCTGCAGCGCATCGATACCGTGAGCGGCTCGCTTGCCGCTGATGTCATTGCCGGCTTTATTATCATTACGACCGGTACGGTGCTGTTCCCGGCGGGTATTCAGATTAGCGATGCTGCCGATGCTGCCCGCGCGCTGGAGCCTATTGCGGGTCAGTGGTCTACGGTATTGTTTGCCTCGGGCCTGGTCGCGGCGAGTTTCTTGGCTGCCTGCGTGCTGCCGGGCGTTACGTCGAGCGCTATCTGCGAGGCATTTGGCTGGGAGCGCGGTGCCGATCGCAGCTGGGACGAGGCCCCGGTCTATCGCGGCATCATTACGGCCATCATCGGCATCTCTGCCGTGCTGGTGCTTATGCCCGGCGTCGATCTGTTCCAGATTATGATGACCTCGCAGGTCATCAATGGCGTGCTACTGCCCGTGGTTCTGGTGTTCCAGGTGGTTATCGCCGCCGACCGTCACATTATGGGCGCCAACCGCAACGGCCGCGTATGGAACGTGCTCACGTGGGCGACTATCGGCGTGATTACGGTGCTCACGGTCGTCATGTTTGTCCTGCAGGCGATGGGCTACAGCGCTTAACGCCCACTTTTGCTTCCGAACAGGCCGCAGCGATGGACTGCGGCCTGTTTTTTGCCCGCTATAGGGCATTAGTTATATGGCAGTGGACAAAAAATGCCAAATATGAGTACTGTTGCTAAGTGAATAGCATTTACACCCAAGAAGATAATGGACATAGCCGATAGTATGTTCATTAAAATTGGCTCCAATATGTCTTAAACCAGTCAGGTTGGCTGCTTTAGGGGGTTGTAGGGGTCGCTCGGACGTCATTTTGGGTGGTTTTGCCTGCTACTAAAATGGTAACAGTACTCATATTTGCCCCTTTTTGTCCACGACCTCTTGGAGTCGGCTCGAAAAGAGTGATTTTGGGTTGTTTGCTGCGGATGTGGGGCTTGGAAACAACGCTCGGGGTGGCGAGGCGCCCAGAATTCGGTCGCAAGGAGGGCGTTCCTCGGCTGTGCCAGGAGTGTCCCTAGGTGCCGGCACATAAGGAACGTCCCTAACTGCCGGAGGGGGTGCCTGCCGTGGCAGGCACCCCCTCCGGATGTGGGAAGTTTGCGCTGCAGGTTACTTGTCGGTGCCCAGCTTGTGCGGCTTGAGAGCGAGCGCATTGACGAGCGCGTCGGTGGCAGACTTGACGGCCGCCGGCTGCGGATCGTTGACGTGATCCTCGGGATGCACGGGCAGGTCCTTCTTGACGGCATCGTGGATGAGCTTAAGGTACTCGGCCACGCCCGCGTTCGAAAGGTGCGTGCCGTCGCCGTCGAACAGATCGTTGCGGTTGGCGCTATATCCGTACCAGTCGATAACGCGAACGTTTTTATAGCGCGAGGCGGCGTTGGCAATGGCCTGATTGGTGGCGCCGACCCATGGCTGCGGGCTGCGCGTGTTTACAAATACGACGGTGCGCTGATCGCCGGCATCGGCCATGATGGCGTCAATCTGGGCATCGGTCACTAGGCCGTTGGTGCCCAGCGCAAAGACTACGATCTTGCCGGCGAGGTTCTGTTGGAGATAAGCCTCAAATGTTGTGCGGCCCGCATCGAACTGGCGGCCCTTTTCGGCATCGATGTGACTGTGGGGGAACACGCCGTCAAAGGAATCGACAGCGCGCAGCGACACGGAGTCGCCGATCATTAACAGGTCGTAGGCTCCATCGGGGAAGCCATCGTCATCCTTATCGGTGTCGTCGGCCGCCTGCTGGTCCTGGGGCTTTGTATTTTTAGCTTCCTTGTTTAGGATTTCGGCGCCCTCGCCGCTCAGCGCGGAGGTGTCGGGCACAAAGACAAGGCCGCCCAACGCCACAACAAGTACGACGGCGCAAACGGCGCAGGTGGGAATATGCGTGCGCACCCAGTCGGCGGGCGTGGTGGTGCCGTCGCGGAACTCAGAAACGGTGCGCCCAAAAGCACCCTTCCTAAACGGCGTCTCGATAAAGCGATAGGAGCACTCGGCGGCGACGACCACCAGCAGTACCTGCAAAATGTAATGCCACCAGGGCGTGTCGCTAATATTGGCGACCGGGTTCATGAGGAGCAGCAGCGGATAATGCCACAGGTAGATGCTGTAGGAGCGCTTACCGATCCATACGAGCGGCTCGGCGGCCAAGGCCCGTGCGACCATGCCCTGGGGCTGCACACATGCCGCGATAACCATCAGCGTGAGGATAGAGCACAGCAGCGTACCTCCGCGATACTGAAACGCGGTATAGCCGTTGGTAAGCGCGACCATGGCGGCAAGACCGAGGAGACCCACAATGCCCAACAGGTCGATGGATGCGGGCGAGGACCAAAAGCGCATGAGTGCGCTCGACGCGGCCTGTTCGGTTTCGGCCGTGCTGCCACTGTCCTTACCATGCTCACTGGTCTTGTCCTTGTCGCGTTTGACGGCGCCAGCCAGTCGGTCGAGCCCCAGATGGCGGACAAGGCCCGCAGGCGCTAGGTCGCGGTCGGGGATAAAGGCCATCCAGGCGCCCAGCAGCAGCGAGAACACGCGGGTGTCGGTGCCGTAGTACACGCGGCTGGGGTCGGTGGCGGGGTTGTAGAGCACCATCATGGCGATGGCGGAGACGGCGGCGAGGACCAGAACCACGCGGCGCGTATTGGGCTTGCTCATATGCATAGACACCATGGCGAGCAGCAGCGGCGGCCAAATTAGATAGAACTGTTCCTCGATGGCAAGCGACCAAAAATGCGTGAGCGGCGAAGGGTCGCCCAAGGCGTTAAAGTACGAAACGTCCTGCAGAATCTGCCACCAGTTATTAACGAACAGTAGCGACGGCAGGATGTCGGGGCGCATTTTGGTGAGCATCACGTGGTTAAAGACGGTGCACAGCGCGCAGGTCACCACCACGACGGTTACCACGGCGGGGAACAGGCGGCGGATGCGGCGGATCCAGAAGCTCTTGAGGTCGATGCGGCCAGTCTTTGATATTTCGTTGATAAGCAGGCGCGTGATCAGATAGCCCGAGAGCACAAAGAACACCGTGACGCCAAGCAAGCCGCCCTGTGCCCATGTGAGGTTGAGGTGATAGAGCACCACTGCGACGACGGCGAGCGTACGCAGACCGTCGAGGGCGGGGATGTACCGAGATTTGGGGCGCGCGGGCGTCTGCTCTTTTGCGGCGCTGCTGGCGTGGGCGCCCTTGTTGGCGGGCGTGCGATGGGAGCCTGCAGTGCGGCGTGCTTCGGTGGTTTGGCGGTTGGCGCGCGAACGTTCGTGCGGCGCCTGTTGGCCGCCCGCGTGGCGTCGGCTGCGCGAGTTCGATTGCGGGAATTGTTCCATATAGCATCATCCAATGACGAGAATAATCAGCACACCTTCATTGTAGCTGCCTGCTCCTGTGAATGCTTGCTGCTGGCTCAGGCTCAAGCGCGCGTCCACATCAAAGTGAACTAAAGTTATAGAGGTGCGAGAGCGCACGATTGACGGCCGGCAGCGGGTGCAGAGCCCGCGGACGAGGAGGTTTCCATGGCAGATTGCGGCATCGTTGCGGTGTTCGGCAGCATGAACATGGACCTATCGGTGGCGTGTGAGCGCATGCCGCGTGCGGGCGAGACCGTCGGCGGCAGCGGGTTTATCGCCAACGCCGGCGGCAAAGGCGCCAACCAGGTCGTGGCGGCCGCGCGCATGGGCGCGCGCACGTGCATGATCGGCGCGGTCGGCCGTGACGCGTTTGGCGCGTCGCTTGTGACAGGGCTCCAAGACGCTGGCGTGGACTGCGATTTTGTGGCGCATCGTGACGACGTGGAAACGGGCACGGCGACCATCATTCGCTGTGAGGGCGACAACCGCATCGTGCTGTCGCCGGGCGCCAACCATGCGCTTGCGGGCGAGGACGTTGCCCGCGCGCTGAGGCGCCTGGTGGCCGATGGGCCCGACGGCGACGCCAGTGAGATTGCCCCGGCTGCCGGAAGCGTCTTTATCGCCCAGGGCGAATGCGACCTTGCGGCGACGGCCGAGGCGCTTGTTTGCGCTCACGAGCTGGGGTTCTATACGGTCTTTAACCCGGCGCCGGCAAGTGACGTGCCGGCAGATGTCTGGGAGGCGGTTGACCTGGTCTGCCCCAACGAGACCGAGTGCCAGGTGCTGACGGGCATCCTGCCCGCGGATGATGCGAGCTGTGTCGCGGCGCTCAATGCCCTGCTCGCCAAGGGCGCCGCAGCTGCGGTCATCACGTTGGGCGGCGCTGGATCGGTTACGCTCGGCGACGACGGCGAGCTGCTGCGCATGCCGGCACTTTCGTGCGCGGTGGTCGATACGACGGCCGCGGGCGATACGTTTATCGGTGCACTTGCCGCGGCTCGCCTGGAGGGCCTGCCGCTCTTTGAGTGCATGGCCGCCGGCGCCCGTGCCTCGGCGGTGACGGTGTCACGTTTGGGCGCACAGCAGTCGATTCCCACGCGCGTCGAAGTTGAGCGTATGTTTGGTTTAGACGATTAGTACAAGACGGAGAAGCGGAGTAGAACTATGGCGATTAAGAAGCTGATCCTTGATCTGGATATGGGTGTGGACGATGCGATGGCGCTTGCCTATGCCATCGCGAGCCCCGAGGTGGAGCTCGTGGGCATTACCACGTGCTTTGGCAACGTGCGCGTCGAGCAATCGGCGCATAACTGCCTGGCGGTGCTCGACCTGTTGGGCCGTCCCGAGGTGCCGGTGTACCTGGGTGCCGACCGTCCTTTGCAGGCGACCGAGCCCTATACGCCGCCGGCGTCCACCACGCTCATCCACGGCAAGAACGGCATCGGCGGCGCGAGCGTGCCTGCGTCGCCCTACGAGCCGGTGGGGGCGACGTCGGCCGATGGCAATGCCGCGGTCGATTATCTGATCGATGCCGCGCGTACCTATGGCCCCGATTTGGTTTACGTGGCGACCGGTCCGCTCTCCAACTTGGCACTTGCCCTTGAGCGCGATACGGCGGCGATGATGTCTATTGGCCGCGTGGTGGTGATGGGTGGCGCCCTGACCGTGCCCGGCAACGTGAGCGCGGGCGCCGAGGCCAACATGGCAAGCGACCCCGAGGCCGCCGACGCCGTGCTGCGCTCGGGCCGCAAGCTCACCATGGTGGGCCTGGACGTGACGCATCGCGTGGTGCTCACGCGCCGCGACGTTGCCGGCTGGACGGGCTCGGGCACCATGGCGGGCTGCGCATTTGCGAGCATGGTGGAGCACTACATTGGCTCGTACGAGATGAATGCGCCCTACCTGGGCGGCTGCGCACTGCACGATCCCCTGGCTGTTGCCGTGGCGATCGACCCCACACTCGTGGGTGCGCTCGGCTGCAATTTGCGCGTCGACCTGCTGGGTGAGTACCGCGGCCGCACCATCTGCGATGAGCACCGCCTGTCCGATCCGGACAAGAGCGCGCTCGTGGCGTTGACCGTTGACGCCCCGCGCTTCCTGACCGAGTTCAAGACGCGCATGGCCCGCGTCCTAGGCTAAACGACCCCTAAGCCCCGCCCCATGTAGTCGATTTGGGACGGGGCTTTTTAGCTACTTGGCGTCTGCCCCCACCGCCTCCAAAACTATGCGTAGGTAGTCAAAATAGCCCCGTCCCAAATGAGCTACCGAGCAAATGCGCCCGTTGGGGGAATAGTCGTACCGCTTTGCTTGACAACAGGCTAAACTAGCTCATAAACATTTACTATTCTGTTTAGATTGAATTTGCGGTCGTTTAGTTGCCGAGCCATCGAGTCGCGATGCTCCGCCACGGCCGTTGCTAGGGGGAACAATGGCCAAAGCAAGTGTTCGCGAGATCAGCCGCATCACCGGTTTTTCGCCCGCAACCGTGTCCAACGCGCTCAACCGCAAGCGCAGCGTGAGCGAGGAGACCGCTAAGGTCATCCTGGAGTGCGCGCAGTCGCTTGGCTATCAGCAATCGACGCAGCTCGAGAGCATTCAGTTTGTGCTTGCGCGCAAGACGGGCGCCATCCTGGACGAGAGCACCTTCCATCCCGCGGTCATCGAGGGCGTGGAGCGCCAGGCGCGTCGCCACGGCATGAGCACGAGCTTTGTCTCGCTCGACTTTAGCGACTTGAACGCCGTGCGCCCGCAGGTCGAGGGCCTGATCGCCGACCCGGCTGCCGCCATCGTGCTGATGGGCACCGAGCTGGGCGAGGAAGATTACGCCTTGTTCGCCAACGCCGCCGCTCACCTGATCGTGCTCGACGGTTGGAGCGACCGTCAGTACTTTGATGCCGTAGTCATTGCCAACACCGATTCGGTACTGCGTGCCGTGGATTACCTTATCGAAAAGGGTCACAAGCAAATTGGCTATCTAGCAGGCGACCTTCGCATCCGCAACTTTAAGGATCGCGAGCGCGGCTATCGCCAAGCACTTGAGGACGCGGGCCTTGAGGCCAACCCGGCATGGCGCGTCACGCTGGGCACCACGCTCGAGGGCGCTTATCGCGACATGGGCGTGTGGCTCGACAGCATCTCGCGCGACGACCTGCCGACGGCCTTCTTTGCCGAGAACGACGTGCTCGCCGTGGGCGCCATGCGCGCGCTGAGCGAACACGGCGTGCGCGTGCCAGAGGACGTCTCGATCATCGGCTTTGACGACCTGTCTCTGGGCGCCTTCTCCAACCCGCCGCTCACCACGGTGCACGTTCCCAAGCACGAGGTGGGCGAGATCGCGGTGCGCCGCCTGGTGGGCAACATCCGCAATCCCAAGAGCTATACCTGCAAGACGGCCGTATCGACATATTTTGTCGAGCGCCAGAGCGTGCGCGAAATCTAGGCGAGGGCAGCATCGCTCGCGGCGCGTCAAAGCGCGCGAGGGCAGTAAAAACAACGCCATTCAAAAAGGGGGTCTTTCGGGACCCCCTTTTTGTTCTCCTTGTATGTTCAGTTTGTTTACATACCGTTTAGGCTGATTTCTCTACCGCTTGCGGGTATTTCGCGTTAAACTTTTAAACAGAAGAGTAAAACATTTAGTAAACAGAACAAAACGAAACACGCGTCTGTTTACTGAACATGTGACTAGGGGAGGACGTATATGGATAAGATCAAGCTCGGCTTTGTGCCCACGCGCCGCAGCATTTTTAGCGCGCCGGACGCGATCAAGTATCGCGGCCTGACAGCCAATCGCCTGCGCGAGATCGGCGTCGACATTGTGGACATCGACGACATCAACGACGAGGGCCTGCTGTTTGACGACAGCCATATCGAGCCTATCGTCAAGAAGTTCCGCGCCGAGGGCGTCGACGGCATCATGCTGTGCCACGCCAATTTTGGCACCGAGTACGTTTGCGCCCGTCTTGCCCGTGAGCTCGGCCTGCCCGTGCTGCTGTGGGGCCCGCGCGACGAGCGCCCCGAGCCCGACGGCACCCGCCTGCGCGATAGCCAGTGCGGCCTGTTCGCCACCGGCAAGGTCCTGCGCCGCTTCCAGGTTCCCTTTACCTATATGACCAACTGCCGCCTAACCGATCCCGAGTTCGAGCGCGGCGTCTGGGACTTCTTGGCCGTGTGCAACGTGGTCAAGACCTTCAAGCACACTCGCATCCTGCAGATGGCTACCCGTCCGTTCGACTTCTGGTCCACCATGTGCAACGAGGGCGAGCTGCTCGAGAAGTTCAATATTCAGCTTTCGCCCATCCCCATGACCGAGCTTGTTCAGGCCGTGCGCGACGCCCAGACCGACGAGCAGGCCATGGCCGCCATGCTCGACCACATTCGCGACAGCTTTGAGATCTGCATTCCCGAGGACAAGGTCCCCGCGGTTGCAGGGCTCGCTATCGCCATGAAGCGCCTGGTCGATAAGTACGGCTGCAACGCCGGCGCCATCCAGTGCTGGAACGCTCTGCAGGACGAGCTGGGCATTATGCCCTGCGCCGCCAACGCCATCCTCAATGAGATGGGTATCCCCGTCGTGTGCGAGACCGATATCCACGGTGCGATTACCGCGCTGATGGTCGAGGCCGCCGACTTGGGCCGTCACCGCGGCATGTTCGCCGACTGGACCGTGCGCCATCCCGATAACGAGAACGGCGAGCTGCTGCAGCACTGCGGCCCTTGGCCCTGCAGCTGCGCGGCCGTCAAGCCCAAGCTCACCTACCCGCTGGCTTTCGATCACCCCGGCGCGCTGACGGCCGAGGCCAAGCACGGCGACCTCACCCTTGCCCGCTTTGACGGCGACAACGGCGAGTATTCGCTGCTGCTGGGCAACGCTCGCGGCATCGACGGCCCGGCCGGCATGGGCACCTACCTGTGGGTTGAGGTCGACAACCTCAAGCGCCTCGAGGCCAAGATCGTCGAGGGCCCCTACATCCACCACTGCGTCGCCATTCACGCCAACGTGGTGCCGGTGCTCTACGAGGCGTGCAAGTATATCGGCATCCAGCCCGACTTGTACGACCCGATTGAAGAAGACGTCAAAGCCTACCTGCGAGGAGAGTAGAAATGGCAACTATCGAAGAGCTTGAGTCCCTGCGTTGGGATCTTCGCCGCGATTGCGTCGATATCATCATGGCCGGCGCCGGCGGCCACATCGGTGGCGACATGTCGGTGATCGACGCCCTCATGACCCTCTATGCCAACCACCTCAACATTTCGCCCGAGACCGTCGACGACCCCAACCGTGACCGCTTTGTGCTCTCTAAGGGCCACGCCATGGAGGCCTACTACGCGGTGCTGTGCCACGAGGGCTATCTGGACCTCGACGACGTCAAGGCCCGCTTCTCCAAGTTCGGCAGCCCCTACATCGGTCACCCCAACAACAAGCTCAAGGGCATCGAGATGAACTCCGGCTCGCTGGGCCACGGCCTGCCCGTGGCCGTGGGCATGGCACTCGCCGGCAAGATGGACGGCCGCGACTACCGCGTCTACACCATTATGGGCGACGGCGAGCTTGCCGAGGGCTCGGTCTGGGAAGGCGCCATGAGCGGCGGTAACTACCAGCTCGATAACCTGTGCGCGCTCGTGGACCGCAACCGCCTGCAGATCAGTGGCAGCACCGAGGACGTCATGAAGCAGGATTCGCAGGAGGAGCGCTGGGCCGCCTTCGGCTGGAACGTGCTCTCCATTCCGGGCAACGACGTCCAAGCCATCGATGCCGCACTGACGTTGGCCGCCGAGACCTGCGGAAAGCCCACGGTCATCATCCTCAACACGGTGAAGGGCTACGGCTCGCCGGTTATGGAGGACAAGGCCGCCTGGCATCATCACCTGCCCAACGACGAGGAATATGCCCAGATCATCGCCGATTTCGCTGCCCATAAGGAGGCTATCAATGGCTAACAAGATCGCCAACCGCAAGGTTATCTGCGACACGCTGCTCGAGGCCGCCGAGACCGATAAGGACATCGTCGTCCTGTGCTCCGACTCCCGCGGCTCCGCATCGCTCACGCCGTTCTTCGATCAGTATCCCCAGCAGTCCATTGAGGTCGGCATTGCCGAGCAGGACCTGGTGAGCATCGCCGCCGGCATGGCTTCGTGCGGCAAGAAGGCCTGGGCCGCCTCGCCGGCGTCCTTTGTGACCACGCGCTCGTATGAGCAGTGCAAGGTCGACGTCTCGTACTCCAACACCAACGTCAAGCTCATCGGCATCTCGGGCGGCGTGTCCTACGGCGCCTTGGGCATGAGCCATCACTCCGCGCAGGATATCGCCGCCATGAGCGCGATTCCCAACATGCGCGTGTATCTGCCGAGCGACCGCTTCCAGACCGCCGAGCTCGTGCGCGCCCTGGTCAACGATAACAAGCCGGCCTACATCCGCGTGGGGCGCAACCCGGTCGAGGACGTGTATACCGAGGACGAGTGTCCGTTCCAGATGGACCGCGCCACTTGGGTGCGTCGCGGCACCGATGTGACGCTCGTCGCCACCGGCGAGATGGTCCGCCATGCCGTGGATGCCGCCGATCTGCTGGCCGAGCAGGGCATTTCGGCAACGGTGCTCGATATGTACTGCGTCAAGCCGCTCGATGCCGAGGCCGTGATCGAGGCTGCCGGTGCCACGCGCGCCGTCGTGACCGTCGAGGAGCACAGCCCCTTCGGCGGCCTGGGTTCCATGGTCGCGCAGGTGGTGGGCGAGCATTGCCCGCGTCCGGTCAAGTGCCTGAGCCTGCCCGACGCGCCGGTCATCACCGGCACGAGCCCCGAGGTCTTTGCGCACTACGGCCTGACGGGTGCCGGAATCGCCAAGACCGTTGCCGAGTTCCTCGGCAACTAGTAGAAACAGACGCTGCGCGGCCGCCAAGCACCGCACCTTGCCGTTCAAACCGTCGCTTGCGTACACAGAGCACGCGGCGCTCCTCTTTCACGGCAATCTGCGGCACTTGACGGCCGCTCGCTCCTTGTCCGTCGGGTTTTAGTTTTTGAATCGACGGGGGAGACAGGAGAGTACATGAGCAAATACATCATCGGAATCGATCAATCCACGCAGGGCACCAAGGCACTGCTGGTGGACGAGGGCGGCCATCTGATTCATCGTGCCGACCGCTCACATCGCCAGATTGTGAACGAGGCCGGCTGGGTGAGCCATGATCCTGCCGAGATCGCCGCCAACGTGCTGGCCGTGGCGCGCGCCGTGGTGGAGGAGACTGGGGTCGATCCGGCCGACATCGCCGGCATCGGCATTTCCAACCAGCGCGAGACCACCGTTGCCTGGAGGCGCACGACGGGCGAGCCGCTGTGCGACGCCGTGGTGTGGCAATGCGCCCGCGCCCGCGAGCTGTGCGACGAGCTGGCCGCGCGCGAGGGTGTGGCCGAGCTGGTGCGCGACACGACGGGTCTGGTACTCTCGCCCTATTATCCGGCGGGCAAGATGGCTTGGATTCTCGTGAACGTTCCCACGGCTGCCGAGGCCGCGGCGGCAGGCGAACTGTGTCTGGGCACCATCGATGCCTGGGTGGTCTGGACGCTCACGGGCGGCGCGGAGTTTCGCTGCGACTGGTCCAATGCCAGCCGCACGCAGCTCTTTGACCTGCGCCGTGGCTGCTGGAGCGAGCCGGTGTGCGAGGCCTTTGGCGTCGATTCGGCTTGCCTGCCGCAGGTGACCGATTCCGATGGCCTGTTCGGCATGACGAACCTGGGCGGCTTTTTGCCGGCGCCCGTGCCCATTCACGGCGTGCTCGGCGACAGCCATGCCGCCTTGTTTGCCCAGGGCTGCCATAGCCGCGGCATGGCCAAGGCGACCTATGGCACCGGCAGCTCGGTCATGATGAACGTCGGTGACGAGTTCGTTGCCAGCTCGCACGGGCTTTCGAGCTCGCTTGCGTGGCGTATGAACGGCGTGACCGAGTATGTGCTCGAGGGCAACGTGAGCTACGCCGGCGCCGTCAAGACCTGGCTGCGCGACGATTTGGAGCTCATCAATAACCCCGAGGAAGTTACCGACCTGTGCTACGCCGCCAATCCGGCGAGCCGCGTCTACTTTGTGCCGGCGTTTACCGGTTTGGGCGCGCCGCACTGGGCGAGTGACGCCGAGGGCTGCGTCTTTGGCATGACACGCACCACGGGTCGCGCGGAGTTCGTGAAGGCCGCCGACGAGTCGATCGCCTATCAAATCTTTGACGTCATCGATGCGATGGTCGAGGATTCGGGCGCGGCGCTTGCCGAGCTTCGCGTTGACGGCGGCCCCACGCACGATGCGTATCTGATGCAGTTTGAGAGCGACTTGGTCGGCTCGCCCATCCGCATTGCGAGCAATGACGAGATGAGCGGTCTGGGTGCGGCTTGGGCCTGCGGCATTGCGCTGGGCATGTACGCGCGCGATGTCGTCGACGTCTATGGCGCCCGCGGCATCGTGGAGCCCACCATGCCCGCTGACGAGCGAGCCAAAAAGATCGCCGGCTGGCGTCATGCCGTAGCCGCCACCATCTCGTACACTGCCTAGAATGATTTTTCTGGGACGGGGATTAAATAATCATTCGGTCCCCGTCCCGGGTAGCTCATTTGGGACGGGGCTTTTTTGACTGGTATGATTGGTGCGACCATTCGAACCAGCTGAAAGAGCCCCGTCCCAAATTGACTACCGAGAGGATCTGCCATGGAGCGCATCGCGAGTTTTTCCGTTGACCATCTGCTGCTTGAGCCCGGCGTGTACGTGAGCCGCATCGACCGCGATCCGGCGACCGGCGCTGCCGTCACCACCTTTGACCTGCGCCTGACCACGCCCAATAAGGAGCCGGTCATGAACACGGCCGAGTGCCACACCATCGAGCACCTGGGTGCCACGTTCTTGCGCAACCATGCTGAGTGGTCGAGCCGTATCGTCTACTTTGGGCCCATGGGCTGCCGCACGGGCTTTTACCTGGTTGTCTTTGGTGAGCTGACGAGCGAGGAGATTCTGCCGCTCGTGCGTGAGCTGTTCGAGTTTGTCGCTGGCTTTAAGGGCGATGTCCCCGGAGCCGCTCCCGAGGAGTGCGGCAACTACCTGGACCAGAACCTCCCCATGGCAAACTGGCTCGCGCGCCGTTACTTCGACCGCGACCTGGCTGATATCGACGAGAAGCACCTGCACTATCAGCAGGCGTAAGGGCTTTACCGTCCAAAACGCGCGCATTGGGCGCCTTCGCTTATGCGGGGGCGCCTTTTTGTTGAGTGGTCGGGATGGGCGTTCAAAATCGCTCATGTTTGTTCTAGAATGTTCGTACTGTTACATAAACGAACAGGAGTGAACATGCATATCTACTCTGTCAACGATCCCGAGTTCAAATCCTATGGCAACGTTTGGGATAACGTTCCGTCCGAGCTCACGTCGCCCGTACTCGAGGCGCTCTCTGCCACGCCCGTCCCCGAGGGCAGCAAGTACGTGGCAAGCGCGCCGGAGCTCGAGGGCGTCAAGGATGCCGACAAATTGGGCTTTCTCATGTTTGGCGGCCGCCCTTTCCAGCTCGGTTGGTGCAACGGCCACAACACACGCCTCAACTGCCTGGAGTATCACCGCGCCAGCGAGTTTAACCTGGGCGCCCGCGACTTTATCCTGCTCGTGGCGCATCGCTGGGAGATCGAGGACGGTAAGCTCGACACCGCGTGCGTCAAGGCGTTCCGCGTGCCGGCGGGTACGGTCGTCGAAGTCTTCAACACCACGCTCCACTACACGCCCTGCATGGTCGACGACGGCGGCTTCCAGGTAATGGTTGCGTTGCCCGCCGGCACCAATGGTCCGCGCCCCGAGGCCGCAGCCGACATGCCCGCGGTCGGCGACAGCTACTGCTACTGGAAGGCCGACAAGTGGGTCCTCTGCCACGCCGACAGCCCCAAGGCAGCCGAAGGCGGCTACGTGGGCCTCGTCGGCAAGAACCTCGACATCGCCTGTGACTAGCATCTTCCGTCTCGATTTGTAACATCTAGCGGGCTAAATCGTCTCTACCTGTTACAGATTTAGACAAACTGCGGGGGGCTGCCCGAAAATCTCGATCTGTAACACCAAGCCCGGTTTTGGCTGCCTACCTGTTACAGATCGAGACAAACCGTCCCCAACCACCACAAAGGTGCCTGTCCCCTTTGTGGTGGTTTGGGGCGGCGGTATCAGAAAGTGTCAGGCAGGGGCGGCTGCCGGGCCGCCGTGTGCGAAAAGAAGTGTCGGCCTGCGTCGTTGCCGTTGAGTAGCGCGCTGCTTACGGGGATACTGAAACCACGACAAACAGCGTGCGAAAGGATTGATGCATGGCTTTCCGTAAAGACTTCCTGTGGGGCGGCGCGACGGCTGCCAACCAGTGCGAGGGCGCTTACGACGTGGATGGCCGCGGCCTGGCCAACGTGGACGTGGCGCCGCACGGCCCCGAGCGCTATGCGGTGGTCTCCGGCCAGCGCAAGATGCTCGACTTCGAGGACGGCTATTACTACCCCGCGCAGACCGGCATCGATTTCTATCACCACTACAAGGAGGACATCGCCCTCTTTGCCGAGATGGGCTTTAAGACCTTCCGCATGAGCCTGGCCTGGACCCGCATCTTCCCCAACGGCGACGAGACTGAGCCCAACGAGGCCGGCCTGTCCTTCTACGAGGACGTGTTCCGCGAGTGTCAGGCGCACGGCATTGAGCCGCTCGTGACCATCACGCACTTCGACTGCCCGATTCACCTCATCAAGGAGTACGGCGGCTGGCGCAACCGCAAGCTCATCGACTTCTACAAGAACCTCGCGACCACGATCTTCACCCGCTACAAGGGCCTGGTAAAGTACTGGCTTACCTTCAACGAGATCAATATGATCTTGCACCTGCCGTTTATGGGTGCCGGTCTGGTCTTTGAGGAGGGCGAGAACAAGGAGGCCGTCGAGTACCTGGCCGCCCACAACGAGCTCGTCGCCAGCGCTTGGGCAACCAAGATCGCTCACGAGATCGACCCTGAGGTCAAGATCGGTTGCATGCTTGCCGCAGGTAGCTACTACCCCTACAGCTGCCGTCCGGGCGATGTGCGCCAAGCGCAGATTGACAACCAGAGCAACTATTTCTTCGTCGACGTTCAGAGCCGCGGCTACTACCCGGCCTATGCCGTCAAGAAGCTCGAGCGTTTGGGCATCGATGTGGGCATGACGGATGAGGACCGCGAGATCCTGGCCGCCAACACCGTCGACTTCATCAGCTTTAGCTATTACAGCACCCGTTGCTCCGCCGGTGCCGATAACCCCGATGTCGAGCGCACCCAGGGCAACGCCTTCGCCGGCGCCAAGAACCCCTACCTGCAGGAGAGCCAGTGGGGCTGGGCCATCGATCCGCTGGGCTTCCGCATCACCCTCAACGACCTGTACGACCGTTATCAGAAGCCGCTGTTTGTGGTCGAGAACGGTCTGGGCGCCAAGGATGTTGTCGAGGAGGATGGCTCCATCAACGACGACTACCGTATCGACTACCTGCGCCAGCATATCGCCGCGATGCGCGATGCGGTGACCGAGGACGGCGTTGACCTGCTGGGCTACACCACCTGGGGCCCAATCGACCTGGTGTCTGCCGGCACGGGCGAGATGTCCAAGCGCTACGGCTTTATCTATGTCGACCGCGATGATGCGGGCAACGGCACCCTCAAGCGTTCCAAAAAGAAGAGCTTCGACTGGTACAAACACGTCATCGAGACGAACGGCGAGGACCTGGCCTAAGGCTTCCCAACAACCATAGCCTCCTAACCAAAACGCCCGGCGAGCAGTTAATGCCCGCCGGGCGTTTTGTTAAAAGAAGTGAAAGCACTCATTGGGGACGTACTTAAATGAGTGCCCGCAGAATGAGAGTGGATAATCTCCCGTTTTTAGCCTGTTTGTGGGCTCAAAGTGGGAGATTATCCACTCTCGCCATTTGGGCGTCCAAAAATCCTCGCTCGTTTTGTCTTAGTCATTGGGGACGTTCTTAAACGACTAGTCGCTGGTCCACTCATTGGGGACGTACTTAAATGAGTGGCCCCTGGGGACACCCTTTGCCGTCGGCGGATTTTGGGACATGTGGCCCGCTTTTTGGGCCCGCCTGTCGGTACACTAAAAGCACTATGGGTACCTGCGAGCGACATATCGGCCACGCGGCCGCCCGATCCGCACCCGTGGCGGATCCCAGGGGCGGCAGGCTCTTCGCCATGCCGCGATTCCTTGTTGGCATAACACATCGGGTGTACCGTCACCGCGTCTTTGCTATCGCCGGCGCCATCACCGCGCTGTTCCTCATGGTTTTGGCAGTCTTGCCGGCGCTGTTCGCCTTCGACCCCAAACTTTCTAACGCCGTGCCCGCCTATAGCGAGGTGTCCGAAGAGGTCGTGGATGCGCTCGTCCACTCGAGCTCTCTCCCGTTGCTTGTCGCCGCAATTATATTTTCGATCTGGGGTGTATCGGTCTATCTACGCTGTTTGGACTATGTGTTGCGCCGCCGCCTTGTTGCCGTCGCCACCATCTGCGCCCTCTGGATGATTGAGGTCATCCTCAAATACAAGTCGTTCACACCGTTCTATGCCACCGTGCTGTGGTACCTGTACTACGTGCCCATGACGCTCATTCCGCTGCTCTACCAGCTGTGCGGCCTGCGCCTTGCGGGGCTGGAACAACACCGTGCGGGCCGTCGCTATCGCAGCATCCTGTGGGTCGTGGCCATCCTACTTATCGGTTTTGTGCTCACCAACGATTTCCACCGGCAGGTATTCCACTTTGACCGTGCAAGCGACACCTGGAGCAACGATTACACGTACGGCTGGGGTTATTTCGCTGTCTTAGTGTGGACGGCCTTTAACTTTGTGGCCTTTTTTATCCTGGTGGGCCGGTCCTCGTCCTTTCGCATCCAGCGTTTCTCGGGCACGGCGGCGCTCGTACTGCTGGGTGGCGCATTCTTTGCCGTCTCGTATGCGTTGCGCGTGCCCTGGGCATGGAGGCTCAACTTTTCGCTCGTCTATTGCGTCCTGTGCGTGGTGGCGATGGAAATCTGTCTCGATTGCGGTGTCATTCCGTCGTATCACGACATCGCCGGCATCTTCGACACCTTGCCGCTCGACCTCAAAGTTCTAACGCGCGACCTGCAGGAGGTCTATGCCACGCCGGCGTCAAAGCCAATGCCGGTAGGCGTGCGCGAGGAGTTGCGGACCCAGGAGCACGGCCACGCCCATGCCTTTGCTGTGGCGTCCGATCCCGATGTGGTGTACCGTGCCTTTCCACTGCTGGGCGGATCGGCCCTGCTTGCCCAAGACGTGTCGGATCTCAACGAGCTTAACCGTGAACTGGCACATCGTCGCATGGAACTGCAGCGTCAAAACGAGCTGCTCGCCGCCGACTACGACCTTAAGACGCACCTGGCAGATCAAGAGGCCGAGACCTTGCTGGTCCAAGACGTGGACCAAGCACTTGCCCGCGCGCTCGAAGGGATGTACGACCTGCTGAGTTCGCTGCCGCCGTTGACCGACGAGGCGTCTTCGCACGAGCGTTACCGCATGCTGCAGCGCGCCAAGATGCTCGTCGCCTATTGCAAGCGCAAAGGGTCGCTCACGTTGGCACAGCACGGTGAGAGCGGTTTTGATCGCGACCGCATTCAGCTCATTGCCAACGAGCTCGCAAGCGACCTGCGCACCATCGATATCGATTGCGCCTCGATTATCGCCATACGGCGCCCGATGCACGCCAGTACGGTAAGCGCCCTGTACGACTGCGTGTATGACTTTGCGTTTTTTGCCTACACCACCGACCATCCGGCGCTTATGTATCACTTGGGCGATCATGACCGATGCAGTGTCGAGCTGCGCGCCACGCTTTTTTCCAACGATGATGAAGATCTTTCTCAGACGCCCGCTGCGCAAGAGCTCGAAAGCGCTCTGCAAGGGCGCAACGTGGCATACCGCCTTGAGGGCGAGCCCGGCCAGCTGCGCATGATCGTCTTGATGCCGAGGGCGGGTGAGTGACGATGCAGATTTCGTTCATCCTTCCCCAAATCGTTGCGCTCGATGTTATCTTTGCCCTGGCTGCGTGTCTGCAGATGATCCACGTCCCGCTCATCGCATCGCGCCGCTCGTCCTATAACCGTAAGGTGATTTGCGCCTACGAGACGAGCCTTGTGCTTCACCTGATGATTTCGGCGCTCATCTTATTCGCGTCGTCTGGCTCGTATCTGGTGGCGCCGCTTGACGTTTGCGCCAGGGCAATGGGCGGAGTGCTGTGGCTCAATGCCGCGATCTTTGCCTATGGCGTGGTCCTTATGGTGCACTATCGTCGCCCTGTCATGCTGGCCGAGCTGCTGCTTGTTGGCGCCGTGACACCGCCGGTGGTTTTTGCCATGGGCTCGGTGTGGGCCGTTGTCCTTATCGCAGAGGGAGCGTTCTTCCTGTTCCGTTCCGTCGCGGCGCTCTTGATGGACGTCCGTAACCGCCAGGAGGATATCACCGCGTTCTCGACGATCGAAACCATCAACGTGATTCCCGTGGGCATCCTGTATCTGGACTCGAGGGGCCGTCCACTGCTCATGAACCGCTGCATGCGCAAAAACCTGGTGGAGCTTCATATGCCCACCGACCTAGGCGATATGAGCGGTACATGGAACGACCTGCGCAAGCTCAGCATGCAAATGCCCGGAGGCGGTAAGAACAGCGTGCGGATCAACCTGGACCGCTTTGGTGAGGCGCGTGCGGTGGTCGAGGTTTCTCCCGCCGAGATTCGCCTGTTTGTGTGCGATGGCGTTATGGTCTCGGGCCGTTCGTTCGAGCGCATAATCGGTCTGGATGTGACAGAGTATGCGCATGCGCATGACCGCCTGGCGCAGGCCAACCACCTGCTTGAGCTTGCGGGCCAAGAGCTCCAGGCCCAGATCGAAGAAGTCAAAAAGGTTGCCGACAATGCGGCCTACCTGCGCATGCGTTCCCGCGTGCACGATGTGATCGGCCAGCGCCTGTCCATCCTTCATCGCTATTTGGAGGAGGGGCGCTTGGACGACGAGTCGCTCGAGCAGATCGACCCGCTGCTGCGCTCAATCGCTGCCGATCTGCGCAGCGGGGGCGACACCGAACCGGCAGAGCAACTGGGCGATATCGTCCATGCCTTTGGCCTGGTGAGCGTGCAGATCGATGTGGAGGGCGCGCTGCCTGAGGACGCGCGTGTCGCCGCCGTCTTTTTGCAGATTATCCGCGAGGCCTCGACCAATGCCACCAAGCATGCGCAGGCGCATCGGGTCCATGTGCGCTTGTGGCAGGAGGGGACGGATGCTGACGCCGTCGCGCACATGACGATTTCTAACGACGGGTCTCCGGCCCCCGTATCGTATCGCGAGGGAACGGGTATCCCAGGTATGAGGCATGTCGCGCAAGATCTGGGTGGCAGCCTAGAGGTCCACGCCACCCCGCCCTTTACGCTTACGGTATCCATTCCGCTTAACGCCAACGACACGTCCCAAAGGAGAAACTCATGATCCGCGCGTTAATCGTCGAAGACCAGGCTATCTTGCGCGAGAGCCTCGCGCGTTCCGTGGGCGACCAGCCCGACATGACCGTTGTCGCCGCGATCGCCGACGCCTCGGATGCCTTGGACGTTGTGCTTAAGGAGCGTCCGGACATGATACTGATGGATGTGTGCACCGAACACGATTCCAACGGCATCGTGGCGGCGGCGCGCATCAAAGAACAACTGCCCGAGTGTCGCGTCATTATCATGACAGGCATGCCCGAGATCACCTTTGTCGATCAGGCCCGCGAGGCGGGCGTCGATAGCTTTGTGTACAAGAACGTCGGTATCGACGAGCTGTTCGCCGTGATGCGCTCCACGTTGGCTGGCTACTGCACGTTTCCCAAGCCGCCCGAGAGCATTTTTTCGGGCACGGCAGCCCTCGACGATGTCGAGCTATCGATTTTGCGCCTTGCCTGCGAGGGCAAAAGTCGTCGCGAGATTGCGGCCGAGCTGTTTATGAGCGAGGGCACCATCAAGCGCCGCATCTCGGAGATCCTGAGCAAGACCGGCTACGACAACATCATGCGCCTGGCCGTGCATGCGGTGACCGAGGGCAGCATCGTTCCCAACATGGAGCGCCCGTAATCGATGCGCTCACCCGTGTTCCGGCACCGCAAAGATAGGCCGCCCACCGTTTCGCATCTAAAAACGGCGGGCGGCCTGCTTGTATGGGCAGTGCTGTCGGCATAAAGCGGCGGGGCCGCAGGATCATCTCCTGCGGCCCCGTCTGGTGTGCGCGGATGTGTCCGCCAATCCGCGGCTGTCGTGGTCTACCGCTACGCGATGGTTACGCTGTAGGAGGCGACGTCCTCGTAGGAATCGGTCAGGTAGGCGTCGATGCCGATGGTCGTGTTGACCAGGTCGTCAAGGCTGTCAAGCTCGCCGCTCGAGAACGTGAATTCCTCGGTGGCGTTGGTGCCGGGCATCAGGTGAGCCGAGAACCAGGGTTCCTTCATGGTGCCGTTGACGTTGGTCTTGCCGGAAGGAGCGTAGAAGGTCAGGTCCTTGTCGCTCTTGTTGGTGATGTTGACGACAAAACCGATGTCGCCCCACTCGTCCTTGAACTTCTCGGTGACGGTGATGGTGCACAGGTCGTCATCGGCAACGGTGACGGCGGGGGAGATTTCAATCTTCTGGACGTCGTCGTCTTCGACGGCCTCGTCGATCTCTTCTTCCTTCTCGGCCGCCTCGCGATCCTTCTTCACGGTACCGGACAGATCCTTATCGGACTTGCTAAAGATGAGCTTGTCCTCGCCGTCCTCAAGGACAAGCTTGCCGTCCTCGAGCTTCACGTCGGTCGTCTCCTTGTCGACGGTGATACTCGCGGTGGTAGCGTCCTTGGCCTCCCACTTTAGGTCGGAAACTTCGGAGAACAAATCGAGGCTGCCCGTGCCGTCTTCGTCCAGGACCAAGATGCAGCTGATGCCCCATTCCTCGAACATATCCATATACTCATCGGTCAGCTCTTCGCCCTCCGTGGTTCCACCCGAGAGCTTCCAGCTGCCGACAAAGTTGGCCTTGGGGTCTTTGCCGCCGCTGCAGCCCGTCAGGGCAAAGGCGAGCGCCAGGACGCATGCCAGAAATGCGAGTACGGACTTTTTGAACGTTGTCTTCATGGTGTCCTCCTTTATCGAACGAAACCCATAGAAACAAATGCGGGGGTGCGGAACCCCCGCCAATTACCAGATAGAGGGGCTAGGGCCTGGGCGTTCCGCAGTTGCTGCAGAACTTGCCGCCGTTTTCGCTGCCGCAGTTGGGGCAGAACCACTTGGCCGGTGCCGGGGCGGGTGCGGGACTGCCACACTCGGAGCAGAACTTGCCGGTGTTGGTGGCGCCGCAGCTGCAGGTCCACGTGCCGGCCGCAGGTGCGGCGACAGGAGCCGGGGCGGGTGCCGGAGCCGGCTGCGGGGCAGCCTGCTGCTGTGCCTGACCGGCGGCGAACAGCTGGCTAGCGTTCATGCCGCCCATGCCACCTGCCATGCCCATGCCCATAAAGCCTGCCATCGCGCCGTTGGGGTTGGCCGCTGCCGCGCGCATTGCGTCGCTCTGGGCGCTGGCAATGTTGGCTGCCGCCATGGTGGGATCGCGCATGACTGCGGCCTTCTGCAGGTCCTTGATCATCTGCTCGTCTTCTTGCGAGGCTGCGATGGAGTTGACGCCAAAGCTCACGATCTCGACACCACGCAGGTCGCGCCAGTCGGCAGAGAGGACCTCGTTGAGCGCACGAGCGAGCTCGGTGGTGTGGCCGGGGATGGCGCTGTAGCGGATGCCCATCTCCGAGATCTTGGCGAAGGCGGGCTGCAGGGCGGTGAGAAGCTCGGACTTAAGCTGGCTGTCGATCTTGTCGCGCGTGTAGCTATCGGTCACGTTGCCGCATACGTTGGTGTAGAACAGCAGCGGGTTGGTGATGCGGTACGAATACTCGCCGTTGCAACGCACGGAGATGTCGACGTCCAGACCAATGTTGTTATCGACCACGCGGAAGGGCACGGGCGAGGCGGTGCCGTACTTGTTGCCGATGATCTCCTTGGTGTTGATGAAGTAGACGCGCTGGTCCTTGCCCGCGTCGCCGCCAAAGGTAAAGCGGCTGCCGATATTGGCGAAGGTCTCCTTGATGGAATCGCCCAGGTTGCCGCTAAAGACGCTCGGCTCGCTGCCGGTATCGAAGACGAACTCACCAGGCTCCAGCGCGACTTCGATGATCTTGCCGTTTTGCACCACGAGCATGCCCTGGCCGTCGTTGACGGCGATGACCGAGCCGTTGGAGATGACGTTGTCCTCGCCGCGCGTGTTGGAGCTGCGGCCACCGGTGCGTTTGCTGCCCTTGCAGGCCAAGACATCAGCGGGCATCGATTCGCAATAGATAAATTCCTTCCACTGGTCGGCCATGACGCCGCCGGCAGCACCCAATCCAGCTTTCAAGAGTCCCATGGTGATCTTCCTTTCTCGTCAAAGGCCGGGTGGTATTGGTCAGAATGGCTAATCGTCCTTGTTGTCCTTCATGACGACCGAGGTCTCGGTATGGCTGAAGGTGTCGTGCTTCTCGGTCAGATCGAGCTCGCCACAGTAGCAATCGGCGTGGGTGGCCTCGTTGGCCGTCTTGAGCTGGCCCACCAGCAGCACGTCTGCGATGACCACGATGATCAGCGGCGCGACGATGTTGATGAGGATGCCCTCGACATCAAAGGTGAGGTAGTCCGGATCGAAGGCGTTCTCTCCCATAAAGAGAATCTGGGAGAGGACAAACCCGATCACAAAGAACAGCACCGAGGCGATGGCGAGCTTGGGCTTGGAGCAGGGAAGCTCGCCGACCATGCGACCGGTTTGGCCGTTCATGGCAAACAGATAACTCTTGCCGTTCCACGAGGTGGAAAGCATCCACACGGGGAACAGGGCATAATCGTTTTCTCCCCAGGTGTAGTCGAGCTGCTTGCTTTCGACCGTGGCATCGTCATATTCGTCGACGACGGTCTCGCGCAGGGCCGAGATCGTGCTCTCCTCCATGCGGCGCTCGGCACGCGCCTTGCAGGTTTCGCAATCTTCGTCATAGCGGTTGGCGATGTAGCCGGGCATATAAGCGACCGAAAACGGGCGCAGCGCGTCGTAGTCAAACGGCTCGATGGCATCCATGTGGCCGTCGGGCATCTTGGACGATCCGTCGACGGGCACGCGCTCAAACGAGATATTGCCCTTACGGTAGGCGTCGTAGTGGTCGGTGGTCGTGACGGTGCGGTCGGATTCCTCGGTCACGGTCTCGTTGGTCGCGTCAAAGTACACTTCGCCGTCAACGCGGGCGCCGTAGAGCCAAAACGGCACGTAGACGCCTTGGACCTCGTCGATGTGGTTGCCGGTGACAAAGCTCTTGGGCAGCAGGATCTTGCCCTTGTAGTGGTCTTTGAGCGCGGCCATGACATCATCGCGCCCGAGCTTAAACGGAATCACCAGGTCGGGTGAGAAGTCGCCCGAGAGCTGGCCGGGTGCTACGGCGGAGTTGCCGCAGTATGGGCAGGTGGTAACGGCGACGGTGCCGTCCGAGACCAGCTCGGCGCCGCACGACGAGCAGATGTAGCCGGCGTTTTGGGCCAGCTCCTGCACGGCGTCGTCGGCGACGGGCTTGGGCGTTGCGGCTGCCGCATCGGCTTTGGCGTCGGCCTTGTCCTGGCGCTCGCGATAGAGGGCCTCGACTTCTTCGACTTCAAAACGCGAATCGCAGTAGTCACAGACGAGCTTTTGCTCGGCACTGGCAAAGTGAAGGGGGCCGCCACACGCGGGGCACTGATAGTTGACGCTCTCGAAGGCCATGATCGGTCCTTTCGCTGCCGGAGGCTATGCGCCGATGGCGCCGCCGCAGTATTCGCAGCGCCCACTGGCATCGGGAATGGTGGTGGCTCCGCAGAAGGGGCAGGTCACCGCGGTCTTGGGGGCCTTAGCGGCCACGACGCTGTCGCGCGTCTCCTGGCGCAGCTGCACCAGCGCGTCGCGGACCTCGGTTGCCTGGCGCTTGGCCTCGCGGTATTCGATGGAACCGCGCTGATCGATGGTGGAGTCGTTCACGCGCAGGTTGATCTCGGTAAAGTACGGCGTGTTGACGTGGATGGTCAGGTTAAAGTCATAGTCCAGGTCGTAGCGCGGCGGGTTGTAGCTCTCGCGCTCGCCGTCCTTGGTCTCGCGATAGATCTCGGTGCGATGCTCGTCGATATCCATATCGCAGCCGAGTACCTGTGAGAACTCGATGATGTCGGGATTGGCGTCGCGCCAGCGGCTCTGCGAGGTAATGATCAGCAGGCCCGCGTCCTCATCGAGCATAATATTGGTGCGCCCGGCCGAGAGTGTGCGCGTGGGGTTGAACGACGCCAGGCGCTCGGCATTGGCCTCGCGGTAGGCGAGCTGCTCGCGGATATCGTCCGCGGTGCTGGAATGATAGCCGCCAAAGAAGGGGGAGAGCTTGCCGACGCACTCTTTGCACAGGTAGCCTTCGTTGATCTTGGTCTTTCCCAAAAGCCCCAGCTCGGTACCGCAAATCGCGCACTCTTTCTTCTCGAACATCTTGTCAAAGAAGCCCATGGCTGCCTCCCATCAACAGGTAGCGTGTGTCACTTTTGATGATGGGCGAGCGCGCGATCTTTCACGATACCCAGACGGCTCAACGAGTCTCCACAACTGGGACACATGGCCCATTTTTCCTACTCATTGGGGACGCACTTAAATGAGTGAAACTACTCATTTAAGTACGTCCCCAATGAGTACCCGCAGAATGAGAGTGGATAATCTCCCATTTTTGGCCTGCTTGTGGGCTCAAAGTGGGAGATTGTCCACTCTCGTTGTTTGGGTGTCCAAAAATCCCCGCTCGTTTGGCACTTGGGGACACTCTTTGTCGAATGCGGCGGCTGCCGAATGTGGGCGCCGCCCTTGCTATGCCACGGTTACGGCGACCTGGGCGTAGCGGCTGCAGGGGCGCTCGGCGCGCGTCTGCACGGTAAGGGTGAGCACAAGGCGGTCGCCGGGCCGCGCGTCGGCGGGCACGATGAAAGCGGTGTCTACCGTGCATTCTTGCCACAGCGACAGATCCTGGGCGCCTGCATAGCTCGACGGGTCCACGGCGACATCCCAATGCACATCGAAGCCCTTGCCGTCGGGGTCGACGATGGTCGCTGTAAGGTCGACGCGCTCGCCGGCTGTGGCGCTGCGGTCGGCCGTGACCTCGACAACATGTGCCGGATGCGAGCAGGCTGCCGGATCATGGGCACACCATTGCGCGCGGGCGGCAAAGTCTTCCTGATAGGCACGCAGGTAGGGATTGAGATTGTCGTCTGCGGGCGTGCCGATGGAGGCAAAACCGGCGGGCGCGTTCGCATCGGGATGCCCATCAAAAAACATGCGGCCCAGCAGCGTATCGAAGTCGCGGTCGTCGATACCGCGCAGGCCAAACGGAAGCAGCGGAATATAGGTCATGCTGTCGCCTTCGGCCATAAAGTCGCCGCGCTCAAACTGCACCGCGGGCCTGCCTTCTAGGCCCCAATCCAGACGGGCATGCTTGCCAAACTGAAAGCGCTCGGGCTCGTTTTCGTAGACCTTACCATCGCCATAGAGCATATAGCGTGCCATGAGGGGTCCGTTGCCCTGCGTGAGATTCCGCTCAGGCCAAGGAGCCTTAAACAGCGGCAGCGTATCGGGCTGAGCTGTTTTGGCGTCGAAATAGTTGCCATACATATAGGGCACACGCCAAAAGACGAGCTCGGGAAAGAGCTCACGCCCATGGTCGAGCCATGAGTTGTCCTGCCCTACGCCGTCCGCGACGCCCATCACGCGCACCTTCTGATAGACCCGCTGCTGCACAGCAGGCCATTCGGGCGTGGCGCGATAGCGCTCGGCAATGCTCATGAGGGCGCGAACGATGGTGTTCATGCCACCCCAGCTGAGCAGCCATAACGTACACGGATCATCATCCAAAATCGCCTGCGCAATTACGCGGGACCCCTCAGTTTCCTCAGTCACATCACCCTCAAAGGTAACATTTCCCACAAAGGTGCGCTCGACCATCTGGGCAGGCGTGGGAAACGGCGGCTCACCGGCAGCGGCCGCATTTGCCTGCAGCTGCGGCCAAGCCTGGGCATATTCATTACTCCAGAGGCTTTCGATCCAATGTTCGGGAAACGGACGATACTCACAAAGCACCCCGGCCAGCGGATCAGGCTCATGAGGCACAACAGCCCACTCGTAAGAGCGACGCCCTTTGGTCCGCCAATGCGAATTCACCTCGCCCAGCGTATGAACCCCATCCCCAAGAAAGTGATACTGCGAAGCCGTATACGCCACAGCCTGAACATCAAGCACATTAAGATACAGAGCCAAATGAATGAGCGAGTTCATATCATCGACTTCCATATCAGTGGTAACAATCACCCGAGTCAAATTCTGGGACATAGGAACAGCTCCAATCAAAATCAATTCAGCCAGTTACGCGCAAGGCAAGACGGGACCCACGCCCCCATCGCCACCGACCCGGCGTGCTGCCGGAAGCGCCCGGCCAGGATCACAGCAACGTCAACGCAGCGGGGACTGGGGTTTAGTCTTGCAAACATTCCGCAGGGGGCATGGGCAGGCGCAGCGCGAAGCGCAAAGCGCCAGCCCATGCATGCCCGAGGACGTTTGCAAGACTAAACCCCGGTCCCCGCGATGGGAGGGCTTAGCGGTCGACCCTGGCCGACCACTCCCAGCAGCCCACCGGCTCGCCGTCGATGAGTACGTTGCCCCCGTCGAAGTCTTGATAACACAGGTCGTTGAATTGGTGGATCCACACGCCGTGGTTGAACGTCTTCTTGGCCGAGCCGTCGGCCTCGCGATACACGCCGGTCAGGTCCTCGACATGGCTAAAGTAGGTGAGGTGCACGTTGGCGCCGGCATCGCGCAGGCGCGCCGTGAGCGGCAGCACGGTCTGTTGCGGTGACACGAGCTCGTCGCCCTTGGAGTGCGTAAACCACAGCGGCGTCTTGGCGAGCGCGGCCACGTCCTCGTCCGTGGCGTTGTACCACGGGGCGCAGCAGGGAAGGCCCGCGGCGAAGAAATCGGGGTAGTCGGCGCACAGGCGCAGGGTCATAAAGCCGCCGTTGGAAAGACCGGCGACCACGATGCGGTCGGTGTCGATGCGGTCGGCATGCTCGGCGACAAACTCATCGATAAGTGCCTTGAGCACGGGGGAGTAGATGCTCTGGTTGGAGTGACCAAGCTGCTCGACGCCGTTGTCCATCCAAAACGTGGGCGACTGCGGTACGAGCACCCAGGCAAAGCCGCCAAAGTAGCGCTGGATCTGCGCCTGGCTGATGGCCGTCACGCGGTTGCCGATATAGGCGCGCGTGGCGCCTTCGCCCTGCGTGGCGCCCTTGCCCTCGCCGGCGCCGTGCAGATACACCACGAGCGGTGCCTTTTGGGGCACGGCCGTGGCCTCGGGCGCAAAGGGGTTGAAGCATGCCGAGTCCTCGGCCTTAAAGCTGGGCTCAAAGAAGCCGTATTCGAGCGCGATACCGTCGACGGCGGTCTTTTGCGTGTCGTTGCTCCAGCCTTTGAGCGCAGGGCAGATATCGCCACGGCAGGTGTCGAAGACCAGGCCGCAGGTGGGATCGTCGCCGTCGTTGCCGGGAAGAGCCGCGAGCTGCGTGATGTGCAACTGGTCATCGAGCATGCGCGAGCCCATGACGCCGCCTTCGATCTTTTTGGTCAGGCGCTGCTCGGCGACCTCGAGCGCCACATGGGTGCCCACGGCGAGCTTACGTCCGTTCTCGTCGCACGGATATGCGGCGAGAATGTCGATGTAACCCACGGAGGGCGCGGCATGGTCGGCGCCGCGTTCCTTGCGCATCAGAACATCGCCCGAGCGCTCGTGACGCTCTACATATATATGGAAGGTGTTCGCGTCGATGTCGTTGGCGCGCACGGTGCAGGGCAGGTCGAGTACGACCTTGCTGATCCAGGGGCCAAAGTCGCCCAAGGTGGTGACGGTTGCGTAGGTACACAATTTGAGTTCCATGAGCTGCCTCCCTTGCGCCGCGAATGCCTGGCATCTGCGGCAATACAAACTAAACATGTTTAGTGTAATCTAGAATTGAAGAATAACCAGATGAACTCGGTAAACGGCAAAATTGAACACGTCGTGAACTACTAAACGTATGTTTACTAGCTTCTAGCAGGGATTCTGTTGATGAGTTAACAGATCAGTGAGGTGTTCATCAAAATAAAATCCCACGTAAATGGCTATATATCAATAGAGGGTCAAAGAGACCATCTCCCGCCATTCAAATACGTTCACCCCCGATTTCCTACCGTTCACCGGACTGTAGACGGCAAAATTGCCATAAATTCGGCGCTCCGTGTAAACTAAAGCCCGTAAACGTTCAGTAAACACCTTGTTTACAAAAGCGTATCCAAGGGTCCGGCAACCGTAAGGGGTTATAGTCGCCGGGCCAAAGGCGTGCCTAAGCCCAAGGGGGCTGGCACACGAAGATATGGGGAGGGGTCCCATGGCAGTAGATAACAAGCAGATTGCCACCGATGTCCTCGAGCTCGTGGGCGGTGCGGAGAATGTTTCCGTTGCCACCAACTGCATGACGCGCCTGCGTCTGACGCTCAAGGATAACAGCAAGGCCGACGTGGAGAAGATCAAGAAGGTCAAGGGTGTTCTGGGTTGCCAGTTTGCCGGCAGCCAGCTCCAGGTCATCATCGGCCAGAACGTGCCCAAGGTGCTCGCCGAGTTCGTCGCCATCTCCGGTGTCAAGCAGGGTGAGGCCGTCAACGAGAACCTCGATGCTCCCAAGGAGAAGTTCGAGCTCAAGAACCTGCCCAATATCATCCTCGACTATCTGTCGGGCTCCATGACCCAGCTCATCCCGCTGCTCATGGCCGGCGGTCTGTTCCGTACCATCGCGGCCGTCCTCGGCCCCACCATGCTCGGTGTGCTCTCGGCCGACGACCCGACCTATACGTTCCTCTACACCACGCTGTACGAGGCCACGTTCACCTTTATCCCCATCTACCTGGGTTATGCCGCGGCTAAGAAGCTCGGCGCCAGCCCGGTGCTCGGCATGCTGCTCGGTGGCGCCCTCATGGCTCCTTCCGTGGTGAGCGTCGCCACCCAGGAGGGCGGCGGCATCATCTCCGTCTACGGCATCCAGATCGCTGCTGCCAACTATCAGCAGTCCGTCCTGCCGATCATCCTTTCGGTGCCTGTCCTCTACTTCGTCGAGAAGTTCTTTAAGAAGGTCATGCCCGACGTGCTCTCCACGGTCTTCACGCCGTTCTGCACCATGATCGTCACGATCCCCATTGCCTTCATCGTCCTCGCTCCGATCGGCAACGAGATCGGTACACTGATCGCCAACGCCCTCTTCGGCCTTGCTGACCTTGGCGGCATCGGCATCCTGATCGTCATGGCCGTCCTCGGCGCCTTCTGGCAGCTCTTCGTGGTCTGCGGCATGCACATGCCCGTCATCCTGCTCGCCCAGGTTCAGATCATCGCTGCCGGTTACGATCCCTTCGTCTTCGTTTCCACCAACTGCGCTATGGCCGCTGTCTGGGGCTGCGCCTTCGGTGCCTTCCTCAAGATGAAGAACCCCGACGAGAAGTCTCTCGCCATCGGTTACGTCATCTCCGCCATCGCCGGCGGCGTCACCGAGCCCGCGCTCTTCGGCATCCTCATGCGCTTCCGTCGCACCATGTTTGGCATGTTCATCGGCGGTGCCATCGGCGCTGTGTTCTCCGGCCTCATGGGGGTTACCTACTACCTCGCAGGCGGTGCCTCCAACTTCCTGGTCTTCACCAACTACCTGCAGGGTGGCCAGATGAACACCGTCTGGGCTATCGTTGGTATGGCAATCTCCTTTGTCATCGCCGCTGCCGTCGTCTTTGTCTCCGGCTTCTCCAAGGAGGAGCTCGCCGAGATGGAGGCCTAAGGCCAAACCGTTCGGTCGCATAAGACCTCACCTACACGACAGGGCCCCGTCAGGCGTAAGCCCGGCGGGGCCCTTCTTGCAAGGTAGACTGATGGAGGCGGGTGAGATTCGCCCGCGAGGGTTTGCCAAGCGCCGGGGGCTTTCGCGCGGGGTTATCGCGAAAGCCCCCGGCGGTTCGCAAATCCTTTATCAAACGAAAGGACATGCAGATGAGTTTGGGAAAGCTGACCGCCAACGGTCGCCAGGACGGCTTTTTGTGCGAGGGCAAACCGTTCTTCTGGTTTGCCGATACGTGCTGGAGCGCATTTACGAGCATCGCCGAGAACGACTGGGATTACTACCTGACCCGCCGTGCCGAGCAGGGCATGAACGTGCTGCAGATCAACACGTTGCCGCAGTGGGATCGCTGCTGTCCCGACCTGGGCATTTGGCCCTATGCCAGCGAGGATGGCGTGCACTTTGATTGGTCCTGCCCCAACCAGGCGTATTGGGATCGTGCCGCCGCCATGTGCCGCGCGGCCGTCGAGCACGGCATTCGTCCGGCGCTCGTGCTCATGTGGTGCAACTACGTGCCCGGTACCTGGGGTGCCAAGATCGCCGAGCGTTGCGGTGCCGAGATTATGCCGCGTGAGGAGGTTCGCGCCCACGTTGCCCGCGTCGTCGAGAACCTGGGCGAGTTCGACCCCGTCTACGTGGTGGCGGGCGATACCGACTTTGCCGGCGACGAGGCGATCGCCTATTACGAGGACGCCCTCGACGAGGTCGTCAAGCGCGCGCCCGAGGCACTGCGCACCATGCATATCAACCGCGGTAACCGCACCATTCCGGCGCAGTATTTGGACCGTCTGGACTTTTATATGTTCCAGCCCGGCCACAACTACGAGGGCCAGCCCGAGGCATGGCGTCTGCCGCAGGACTTTATCGCCAACTATCCCAAAAAGCCGATGGTCAACTCCGAGCCTTGCTACGAGCAGATGGGTGCGTCGCGCAACGTCTACTGGCGTTTTACCGCGCAGGATTGCCGCGCGAGCGTATGGTCGTCGATTCTTGCCGGCGCCAGTGCCGGCGTGACCTATGGCGCACACGGCGTGTGGAACTGGCAAACATCGCGCAGCCAGGGTTCGGTCCTGGGCGAGGGCTTTGACATGCCCTTCCGCTGGCAAGAGTGCCTGCAGTTTGCGGGTGTGTGGGACTTTGGCGCGATCGAGCACGTGCTTGCCGCCCTAGGCGCTACGGCTGCCGACGATGCACTTGCCGTGGTTCCGGCGCAGGAGCTCCTCGACGACGCGCGCGAGTCCATCCGTGTGGCGCGCGTTGGCGATCGCATCGTCGCGTACCTGCCGCGTACCACGGCGCTCAAGTTTAAGCTCGACGGCGCGCGTGGCTGGACGGCGACGGTCCTCGACATGGAGGACAAGCGCATCGCAAAGCTGCCCGTCCGTGACAACGGTGACGGCACCGTGCGCGTGGCGCAGCATCCCTTTGAGCACGACGCGCTGGTGATCCTGGCCCCCGGGCGCTAACGGCTCTTCTCCAACATTTACAACCCAGTCCCTTTCATTAGGCTGCGACGGAATGGTTCCTGCATGACGGCTTCAAGCTGCCAAGGGGAGCCATTCCGTCGCACCCTTTGCTTACTCATTGGGTACTCATTGGGGACGTACTTAAATGAGTGGCAGTTGGGGGATACTCCTTGCCGAGTTGGAGCTTGCGCGCGCCCCTTCTGGGTCATGCGGCTCAAAATCGCGGCGTCATGCGGACGGCTGGGGTCGAATTTGCAACATTTCGAACTTGGCTTCGATATTGAGATTGGTTCTTTATGAAAATGGTGTTCCGGACAACAAAGCGGGTGGGGGTTACCATGAGGGACCTGGGAGACACAACCGCATATTTGCGCCGGGGCATGCGGGAGATTCTGTGCCTAGCGCTGTTCTTCTTCACGTTTTTGGCGTGCGAGTATTTCTTTGATGCGCGCATGGCCGAGTTCGTGCCATCGAGTGAGGTCGTCATCTACGAGAGCATCGTTGTCGGCGCGAGCGTGATTGGCTTTTTCGTGCGCCCATTTCTGTACTATCGCCGTCCCCAGACGATCGATGCGACGAGCGATATTACGGGCGTGCTGTTGGTATCGGCGTTGCTGCTGATGATTATGGCAATGCGGTTTGAGGTAGTAATTGCCGGCGGCCTGGTGGCGTGCTGCGCCCTGGGCTATTGCGGATCGACCGCCCATGCCAATCTTGCGCGGCGTTTTGCGCAGACGCCCTGCCTGGCGCGCACCGTGGCGGTTTCCTATGCTGTGGACATTTTGGTGCAGGTGCTCAACCATATGGTGATGCCTGCGGGCATTCCCCAGCAGTCTGTTCTCATTGCCTGTGCGATTGCGCTGGTGGGGCTGCTTCACGGTGTCCGCCGCGCTAAATTGCGTGATGAGCCTGCGCCCGAGTTCGAGGTCGAGATTGCCGAGCTATCGGTCGATGCGTCGGAGCGTGGCGCCAGGTGGCACGATGACCCCGAGGCAAAGGCGGCCTTTCAGGGTGCCGTGGTGCGTCTGACGGTGGCGACCGCTTGCCTCACCGGCGTGTTCGCGGCCCTCAATGCCGGCCTTACGACCTCGCATGCCGCTGGCGCTATCGATCTGGGCGACTGGCCGCGCTTGCTGCTGGTTGTGAGCGCCCTTGCCGCCGGCGTCCTGTATGACCTGCGTGGGCGTTCGTATATGAATATCATCATGACGTGCGCCGCCATGCTGTCCACGCTCTCGTTCTTTGTACTTATCACCGATGGCAACGGTGGCAACACGCTTGCCGCCACGATTATCTTTTACCTTGGCACGGGCTTTTTCGTGGTGTTCTTCACCGCGAAGTTCGCCGCGATTTCGATGTATGCCCGCTGGGCGTATCTGTGGCCGTGCATGGGCCGTGTTATCAACAACGTTTGCTCGATGCTCGTGACGGCTCCGGCAGTGGCGATTATCTCGAGTCAAAACGTGCTGGCGGCAGTGAGCGTCGTGCTCGTGCTGTTTGTCGGCATCGCGATTTCGCTGTTGGGACAGTTTGGACAAGACGGTGAGGGCGAGGCGACGCGCGGCAGGCTGGCGCTTGCCACCGACGATCTTGGCGTGAGCTGTGAGCCCGGCCAGGCCGACACGGTGCCCCTGGAGGCGCCGGAGCTTTCGTTTGACGATCGGCTCGATGGCTTCGTTGCCGCCTTTGGGCTCACCAAGCGCGAGCGCGATGTTCTGGAGGCACTGGTCGTTTCGGACGACAGCGTGCAGGACGTGGCGGCGGCACTCTTCCTTTCGCGTTCCACGCTCTATCGCCACATCGCTTCGATTAACAAAAAGACAGGTGCCTCCTCGCGCGTAGCCCTCATCAACTTCTTCTGGTCCTGGACACCCCAAGACTAGCTAACCACCACAAAGGGGACAGGCACCTTTGTGGTGGTTTTTTACCTGCAAAAATATGAATATGAGACATTTGTCACCTGCCGTTTTGGTGCTCAAAGGCATATGAATGTGATGCTGAGCAGAGCAGAACGGAGGGGGTGCACCTATGGCGTCTCGGGGTTGCGCGTCTAATAAAATTGCGGGCGCGCTTATCGCCGTGGTGGTCTTTGCCGCGGCGGTGACACTCATGCGAGTTTACGTTGCCGGCGACCATGGCGCTCAGGGAAAGACTGCCGCGCAAGTGTCGCTCAACGATTGCGCTGCCGTTCCGGTGGCGGTCAAGCTTATCGAGGACGGGGAGGCGCGGACGGCCTATGAGACCGACGATGCCGAACTGGTCGCATCGACTTTTGCCGCGCTCGATGGCTGCACCGTGGGGGATGCGGTGGATGAGCGGACGAGCGATGCCGGCCGAACGCTCGTCTTTGTCTATACGGATGGCTCGGAGCAATCGGTAGAACTTGAGGGCAAAAACATCGTGCTCGATAAGACGGCGTATCGACTTAACGGTGCCGATGAGTTATGGCGGCAGCTTGCCGCAATCAAAAACAGCTAACGAAATTAGGGATGTACGGGATGAGTGACTTGAGATTCTGCCCGGCGTGCGGGGCGCAGCTGCCTCGGGTCGCCGGCGTGCCGGTGCGATTTTGCCCGGGGTGCGGCGTCCGACTTGAGGGCGTTGTGGGCTACTCGGGCGCCGTGGGGGCTACAGATGGGGCGACTGCCGATGACGATGCGGACGAAGGCGGCGACCCGAGTGTGGACGCGCCGGCCGATGCGCCGGTGGAGACTGCCGGCGTCGCGTCGTCTCGTGACGCAGCCACGACGGATGCGCCTCACATCGGTGACCTTGAGCTTCATGCCGCATGCGATACCTCTGGCGGCCAGGCACTCGCGCAGGTGGTGCTGCCGCGGGGCTGGCATATCGAAGAAGCGCATCTTGAGCGCAGCGGCAGTTTCGACTGCCCGATTTCGGTTGGCGTGACGGCGGCGGGTCCGATGGGTGAGCGGATTATGTACCGCTCCGAGCTCTGCTACGTGGATGCGGGCGCCGTTGCCAAGCGTATCCCCACGCAAACCGAACGCAAGGTGTTTGTGCACGTGGAGGCAGCTTGCGACGAGCTGGCTCAGGCCTGTGCAGCACGGCTGGGCGCGCGGGCAGAGGTTGTTGCCGAGCAACCGTACCCATCGAGCGCGGCGGTCGATATCGAGCGCGAGCGTGCCCGCGTAAAGCGCGAGGCGGCAAACGACTTTGCAATCCAGGGCTTTTCGATGGAACCGAGTGATGTGGTCTATGAGTGCCGCATGCGTCGATATCGGCTCACGGGCGCTCCGGTGCCCACCGAGCTCGCGGTGGCGGCCAAAGTCGAGGGCTATATGTTTTCAATCGGAGGCGTCGCGGGTTCTATGGGCAAAGGTGTTGCCGCTGGGGCCGAGGCGCTGCTGGGCGCGAGCCTTTCGAGTGGGCTGATCGGCGGTGTTTTGGGCAAGCGCCTGCGCGAGCGCAAGGCGGCGGCAGCGGCGGGACAGGGCGTCGCGCAAGAACAGCCCACGGGTCGAGGCGGTTGCCCGGACGGAGCGTCGTTCGAGCTGGGTGCGGCCGACCTGCTGCAGTGGCGTATCAGGGACAGCTTCTGTTTGGCTGCGCCAGAAGGTCGCCTGGACGAGGCGGCCTCCACGGCGCTTGCATCAATGGCGTCGACTCTGCGGCTCAATCCAGCGATTGCACGCGAAGCGTCAGCTCAAAAGCAACAGATGGTGCTTGAGCAGCGCCAACGCACGCAGATGAACATTGCCCAGCAGCAACAGCAGTTTGCAGCCTGGCAACAGATGCATGCCTCGCAACAGGCGGCATTCGACAGCTACCAGCAGGCGTGGTTCGATCGCAGCGACCGTCAGCACGCCGCGAATATGGCTGCCAGCGCCGCCAATTTTTCCAGCGCGGGCGTGGGGACGGGCACCGCTTCGTATTTCGATGCCATTCGTGGGGTCAACCATTACACCAGACCCGACGGCACCGATGTCGAGGTCTCGGTGATGGCCGACCAGGCCTGGGTCAACGGTTCGGGCGATGTGATCGGTACACGCGATGGTTTTGAACCTGGTTTTGGCTGGACGGAACTGCCTCGTCAATAGCGTGGGGTGGCTTATGTGTGAATCGATGCCGGGTGTGTTTCTCGGCATTGTGCTAAAGAACGGGAAAGGAACAATGATGAGGGAGACGGTACTTTCGCGCACGGCATTTGTCGCGGCGGCGGGAACGGCGCTGCTGACGCTTGTGGGGTGCGGCGGACAGCGGACGCAGGATGCGACGGATTTTAACGACGACCGCCCGGTAAAGGACAAGATGGACGCGGGTGCGACGTCGGGCGATTCCGGCGACGCGGACAGCGGCTCGGCGGATGCGTTCGATACGTGGTCGGAAGATTGCTGGGACGCGCACCGCAACATCAGCATCGCGGCGCTCCTCGAGCTTAAGGGCTGGCAGTTGCAGGAGTTTGCCTCGCAGCAGGGCTATACCTGGCAAGACGCGCTCGAGATGTACGAGGACGAGGCGGGACACGTGCTCAGCGTCTGCAATATCAGCAAGGACGGCGCGACCGAATGGCTCGGCGAGGACGAAATCGGAAAGCTCGACAAGGGCGGCACCGGAAGCACCGTGATGTTCACGCTACAACTTTCGGGCTATTCGAGCTGCGAGGATGTTATCGCGGGCTTTTCTGTGCCGGTCGAGGACCGGGCGCAGATTACTTCGGGCTCATGGATCGCGTGCGTATACGGTTCCAACATGGCGCGGCACGTCGCCATGACGAGCCCGATGGAAAACGGTGACTACCGCTTGGATCTCATTACCGAGGAGGCTATCAAGACCGGTAGGTTTACCCAGGGCGGCGGTGCTCCGACGATAGACGAATTTTGGCAGGAAAAGACTGGACGCGCGCTCGGCTAGGTGCGACGTGGCCAATACCATAGCGAGGAACGAACATGATGAATGAAGTGACGATGAACCGTGCGGCCTTTGTGGCAGGCGCGGGTGCGTTGGCTTGTGCGCTGGCTGGCTGCTCGGGCGGATTGGGCGGCGCGAGCGGTGCCAAGAAGGCGACCACGGCGGACGCCGCCTGTGTAGACGACAACGCCAACGTGACGGTCTATGCTGCGATCAACTTGGATGGCGCCGACCTGGTGCGCCTGCTCAAGCATCAAAACTATGAGTGGCAAGGCGAGAGCGTGGGCTACGGTGCCGCCGATGATG
This sequence comes from uncultured Collinsella sp., assembly GCA_958372075.1. Classification (GTDB taxonomy): domain Bacteria; phylum Actinomycetota; class Coriobacteriia; order Coriobacteriales; family Coriobacteriaceae; genus Collinsella. The sequence goes on along the minus strand of CATXMO010000001.1, from coordinate 91,370 downwards.
CGGGACTTTTCGCCTTTACCTTTTCTAAGATTTCGGATGACGTGGACGAACTTGCGAACAGTGCGATACCGCTTTCGGAGTCCGAGTACGAGGAACTTGAGCCGGGCGGCGGAGACGATAGCGTGGCGATTTTGCTCTCGGTGGGCGGCTATACGACGGGCGATCGTGCGCTCACCGGCGCAATCGGCGATGCGTCGATAGTGCAGGAGAAGTGCACAATCGACGATTCCGTGTATTGGCTGGTCAAGGCGCTCGACGGCAGCCGTTACGTGATTTCGGCCTACGACACCGAAGATGATGGCGACAGCGCGCATGACATCTATATCTATAGTGAGTCTTTTATTCACACCGGTTATCTGAGCGGCGGCGACCAAATCGATATTGACGAACTCTGGAGCCGCCTGACCAATGCCTCGTAGCGCACCAAAACCACCACAAAGGGGACAGTGAGGCGGGACTTTTTGACCGCCTGATGGGTCGAGCGTCACAACTCGTGCGTTACAGCAGCTCGCCGTGGCGGGCGATGTAGCGGCGCTTGACCAGCTGGGTGAGCGCGATATAGGCGGTGACGATGCCGACGAGCAGCGCGAAGAAGCTCGGCGGCAGCGGCATGAGGCCCAGCGCATCGGCGATGGGGCTTGCCGGCAGCCAGGTGACGAGTGCCAGACCCAGCACGGTGAGGGCGCACAGCGCGGGCGCGGCGTGGTCGCGCGGGCTCGGCAGGCGCGGGGAGCGCAGCATATGGATCACGAGCGTCTGTGACCACATGGACTCGACAAACCATCCGCTCTGGAAGAGCGCCGCAAAGGCCGCCATGCCTGCGACGTTGCCCGCGGCGGCAAGCTCTGCCCAGCTCGCGCCCACGGTTGCGGGGCACACCACAAAGAAGAGGACGACGAAGGTCGCGATGTCAAACAGCGAGCTCACGGGGCCCAGCTCGAGCATGAAGCCCTTGATGGACGCGGCGTCCCAGGCGCGCGGGCGGGCGGTCCAGGCGTCGTCGACGGTGTCCCACGGCAGCGCGATGCACACGATCTCGTAGACCAGCGACAGCAGCACCAGCTGCAGGGCGCTCATGGGCAAAAACGGCAAGAACAGGCTCGCGACGGTCACGGACAGCACGTTGCCAAAGTTGGAGCTCACCGTGGTCTTGAGGTACTTGAGCAGGTTGCCGTAGGTGCGGCGGCCTTCGATGATGCCGCGCTCGAGCACGCCCAGGTCCTTCTGAAGCAAGATGATATCGGCGGATTCCTTGGCGATGTCGACGGCCGAATCGACCGAGATGCCGCAATCGCTCGCGCGCATGGCGGCGGCGTCGTTAATGCCGTCGCCCATAAAGCCCACGGTGTGACCGAGCAGCTCGCGCATGACGCGCACCAGGCGCGCCTTCTGCAGCGGCGAGAGTTTGGCAAAGAGATGAGTTTTCTCAGCGCGCTCGGCAAGCTCGGCGTCGTCGAGCGCATCGATCTCGGAGCCCAGCAAGACGTTACTCGCGTCGATGCCGATCTGCTCGCAGACGGTGGCGGCCACGCGGTCGTTGTCGCCGGTTAAGACCTTGACCGCCACGCCCTTGGCCTCGAGGGTGGCGACGGCGCCGGCGGCACTTGCCTTGGGCGGATCGAGGAAGGCCAAAAAGCCCATCAGCACCATGTCGCACTCGTCGGCGATGCCAAACTCACCCACGCAGCGCGGATTGGTCTTTTGCGCCACGGCGATCACGCGCAGGCCCTCGGCATTGAGTTCGGCGACTTGCTTGCGAATCTGGGCGAGCTTATTTTCGCTGAGCGGCTGGGCGATGCCATCGACCTCGACAAAGGAACAGATCTCGAGCATTTCCTCGGCAGCGCCCTTGGTGACCATCTGGGTTTTGCCTTGGGCATCGGCGACAACTACGCTCAGGCGACGGCGTGAGAAATCAAAGGGCACCTCGTCGACCTTGGTATAGCGGTCGCGCAGGCTCTGGCACAGCATGGAATCGGGCGCTGTGGCCGAGGGCGTCACGTCGGCACGGTCGATGACGGCCAGGTCGATAAGGTTTTTGAGGCCGGTCTGGAAGAAGCTGTTCAAAAACGCATGGCGCAGCACGCGTGCATCCTCGTTGCCGTCGGTGTTGAGGTAGCGCTCGAGCACGATGCGGTCCTCGGTGAGGGTGCCGGTCTTGTCACAGCACAGGACGTCCATCGCGCCGAGGTTTTGGATCGCCGGCAGTTCCTTGACGATAACCTGACGACGGGCGAGGTCCTTGGCGCCCTGCGACAGGCTCGTGGTCACGATGACGGGAAGCATCTGCGGCGTGATGCCAACGGCTACGCTCGTGGCGAACAGCAGCGCGTCGATGACGTTGCCCTTGGTGGCGACGTTGATGGCAAAGACGGCCGGCGCCATAACGAGCATGAGGCGTACGAGCAGCATGGAGACGCTCGAGACGCCGCGGTCAAACGCGCTCTTCTCGCCGCGCCCGTTGAGCATCTTGGCGATGCCGCCCAGGTAAGTGTCCGAGCCGGTGGCAACGACGAGCGCCATGGCGGTGCCGTTTTGCACGGAGGTGCCGGTAAAGACGATGTTCTTGCAGGCAGAGAGTGACAGCGCGGAGCCGTCGGCACCCTCGACGACGGTGATGGCAGCGGTCTTCTCGACGGCCTCGCTCTCGCCGGTGAGTGCGGACTCGATCACAAACAGATCGCGTGCGGTGATGATGCGGGCGTCGGCCGGCGCCATATCGCCGGCAGAGAGGCGGATCACATCGCCGGGGACGAGCTCGTCGAAGGGAATCTCGATGCGCTCGCCGTCGCGCAGGGCACAGCAGGTGTTGGAGACCAGGTCCTTGAGGGCCTCGGCCGCATTGCCGCTGCGGGCTTCCTGGATAAACTTCATGCCGCCCGATACCAGCAGCATGATGCCGATGACGATGACCGTGGAGGGGTCGCGCTGCGGTTCGGGCACGGCGAGCACGTCGATGTAGAGCGAGACCAGCGCGAGAGCGGCGAGGATGCCGGCGAAGGGGTCGACAAAGGCGTCGGCGATGCGGCGGGCGAGCGTCTTGGTCGGCGCTTCGATGGTGTTGGGGCCGACGGCGCTCAGGCGCTCGGCGGCGTGCTCGGCGGTGAGGCCGTCGGCTGTGGCGTCGAGCAGCACGAGGGCATCCTCGGCGCTATGGGTGGCGGCGAATATGGTGTTCTTGGACATGCCGGTATGAGCGGCGGGGCGCGCCGTGCGGCGGCGCTTGGAGATGGCTTCGAGTACCGTGGCGGTTTTGAGCATCAGCATAGGGTCCTCCTTGTTGAAGGGAGTTAGCGTACGTGTCGTATGTGCTTCAAAAAACCTAGATGTCGCTCACGTCATGCTTTCGAACCACCACAAAGGGACAGGCACCTTTGTGGTGGTTTTGACGATCGGCTGTTGGCGCTTATGCGTGCGCGGAATCCTCGCGGCGTGCCGAGGGCGACATGCAGGTTTTTCGACTATGACTGCCTTCCATGGCACACCTCCTTAAGGCCGGGCGCGGCGCGCTTTGGGTATCTCGTACCCGTTACAATCCGCCCGTATTCTTGATGAGGGGGTTTGCCGTGTCAACCCCAATGTTTGGAAAACCATTGCCCCTGACAAAGCCTTTACAGAATGCCGAGGCCCCAAAGCGCGCCCGCAACGCGCCCTGCCTGCGCTAAACTGGAAGGCACGTACGCGATTACGAGAGGAGCCCGCATGGAGGCTTACAAGCAAGAGTTCATCAAGTTCATGGTTGAGTCCGACGTTCTTAAATTCGGCAGCTTTACGCTCAAGAGCGGCCGTCAGTCCCCGTTCTTTATGAACGCCGGCGCCTATGTGACGGGCTACCAGCTCAAGAAGCTGGGCGAGTATTACGCCCAGGCCATCCACGATAACTTTGGCGACGACTTTGACGTGCTGTTTGGACCGGCCTACAAGGGTATTCCGCTGGCCGTCGTGACCGCAATTGCCTACCACGAGCTGTACGGCAAGGAGGTCAAGTACTGCTGCGATCGCAAGGAGGCCAAGGACCACGGCGCCGACAAGGGCAACCTGCTGGGCTACGAGCCCCAGGACGGCGACCGCGTGGTCATGGTCGAGGACGTCACTACCAGCGGTAAGTCCATCGACGAGACCTATCCCAAGGTCAAGGCTGCTGCCGATGTCGAGATCAAGGGCCTCATCGTGTCCCTCAACCGCATGGAGGTCGGCAAGGGTGGCGTGACCACCGCGCAGAAGGAGATCGAGGCCAAGTACGGTTTCCCCGTCGCGAGCATCGTCTCCATGGCCGAGGTCGTCGAGACCCTCTACAACCACGAGATCGACGGCAAAGTCGTCATCGACGACGAGCTCAAGACCGCTATCGACGCCTACTACGAGCAGTACGGAGCTCGGGAGTAGTTACGCGGGTTTACCAACCCGCGTAACGGCTCGACGCTGCAAACCCGCCAGAGCGGCAATCTGCCTTTCAACTTCGGCGGCATGATCGAAAGATCAATGCCGCCTCGTTTCAAGGCACCTTGCTCGCTCTGGCGGGTTTTCGCTGTCGTTGCCAAAACATCGGCGTTGCCTTGGTAGTCATTGGGGACAGACATAAATGAGTAGTCATTGGGGCGTTCTTAAATGACTACTCAGGATGAGCGTCCAAAAATCCGCGCTCGTTCGATTGGCGCATGTCTACGCAGCGTAGGTTGTCGAGCCTGGCCTTCAAATGGATACTGACTGTCGAACCGGTTCACTCCATTTCTTCAATTTGATTGGACAGCCCATGAACCAGACACGGCAAACCAATGCCTCCCATACTTTTTTGGCAGCGCATGCCATCAAGCAGCTGCGCGAAGAGCGCGGCCTCACCCAGCGCGCCCTGGCGGAAAGCCTTGGCGTGACCGATAAAGCCGTCAGCAAGTGGGAATCCGGCCGCGGCCTTCCCGACATTTCCCTCGTTGAGCCTTTGGCCCAGAGACTCGGCATAAGCGTGGCCGAGCTTTTGGCTGGTGACATTCGGGCCAACGCCAACCGTGCAGGCAATATGCTCAAAGGCGTCTTTTACGTTTGCCCTATCTGCGGAAACGTTGTGCACGCGCTCGGAGAAGGCAGCTTTAGCTGCTGTGGCTCCACGATGTTTCCCCAGGAGGCCGAAGAGCCGGACGCGGACCACGCCTTTTCCATCGAGCGCATCGAGGACGATTGGTACGTCACGCTCGATCATCCCATGACCAAGGATCACTACATTAGCTTTGTGGCATATGCGACTATGGACGGCATCTGCTTTAAGAAGCTCTATCCAGAGCAATCGGTGCAGCCGCGCTTCCATATTACCGGGCGCGGCAGGATATATCTTTACTGCAACCAACACGGACTCTTTACGTCGCTGACGCCTCGCAAATAACGGCTGTCTTCCGCCCTCCTCATGCGTTCCCAGGGGACCCAAAATGAGCGTGGATAATCTCCCGGTTTTGGCCTGTGTGCGGGCTCAAAGTGGGAGATTATCCACGCTCGTTATCTGAGTGTCCAAAAATCCACGCTCGTCGCTACTTGAGTCCGGGCAGGCGGGTGTAGGGGAACGAGCGCTCTAGGAACTCGGAGCAGCGGGCGTAATCTTTGGCAAAGTAGCTGCTATAGAGCGAATCGAGTACGTATTGCACGGCGATATGGCTGGCGAACTGCGTGATGCGGTGCGTCATGCTCTCGTGGTCGCTTACCGTGAGATAGGCGGCAAAGCCGGGGTGAATGCGGGCACAGTACGGCGTGCCGATGACGATGACCGGGACATGTCGACTGCTGAGGATTGGCAAGATCTCCCTGAGGTTGGGGGCAAGGCCGCTGTAGGAGATAACGATTGCCACATGGTCGGGGCCCGAGGCGAGCGCCGTACGCACCTGCGCCTCGACACTGTCGTGGCACGTCGCGCTTTTGCCGGACGAGAGCAGGCGATCGCGGAACATTCCCGCTGGATACAGGTTATGCGAGCCCGTGTAGATGTCCACGGTGCCGGCGCGCATGATGAGCTTGGCGGCGTGGTCGAGCTGTGCAGAGTCGAGCAGCTCCTGCGTTTCGGCCAGCGTGGTCTGGTAGAGCCCCTCCATGCGCTCCATCACCTGCGCAGGGGTGGAGGTTGCATCGAAGGGAAAGTTGATATCCACCTCGGCGGCGGAGTCTGCGCGCAAGGCTGCGCGTACCAGCTCGACCTTGAGCTCCTTAAAGCCCTCAAGGCCGAGCTTTTTGCAAAAGCGGTGGATGCTCGCGACGGAGACATTGGTCTGGTGCGCAAATTCCTTGATGGAGAGCCCGCGAACGTTCTCACCCATGGCGAGAACCGTCTGCCCGAGCTGCTGCTCGGTGGGGGTGAGCCCCTTGCCCTGGGTGATTTTGCGCTTGATATCCATATGGCTCCCATGCATTCGTATCGCGATGTATCAATCATAACGGTAAATAAAACGCCCGGCTAAGCCGGGCGTCTCGTAAGGGGCTGTTGCGCGGGGTCGCTACCCGAGCACGCGGACGGGACCGAGTAGGCCGCTGGGCTCGGAGGGCTCGGTCATGCCGAACACGTCGGGGACGGCGTGGTCGAGGGTGTTGATGATGTCAATCGTGAGCGCGTGCTCACCGGCTAAAAGTGCGGCGGCCTCAAAGCGGTAAGGCGGACAGATGCGGGTGCCGAGGGATTTGCCGTCGAGGGTGACGGTTGCGGTCTCAAAGACCTCGCCAAGGTCGATGACGGTGCGGGTGGCCGCTTCGCCCAGGACAAAGGAGGCCCGGTAGCGGAATGTGCCGGCCTTGCCGGGGAACTCGGCCGAGGAAAGGTCGTGCAGGTCTGCAAGCTCAACAGACTCGCCAAAGGCATCGGTACCAGGGGCAGAGAAGGCAACCGCCCAGGGCCCGTCGACGCATGTGGCTTCGTCTCCAGCAGTTGCCGCGCCGGCGGAACCTGTAGCCCCAAGGACCACGATGCAGCTCTCGTAGGGAGCCAGCTCGAGCGTGCCGTCAAAGGCGGCGGGATCGGTGCCGTTGAGCAGGTCGAGGCGCGCGCCTGCAACGGGTATGCCGTCGGCAAGCGCAATCTGAGTGGAGATACCCTGCTTGGGATGCTCGTTGACGAGCATCAGATAGGTCTCGCCCGCCCGCTCGTAGCGCAGTGCGCGCAGCCAGGGCTGGGACTCGGCACAAACCACGGTCTGCATACCGGCGTCGGCAAGCGTGCCTGCGAGCTCGGCGGTTGCCAGGAGCTTGATGCCGGCGACCGCGGCTGCATCCACGGAGGCAAAGCCCTCACGGGCTGCAATATCACCGTCGTAGCGCTTGCTCGGCAACTCATCCAGCGCGTACACGGCAACACCTGCGGCTGCGGCGCGCGCGGCAAAGTCGAGCACGGCTCCGCCGACAAACTCGGCTCCGGGCATCACCAGGCAGCGGTATGCCTGGCCGTTCACGCCAAAGTCGCTACCGTCTGCGGCAATTTCAACGGCATAGCGCCCTGCGTCCTCAAATGCCTCTGCCGGCACGATGTCAAAGTCGACCTGCGCGCGCATAAGCTCGGAGGCGGCATGCTGCATAAAGTTCGCCTCGCCTGTCCACTCGGCGTCCGCATGGTAGAGAAGCGCCACCGGGGTCGTTGCGCGCCCGCCGCTCAGCAGGCTCGCCGTACGGTTCATGTAGCTCATGAGCTGCCCAAAGTGTGCAAACTGGGGGTTTTGGCCATGCGCATAGAAATGCGGCGGGCAGTCCCAGTCGGGGAAGGCGGCCATGCTAAAGGCATGCGGCACAAACCAATTGACGCCGCGCACCAAAAAATGATCGGCGATCCACTTCATCTCGCGTAGGCCTTCGTGCCATCCAAATGCGCCAAAGACCTCGGCCATGCAGCGCCCCTGCTTTTTGGGGTCGAGGTGTGCTGCCGAGGAGCCCAGCTTGGGCAGCACGTAGTTATAGAACTCGAGGTCCCACACGCCGCGTCCGTAGCTGTGAAGGCCGCGGTCCATGCCGGGTACCAGCTGGTTGATCACGATGTCGACGCCCGCCATGTCCTGACCGCCCACGGCGCGGAAGTAGTGCCCGGCGCCCACGCCCAGGCGCGCGTGGCAGTCCTTGTCCTCGATAACGTGGCCGATGTACTGCACGCCGCGCGCGCGGCACCAGTCTCCGAGCTGGTCGCAGAAGCACTCCTTATAGAGGGTGCTCGCGATGTCCATATAGACGTGGCGTACGTGCGCGCCGGCCGGCTCGCGGTCCCACAGGTGCGGGAGCTCGGCCAGGTAGCGCTCGCCCAGTGCCGCGCGCAGGCGACGCTCAAGCTCGGCCGACCAGGGTAGGGGCGCGGTGGCCTTGCCGATGAGCGTGTCCGAGATGCCATCGGGGCCCGTGGTGCCCTTCTCGTTGGCAAATCCGGGCTCATCGGAGAAAAAGCCCAAGATGGTCTTGCCAAACTCATCGCCCAGATGCTCAAAATGCGGCTCGTAGACAGCATCGATGAGCTGCGCCACCGAGGCGCGGTCGACCATATTGATGTAGTCCTCGTTGTAGGAGGTCTTGCCGCTCGTGAACATCACGCATGCCTGCGTGAGGCCCGCAGGTGCATCGAAGACCAGGCGGCTGGGGTTGCCGTCTGCATCGTCGATTACTCGGTAAGCGACGTCGACGGGGCTGCCGTCCTGCATAAATGTCACGCCGTAGAAGCGCTCCGTTTTGTCGAGCATGTTGGCGAGCGCGATGCTCGCGGCGGACGTGGGGCCCACGATGTCGAACGTGCGGTGCGTGAGCACGATCTTGCGGAGCTCGGGCACGGCCTCCTTGACGGCGCCGTTGGCAAAGCCCGTGGGGAAGTGCGCGTCGTCCAAGATCCAGAGCTTAAGGCCCAGCTGCCTGCACTCGTCAATGACAAAGCGCAAGTCGCGCCACCAGCCCTCGCCGCAAAAATCGGGGTGTGGGCGGCTTTCGAGACAGACCTCGTGGATGTCGGCGCCGGCGATCTTTTCCAGATACTCGGCAATGGTCTTATGGCTCTCGCCCTTCATCCACAAAAACGGAAGCACGTGGTTGTCGTATGTGCCCTCGAGCACCTGCTGATAGTACGCGGTCATGGATCCTCCTTGGCTCGATCGATCTGCTGCATAGCACAGATTATGGACGCGTCGGCGCGTTCTGCTAATATCTGAATCACGACGAACTATGACCAAATCAACGATTGGCAAGCCATGGAGATCGACGAGCTCGAGCGTAGGCTCAACGAACTGAGCGCCAGTGAGATCGCTTATAAAGACGGCATGGCATTTGATTGGTCGATTATGACCGAGCATGTCGAAATCGACGGATGCCCAGTGCGCAAGATTGGCCAGCCAGGGTTTGCCTATGCCCAGCCCGGCATGCCGCGTGGCCTGACGATAAGGAAAAACTCGCGCTTTAATGCAGTTCCCGAGCACGTGCATGATTACGTGGAGCTGAGCTATGTGTATCGCGGACGCTGCCCGCAGACGGTGGCGGGGGAGAGGCTCGAGCTGGGCCGCAACGAGGTGCTTTTGCTCGACGCCCTCTGCCCGCATGCCGTGGCGGCGCTTGGTGAGGACGACATCATGCTGAGCATGACCGTTTCACGCTCTTTTTTGCGCCGGAGTCTCGAGTCGAGCCTCTCGCGCGAGAGCGCGGTCTCGCGGTTTTTGTTCAACGCGCTCAACAGCGAGACGGACCATCGGGGCCATGTCCGTTTTCATTGCGGCGAGAGCCGTCGGATTCGGCGCTACATGCAGGAGATGCTCTGCGAGCTGTACGACCCGAGCCCCAACGGTCCCGAGATCGTCTTGCGTCTGTTTCAGCTGTTTTTGGCCGAGCTCATGGATTGCTACGAGCGCGAGCTGGTGCGCGGCGCGGCGGACGGCGCAGCGGGGCCCACTGCCCTGGTGACGGGAATGCTTGGCTATATCGATCGCGAATTCGCTGCATGCTCCCTCGAGGGGATGGCGGCGGAGTTTGGCTTGAGCCCTAATTATGCGACGGCGCTCCTCAAGCGGCATGTGGGCAAGACCTTTAGGCAGCTTGTGCAGGAGCGACGCCTGGTACGTGCGGCCGAGCTTCTGCGCGGCGGCGCCACGGCCGGGGCGGCTGCGCATGCGGTGGGCTATGAAAACATGAGCTTCTTCTACCGTAAGTTTCACGACAAGTATGGCTGCACCCCCGCGGCATACCGCCGGTAAGCGCGGGGCGGATCGTCTTCGCTCCTTCGGTGTCAAAAAGTTTCAGCTGCAGCGCTGTTGCAGCGCGCGTCTGCGAAAAGAAGTGTCGGGTTTGGCACCCCTGCCCCTGCCTGTCGCGTGCGTGGGCGATACTCGGCCTATCGACCCGCAATGCAAAGGAGATGCTCATGGCAAACATCAAGTTCCCCGAGGGTTTCTATTGGGGCGGCGCCACGGCCGCCAATCAGTTTGAGGGCGCTTGGAACGTTGACGGCCGCGGTCCGTCGGTCGACGACCACTTCTTGGGTGGCAGCTACAAGGAGCCGCGCCAGATTACGATCGACATCGACCCTAACCGCTTCTACCCCAACCATGACGGCATCGATTTCTACCATCACTACGAGGAGGACATCGCGCTGTTCGCCGAGATGGGCTTCAACATGTTCCGCATGTCCATCTCTTGGAGCCGCATCTTCCCCAACGGCGACGACGCCGAGCCCAACGAGGCCGGCCTCGCCTTTTACGACCGCGTCTTCGACTGCCTGCGCGCTCACAATATCGAGCCGCTCGTGACCCTGTCGCACTACGAGATGCCCTATCACCTGGTCGAGAAATACAACGGCTGGGCGAGCCGCGAGCTCATCGGCTTCTTTGAGAAGTACTGCCAGACCGTCTTCGACCGCTATCAGGACAAGGTCAAGTTCTGGCTCACCTTCAACGAGATCAACTGCGGCACCCAGGACATGGGCAACCTCTTTGGGACCAGCATGATCCAGGGCTTTGAGGGCCCGGCTTCGGCGGTCCACACCACGCCGCAGGCCCGTATGCAGGCCCTGCATCACCAGTTTGTCGCCAGCGGCCGCGTCGTGCGCTATGCCCACGAGCACTATCCGCAGTTTAAGATGGGCAACATGGACTGCTTCATCCTCTCCTATGCCGCCACGTGCGATCCGGCCGACGTGTTCGCCACGCAGCAGGAGATGAATACCATGAACTGGTACTGCTCCGACGTGCAGGTGCGCGGCAAGTATCCGTTCTATGCCAAGCGCTTCTGGGCCGAGAACGATGTCGAGCTTGTGATGGAGGACGGTGACCTGCAGGATATCGCCGACGGCAAGGTCGATTTCTACACCTTTAGCTACTACATGTCCGGCACCGTGGGCACCCACAGGGATCACGAGATGACCGAGGGCAACATGACCTTTGGCGGCAAGAACCCCTATCTGGAGTCCACCGATTGGGGCTGGCAGATCGATCCGCTGGGCCTGCGCATCGCCCTCAACGAGATTTACGCCCGCTACGAGATTCCGCTGATGGTGGTCGAGAACGGCATGGGCGCCTACGATGAGGTCGAGGAGGACGGTTCCATCCACGATCCGTACCGCATCGCCTACTTGCAGAGCCACATCAAGGCCATGGGCGAGGCCATTGCCGACGGCGTCGACCTGATCGCCTACACCTGGTGGGGTCCCATCGACCTGGTGTCCGCCGGCACCGGCGAGATGCGCAAGCGCTATGGCTTCATCCACGTCGATAAGTACGACGACGGCACCGGTACCTACGAGCGCCGCCGCAAGGACAGCTTCTACGCCTACCAGAAGATCATCAAGTCCAACGGTGCCGAGGGCCTGGATTAATCGACAATATGAGTGCCACCGGGGAAAAGCGTTGGGATGGGCTCGCGATTCGAGTCCCCACCTTAGCATTTGAACCATTTGGCACTATAATCACCATAGGCATGCGCACAACGTTGCGCTTAATCAAGAGGAGAAAACGTATGGGTCTGTTTGACATGTTCAAGAAGAAGGCTGAGCCCGCGACTGCCGCTGCTCCGTCCTCCATCTCTGCTTCTGCCGGCGCCGACGTGCTGTGCTCGCCCGTCAAGGGCAAGGTCATCAAGATGGCCGATGTGCCCGATCCCGTCTTTGGCGGCGAGGTCCTGGGCAAGGGCTGCGCCGTGTGGCCCGAGGACGATCTGGTCTACGCTCCCTGCGACGGCAAGGTGACCGTCACCATGGGTCACGCCGTGGGCCTGCAGTCCGATAGCGGCATCGAGGTTCTGGTGCACGTTGGCGTCGATACCGTCAACATGAACGGCGACGGCTTCGAGGGCTTCGTCAAGGCCGACGATGTCGTTAAGGCTGGCCAGCCCATGCTCAAGATCGACCGCGCCAAGATCGCCGCTGCCGGCTACAAGGACTGCGTCGTCGTGGCTGTGTCCAACACCGCCGAGTTCGCCGACGTCGAGCTCGCCGTCGAGGCTGACTCCGCTGTCTCCGCTGGCGATGCCATCGTCAAGGTCGTCCGCAAGTAGTCTGCGGCAACATAAGGGTGTTTTGGGGTGGTCGGGTTATCCGGCCGCCCTTTTTTATTGCAATGCGGCGGAACGTTTTATTGCGCGTTGGGCGGACCGGTAAACCGTTCGGACGTTAAATCGAGCCGACTGCGCCTTTGCTTTGCCGGGGGTGTTCGTTATCGGCTAGTATGGCCTTATTGTTACGACGCGCACCGCGTCGGGAAGCGCGGTGCCGCTTGTTGGGAGGAATGTCATGAAGAAGAAGCTGCTGCTTGCGCCCCTGATGGCTGTTCTGGTCGCGTGCGTGGTTGTGCTTTCCGGCTGCGGAGGTCCTTCGGTTGAGGAGCTCATCACCGAGGATCTTACGACGCAGTTTGACGAGGTCAAGAACGGCGGCGACGACTTCCTCGCCGGCCTGGAAGAGGCCTCGGGCGACGAGTTCGAGCAGCTGGGCATCGATCCCAAGGAGTACGCCAAGAGCTATCTCGAGGGTTTTGACTACAAGATCGGCGATGTGACGGTCGACGAGGACAAGGGCACCGCGACTGCCGATGTCACCATTACCTGCAAGTCCATGAACAAGATCGTTGAAGATTTCGCCACCCAGTATCAGGAGAAGATCGCGGCGCTCGATACGATGCCTTCCGAGGACGACCTGTACAAGATGGCCGGCCAGGTCATGGTCGACGTGACCAAGGCCGCTAAGACCAAGGACACCAAGGTTACCTTCAAGTACACCGCCAATGACGATGGCGAGTGGTCTGCTGACGATTCCGCAACCACCGAGATGATGAATGCGATGATGAGCTAGGGGAGTTACGCGGTAGTTCGTTACGGCGTTTTACCAAACGCCGTAACTGCCCGACGCTGCGCGGGCACCAGAGCGACAACTTGTCATTCAAAGAGGACGGCATGACCAGAAGGTCTATACCGTCCTCTTTTCATGCCAATTTGTTCGCACTGGTGCCCGCTCGCTGCCCGTCCTCTACCTGCGGCGTTGCCATGGTAGTCATTGAGGCGGCACTTGGGGACGTTCCTTTTCTGCCGGCAGTTGGGGACACTCCTTGTATCAACGCCGTATCAAATGCTCGGGAAAATGCGACCCGGTTTTTTGGCCGAATTCCGGGTCGCGGTTTCCGGATGGGGCGGGTTGCGGAAACCGCGACCCGGAATATTGCTCTGAAACGGGATACGGTTTCCCCGACGCGCCTCAAACGGAAAGTGCATCCCATTTCGGAGCTCCAAAACGGGATGCACTTTCCGCGTGGAAGAATTGTCGCAGCTGCGTTAAGCGGTGTCGCTCGCTACTCGCCCAAGATTAGCTCGGCGAGTTCGTCCTGCGTATCTACCACGTAGTCGGCGCCGGCGGCTTCCAGCTCTGCGCGGCCGCGGAAGCCCCAGCTGACGCCCGCGCTCTTAAGGCCGGCGTTGTGGCCGGTCAGAACATCGACATTCGAATCGCCCACATAGAGCGTGGTTGCCGGATCGGCGCCCAGCTCTTTCATCACATGCAACGTGACGGGTGCCTCGGGCTTGGGCGGAAATGCGCCCACACGGCCCTGTACCAGCGCAAAGCGATCGGGGCCAAAGTATTTCTCGATAAGCGGGGCTGCCGAAATATGATCCTTGTTGGTGAGCACGGCAAGCTGAACGCCCGCTGTGCGCAGACGGTCGAGCATCTCAATCGTGCCGGCGTAGGGTGAGGTGTGGTCCTCCTTGTGCTCGCCGTAATAGGCCCTAAACTCGGCAAGCGTCTGCTCAAACATACGGCCGTCGCCCGCGTACTCGGCGGGCATAAAGCGCTCGACCAGCTTGAGCATGCCGTTTCCCACCTTGTAGCGGTACTCGTCTACGGCAAACGTGGGCCAGCCGTGCATCTCGCAGGTATGGTTGCTGGCGGCCGCCAGGTCCTCGAGCGTGTTGAGGATGGTGCCATCCAGATCAAAGATCACATGGGAAAAAGCTGCTGCCATGGGTGCTCCTGCCGCTTGAGTTGTAAAACGCACCCCATGATACTGGGCATGCGTGCCGGGCATGTTTGGAATCTGAATATCTTTAATAGCCCTGAGCCTTTGTCGTTAGCAAATCCTCGGCAGTTGTTCTCCCACAAGCATGTCGAGGATACGGGTCGAGCCCCAGCCGGTGCGTACGCGCACGGCGGGACGGGCGCCCTCGGCAAGTGGCAGCACGCGACCGATGATGGCGGCGTTCTCGCCGTAGCGGGCGGCGCGCATGGCTGCCAGCGCGGCATCGGCTTGCTCGGCCGGCACCACGGCAACCATCTTGCCCTCGTTTGCCACCTGCAGCACATCGTAACCGAGCATCTCACATGCCGCCTGCACGTCGGGGCGCACGGGCACGGCATCCTCGTCGATCTCCATGGCAACGCCGCTGGCCTGGGCAAACTCGTTGAGCGTGGATGCCAGGCCGCCGCGCGTGGGGTCGCGGAAGCAGCGGGTGTCGGGGGCGGCGGCGAGCACGTCGGCAATCAGATGATTGAGCGGCGCAGCATCGCTTTCGATGTCGCTCGAAAACGCCAAGCCCTCGCGCTGGCTCATGATGGCGATGCCGTGGTCGCCTAGCGTACCCGATACCAGGATGGCGTCGCCGGGCCGACAGTTCGCACCGCTGAGCGTTACGCCCGCGGGCACTTCGCCCACGCCGGCGGTATTGATGTAGACGCCGTCGGCACCGCCACGCTCGACCACCTTGGTGTCGCCGGTGATTATGGACACGCCCGCCTCGCGCGCCGTTTCGGCCATGGTCTGCACAATCTGGCGCAGCTTGTCCATGGGATAGCCCTCTTCGAGGATAAAGCCGCATGAGAGGTAGCGCACGTTAGCGCCCGAGGTCGCGACGTCGTTGACGGTTCCGCATACGGCGAGTCGGCCGATATTGCCGCCGGGGAAGAACTGCGGCGTTACCACAAAGCTGTCGGTCGACATGGCGATTCGCCCGCTTGCGGGCAGTGCGGCGACACCGGCATCGTTGCCCGCAAGCAGCTCGGGCGACCCAAAGGCATCCAGAAAGACCTCATCGATAATGCGCTTCATCATCTGGCCGCCGGAGCCGTGGCCCAGCAGGACAGTGCTATCGGTGGCAGTACGGGACATATCGAAAACTCCAATCGTGGGTGGTGCCGGTACGCGGGGGCGTCCGGGCTAGTCGCGGTATCTAAAGTACGCCGCGCAGCTGCCTTCGGAGCTCACCATGCAGGGGCCGACGGGGTGTTCGGGCGTACATGCGTGGCCGAACAGCGGGCAGTCGCTCGGTGTGATGGCTCCGCGAAGCACGTCGCCGCAGCGGCACCCGCGTGGCTCGACCGTCGCCTCAACGGGCACGTCAAAGCGGGCGCCGGCATCAAAGCGCGCGAATTCGGGTCGGATGGAAAGACCCGAAGCCGCAATCGGCCCCAGCCCGCGCCACGTGGTGTCGCATGGCTCAAACACCTGCTCGACCAGCTGGCGCGCTACGGGATTGCCGTCTGCATTGACGCCACGGCGGTAGGCGTTGTCGATTGCGGGCCTGTGCTCGACAATCATCTGGACCAGCATGCAGATGCCCTGCAAGATATCGACCGGCTCAAACCCGGTGACTACGCCGGGGGTCTCGAACTCATCGACCAAAAACCCAAAGGGTGCCAGGCCTGTGATGGTAGCGACGTGACCAGGCAGGATAAAGCCGTCGATGGCGGTCTCGGGGTCGTTGGAGATCGCACGCAGAGCCGGCGGCGTGGTCTTGTGAGCACAGTAGACCGAGAAGTTCTGGAGCCCGCGCGCGTCGGCCTCCAGGATAGCGGCGGCAATGGTGGGCGTTGTGGTCTCAAAGCCGACGCCCATAAAGATGACCGGGCGTTCGGGATTTTGCTCGGCAATGTCGAGTGCGTCGAGCGGAGAGTAGACGATGCGGATGTCGCGCCCCGCCGCCTTTTGCGCGGCAAGCGAGGTGGACGATCCGGGCACGCGCATCATGTCGCCAAAGGTGGTGATGATGGCGCCGTCCATGTTGGAAAGCGCGATTGCGTGATCGATGTCGCGGTTGGCGGTGACGCAAACGGGGCACCCCGGGCCGCTTAGCAGTTTGAGCCCCGTCGGCATAATGGAGCGAAAGCCATAGCGGCCAATGCTCACGGTATGCGTACCGCAGACTTCCATAAGGTTGATGCTGCGGTTGCCGACAAGCTCATGAATACGATCGATGAGCTCGCGGGCCAGCTTGGGGTCGCGAAATGCCGAAAAGTCGATACCGGAGCGAACCGGCTGCGCCGCCGCCACTAGTATGCCTCGGCTGGGTTGGTGGCGAGTTGGTCCTCTTTGGCCAGCTCGGTCATGGTATTGACGAGCTCGAGTGTCTCTTGGGCTTCCTGCTCGTCGACAATCTGAATGCCAAAGCCGGCGTGCACGAGAATATAGTCGCCTACCTGTGCCGTCGGCACGAGGCGCAGCGAAACGGGGCGCTCGATGCCCATCATGTCGACGGTCGCCTTAAGGTCGTCGTCGCGTTTGACCACTTTACCGGGAACGGCAAGGCACATAATGTTCCCCTTTTATACGTTTTGCGCTGGATAGGCGCCTAATTACCCATCAGTTGATGGTAGCGCTCGCGGGAGTCACGAGCAAACGCGTTACACCTGTGAGACGGCGGCGCGCAGGCTGGCAAAACAGCCTATCGCAACGCCGTCTGCGCGAGGCGAGCGCGAGCGATGGCGGCCTGACCGTAGGCGATGCAGCCGTCGTTGGCGGGTACAGCGTGGGGGACCAAGACGGCAAGACCGGCGTCTTTGAGTTCGTGGGTAAGGAGCTGAAGCAAAAGCCGGTTCATGAACACACCGCCCGAGAGCGCGACGGTATCGAGGCCTTCGCGCGCGCAGATTTCGCGTGCGATTCGTGCCGAAGAGCGCACGATGGCGATATGGAAGTCGAGCGCGAGCCTGTCGGCCGGCGCGCCTGCCTCGATTCCATTCAGAAGAGCTTCGATGAGCGGTTGGGGGTCCAAGATGGGGGAGTCGTCGGCAGACGTGAATACGCCCGTATGATTGCCGTCGAGACGAACGGTCTTACCGTCGAGCGCGCGCCAGGCGGCGGCTTCGAGTTCTATGGCGGGTTCGCCTTCGTAGGTTGCCTTGTCGCAGATGCCCAGAATCGCTGCCGCGGCATCAAAGAGACGCCCCATGCTGCTGGTACGCGGGCTGTTGATGCCGCGCTCGATCATGGTGGCTGTCACGCTGCGTGTTTGCTCGTCGAGGGTGCCCAATAGCCCCGCGGCACCCGGATGCTCGAGCAGGCCGAGCTCGCTCAGCAGGGCAAAGGCATTGCGCCGGGCATCGCGCACGGATGTGGCTCCGCCTGGCAGCGCCCAGGTGCGCAGGTGCGCGGCGCGTTCAAAATCGGCAAGGCCGGCGATAAGAAACTCACCGCCCCATATGGTGCCGTCGGTGCCGGCACCCGTACCATCGAAGGCAATACCGAGGACGCGTGCATCAGGCGCAATCCGGCCAGCGACAATCGCCTCTGCCATTACGCTCGCGATGTGCGCATGATGATGCTGGATTTCGATTAGCGGCAGACTGTGCTCCCGTGCCCGCTCACGCGCCCACTGGCTCGATAGATAGTTGGGATGCATGTCGCATGCCAGGGCGGCAGGCGTCAGGTCAAAGAGGTTTTCTAGACGTGCGCGGGCGGCGCTCCAGGCATCGAAGGTCGCGCCGTTTTCGACATCGCCGATATGCTGCGACACAAAACAGGCCACATGGCCGTCGGCGTCCTCGCGCGTGAGCGCGATCGTGGCTTTTTGCTGCGGCCCGCAGGCGAGCACGCAGGGTGCAGTGCCGTCGAGCGCCGGCAGCGACAACGGTTGCGGCGCATATCCGCGTGCGCGACGCACAGGCATGACGGTGCCGTCGACCACACGTACCACGGAGTCGTCGTAGCGTGAGAGAATCGCACGGTCGTTGCCAAGTAGCGCGTCGGCGATGCCGGCGGCAACAAGATGTTCCCATGCAAGGGCATCGTCGGTCTCGATAGGTTCCTCGCTCAGGTTTCCGCTGGTCATGACGAGCGCGTGCATACCGTGCGACGCGGCAGCTGCAAGCAGAAGATGCTGAAGCGGGGTGTAGGGGAGCATAACACCGAGCTCGGGAAGGTCGTGCGCGACGGACGGCGCGAGCGCGAGGGCGTCGGGGGAATCTCCACTCTCGCAAACGGCACGTCGGCGCAGCAGCACAATGGGGCGAATGCTGCCGGTCAGCAAGCCGCGCTCAACGTCGCTGACATGGCACAGGCGTTCAACGTCGGCAAGGTCGCGCACCATAACGGCAAGCGGCTTGTTGCTGCGGCGTTTGCGGCGGCGAAGCTCGGCTACCGCCTGCTCGTTGGAGGCGTCGCATGCCAAGTGAAATCCGCCCAGACCCTTGATGGCGACGATACCGCCACCGGCCAGCAGCTCAACACAGCGGTCGATAATGGCGTCGCTGGTCTCGCGCGTGGTGCCGACGGCCGGCAACGCGGCGGCTTCGCCCGGCTCACCGCCCACGCTCGCTTCGCGCCACGTGATATGCGGCCCGCAATCAAAGCAGGCATCGGGCTGCGCGTGAAAACGCCGGTCGAGTGGGTCGGCATACTCCGCGGCACACTCAGGACACATGGGAAAACAATTCATCGACGTGGCCGCTCGGTCATAAGGCAGCGACCGGATGATGGTAAAGCGCGGTCCGCAGTTGGTACAGTTGATAAAAGGGTAGTGATAGCGCCGATCGGCGGGGTCGAACAACTCGCGCAGACAATCATCGCAGGTGGCGATATCGGGTGAGACGAGCGTCGTGTGCGCGGTCTGGTCCTGCGATGCTACGATGCGAAAACCCTGTTCATTGGCGGTATCCCAACCGTGGGCTGCCAGGTCCACAACCTCGACATATTCTACGCGGGCTGCCGCAGGCGCATGCGCAGAAAGCGCGGCAACAAAAGCATCGAGCGCATCGGCCGGAGCGTGCGCCTCGATATGCACGCCGTCGCCCGCGTTGAGCACCCATCCGCAAATGCCATGCGCCATGGCCTCGCGATACACAAACGGCCGCATGCCAACGCCCTGCACAATGCCCGTCACATGAATATGCACATGTCGCATGCGACACCCCTCATCAAAACCGACCAATAGGGACAGGTGCGCTACAGCCCCAGGCTCTGCTTGGTGGCGGCGCACGTGAGCTCACCGTGCTTAACGCCGCGCAGGCCCAGCAGGCGGTCGGCTAGTTCGTAGACGCGCTCGCCGCGACCCTTGAGCGCCAGAATCTCTAAGCAGTTGTGGTGATCCAGATGCACGTGCATGGTCGATACGATCTCGTCGGTGTAGTCGTGCTGCACTTCGTCCAGACGGCGCGTCAGGTCGCCGGTATGGTGGTCGTAGATCATGGTGAGCGACCCGATAACATGCTCATCGGGCGTGCGCATCTGCTCCTTGGCGATCGAGGCGCGAATCAGGTCGCGCACGGCCTCGGAGCGGTTGGCCATGTCGCCGCGGCGCGCGATCTGTTCGTCAAAACGGCGCAGCAGGTCGTCCGGTGCGGTAACCGAAAAGCGGACCAGCTCGGAGCCGGAGCCACTACAGTGGCAGCCTGCGTCACCGTCCGCCCCGTGCGGATGCTCGTGCTCGTACCCGCAGCCGTGCTCGTGTTCCGCCACGTTACACCAGCTTCACGGAGCCGACGGAGTTGTGGTCGGCCTCGATGGCCTCTTCGTAGCCCTCGAGTGCGTCGTGGGCCTCGTGCAGCGCGGCCATGGCTGCCTCGAGCTTGGCGCCGATGCGCTCCATGTCAAAATTCTCGGTCGCATGCAGCAACTGATGGCTCCACTCGTGAGCGAGCTCGATGGTGTCGTCGACCTGCTTGACGCTCATGGCAAGCTGGCTCATGTTCATTCCAACATCATGCATGGGAAATCTCCTTGTGTGGACGGTAATCCAGTGGTTCAGATTTTACTACGCCCGCTCTGCGCGCCGCTGCATAAGAAAACGGGTGCGAGTCTGTGCGACTCGCACCCGTTCACTGGGGGCTGTTTGTAACTACCATACTATCCGTGGTCGCACGCGCCGCACCCGGCAGTCCGGCGAGCGGTGCAAAACCGCTCATGGACGGCGGGCAAGTAACAAGCGTATTACAGATGCTTCTCCAGCAGCGCCTGCAGCCTCGCCTTGGGCAGAGCGCCAACCGAGCGGTCAATCTCCTCGCCGTTCTTAAACACAATCAGCGTGGGGATGCTCATGACGCCATACTTCATGGCCAGGTCCTGGTTGTCGTCGACGTTGCATTTGGCAACGGCAAGCTTGCCCGCCAGCTCATCGGCTACCTCGTCCACGATGGGCGAGAGCGATCGGCAGGGCCCGCACCAGGGCGCCCAAAAATCGACCAGCACGGGCAGGCTGTCGTTAACGATGGAATCGAAGTTCTCGGGGGTAATCTGCTTAATGTCAGCCATGGTGACCTCCATAATACGACGCGGCTCGGCCGCGTAAAACTCAGTACGACCGTGCTTATACCCAGCCGCCCGCAAAGCAACCACTCGCGGGCAGCTCTTTTATATAATGGTGGGCACGCAAACGATTGGAGAGCGCATGTCCACGTCACAAAGCCAGAAAAAAGAAGCCATCGCCCAGGCGGCCGAGCAGGAGCTCACATCGCTTGCGGTCCGTGGCGTGCGCATCGTGGGTAACGCGTGCTCGCCGATCGTGCTGGTCAAAGGCGATTTGGACGAGGCCGAGCGTTCGGGCGGCGAGCTGGCTGCCGGTCCGGACGGTGCTGCGCTGCGCAAGGCGCTTGGGGCCATCGGCTACGCGCCCGAGGATTTTTGCGTGCTGGCAAGCGTCGCCGGCACAGGTGACGGAGCGGTCGCGGTGGGCGAGACTCTGCCGTGCGAGCTGTTCCGCGAGGCGCTTGAGGCTCTGGATCCCGAGGCGGTGCTGCTGCTCGATAACAGCGCGGCCGATGTCATGCGCGAAACCTACGCCGATATGCTCGTGGCGATTGATGACTTCGACACCGCCATGCTCAAGCCCGGCCTGGTCGCCCATGTGCAGGGCCGCCGCGTGCTCGCGCTCGATGGCTTTGAGGAGGCGCTGACCGACAAAGCGGCCAAGCAGCGTATGTGGGCCTACATCAAGCAGCTGACCCCGGCGGTCGCTCCACTGTAGCGGATCGGCACCGGCGAGCGATTGCCTGGCGGGCGAGGCGCGCCGCGAGATCGGCGCCGTACTTCTACATCACAGCGCGCAGCTCAAACCGATCGCCGTTAATGCGGAACTGGCAGTTGCCGTTCATGCGCTCCACGGCAAGTTTGATGCTCTTGGTTCCAAAGCCGTGGCCCGCATGCCGGGTCACGGGCATGCCGTCGACCATGCGCGGCGCGCGGTCAAACGTGTTGGAAACTAACAGCAACAGCTGGCCGTCCTCAAGTCGCAGGTCAAGGTCGACGAATCGCTTTCCTTGGGGTGCGGCGCTTGCGGCGGTGATAGCGTTTTCCAAGGCATTTGAGAGCACGCTAAACAGGTCGGCGTCACCTACGTGGACGGTTTCGGGTACGGCGGCGCGCAGGTTGGCGGTAATGCCGTTTCTATTGATATCTGAGTTGAATGACGAAAGCGCGATGTTTACGGTCTCGTTGGCGCAGAAGCGGCGTACGGCGGTGCGGTCGCCGGCTTCGCAGAGCTCATCGATGCGTTTGAGCGCCTCGTCGGTGTGGCCCTCCTCAATTAAAGTGGCCAGGCCGCGTAGGAAGTGGCGCATATCGTGGCGAAGAATCGACAGCTCGCGCCCAGATTGACGCCAAGCCTCGAGCTCTTTGATGGCGGCGCTGTCGCGGGTTTCGAGCATCCAACGCTCTCGCTCGGCGGTTTCCTTTTCTTCGTATTCGCGCAGGTAAACGGCAAGAAACATAAGATAGAAGGCACAGAGCGCAAATGCCAAAAACTCAACTGTCACCACCGAGCCCGAGTGGAACAGCGTGGTGTAGACGTTGGTGGCGTAGTCAAAGATGTAATAGACGAGCGGCAGGATTAAAAGGATGCTCAGCTCGGTGGGGCTTTTAATCGCCAGGCGGGGTCCAATGTCGCCGGCCCAATGCAGCAGGACGGCAAAGACGCCGAGCGTGGTCGCGATGCGCGCCAGATAGTACGCGATCTGCGAATCGGTTGCGGCAAAGGCGGCGATGCCCATCCAGTTGCTGAACTGACAGCTCAGATAGGCGCTGGTGACGCCCAATGCCGCGAGCAGCGGGCTCAGACGGTAGCGCGCACACAGGTAGACGGTAAGCGGCAGGTGCACGACGAGCGGATAGACCTGACGGGCAAAAAGCTCTCCGCCAACGACATTGGCGATCGAAAAGGCAGCGCCGGTTGCGGCTCCGACCCCCACCAACTCGAGTGCATGGCGTCGATTGATTTCGATACCGCATAGCGCCGCCGAAGCAAAGACGCCAAAGAGTAGCGTTGTGGCGTGGTGGATTGCCCAAAGGACCATTTCGACCGAGGAGATCATCAGCGCCTCCCGCCCTCGAAGCGCACCGCAAAGTAGGCGTCTTGGAACCCCTGCTTGCTGCTGCGCGACAGCGGAATGCACGCGCCGGAGCGCATGACGATGTCCGTGCGATCGAAGTGGTCGATGTTGCGCAAGTTGACCTGGTAGCTACGGTGGCATTTAAAGAAGGTGGCATTTTGCGCCAAACGGTCCTCGACGCTGCGGAACGACTCGAGTGCCTCGATATCGCGTCCGTCGCGCAGGTGGAAGACCACGTGCTTGTTGCGCGCCTCGGCATATTCGATGTCGGACAGGCGCAGGGCGTGGTAGCCAAAGGACGTTTTGATCACGAGCTCGTCGGTTGCCGCCGGGCGCATGCTCGAAAGTTCGTCGAGTAACTGCGCCAGGCGTTCGTAAGTCACGGGCTTGAGCAGATAGTCGAAGGCGCGGACCTCGTAGGACTCCAGTGCAAACTCGGGCGACGAGGTAAGGAACACCAGGCGCACGGCGGTGTCGGCCTGGCGCAATTCGCGTGCGGTGTCCATGCCGTTGACGAGCGGCATGATCATGTCGAGCAAGATGATGTCGGCGCGCGACGCGGCATGGCGCGCCAGCAGGTCCTCGCCGCGCGTGACGAGCGCAACATTGACCGCCGTGCCCGTCTCGATCGACCAACGGTCGATCATCCGGTGCAGTCTATCTAGAAAAGCGACGTCATCGTCGCAGGCAATAATCTTGAGCATTCTGAGCCCCCTTAGTAGTTCGATTTTGCCACATTGGGTGCGGACCGCTCGCGGAGGCGTGTCCCGTTTGCGCCCCACGGCGTGCAACTCGCGCCGAGCGGAATTGCGGTGGCGAAAGATGCCTCCTGCGCTATCGAGAGCTCGGCTATCCTCAGCTTGCCAGTTCGAATATGGACTTGCCGCATGGTCGAATCTTTATTTCAACTTTACACCTAGGTTTACAGCTGTCTTGTCAGCTGTAAACCTAGGTGTCATACTAAAGCCCCAAGATTCGCCAAAAGAGAGGGGCCTTGATGGCACAGAGCGCGAACATGGATGCATCGGAGCTTGCACGCGACATTGCGGCCGGCCTGGCATCGGCAACGACGGCAACGGAGCGCGCGGCATTGGTGCCCGCAGAGCTCGTCGAGGCCATTCAGCAACTTAAAACCCAACACGACGCGGTAATCCTGGCACACTATTACGTGGCACCCGAGGTCCAGGCTGTTGCCGATTACGTCGGCGACAGCTTCTACCTGGCAAAGCTCGCCAAGAGCCTGCCGCAGCAGACTATCGTGCTGTGCGGCGTGGAGTTTATGGGCGAGAGCGCCAAGCTGCTTAACCCCACCAAGACCGTGCTGCTGCCCGAGCCGGGCGCGGACTGCCCCATGGCTCACATGGTCAAGCGCGAGACGGTCGACGCGGCGCGCGCCGAGTACGGCGACGACCTGGCCGTGGTCTGCTACGTCAACTCCACGGTCGAGATCAAGAGCTGGAGTGACGTGTGCGTCACCAGCTCCAACGCCGTCAAGATCGTGTCCGAGCTGCCGCAGCAGCATATCCTGTTCATTCCCGACCAAAACCTCGGCCGCTTCGTAGCCGAGCAGGTGCCGCAAAAGCACGTCATTCTCAACAACGGTTACTGCCCGCGCCATCACATCATCACCGTCGAGCAGATCGTCGACGCGACGGAGACCCACCCCGACGCGCTCGTGCTGGCGCATCCTGAGTGCAAGGCCGACGTCTTGGCCGAGGCCGACTACATCGGCTCCACCGCCGGCATCATCAAGTACGCCGAGGAGTCCGACGCGAGCGAGTTCATTATCGTGACGGTCCGTGGCGTGCTCTACGAGCTCGAGCGCCGCTGCCAGGGCACCGGCAAGAAGTTCTACTTCCCCGCGGTGCAGCCCACCTGCGTCAACATGGATCTCATCACGCTCGAAAAGCTCGTGCGCTGCCTGGAGACGGGCGAGGGCGAGGTGCAGATTGGCGTGTCGGACGAGGCCGCCGACCAGGCCAAGCTCACGCTCGACCGCATGCTCGAGTACGCAGCGCGCTAGAACAATGCGGCATGAGGGACAGTCCCTTATGTCACATAACAAGGGAGAGGATTCCTGTGGAAACCAAACAATACCCCGACATGGAGTGCGACGTTGTCATTGCCGGTTGCGGCGTGGCGGGCCTGTACGCGGCCCTCAATCTGCCGACGAGCACGCGCGTGATCATGCTCTCCAAGGGCGCTGTCGACGAGTGCGATTCGATGCTCGCGCAGGGCGGCATTTGCGTGCTGCCCGAGGGCTCGGACTACGATGCCTTCTTTGAGGACACCATGCACGCCGGCCACTACGAGAACCGCCGCGAGAGCGTCGACATCATGATCCGCTCGAGCCGCTCGGTCATCAACGACCTGCTGGCGATGGGCGTGGACTTTGAGCGCAAGGCCGACGGCAGCCTCGACTTTACCCGCGAGGGTGCGCACAGCCGCCCCCGCATTGCCTTCCATGCCGACATTACGGGCAAGGAGATCACGACCAAGCTGCTTCAGGCCGTTCGCAAACTGGATAACGTGCAGATTTTGGAGCACGTGGCCATGACCGACATCCTGACGGGCGAGCGTGACGGCGCCACGGTGTGTGCCGGTGTCGTCGCCGTTCCCGTGGACGAGGACAACTCGGTCCGCCCCGCCGACGAGCTGATAAATGCCGCCGAGGGCGCGCATGCCGGCGAGCCGTTTAAGATCCATGCCCGCCACACGCTGTGGGCGACGGGCGGCATCGGCGGCGTATACGACCACTCGACCAACTATCCGCAGCTCACGGGCGATGCCTGCTACATCGCTCAGGAGCATGGCATTAAGATGGAGCACCTGGACTACGTGCAGATCCACCCCACGGGACTGTTCTCGCCGCAGCCAGGCCGCACCTTCCTGATCAGCGAGAGCTGCCGCGGCGAGGGCGCGATTCTGCTCAACGCCGCCGGTGAGCGCTTTACCGACGAGCTTCAGCCGCGCGATGTGGTCGCTGCCGCTATTCGCGAGCAGATGAAGCAGGACGGTACTGAGCACGAGTGGCTGAGCTTTGCCCCCGTCGAGCGCGATGTAGTGACCGGGCACTTTGCCAACATTCGCGCACGCTGCTTGGAGGACGGCCGCGACATCTTGGACGAGCCCATCCCCGTTACGCCTACGCAGCACTACTTTATGGGCGGCGTGTGGGTCGACAAGGACGGCCGCACCTCGATGCCCGAGCTCTACGCAGCCGGTGAGACGGCCTGCAACGGCGTTCACGGCAAGAATCGCCTTGCATCAAACAGCCTGCTCGAGGCGCTGGTCTGGGGTCGTCGCGCCGCGTGGTGCATGCGCACCGGCGAGTCGCTTGCCGTGGAGCAGGCGGGCGAGCCCGCGCTCGACGGGCGTCATCGCGCCCTGAGCGCCGACTCCCTGGCAATCGATGATTTGGCCCGTGCCGCCGGCACGCAGGCCGTGGAGGAGTAGACCATGAATCCCATTACCATGAAGCTCGTCGTCGATGATCTGATTCTGCAGGCTCTACGCGAGGACATTACGTTTGAGGACGTGAGCACGGCGAGCGTGTGCCCCACGGCGCGCCCCGCCACGGTGGAGCTCATCGCCAAGGCCGATGGCATCATCGCGGGCTTGGATGTGTTCGCCCGCACCTTTGAGCTGCTGGATTCGCAGAGCTCGGTGCTGTTTGATGTTGCCGACGGTGACGAGGTGCACGCCGGCGACCACGTGGGCCAGGTGCGCGGCGATGCGCGCGTGCTGCTTTCGGGCGAGCGCGTGGCGCTCAACTACCTGCAGCGCATGAGCGGTATCGCTACCTATACGCACAGAATGGCAGCGGCGCTCGAGGGTACCAAGACCGTGCTTGTCGACACACGCAAGACCACGCCGGGCATGCGCGTTTTCGAGAAGGCGGCGGTTGAGATCGGCGGCGGCAGCAACCATCGCTACAACCTGTCGACAGCCGTCATGCTCAAGGACAACCACATCGATGCCGCCGGTGGCGTGACGCGCGCGATCGAGATGGCGCGCGCCCACGCGTCGTTTACCACGACGGTCGAGATTGAGTGCGAGAACCTGGACATGGTACGCGAAGCCGTGGAGGCCGGTGCTGACATTATCATGTTCGACAACATGACCCATGACGACATGGCCGCCGCGATTGAGCTTATCGCCGGTCGTGCCAAGACCGAGTGTTCGGGCAATGTGGATGCCAGCAATATCCGCGCCCTGGCTGATCTGGGCGTCGACTACATTAGCTCGGGCGCCCTGACGCACTCCGCGCCGATCCTCGACCTCTCGCTTAAGCACCTGCGTCTGCTGGACGGTAAATAATGAACGCCCGCGAGCGTCGCCGTGCCATCATGGGCGTGCTCGAAGGAGCCAAGGAGCCCGTTTCGGGCAGCGCACTTGCCCGCGAGGTTGGCGTGAGCCGTCAGGTCGTGGTTCAGGATATTGCCCTGTTGCGTGCCGATGGGCACGATATCGTGGCGACCAACCGCGGCTACGTGCTGCAGGAAGCTGCGAGTAGCCCCGCCGTGCCCACGCGTCTTGTTAAGGTGCGCCACAGCGTGGAGCAGGCGGGCGACGAGCTTACGAGTATCGTCGACGCGGGTGGCGCCGTGCTCAACGTGATCGTCAACCATCGTGTGTACGGCAAGATCACGGCCGACCTGGACATCCGCAACCGCCGCGATGTCGAGCGCTACCTAGAGGGCATCGCCAGCGGCAAGAGCTTCCCGCTGCTGACGGTGACCAGCGGCTACCACTTCCATCGCATCGCCGCGGAAGACGAGCAGACCCTCGACGAGATCGAGGCCATGCTCAAGGAGAAGGGCTACCTTGCCGATTTAATGCCCTACGAGGACGATCTATCGTAGCCGACGCTGCAAACGCCCCTAAGCGGCAATCTGACGTTCAATCGTCGGTCGCGTACCAAAGTACGCTTCCCTCCTCTTTCACGTCACCTTGCTCGCTTAGGGACGTTTTCGCTGACGTGAGCTCAACCTGCGACGGTGCCTAATTGGTTATCCGCACAAAAAGGAGGCCTCCGCGGCGATGCGGAGGCCTCCTTTTTGTGCACGGTGTACTTTTGAGTGTGCAGGTGGGGGAGCTGTTACTCCTCGACGATCTCGGTGATCGCGCCGGCGGGGCAAGCGTCCTGGCAAGCGCCACAGGCGACGCAGGAATCCTCGTCAGCGACGGTAGCGACGTCCTGGAGCTCCAGAACGCCAGCGGGGCAGGAGTCGACGCAAACGCCACAAGCGATGCACTCGTCGGCATCAATTACGGGATGAGCCATGGTAGTTTCCTCTCTGTTGACCGACGCTACAGGCGATGCGCGCCGGTTTGATTCGGGCAAAAACATACCACGGGAGCGACCGTTTGCAATACCCTCTGGCCGGCATCTTCATACCGTTCGCCGAGTATGCCAAGGTTTACTAAAAAACACGCAGGTGGGGCCGCTGAGCTGCGTAAATGTTAGCTAAAGGTGACTTGAAATATTGAGCTATTAAGCGCGCCTGCGGAAAGGGCATCCCGTTATTTGGCCGAAAAACGGGTCGCAGCTTCCGGTTGGACCGCCCGGCGGAAACTGTGTCCCAGAATTCGCGCTCAGACCGGGATACCCTTTCCGCAAGGCAGCCCCAGGCACCTTCGGACCCAAACCTCAGCCATCTCTACATAGATCTCAATAGATTTGCCGAGAACTCAATCAGCGCATCTACCTGCGCATTTAAGAACCTAAACTCTCAGCAATAAGAAATCTTATATGAATTGACTTAGATTTTGTATATTCCAGCCCATAAGGGGATACACTACATCCAGAAAGACAAGCCGAAGCGCCGCGCGACAGATCGTCGAGGCGGCGCGAACGCAAAAGAGAGAGGGAATTTCTAATGAGTAAGATTCTTGGTATCGACCTTGGTACTACTAACTCCGCAATGGCCGTCCTCGAGGGCGGTTCTCCGACCATTATCGTGAACGCCGAGGGCGACCGCACCACCCCGTCTGTCGTGGGCTTCCGTGCTGACGGCGACCGCGTCGTGGGTAAGGCCGCTAAGAACCAGGCGGTCACCAACCCCAAGAACACCGTGTTCTCCATCAAGCGCTTCATGGGCCGCAAGTACTCCGAGTGCACCTCCGAGATCAAGACCGTGCCGTATGAGGTCAAGGAGGGCCAGGGTGGCCGTGCCGTCGTCGATATCGAGGGCAAGGATTACACCGCCGAGCAGGTGAGCGCCATGACGCTCGCCAAGATGAAGGCTGACGCCGAGAAGTATCTGGGCGAGACCGTCACCGACGCCGTCATCACCGTCCCGGCCTACTTCAACGACGCCCAGCGTCAGGCCACCAAGGATGCCGGTAAGATCGCCGGCCTCAACGTCAAGCGTATCGTCAACGAGCCGACCGCTGCTGCTCTGGCCTATGGCCTGGACAAGCAGGGCACCGACCAGCGCATCCTGGTCTTCGACCTGGGCGGCGGCACCTTCGACGTCTCCATCCTCGACCTCGCCGACGGCGTGTTTGAGGTTCTGTCCACCTCGGGCGACAACCACCTGGGCGGCGACGACTGGGATCAGCGTGTCATCGACTGGATGGCCGACAAGTTCCAGCAGGAGAACGGTGTCGACCTGCGTCAGGACCCCATGGCCCTGCAGCGTCTGAAGGAGGCTGCCGAGAACGCCAAGAAGGAGCTCTCCGCAGCCCAGCAGTCCACCATCAACCTGCCGTTCATCACCATGAACCAGTCTGGCCCGCTGCACCTCAACTACACTCTGACCCGCGCCGAGTTCGAGAAGATCACCCGCGACCTGCTCGAGCGCTGCAAGCAGCCTGTCACCAACGCCCTGCGCGACGCTAAGCTCAAGCTCTCCGATCTGACCGAGGTCATCCTCGTCGGCGGCTCCACCCGTATGCCCGCCGTCCAGGAGCTCGTCAAGACCATGACCGGCAAGCAGCCCAACATGTCCGTGAACCCCGACGAGGTCGTTGCCGACGGCGCTGCCGTCCAGGGCGGCGTGCTCACCGGCGACGTCGAGGGCATCCTGCTGCTCGACGTTACCCCGCTGTCGCTGGGCGTCGAGACCATGGGCGGCATCATGACCAAGATGATCGACCGCAACACCACGATCCCGACCTCCAAGACCGAGGTCTACTCCACCGCTGCCGACAACCAGACCAGCGTCGAGATCAACGTGCTCCAGGGCGAGCGCGAGCTTGCCCGCGATAACAAGTCGCTCGGTAAGTTCCAGCTGACCGGTATCCCGGCTGCCCGCCGCGGCGTGCCGCAGATCGAGGTCACCTTCGACATCGACGCCAACGGCATCGTCAAGGTTTCCGCTAAGGACAAGGGCACCGGCAAGGAGCAGCAGATCACCATTTCCGGCTCCACCGCTCTGTCCGACGACGAAGTCGATCGCATGGTCAAGGACGCCGAGGCTCATGCCGAGGAGGACAAGAAGCAGAAGGAAGAGGTCGAGGTCCGCAACCAGACCGACAGCCTGTGCTACTCCACCGAGCAGACCCTCAACGAGCTGGGCGACAAGGTTTCCGCCGATGTGAAGTCCAAGGCCGAGGCCGCTATCGCCGACGCCAAGAAGGCGCTCGAGGGCTCTGACGTCGAGGCCATCAAGGCCGCTGGCGAATCCCTGCAGTCCGTAGCCTACGAGCTGGCTCAGGTTGTCTACGCCGACGCTCAGCAGCAGACCGACGGCGCCGCCGGTGCCCAGCCTGCCGACGATGACGTTGTCGACGCCGACTACGAGGTTGTGGACGACGAGGACAAGTAATCATGTCCGCCCGTAAAGCTCGCACGGAGGCGGCCGCCGCTGGCGCCGCCCCCGTTGACTCTGAGGAGAAGGACGTGAAGATTCCCGTAGAGGCCGTCGACGATACCGAGGCCAACGAGGCCGAGGCCGCCGAGGCTGCCGAGAACCAGGTAGAGGATTCCAACAAGGAGGCGACGATGACCGAGGACGAGATGGTGGAAGCCGCTATCCGCGCCGGTGAGGAAGCCGCCGACAACGACTTTAAGCTCAAGTTCGAGCAGGCCCAAAAGGAACTTGCCGACGTACGCAGCGAGCTCGATGCTGCGGCAGAGGCTCAGAAGGCCGCCGAGGACAAGGCAAAGGACGCCACCGAGCGTACCGCCCGTCTGCAGGCCGACTGGGAGAACTTCCGTCGCCGCACCGCCAGCGAGCGTATCGCCGAGCGCGAGCGCGCGACCGAGAAGCTTGTCACCGCGCTGTTGCCGGTGGTTGACGATATCGAGCGTGCAATCGACCATGCCCGTAGCCAGGAGCTTTCCGACGACTTTAAGCAGTTCGTCGATGGCGTTGATGCGGTGCATGCCAAGCTGCTCGATGTGTTTGCGCACGAGGGCGTTGAGCCCATCGACCCCAAGGGCGAGGCGTTCGATCCGCTCGAGCACCAGGCCGTGGGGCGTGTCGAGGACGCATCGCAGTACGACGAGACCGTCAACGACGTGTACCAGAAGGGCTACCGCATGGCGGACCGCATCCTGCGCTCCGCGATGGTGACGGTGACCTACGGTGGCGAGAAGCGCCCCGCACCGGAGCCCGAAGCGGCGCCCGAGGATGCTGCGGCCGATACGGCTGAGAGCACCGAGGAGTAATTGAGAAGGGCCCCGGGGCAACACCCGGGGCCCTTTCTGGCCTAGTGCCATATGACAGTATGAGCCGCCGCCCGTTGAGCGGTGGATGAAACAGGAGAGGAGCTACGATGGCTGCAGGCAAAACCTTCTATGACATCCTGGGCGTATCCAAGAGCGCCTCCGACAAAGAGATCAAGAGCGCGTTTCGCAAGCTCGCGCAAAAATACCACCCCGATGCCGGCGGCGACGAGGCCAAGTTCAAGGAGATTAGCGAGGCTTACGAGACGCTTTCGGACGAGAAGAAGCGCAAAGAGTACGACCAGATGCTCATGTTCGGCGGCATGCCGGGCGCGGGCGGCGCGTATGGCGGCGGCTACGGTGCCGGCGCGGGCGCCAGCGGCTGGGGCGATATCTTCGACAGCATCTTTAGCGGCAACGGCGCTTGGGGCAGCGATTGGGGCTCGGGCTTTGCCGGGGCTGCGGGTAATGCCGGTGCCGGTGCGGGTCGCAGCCGTGCTCGCAAGGGCGGCGACCTGTCGCTGACTGTCGACGTGACGGCCGAGGACGCGTTTCGCGGCGTGACGCACAAGGTCACCTATCGCATTCCCTCGACGGGCGAGCAGCAAACCATTACGGTCTCGGTTCCCGCAGGTGCGGTCGACGGCGGCAAACTACGCTACAAGCGTCGCGGCGAGTATGGCGTTGCGGGTGGCGAGCGCGGCGACCTGGTCGTGACCACGCATGTGGAGGAGCACCCGCTGTTTAAGCGCAAAGGCGCCGACGTGACCATGGAGGTACCGGTCTCGGTCTACGAGGCGGCGCTCGGCTGCACGGTGGACGTGCCCACGCCCGGCGGTGCGACGGTTCGTTTGAAAGTGCCCGCGGGTACCCAGACGGGCAAGAAGTTCCGCTTTAAGGAGATGGGCGCGCCCGATGTTAAGCACCGTGGCCGCACGGGCGCGCTGCTCGTCGAGATCAAGGTGCAGGTTCCCACGAACCTGTCCGACGATGAGCGCGATGCCATGACCAAGCTGCGCGAGGCCGACACGCGCGACTATCGCGAGAAGGTCAATCGTTACAAGGCGACGTACTAGGGCGGTCGCGCCGCCCGCCCACGCCCGCGGGCTTATGATGGACGATAACGAGACGGAAAGGGGTCAGGTAGCATGGCCGAGGACAATAGGAACAAACCGCTGTACATGATCAGCGTGGCGGCCGAGCTGACCGGCATGCACCCGCAGACTCTGCGCGTCTACGAGTCCAAGGGCCTGGTGAATCCTCAGCGCTCGGGCGGTAACACGCGCCTGTATTCGCGTGCCGATATCGAGCGTCTGGAACTCATCAACCAACTGACCGACGAGGGCATCAACCTTGCCGGCGTGGTGCGCATCCTCGATATGAAGGAGCGTTCCGAGGAGCGCGAGCGCGAGAACGAGAAGCTCCGCGCTCGCGTGCGCCAGCTCGAGGACGAGCTGCACGAGTATAAGATGCAGAAGAAGATCACCGCCCTGGCCCCGCGCGACGGCTCAGTCAACCCCGAGCAAGTCATGCGCAAGCTGCTAGGTACGGGTAGCGACCTATAGCTCCGCCGACGCTGCCGGGCACTCATTGGGGACAGACTTAAATGAGTGCCCGCAGAATGAGAGTGGATAATCTCCCGTTTTTGGCCTGTTTGCAGGCTCAAAGTGGGAGATTATCCACTCTCGTCATTTCGGCGTCTAAGTCTGCCCCCGGCACCCAACTCGTTCTTTGCTTTACTGAGATAAAGTGAACGTGCAGATTCGTAACCCACTCGCAACCGTTCTATGGCACGATATTGAACGAATGTATGCTATGCGCCCAAATCGTTTTGGGCAGAGTGGGAGACAGTATGGTCAAGCTGTACGAGGACGGCATCTACCTGCGCGGCGGCAGCGAGGTTGTGCCTGCGGCCGAGGCTGCCGAGCGCGGTATTACGCAGACGCCCGAGGATGCCAAGCGCGGCACCATCGCGTATTCGATCCTCCAGGCACACAATACGTCCGGAGATCCCGAGGCACTCAAGATTCGCTTCGACGCCATGGCGAGCCACGACATCACCTTTGTCGGCATCATCCAGACGGCGCGCGCCTCGGGCATGGAGCAGTTCCCGCTGCCTTACGTGCTCACCAACTGCCATAATTCGCTGTGCGCCGTGGGCGGCACCATCAACGAGGACGACCACGTCTTTGGCCTCTCGGCCGCCAAGAAGTACGGTGGCATCTTCGTTCCGCCGCATATCGCCGTTATCCACTCCTTTATGCGTGAGAACTTCGCGGGCTGCGGCAAGATGATCCTGGGTTCCGACTCGCACACCCGCTACGGCGCTCTGGGCACTATGGCCGTGGGCGAGGGCGGTGGCGAGCTGGCAAAGCAACTGCTGCGCGACACCTACGACGTCGCCTATCCCGGCGTCGTCGCCATCTACCTCACGGGTGCCCCGCGCCCCGGCGTCGGCCCGCACGATGTGGCGCTCGCCATCATCCGCGCTGTCTTTGCCAAGGGCTACGTCAAGAACAAGGTCATGGAGTTTGTGGGCCCCGGCATCGCGAGCATGACGACCGACTACCGCAACGGCGTCGACGTCATGACCACCGAGACCACCTGCCTGTCGAGCATCTGGGCCACCGACGAGGACACGCACGCGTTTTTGACCATGCACCGCCGCGGCGACGACTATCGCGAGCTCAAGCCCGCCGATGTCGCCTACTACGACGGTTGCGTCGAGGTCGACCTGTCGAGCATCAAGCCCATGATCGCACTGCCGTTCCATCCTTCCAACGGCTTTGAGATCGACGAGCTCAACGAGAACCTCGAGGACATCCTGCACGAGGTGGAGCTCGAGGCCGCCAAGATCGGCGAGGGCAAGACGCACTTTAGCCTGCTCGACAAGATCGTCGACGGCAAGCTGCACGTGCAGCAGGGCGTTATCGCCGGCTGCTCGGGCGGCAACTATGACTCCGTGGTCCAGGCTGCCCGCGTGCTCAAGGGCGCCAATACCGGCTGCGGCGAGTTCTCGCTGTCGGTCTATCCCACGAGCCAGCCCGTGGCGCTCGAACTTACACGCCGCGGCTACATCTACGACCTCATGGAGGCCGGCGCAATCGTGCGCACGGCATTCTGCGGCCCGTGCTTCGGCGCCGGCGACACGCCCGCCAACAACGGCCTTTCGATCCGTCACACCACGCGCAACTTCCCCAACCGCGAGGGTTCCAAGCCGGGTAATGGCCAGCTGAGCGCCGTGGCCCTGATGGACGCCCGCTCCATTGCGGCAACGGCTGCCAACGGCGGCGTCCTGACGCCGGCGACCGACCTGCCCGAGGACACTTGGGACGAGGCCTGCGAGTACACCTTTGACGACGCGCCGTACAAGAAGCGCGTGTACTGGGGCTTTGGCAAGGCGGAGCCTGCCGACGAGCTGGTCGAAGGCCCCAACATCAAGCCGTGGCCCGCGATGGAGCCGCTCGGCGACGACATCCTGCTCAAGGTTTGCTCCAAGATCATGGACCCGGTCACCACGACCGACGAGCTCATTCCCTCGGGCGAGACGAGCTCCTTCCGCTCCAACCCGCTGGGCCTGGCTGAGTTTACGCTGAGCCGCCGCGACCCGGCCTACGTGGGTCGCTCCAAGGAGGTCGACGCTGTGGAGAAGCGTCGCGTTGCCGGCGAGTCCGCGGGCGACCTGGCGGCGTTCGATGCCGAGCTTGCCGGTGTGTTTGAGGCGCTGGCCGGCGCGGGTGTCGCGGCCGATGCCAAGGCGACCGAGTTCGGTTCCATGATTTACGCCAAGAAGCCTGGCGACGGCAGCGCCCGCGAGCAGGCCGCGAGCTGCCAGCGCGTAATTGGCGGCCTGGCCAACATCGTCCACGAGTACGCCACCAAGCGCTATCGCTCCAACGTGATGAACTGGGGCATGGTGCCCTTCCAGATGGAGGCCGAGCCCAACTTTGAGGTGGGCGATTACGTCTTTGTGCCGGGTATCCGTGCCGCGCTCGATGGCGACCTGAAGGACATCGCCGCCTACGTGGTGCGCGCCGATGGTGCGGTCGAGCAGATTGAGCTCTACATTGCCGATATGACGGCAGAGGAGCGTGCCATCGTCAAGGCCGGCTGCCTGATCAACTACAACAAGTTCAAGGCCGCTGCCGAGTAACTCTGCTGTACGCCCCTGCCACACCTTTCCCTCGTGCTCACGCGCTTCGCGAGGGTCGCCCGAGGGAAAGGTGTGGCCGGGGCTACCGCGATGTTCTCGTTGGGTCTTGAGGGACGCCAAAAATAGACTTGCTTGATGCCGCCTCTGCTATCGGGGCGGCTTCTTTTTGTCGAAAACCACCACAAAGGGGACAGGCACCTTTGTGGTGGTGGGGACGAGCTCGATGTTGTTGTGATCGTTGAGCGGCATGTTAATGGGCGTCCCTACAGGATTTCATCCAAGCCGGGAGTCTTGGTTGTTTTGGGGATGCCGAGTTTGGATGACGCGAAATCGTCAACATTGTCCTTAATTCCGTCTTTGGTGTAGACAGTGACTATATAGGTGCTGTGCCCAAATTCGCTCTTGTCGCGTATCGCCCAGGCCTGCCAGTAGGCAGCTCCGCCTCGCTCTCTGATTTTTCCAATGCGGCGGAGTTCTGTTCGCTTTAATTTCTGGTCGCTGTCGACGGTTCGGCCGACCTCATCGGTGAGCCCGCACTGTTCAAGCAGTTTGTCGAGGACTTGGTTCATGTGACGCTCATCGGTGTTTGGAGCATAGTCGTAAGTGAGGGTGATGGAGGCAAGGGGTCGGTCATCGATCAGATAGTTCATCGCTTGAGGTTCAAGGTTGAAGTAGGGAGAACGTCCATCGACCTGACCGAGCAGCGGCAGCTTTGACCGCCAAAGCCCGGTGGGAATTGCGTCTTCGTAGAACACACCACGGCAGATAAAAGAGAGCGAGGTGGCACGCGAGCTGGCGTCGACCATTCCGCATAAATCGAAGGGCGAGGTGATACCAAGGGAAAAGGGCGTGATGACGATAAGGAAGAGCATCACGATGGGTATGGCGAGAATGGCGATGACGTTGCGACCGGTGGAATGAGGCGGCTTCATATGCGCTCCTCGAGACAAAGATCTGTTGAGGATAGGCAGAAATGGATATGTTCAGAGAGCAATTCAAGTTTAATCTCATTGCGCGAGATGGTCGACCGTTAGCGTCGAAAACCACCACAAAGGTGCCTGTCCCCTTTGTGGTGGTGAGGAGCGCGCGGCTTCTTTTGGTAATAGTGTTAGCTGGCGGTATCATTAGTGCAGGTGGCGAAGGTTTGCATTGTGGGGTGTTTTGCCGTGAGCCGTTCTGCCCGTATTGGATTGATTGTCTTGGCGCTTGCGATCGCTGTGGTTGGCGCGGGCGCTGTCGGTATGGCATTTCTACCTGCTGCGGTGACGGAGCCGGTGGTCAAGCCTGTGACTCAATCTGTCGAACTTCTGACCGGCGACGACAAGCCCGAGACCATTACCGTTGATTTTGATGAGCAGCCGGCTGTGCTGGGTATTAGTAATTATCCGCGTATTCAGCTTGGGGCCATGCGCTATACCACGGATACAAGCCTGATCGATAGGGCGTCCGAGCTACTCAAGGGCAAAACATTTAAGCGTTGGTACGGATATGCGTCCTATCGGGCAAAAGCGAACGACATGGTTGGCGGATGCCACTCGTCCATCGAGCTGGACACTGCAAACGGCGCAAAGTTATGTGATGTCTCGTACGATCCGGGCTACGAGGGCAATGAGGGTCCGGGCATCTACATCATGGACGGCGATGTCGCCTATGTCATGGAGGGCGACCAGAGCGAGCTCAACGATTTTATGGGTCAGTGTATCCAAGATGCCTATAAACAGACCTGCTTGCCTGACCCGCAGACTGCACGCGATAGTGGGTCTGCCCGTACATGGCTGTTCGAGGATGAGATGCCCTGGACCGTCGAATCGGGAAGTACGGGTTCGGCGAAGGAGTAGAGACCGCGACCACCACAAAGGTGCCTGTCCTCTTTGTGGTGGTTTTCGGTCTGTCTCGATCTGTAACATCTAGGATCAAAAATGGCTGCTAGATGTTACAGATCGAGACGGTAGCGCGCCTGGGCAGCGGCGGGCTGACATCTCAGTACCCTATCCGTAATTCACTCAGAAAATCTTATATATAGAGACTTAGATTTGTGTATAAGATCGCGTAAAGCTGGCAACAATACTTCTCGAACAACGTGAAGCCGCCCCGTAGGGCGGCCGCCCCAAGAGAGGTGATTCCATGAGAATCGATAAGCTAGCAATGACGTCGCGCGAGGCGCTGCAGACCGCCATGAGCACGGCTGCCGATGCACAGGCCGGCGCGGTGGAGCCGATCCACCTGCTGTCTGCCCTGCTCGGTGCCGGCGAGCGCAATATCTCCGTGATCATCGAGCGCATCGGTGCCGACCCGGCTCAGCTCGCACGCTCCACACAAGATGCCATCGACCATGCGCCCAAGGTGTCGGGCGAGGGTCAGCAGATGGGCCTGTCCAACGAGCTCGTTCGCGTGATCGAGAAGGCCGAGAAAAAGGCCACCAAGATGGGCGACAGCTTTGTGGTGACCGAGCATCTGCTGATGGCACTTGCCGAGGACAAGGGTGAGGCGGGTCGCGTGCTGCGTGACGCCGGCGTGACCAAGGAGCGCATCGAGCAAGTCTACGAGGAACTGCGCGGCGATGACCGCGTGACGTCTGCCGAGGACAAGACGCAGTTTGAGGCGTTGGAGCAGTACGGCCGCAATATCTGCGATCTGGCTCGCGCCGGCAAGCTCGACCCGGTCATCGGCCGTACCGACGAGATCCGTCGTACCATCCAGGTCCTGTCCCGTCGCACCAAGAACAACCCGGTGCTCATCGGCGAGCCGGGCGTCGGCAAGACGGCCATCGTCGAGGGCATCGCCCAGCGTATCGTGGCCGGCGACGTGCCGAGCACGCTGCGCGACCGCGACCTTATCGAGCTCGACATGAGCGCGCTGGTCGCCGGCGCCAAGTACCGCGGTGAGTTCGAGGACCGCTTGAAGGCCGTGCTCAAGGAGGTACAGAAGTCCGAGGGCAAGGTCATCCTGTTCATCGATGAGCTCCACACCATCGTGGGCGCGGGTGCCACCGAGGGCTCCATGGACGCCGGCAACATCCTCAAGCCGGCGCTTGCTCGCGGCGATCTGCACGCGATCGGCGCGACCACGCTCGACGAATACCGCAAGTACATCGAGAAGGACGCGGCGCTTGCCCGTCGTTTCCAGACCGTGATGGTCAGCGAGCCTACCGTCGAGGACACCATCTCGATCCTGCGTGGCCTCAAGGAGAAGTACGAGATCTTCCACGGCGTGCACATCACCGATAGCGCGCTCGTGGCTGCCGCCGACCTCTCCGATCGCTACATCGCCGACCGCTTCCTGCCCGACAAGGCCATCGACCTGGTCGATGAGGCGGCAAGCCGCCTGCGCATGGAGCTCGACAGCATGCCGGTCGAGATCGACGCCACCACGCGTCAGCTCACTCAGCTGCAGATTGAGGAACAGGCGCTCATGAAGGAGACCGACGACGCCTCCAAGGAGCGTCTGGAGGCCCTGCGCCAAGAGATTGCCGAGGTCCAGGAAAAGCTCAACGTGCAAAAGGCCGGCTGGCTCAACCAGAAGAACGCCATCGACCACGTGCAGGAGCTTAAGGGGCAGCTCGACGAGGCCAGAAGCGAAGAGGAGCGCGCGACGCGCAACGGCGATCTGGGCCGTGCGTCCGAGCTACGCTATTCCGTGATCCCGGGCCTGCAGCAGCAGATTCAGGATTCCGAGGCTGCGCTCGAGGCACAAAAGCAGCAGGACGGCGAAGGCCTCAACGAGCAGGTGACCTCCGATGAGATCGCCGAGGTCGTGAGTGCCTGGACCGGCGTGCCCGTGTCCAAGATGATGCAGGGCGAGCTCGACAAGTTGAAGGGCCTGGAGGGCGAGCTGCATAAGCGCGTCATCGGCCAGGACGAGGCCGTCTCCGCCGTTGCCGCGGCCGTGCGCCGCAGCCGTGCTGGTCTCTCCGACCCGGACAAGCCCATCGGCAGCTTCTTCTTCCTGGGCCCCACCGGCGTAGGCAAGACCGAGCTCGCCAAGGCGCTGGCCGAGTGCCTGTTCGATGACGAGCGCGCGCTCGTGCGTATCGACATGTCCGAGTACATGGAGAAGTTCAGCGTCCAGCGTCTGATCGGTGCGCCCCCGGGATACGTGGGTTACGACGAGGGTGGTCAGCTCACCGAGGCTGTGCGCCGTCGTCCGTACTCCGTGATTTTGCTCGACGAGATGGAGAAGGCTCATCCGGATGTCTTCAACGTGCTGCTGCAGGTGCTCGACGACGGTCGTCTGACCGACGGCCAGGGTCGTCAGGTGTCCTTCAAGAACACGATCATCATCATGACATCTAACGTGGGCTCCAAGGCTATCGCCGAGCTTTCCGGTAAGGACGAGGAGGAGATGCGCCATCAGGTTGACGCGGCCATGGCTCAGACCTTCCGCCCCGAGTTCCTCAACCGTATCGACGATATCGTGGTGTTCCATCCGCTCGGCATGGCGCAGATTGAGAAGATCGTCGATATCCAGCTCGCCGACGTCCGCGCACGTTTGGCCAAGGAGCGTATGACGCTTGCCATCACCCCGGCGGCCAAGCAGATGCTCGCCGTGGGCGGCCTGGACCCGGTCTTTGGCGCCCGTCCGCTCAAGCGTCTGGTTCAGCGCGAGGTCGTGGATGCCATCGCCGCCGCCATCATCGACGGCACG
This sequence comes from uncultured Collinsella sp., assembly GCA_958372075.1. Lineage (GTDB taxonomy): Bacteria > Actinomycetota > Coriobacteriia > Coriobacteriales > Coriobacteriaceae > Collinsella. The sequence continues at coordinate 50,972 of CATXMO010000001.1, read as the reverse complement.
GTGCGCGAGGGCGATCAGGTGACGGTCGATGTCGATAAGGACGGCGGGTTTACCGTCGTGTGCGACAACACGCCGGCGGCCACCTACGAGGTCCCTGACGCCGAGTAGATTTTGGGCCATGCCTTAAAATCTACCAGCCCGCTCTTAACGCCAAGGGCGGCGGATCCGATTGGGTCCGCCGCCCTTTTTCGTGCGACAATCGATGGTGTTGAACGGATGCGATGCAAGGAGCTATGCAGATGAAAGACGAGAATAAGACAAGTGCGCCGGCGCCCAAGCCCACGTCCAAACCGGCGTCCAAGCCGCGCGATCCCTACATCCGTGCCGAGAACGAGGACGACGACGGTTACGACCCCTACAGCGACCGACGCCCCGAGCGCGAGCCGCTGTTCGAAGCCGACCCCTGGCGTTAAGTAGCTCATTTGGGACGGGGCTTTTTTAGCTACTTTGTTTTCGGCTAGAGGCGTTCATGCCTGCCCCCCTCGGCCGCTCGATATCCTCCGGGAGGGGCCACTAATAGAAAACTTGCTTATCCATTAATCAAGATACGCATAATCTTGCTCTCCTGCTAATCAAGAATCGTTATAATTTTGATTAGCAGGAGAGCAAGATTGGAGAATTATGGCATTCAACGACTTGGTGGCTCAAAAAATAAAGGACTTTGAGCAACAGGGGATTCCGCAGGTCTTTGAGCGCGACCTTGATCTGGGCAACCCGCAGGAGCCAAAGCGCGACAACATCGTATATGTGATTGTGGGCGCCCGTCGTTGTGGAAAGACGTATCGCCTGTATCAGGAGATGCGGCGGCTTCAGGGCCAAGGCGTCGAGCTTGACCGGATGCTATATTTCAATTTTGAGGATGAGCGCTTGCGTCCGTATGAGCCATCGCTACTAGCGGACGTGCTCGATACATTCTATGCACTATATCCTGCTGCTCGAGGCGAGGGCGCCTACCTTTTCTTTGACGAGATCCAGGAAATACCCGAATGGGGTGCGTTTCTGCGACGCGTGGTCGATACGGAGAAGGCGACCGTTTACGTGACGGGATCTTCTTCTAAGATGCTGTCCTCAGAACTTAAGAGCGAATTCAGGGGCCGTTCTCTTGTGCGAGAGCTTTTTCCGTTGAGTTTTTCGGAATACGTCCGATATAAGACGGGGGGCGTTCCTGAGTCGAACGCGCCCTTCTCCTCGAGCGATGCAGCGTTGCTCCGACACCATCTGGTCGGATATCTCGAGCGAGGGGGATTCATCGCGACACTTGAGCAGACGCCCGCAGACGCGATTCAGCTGCTACAGGAATATGCGTCGCGAACGGTCGCCATGGACGTCGTTGAACGTTACGACGTCAAGAACCCCCGTTTGGCCTCGCTGTTTCTGGCGCGGTGCATGGCATCTTCGGGACGAGAGCTGTCAGTGAACAAAGTGTACAACGAGTTCAAGAGCAGACAGATATCCGTCAGTCGAAATACGCTCAGCGACTTACTTGAGTATTACGAGGACGCCTACCTGCTGTTTTCGGTGCCGGAGTTCACGCGTTCGCTTGCAAATAATACGCGGTCTGCGTCTAAGGTCTACGCCGTCGATCCTGCGATGTTCGGAGCGTTCTCCCCCGCATCGGCACTGGATCAGGGTCAGAGGCTCGAGACCGCGGTGTTCAATGCGCTCAGAAGAAGGACCCCCGCCGTGCGGCCCGGTTCGGTTTGCCGCCTGCTGATTAAAGATAAGAATAAAAGCCATGAGGTGGACTTTGTGGCTGGGGATGCACTGCTCGTGCAGGCTTACGGCCTGATTCAGGTAAGTGTGGATATGACAAGCGAGAAAACGCGCGAGCGCGAAATTGCCGCACTCGATGCCGCGATGGCCCAGTTTGATCTTGGCGAGTCGGCAATCGTTACCATGGATGAGCAGGCCGATATTCCATGCAAACACGGCGTGGTACATGCTGTGCCCGCATGGAAGTGGCTCCTTTCCTAATCGTCTATGGATTTGCGAGGCCAGGACTCAGGTGTCATGGTCCGCTAGTCCTGGGCTTTGATGCTCGGTAGCAGGATCTGCGCGAGGTAGTCGGTCTCGAGTTTGGTCGCGGCGTCTGCGTTGCCGTCTTTGCCAACCAGGTCGTTCTTGATCTGGCTATACGTATAGCGGTTGCCGGTCGTAAGCTCGACAAGCTCAATGGCCGTGTCCATGGGGTAGGTTGACACGGGATTCTGGGTGCGCCCGTTGATAGTCTGGGGCACCACGTACGGATAGACGGGGCCGCTGGCATAGACGGTATAACCGTTGCCCAGGCTGACCGTGCCCAAAACCGTATCGCCGTCATCGGGCGTAAAGGTCTCGCCATCGCGCACGGCGACGAGCGTCACGAGCGGCGTATTGGCGCCGTCGCCCAGATAGATGCATAGCGTGCTGCCGTTTTGCCAAGTTGCGACCTTGCCGTACCACTCGACGGGAATATCGAGCTGGTAGAGGTCGGTTGCCTTGTGGCGAGCGTCAGCATCACGGGATGCCTGTGCCTTTTGCGCGCTCACGGCATTGACGGCGGCGTCGCGCCGCGCGGTTGCTGCCTGCTGGAGCACTTTGGCAGCCGCGGCGGAGCTCGCACCGCCCTCCTCGGCATACTTGGCGGCGGCATCGATTTGATCGTCAGTCACCGTGTCGGCCGAAGGCACCTTGAGCTTAAAGGTGGCCTGGGCACTTAAATCCTGTCCATCGCTCTTAACGGTGACCTGCGTCTTGGTGGTCGGGACGGTATAGATGGTGCCGTCGGCCGCGATGGGGGAGGCAGCGATGGAGAGCGTGTAATCGCCGGGCAGCAGTTTGATGCCGCGGCCGTGCTCGTCAACATAGAGCGTTTCGCTCACGGAGGAGCCATCAGCGTCTTGACCGCTCACCTGTACGGGAATCTTGGAGCCGGTGGAACAGTCGAGGCCCGCGGCATGCACGCCAATCTGCACTGACATCATCGTGTGGGCATTGGCGGCGACAGCGGCAGCCTGCTCTTGCTGATATCCGTTCCAGGCAGCATAGCCTGCACCGCCGGCGACGAGCGCGACGGCCACGACACCGGCGACCATCAGATTGCGGCGCTTGGGCGACATCTTGCGATGGCGAACCTCGGCTTCGTGTACCGAGGGAACGGACGGCAGGGGAATATCGCCCATGGCGATGGTCTCGTCCACGGCTGGTGCTGAACCCAGGCCAGGAAGCTCGCGGGTCAGCGAATCCTCGGCCGGCAAGCTGTCGAGCAAGACGGTTTCCTCGCCCGTGTCGGATCCGGGCTGGTCGTCGGCCTCGCTTTCGGTGTCTTCGTGATCTGCCTCATCTTCGGCAGGCTCAACATCGTCTGCATCCTGATCATCGGACTGCGCCTCGGCTTCCGGCTCATCCTGCACATCAACGCTCGAATCGTCAAACGCAATCTCATCGAGTGAAATTCGGTCTAAGCTCTCCAAGGCCTCAGCGCAAGCTTCTGCATCTTGGGCCGCATCCTCTTGACCCATCGTCTCATCTTTCATATATCCCCCAAGCTCAATATCGGGACAACACTGTACCCAAAAACGGGACCCCATAGAGCCGCCGTATGATTTGAAATCCGATTTTATATATGCGCATGTTTTTGAATAGATGAATAAGACGCAACGACAAAAGCCCCCGGAAAGCGAGTGAAACGCTTTCCGGGGGCTCTGCGAGACATTGGATTGAAAATCCTGGCGGGCGGGCCTATGCCCAAGCGCCAACAGCGACCAACATGTTACTCGGCGTGTGCGTAATCCACCTTGGCGCGGCGGGCGGTAGCCTTCTCCCAATCGCTGGTGCCCTCAAAGACATCCTGCTTGTAGGGGTTGCGGCCGAGCTTCTTGGCACGGTAGGCGACGTAGATGATTGCGGCGACGTTGGCGACCAGTGCGGCGATTGAGACCGCGGTAGCGGCGCCGGGGTCGAGCGTGGAGTGGGTCACAAAGATGGACTCCTCCTGGAAGAACGGGAACACCTGGGCAAACATGCACCAAATGGCCAGCGTAAAGGCGCGGTTCTGAATCCAGCCGCCCTTGTTCCAGATAAAGGCGGCGACGGTGGGCGCCAGCAGCAGCGCAAAGCCGCAGAACCAGGAGTGGGTGGGCAGGCAGTTGTAGGTGTAGCAGAAGTTCCAGATATCGTAGGCGATGATGTAGACCCAGGTCATATCGGGCCACAGCATGTCGGTCTTGTCCTCGGAGGCGTAGACGCTCCACCAACCGGTCATGCAGAAGATGTTGATGATACCGGCGATGCCGTTGAACACGTTGTTCCAGCCGGCCAGCTGCGTAGCACCTTCGGAGGTGACCCAAGTGGACTGGCCCAGGACAAAGAAGTGATAGGCGCTCTCAAAGTCGGACACGACGGCGATCATGATGTTGATGGCGACGATCACAAACGGCCACGCGCGGAACCAATGCGCCTTGCCGATCTTGCCCCACTGGTACTTAATGGCAATGAAGCCCCAGCAACCGGCCAGCGCCGCGTATACCTTGGCGTAGTGGAACCAGCTGTTCTGGTACACATGGGTGGGGTTGGTGAGCGCCCACTCGGCACCCTGTGAGACGCCGATGGCGATAGCGACGCAGTAGATGGTCATGGCCAGCGGAGCCACGCCAAAGATGATGGCCGCGCCCAGCTTGGTGCGGCGGCCGACCTCGTTGAGCACGATCAGGCCAATAAAGACCATGGCCCAGCCGGCCCAGTGGATAAGGGTATTGCTACCCCAAACATCGAACAGCATGCTGCTCTCCTTTCACAAGCCCGCGGCCCCTCTTCTGATCGCGGGCAGTTTGGCCAAATGTCGTCAGTTCTGGGGCTTGCGCTCCTGATACTTGGCGGTATAGCCCTCGATATGGAGCGTCGAGGCGATGATTTCCTTGACTGTCTCGTCGGGCACATCGGGGTGCGTGCGGATATACATCAGCAGCCCCATGATGAGGGTGTAGAACGTCTCGTAGACATGGTCGATGCGTAGCTCGTGATGGGCGACAAAATCCACCACGGTGGTATCGCAGATATACTGCGCCACGCGCTGGACCACGTTGTGCAAAAAGCCGCCGTAGAGCGCGCCGCTGCTCGAGGTGAGCGTGCTCGGCAACTCGTGGCCGCTCACGACCAGGCGCTTAAAGAGCGGAGCAACGGTGTCGAGTGCGCCTTCGATGTCGCCAACCGTGCGGCTGGCGTTCCACTGCTCGAGCTCGGCGATAAAGCCGTCGATTGCCTCGTCCATAACGGCGGTGACGGCGGCATCCATATCGGCAAAGTAGTGGTAGAACAGCGAACGCGTGCAGCCAGCCCGCTTGGTCACGGCCGATACCGAAAGATGGGACACACCAAGCTCGGCGCTCACGGCGCGCACAGCGGCGAGGATCTCGCGACGGCGCTCGTCGCCCGTCAGGCGTTTTGCCGCGCTATCGGATGCGGGGACGGCATCGACCACAGAGATATCTGCTGCGTTGTTGCCCATGTTTTGCCGCCTTTCATCCTCTTTTGCCTGACCGTTCGCCTAACAGTCTTGAATATTGTTGACGGTTCGTCAATACTATTTTTGACACAATGTCAACAATGGCGGGTGAAAGGCATGGGGGCATGCCCGGCCTGCAAAAAAAGAGGGGCGCTGCGGTCTCGCCGGGCTGTGGCAAGAGAAGGGACGACTATGATTCTCAACGGACCGGGGATTAGCTATACCGAGCCCGATATCGGCGCGGAGTTCGTGCCGCCGATACCGGAGCATCCGCGCGAGGCCATCGTCAAACTGTGTGAGCACTGCACCAACCGCCTGCTGCACCGCGACGAGCTGCTGGGCTACGAGTACTGGTCGTTTGCCGAGGCCGCAACCGACGAGCAGGCCGAAGTGCTCTGCAAGATGAAGATGCGCCGTCCCTATACGCTGCCCGAGATGGTCAAGCTCACCGGCATGCCCGAAGCCGATATCGAGAAGATGCTCGACGACATGAGCTACACGGGTCTGCTCGAGTACAACTGGGAAAACCCCGAGCGCGCCAAGCAGTGGGTGCTGCCCATGCTGGTGCCGGGTTCTGCCGAGTTCCTCAACATGCGCATGGGTCAGCTCGAGGAGCATCCGGTCTATGCCAAGTTCTTTGAACAGGCATCCAAGGGCCCGCTGTCCCGCGCCACGCCGATGGTGCCGCCCGGAGGCGCCGGTATCGGCATGCACGTCATTCCGGTCGAGAAGGCCATTGACGCCGCAAGCACCTCGGTGCCTATTGAGCATATCGAGCATTGGCTCGACAAATACGAGGGTAAGTATGCCGCCAGCACCTGCAGCTGCCGCGCGAGCCGTCGCGTGATGGGCGAGGGCTGCGCCGATGACCCGGCCGACTGGTGCATTGCCGTGGGCGATATGGCCGACTACGTGGTCGAGACCGATCGTGGCCATTACGTGACCCGCGACGAGGTTTACGACATCTTGCGCCAGGCCGAGGACAACGGCTTTGTGCACCAGATCACCAACATTGACGGTGAGAACAAAATCTTCGCCATCTGCAACTGCAACGTCAACGTGTGCTACGCCCTGCGCACCTCGCAGCTGTTCAACACGCCCAACCTGTCGCGCTCGGCCTATGTCGCCAAGGTCGAGAAGGACAAGTGCGTGGCCTGCGGTCGCTGCGTTGAGGTGTGCCCGGCCGGCGCCGCCAAGCTGGGCCAGAAGCTCTGCAGCAAAAAGGCCGGCGGACAGGTGCCCGAGTATCCGCGCCAGGAGCTGCCCGACGCTACCAAGTGGGACCACACCAAGTGGTCGCCCAACTACCGCAATGACAACCGCATCGAGACGCATGAGTCCGGCACCGCGCCCTGCAAGACGGCTTGCCCCGCGCATGTCGCCGTTCAGGGCTATTTGAAGCTCGCGGCTCAGGGTCGCTATGACGAGGCACTGGCACTCATTAAGCGCGAGAACCCGCTGCCCGCTATCTGCGGCCGTGTGTGCAACCGCCGCTGCGAGGACGCCTGCACCCGTGGTCGCGTGGACGAGGCCGTGGCCATCGACGAGGTCAAGAAGTTTATCGCCCAGCGCGATCTGGACGCCGCGACCCGCTATGTCCCACCTGTGGTGACCCCGACGCGTGCCGGCGGCTTCGACCAGAAGATCGCCATCATCGGCGCCGGTCCGGCCGGTCTGTCCTGCGCTTTCTACCTGGCCGAGAAGGGCTACAAACCCGTCGTGTTCGAGAAGAATGAGCGCCCGGGCGGCATGCTCACCTACGGCATTCCCAGCTTTAAGCTGCAGAAGGATGTTATCGAGGCCGAGGTCGAGGTTATTCGCCTGATGGGTGCCGAGTTCCGCTATGGCGTGGAAGTCGGTCGCGACGTGACGCTCGACGAGCTGCGCGCGCAGGGCTTTAAGGCCTTCTACGTTGCCATTGGCTGCCAGGGCGGCCGCCTTGCCGGCATTCCGGGCGAGGATGCCGAGGACGTGACCGTGGCCGTCGACTTCCTTCGCGAGGTTAACAGCGGCAAGATCGACGCGCTGCCCGGCCGCACCATTGTGGTGGGCGGCGGCAACGTTGCTATCGATGTCGCGCGCAACGCCTGCCGTTTGGGTTCCGAGCACGTTGAGATGTTCTGCCTGGAGAGTGAGGCCCAGATGCCCGCCAGCGAGGAGGAGCGTCGCGAGGCCATCGAGGACGGCGTGCACATCAGTTGCGGTTGGGGCCCCAAGGAGGTCCATCTGGACGAGGCCGGCCGTGTGTGCGGCATCACCTTTAAGCGCTGCACGCGCGTCTACGATGACGAGGGCCGTTTTGCGCCCGAGTACGACGAGAACGACCTGCGCCGCGTCGATGCCGACCGCGTGGTCATGTCCATCGGCCAGTCCATCGTGTGGGGCGACCTGCTGGCTGGCTCCAAGGTGGAGCTTGGCCGTGGTCAGGGCGCCCTTGCCGATCCCCAGACCTACCAGACCGCCGAACCCGACATCTTTGTGGGCGGCGACGTCTATACCGGTCCGAGCTTTGCCATCGATGCCATCGCCGCCGGTCACGAGGCCGCCGTGTCCATCCATCGCTTTGTGCAGCCGGGCTCCACGCTCACCATCGGCCGCAACCAGCGCCGCTACACCGCGCTCGACCGCAACGACGTTGTGCTCGAGAGCTACGACAATGCGAGCCGCGAGGTTGCGCATGTGGACCGCGAACGCGAGAAGGCTGCGCCGTTTAGCGAGTACGTCGAGACCTTTACCGAGGAGCAGGTGCGCGCCGAGACCGCCCGCTGCCTGGGCTGCGGCGCCTCGATCGTCGACCCCAACAAGTGCATTGGCTGCGGCCTGTGCACCACCAAGTGCGCATTCGACGCCATCCATCTTGATCGCGACCGCCCCGAGTGCTCCACGATGGTCAAATACGAGCAAAAGCTCCCGAGCCTCGGCAAGTATGCCCTCAAGCGTGCTATCAAGATCAAATTCGGGAAGAAGTAAGAAACGCAACAAGCAGGAGAACGGCGCAGGGAGCGGTTGGACAGCGAGCGAGTCCCGGGCGTGGCGAGGTGCCTTGAAAGAGGAGGGCATAGGGCTTTTGCCCATGCCCGACGATTGAAAGGCAGATCGCCCGTCTGGGGCTCGCGCAGCGTCAAGCCGACCGCCGTTCGGTAGAACGGCGGAAGGAATTAAAAGTGCACGAGCTCGGAATCGTCTATCACATTATTCGCGATGTCGAGAACGTGGCGCGCGCCAATGGCGTGCGTCGCGTTTCGAGCGTGACGTTGCTGCTGGGCGAGGTCTCGGGCGTCGTTCCCGACTTGTTGCTCGACGCTTGGCGCTGGGCGGCGGATAAAAAGCCTATCACGCAGGGCGCGGAGCTTATCGTGGAGCCCGTCGAGGCCGTGACGCATTGCGAGGCGTGCGGCTGCGACTACGCGACGGTCGAGCACGGCAAGACCTGCCCCCATTGCGGTAGCGGCGAGACCTATCTGCTGCAGGGCCAGGAGGTCATGATCAAGCAGATCGAGACCCCCGACGAGGACCCGACAGACGCTGCCCCCGACGGCCTATCCGATGCCCCCGATGCCGTCGACGCCGCCAACCCCCTCCACATCGCCTAACTTAGTCGTTGGGGACGTTCTTAAACGACTAGTCGAAAAAGAACGTCCCCAATGACTAGCCATTTAAGAACGTCCCCAATAACTACTTTGCTAGAGCATATCGCTCGCCATTAGTCAAGGCATAGCTGTTTAAACGAAATAGCCTCGGTCTCAGCACGTTTGCATCTGTTTAAAAGCGGTAATAATGACAGCATGCGCATATCCGTCGTGTAAGTATTGGTTGGGTATCAGTTATCAGCGGCAGATCAGCCAATGATGCTGGAATGTAATCAACTTGTAACAAATTAAGACGTTTAAACAAATAATGCTACCTTTTGCAGTTTTTCAAACAATTCTGCTGTATTTGCAGCTATACTCCATAACTGTCGTGTAGGAATTACGTAGACAAAAAGGAGGTTATGTGATGGTAAGTATTGTTCTTGCTAGCCATGGTGACTTGGCGGCTGGAATCAAGCAGACGGGCTCGATGGTCTTTGGCGATCAGCCGTCTGTAGCCGTGGTCTCGCTCGAGCCGAGCATGGGCCCCGACGACTTCCGAGCCAAGGTCGAGGAAGCAGTCGCTTCCTTCGAGGACCAGGAGCAGGTGCTCTTCCTCGTTGATCTGTGGGGCGGCACGCCCTTCAACCAGATCAGCGGTCTCATCGAGGGCCATGATTCCTGGGCTATCGTCACCGGTGTCAACCTGCCTATGCTCATCGAGGCATATTCGCAGCGCTTTGACGCAAAGAACACTGCACATGCGATCGCAAAACATCTCGTGACTGAGGCTAAGGCCGGCGTGCGCGTCAAGCCCGAGTCTCTGGAGCCCGAGGAGAAGAAGCCGGCTGCGGCCGCCGCTGCTCCTGCGGGTGCCATTCCTCCGGGAACGGTGATCGGCGACGGGCACATCAAGATCGCCCACGTCCGTATCGACACGCGTCTGCTGCATGGTCAGGTGGCCACCACGTGGACCAAGCAGATCAACCCCAACCGCATCATCGTGGTCTCCGACGGCGTTGCCCACGACGAGCTCCGCAAGACCATGATCGAGCAGGCTGCCCCTCCGGGAGTCCATGCCAACGTCGTGCCCATCAAGAAGATGGCCGAGGTCGTCAAGGACACGCGCTTTGGCGACACCAAGGCGATGCTGCTGTTCGAGAACCCGCAGGATCTGCTCAGGGCCATCGAGGCCGGCGTCGACATCAAGGAAGCCAACATCGGTTCCATGGCCCACTCCAAGGGCAAGGTCGTCGTCACTAACGCTGTCGCTATGGGCGATGACGACGTCAAGACCATCGAGGCTCTCAAGGCCAAGGGCGTCAAGTTCGAGGTCCGCAAGGTTCCTTCGGATTCCTCCGAGGATCTCGACGCCATGTTGAAGAAAGCAAAGGCCGAACTGGCCGCTCAAGCATAGTAAAGGAGGGTCCGATACATGTCTGCAATCACTATTCTGCTTGTTGCGATTGTCGCGTTGCTTGCCGGTATGGAAGGCATTCTGGATGAGTTCCAGTTCCATCAGCCGCTCGTGGCATGCACGCTTATCGGTCTCGTAACCGGTCACCTTCAGGAGGGCATCCTCCTGGGCGGTTCGCTCCAGATGATGGCCCTTGGCTGGGCTAACGTCGGCGCCGCCGTCGCGCCTGACGCCGCTCTGGCCTCGGTCGCTTCTTCGATCATCATGGTGCTCGCCCTCAACGGTGGCGCCACCGATTCGGCCAAGGCCGTTACCGCCGCCATCGCCGTCGCCGTCCCGCTGTCGGTCGCTGGTCTGTTCCTGACCATGATCTGCCGTACCCTGGCTACCGCTATGGTTCACGGCATGGACGCCTGCGCCGAGAAGGGCGACTTCGCCGGCATCGAGCGTTGGCAGTACGCCGGCATCCTCATGCAGGGTGTTCGTATCGCCATCCCGGCAGTACTTCTGTGCATCATCCCGGCCGAGGCTGTTACCAACGCGCTTAACGCTATGCCCGATTGGCTGTCCGGCGGCATGGCTGTCGGCGGCGGCATGGTCGCTTCCGTCGGTTACGCCATGGTCATCAACATGATGGCCACCAAGGAGACCTGGCCGTTCTTCATCCTCGGCTTTGTCCTTGCTGCCATCCCTCAGCTCACGCTGATCGCCCTTGGCCTCATCGGCATCTCCCTTGCCCTCATCTACCTTGGCCTTAAGGATCTGGCCAAGCAGGGTGGCGGCATGGGCGGTGGCTCCGGTGACCCGCTCGGCGACATTCTGAACGATTACGAGTAGGAGGGGAGTGATACATATGGCAGAGAACAAGATTCAGCTCACCAAGGCTGACCGTAAGAAGGTTTGCTTCCGTCATCAGTTCCTTCAGGGCTCGTGGAACTACGAGCGTATGCAGAACGGCGGCTGGTGCTTCGCAATGATCCCTGCGATCAAGAAGCTCTACACCAGCAAGGATGACCAGATTGCCGCTCTTAAGCGCCACCTGGAGTTCTATAACACCCACCCCTATGTTTCCGCCCCCGTCATTGGCGTTACCCTCGCCCTCGAGGAGGAGCGCGCCAACGGTGCTCCGATTGACGACGTCGCCATTCAGGGCGTCAAGGTCGGTATGATGGGCCCGCTCGCCGGCGTCGGCGACCCCGCCTTCTGGTTCACCCTTCGCCCGATTCTGGGTGCACTGGGCGCTTCCCTGGCCCTGTCCGGCAGCATCGCCGGTCCGCTGCTGTTCTTCTTCGCGTGGAACATCATCCGTTACGCCTTCCTGTGGTACACGCAGGAGTTTGGCTACAAGGTCGGCTCCTCCATCGCCAAGGACCTCTCCGGCGGTCTGATGGGCAAGGTCACCGAGGGTGCTTCCATCCTGGGTATGTTCATCATCGGCGCCCTGGTCGAGCGCTGGGTGTCCATCTCCTTCACCCCGGTCGTCTCCAAGGTCACGCAGTCCGCTGGCGCCTATATCGACTGGGCCAACCTGCCCGCCGGTTCTGAGGGCATCAAGCAGGCATTGACGATGTACAGCTCTGTCGGTGCCAACGCACTCGACCCGGTGAAGGTCACCACGCTTCAGGCCAACCTCGATCAGCTCATCCCCGGCCTTGCCGCCGTGTGCCTGACCCTTCTGGTCTGCAAGCTCCTCAAGAAGAAGGTCAGCCCGATCGTCATCATCCTGGCTCTCTTCGCCGTCGGCATCATCGGTCGCGTCTGCGGCTTCATGTAAGCACGCTTCGGCTTAAGACCGAGAGTTGCTAGGCAAGGGCTTTTGAGCCATTGAAACGGACCGCACCCGGTGGGTACACTGGATGCGGTCCGATTGTTTTTATTGGAGGGCGAGGCGCGTATGGCGCAATCTCAGAACAGCACGGTCGATCTGGCAACGCCGGCAACCTGCCTGATGGGGCTTACCAGTCACGGTAACGTGATGGTGGGCAATAAGGCGTTTGAGTACTATAACGAGCGTAATCCCGAGGATTATATCCAAATCCCGTGGGACGAGGTCGACTATATTGCCGCCGAGGTTTTGCGCGGCACCAAGAAGATTACGCGTTTTGCCATCTTCACCAAGGACAACGGTCACTTTACGTTTTCGACGCGCGACGAAAAAGAGACGTTGCGCGCGGTCCGCAAGTACGTCGACGAGGATAAGCTCGTGCGTTCGCCTGACTTTATCGATGTGACGGCTAAGGGCGCCAAGAGCATCCCCTCCGTTATCAAAAACCTCTTCCACAAAGGCAACTAGCCATTAAAGAGCGCCCCCCTAAAGTGGGACGCGGTTTCCCATGAGGCTCGATCGGGAAAGTGCATCCCGGTTCGAGTGCCGATTGCGGGATGTAGTTTCCGGAACGGGCCCGTTTGGGAAACCGTGTCCCGTTTCGAGTCGAAATTCTGGGACACAGTTTCCCAGCGAGGTCCCATGGGGAAAGTCTGACCCAGAATTTGCCTGGATAGTGGGACGCACTTTCCGGAGGGCTGTTCCACCGCAACTTCGAAGAGTGGGTATACGCTGCATTACAGCGGCGTAAATCTGCTACACTAATACAACATGCCTCCGTAGCTCAGGGGATAGAGCACCGCTCTCCTAAAGCGGGTGCCGACGGTTCGAATCCGCCCGGGGGCACCAGAAAAATCGCAGGTCAGGAGTTAATTTTGCTTCTGACCTGTTCTGGTTTTAGGGTTAAGAACTGCTTTTGTTTGTAAATCTGGTAAGTAAATAATTTAACTTACCGAGTTTTCCACTGAAAACAGGAAATCACCATTTTGGGGATAAAAAGTTTTCAACAGCCGTTAGTCGGTTCCATTTTGGTGAAGCGCTTCCTCAATTTGGGTAAAAAATCTCACCATTTTGATGATTCGGCTGCTTTGAGTTTTTGATAAAAACGCCTGTTCAGAAGCTTGCGCTATACCCATTTTGGTGAAACCAATTAATAGAGAAATATACTATAAAAATATAGGGACGGCGATGCCGTCCTCTTCGCTCGCGAAGCTCGCTGCGCGGCCACGTACCGTGTCCTTGCCGCCGGCTAAGCCGTCGATAAAGAATAGGGACAGCGATGCTGTCCCCCTTCGCTCGCGAAGCTCGCTGCGCGGTCACGTGCCGTGACCTTGCCGCCGGCTGTGCCGTCGATTGATTCGCTCACTGCGTTCGCTGATTGATTGATGGACTAATCCGTTTTCTCAGTCACACCAGTCATGAGTGCAGCGATTGTCATGTCGAATCCGTTAGCAATTTTACAGAGGTTAGAAAGACTGACATTTCTTCGTCCGACCTCTATCGAGGCGTAGTAAGACCTGTCCATGCCGATGCGATTCGCAAATTGTACTTGAGAGTAACCAGACTTTGATCTTAATTCTTTGCAGCGTAGACCAAAGGATCGTTGTAGCGGCGAGATATCCATGACAAAAAGAGTCATGGATTGTTGTATAAAAGCCAACGGACTATATACAACAATCCCTGTTAAGGCGCATAATTATCTCTATTGGAAAGCACTCTGATGCCCAGTCGGATAGGGCACGGAAAAGGAATGGAATAGCAATGACTCAGGGAAAGCATTTCGCTGCCGGCGGCGATCACTTCGCCACACTGCCAAACAAAAAGATTCATGCCCCGAAGGGGATCGCGCGTCTGACCGTCACCGCGGCGACCATGGCCGCCATGACCGGATCGAGCCTCATCTCACCGTTCACGGCATTCGCCCAGACCGGTGACGGGGGCACGCAGCACCCCGCCGTGACGTCGCCGATCGCCGCCCACGCCGGCGCGGCATCCGGTGTCGGCGCGAAATCCGCCGCACAGACCATCGCGGACCTGCAGAAGGCAGTCGACGAGGCGAAGGCGAAGGAGGACGCCGCCAAGGCATCCTACGATGAGGCCGCCGGTCCCTACAACGAGGCGGCTTCCGCCCGCGACCAGGCCAAGGCATCCTACGATTCGGCAGTCAGCGCCGGCGCGGCAGCCGACCGAGCGGCAATGGACGAGTACGCCCGTCAGGTCGCGGAGGGCAAGGACGCCGCCGATGCCGCCGGCAAGGACCTCGAGCAGGCGAAGGCGGGTCTCGCAGACGCCAAGGCGGATGCATCCGAGAAGGACGAAGCGTACCAGTCCGCCCTCAAGGCGGCCCAGGACGCCAAGGATGCCCTCGATAAAGCCAAGGCCGATGCCGTAAGCGCCACCCCGGAGGCTATCCGTGCCGCCGAGCAGGCGGTACGCGACGCCCAGGATGCCGTGAGTAGGGCACAGGCCGAACTCGCCAACGCCAACGCGACGCTTGCCGATGCCCAGTCCAAGCTGGTTGCGGCCCAGTCTGCAAAGGATTCCGCCGATTCTGTCCTCGCTGCAGCCAGGCAGAACAAGGACGCGGCGGATGCGAAGGCCGCAGCCGCCAGCGCCGCCTACGAGAAGGCGAAAGCCGACCTCGCTGCAGCGGAGGCAGGTGCCAGCGGTCCGGAGTACGATGCGGCGAAACAGAAGGTCGCGGACGCAGAGGCAGTCCTCGCTGCCGCACGAGCGGCACAGTCCCAGTGCGAGTCCGAGCTCGAGCAGGTACAGTCCGCTGCGGCAGCGGCACAGGACGCCCTGAATGATGCCCAGGTGGCCCTCTCCGTAAAGCAGCAGGCCGCGACCGATGCCGAATCCGGTGTGAACGCCGCCCAGTCCGCACTCGATGCCGCGAACGCCGACCTCGATGCGGCCAAGCAGGCGAATGCCGACGCCGTCGCCAAGCTGGATGCCGCGAAGCAGGCTGTCAAGGACGCCGAGTCAGCTAAGGCAGCCGCCGACGTAGAGCTCGCGAACGCCAAGGCCGCAAAGGATACCGCAGACGCCGCCGTGACCGCCGCGCAGCAGAAAGTCGACGAGGCCCAGGCGAAACTCGATTCTGCCGGCGCGCAGCTCAAGCAGGGAGCCACCGGCTTCTTCCGTGCCATGGGTGCCGATTCAGCCATCGAGATCATCCAGAACTGCACATACAAGGACTACACCGAAGTGGGGAACAGCCTCGACGCGACCAGTCTCGACAACATGCTCGCGGCAATCCCGTACATGAAGTCCATCAACGAATATCGCAAGTCCGTCGGTCTCCCTGAGCTCCAAGTCACGTACAAGCTCATTGCAGCGGCGATTGCCAACGCGAACTATTCCGATGTCAAGTTTGGGCATTCCATGCAGTTTGATACGAGCGAAAACCTCGCGTGGAACTATGGAACCGATCCAAAACCGCAGTGGGTGGACCAAGAAAAGGCTTTCTTCGATCAGGCGGTTCAGGAGCTCTATGGCGTCACCGGGCTAATCGGTAAGGATGCCGTAGATTTCTACAAGTCGCATAGCGGGATTGAATCCTATGTCAACCAGCATTTTAAGGTTGCCGGATATCCCGCAACCGTCGGTCACTATCTGCATGTCATCAGCCCTGAAATCGGCTATATGGGCATGGCAGTCTGCAGCAAGGGAACCATGAACGGCTGGCAGACCGACAGCTTCGATACCGCAAACCTGGGCTGGGCAGGCTCCGGTTGGAACATGAACCCCATGTCCGTCGACGAGTACGAGCAGAAGCTGACCTCCTATATCAACGGCCTCAAGAACGCCAAGAGCGCACTCGACGCAGCCAAGGCCGATCTCGCATCCAAGCAGCAGGCAGCCGCCGGCGCCGCCGCAACCGTCCAGCAGAAGCAGGACGCAGCGGATTCCGCACAGGCAGGTGTCGATGCCGCGAAGCAGGACGTCACCGATGCCCAGCGTGCCGTCGATGCCGCAAAGGCTGATCTCGCATCCAAGCAGCAGGGCGTCACGGAGGCCCAGACCGAGCTTGATGCGGCGAAATCGGACCTCGATGCCGCCAACGCGGCAGTCGATACGGCAAAGTCGACCGTCCAGCAGAAGCAGGTTGCCTTTGATGCTGCCAACGCAGCCGTAACGACCGTACAGTCTAAGTTGGATGCCGCCAAGGCGGACACCGAGGCCAAGCAGCAGGACGTCATGGATGCGAACGCCGATCTCGCGAAGTTCTTCCAGGACGTCGCCGACGCCAAGAAGGCGCTCGATACAGCAAAGAGCGTCCATGACGCGGCGGCAGCCGATCAGGTCGAGAAGGCGACCGTCCTCGCCGCCGCCGAGCAAAAGGCGGACGCCACCGCACGCGCCCTCGCGGATGCCCAGCGTGCCGTCGATGCCGCAAAGACCGACACCGGCGTTGCCGCCGACAGGCTTACCGGCTCCCAGACCGATCTCGATGACGCACAGTCGAACCTCGACATCCTCACCGATCTTGCCGCGAAGCTCGCAGAGGCACAGCAGCGCGAGCAGGATGCAGTAAAGGCCGTCAATGACACCAAGGTCGAACTCGATGCCGCGAAGGCTGACGCCGTCGCCGCCGAGTCCCTGGTCTCCGCTGCCGAGCAGGCAAAGGCGCAGGCAGACGCCAAGCTGGCGAGGCTGAACTCCATCAATGCCGACGCGGCGATCGCTTCCGGCCATGACGCGAACGCGGATGACGCCCTCAACGCGCTTTTCGCCGCAGCAGTCGAGGCACGTGCCAAGGTCGCGCCCGCCAAGGCCATCCTGGACGAGAAGCAGGCTGTGGTGGACGGGCTCAAGCCCGGCTATGATGCGGCGCTCGCCGCCTACGAGCAGGCGAAGTCCGACCGCATCGCGGCGGAGCAGGAGCTTTCCGATGAGATCGCACGACAGGAGGCAGAGGAGGCCGCAAAGCAACAGGTGGCATACAGCCCGAAGCATCTCGCCGGCAAGGATACCGCCCAGCCCGGCAGCCTCGCCCAGACCGGTGACCGCGCGGGACTCATCGGCGAGACGTTCGTCATCGGCGGTACCGTCCTCGTGGCAGCCGGCATCTTCCTCGATCAAAAGAAGCGCCGCGAGCAGATGTAAAAGCGAGTCGGGCGTTGGATATCGGCTAGTGTCCAACGCCCGGTTTCACGGACGGGGAGATCGGTGTGAGAACAAAGGCTATAATCGTTGCGCTTCTGGTGTGCCTTTCGGCACCTCAACTTGGATGTGCCAGCGTTGCAAAGCAAGGAAGCGGCTCTACGGAAAGGGCCGCCACAGCGGTAAAGAATAAAGACAAAAAGAAGCCAAGCGAAGAAAAGGCGACGCAAACCTCTGGAACCAAGACCGAGGAGAAGAAAGAATCCGACGACAAGGACCAGAAGTCCGATGACTCCAAGAAGGAGGATAACAAGTCTTCCGATTCCTCGAAGTCGGACAGCAAGGGCGATTCCTCCCAGTCCAAGCAGAATTCCGGCAATTCGCAGAGTTCCGGCAGCAACAATTCCTCTTCCAACGGCGGCAGCCAGAAGAAGTGGGTTGCCGAGCAGGGCCACTGGGAGACAGATTACAGCCAGGTCTGGGTACCGAATGTAGTGTATACGCGCCATGAACGTTGGATGTGCTCTGTATGCCATGCGACGTTTAACTCAGCAGCCGAAATGGACAATCATGTTATCTCTACCTACGGTGATGCACAACACCCTAATGGAGCTTCTGCAATCAATGATTCGTATACCACCTCTGAAGATCAGGGGCATTATGAACAGCAGGCTACGGGACAACATTGGGTTGTCGACGTCGCCGGCCACTGGGAGTAATGTGCATCGTTCCTCTTCTCTTCCATTCGGTAAATATTTATTTATTTGTGGGCGGCCGGTTCGGCCGCCTTTTTTAGACGCCCAATCTGGGAGCAAACGATAGGAAAGCAATCAAACGAGAGGCCGTTCCAAAAGAATCCGGCGGTGCCGGATGCTTCGGGCAAAACCTTCCGCAAATCGGTAAGGTCTTCCATCAACTTGCTCCAGCCCTCGCCCGGATTCCGCTGCGCGGTAATGCAAACACTCGGCATCCCTCGCATTCGCATTACCGCTCCGCTCTCGCTACAGCGAATCTCTAACACTCAGCATCCTTCGCGTTAAAAATTCGCTTCCGCTCACGGTCTTCGCTGACACTACGACACCGCGAAGCCTTTCGCTCGAAACGAGGCCTCTCATTTCGTGTCTACGCTACGCTCCGCCCAATCGCCGTAGCAGGCGATTGCAAGATGACTGTGGGTGGTGTTTTTGTGGGT
This sequence comes from uncultured Collinsella sp., assembly GCA_958372075.1. Classification (GTDB taxonomy): domain Bacteria; phylum Actinomycetota; class Coriobacteriia; order Coriobacteriales; family Coriobacteriaceae; genus Collinsella. The sequence goes on along the minus strand of CATXMO010000001.1, from coordinate 32,378 downwards.
CCATCCGGACCCCAAAAACACCACGCCACAGACCTTGCTTATCGCCTGCTACGGCGATAAGGTTGTTGTGAAGTTGAAACTTCGCGATAAAGAATCGCGAAGTCGATTCTTCATTTTTGGAACGACGCCAGCCGTTCCTCATCAAAAGGAAAGCGAATCGCATAGCAGGTTTTGATCGGAGGCCTCTCCGATCGCTGATTCGTTTTCCGGAGGAATCATGAGCAGGCTCCGCCCACACACCGTCAAGGCGTCTCTTTCCGATGAAGAGAAGAAAGCCATCACCGCAATCGCAAAGCGACATGAGATGAGCGAGGCGGAACTCATACGCCTCGTTTTGTGCAATGCTGACGATCTCGATATCAATTTTAGTTTTGCGGAAATCGCTGACCAGAAATTCCGAACCGATGACATTCACGTCCGGGTCTCGCCGGAAGAAAAAAAGAAAATTGAAAGCAATGCTGATTCCCTTGATATGACTGTCAGTTCGTATGCTCGTCGCGTACTGCTCAAAGGGAATGTTGAGAAAATCGATGTCGATCGGGCGTCGATCGACAAGATTTATCACGAGCTTTTAAAGGAAGGAACAAACCTCAATCAGCTCATGTACTTCGTAAATGCACAAGGTCTTCCGGCGTATAACGAGAAGGCGGTTTTCCGAACACTTGAGAAGGTCTATCAGGTTGGGCGTAAGCTAGACCGTTTCATCGACGAGCTCGAGAAGCGCTATTTCGTCGGTGGTGATGTGAAATGACGGTTATCAAACAGAAAAGCGTTTCGAGCGACCGCTACGCAAAGAACGTCCGTAAATACATCAACGGAAAAGATGCGCTTGCGCGTGGCGGCTGGAACATCGAATACAGCGATCGCTGGTTTTCGAAAATGGATAGAACCAGAAAGGTTTTCCATCACGACAAACCATCGAGAGCCGGAGCCAAAAACGTAATCCTGCTTCATCAGATCCTCGCGTTCCTTCCGGAAGAATGCTCATGCAACGGGGGCAAGATGACCCCCGATGCATGTTTGGCCTACGCGGAACAATGGCTTGCGAAGCACTATCCGCATCAACAAGTGATTCTCGCGCTGCACGAAGAAAGCGATAAGGCGGGAAAACGCTACGCAGTGCACATGGCGATCAACCGTACCGATTTGTTAACCGGCAAGCGTTGCGAGACGGGCGGGCGGCATGGAAAGTACGAACGCGCCTCATGGGTCCGCGAACTCGATAAGGACTGGAATCTCGCCCAGCTCGAAAAGGGAAAGAAGAATTCGAAGATTCGAGATCGACAGCCGCGCGATATTGAAAAGAAGATTGTCGATCGCGGAGAGTACAGTTATAAAAACAATCTGCGCGAGTTGATCCATCTTGCAATCAACGAAGGTCATCCGAAGAATATGGAGCAGTTTAAAAAGTTACTTGCCTCATGGGGCGTAGACATTTTCATCAAGAACAATCGAGTCTATGCGACAGATCTCGATATCAAGGAGGCCGGCAACCCGAAGTGCACTTTCAACCTGACTCGTCTTGACGGGAGGTTTGCGGTCAAGCAACTTGAGGCGGCCTTCAAAAATAACGTGCTGGAGGCCGAGCGAGCTCTTCCTTATGAGAGGCGTTGCGAGATTTACATTCAACGGCTTAAGAAGGCGTATTCGGCGTGGGTCGAGCAGGCAAAGGCGAGCAAGGGCGTCGCCTACAATCTCTTTCCTAAGTTCATCGCACCGAAGTGCGATGAAGATCTGCTCGAGGATCCGGCGGTTCGTGATGAGCTTCTTGCCCGGCGCGGTTACGCAAGGGAGATTCGCAACCGTTACGCCGGCGCCGTTCCCGATGCTGGCGATGACCGCGTTCGCGCCGCAGGCCGAGCCTATGGTGGCGACGTCGACATCTCGCCGCAGGTCGATCGTGCGGTCGACCGAGGCGATTACGCTCGCGGAGACACGCCTCGCTAGTTTTGGAAAGCCTATCGTCGGTGCCCTAGCGTGCTGCCATCCAGTGCCGAGTCTTTCATGCTCGCAATTCGGCGAGGGTGAGGAGTATGAATTGATCGGCGGGAGTCAGCCGCTCTGATAGAATCGTCCATGCTGGCGGCAGCCCTCGTGCCGGGCAGAGCCCTCCATTCGATGGGAGGTGATGCCCATGACCGATTTCACCGAGCTCGTGAAGCTCCTGACCGCTATGGTCTCGCTCCTCACGGCCCTTGTCGGCCTTTCCAAGGCACTCAAGCAGGGTTCGAAGCCCAAAAAGAAAGGCCACCGTCGCTAAGACGATGACCCAACTTCATTAAGCAACGGCTCTGCCCAGCTCTCTACAACTTGGGCTGCCGTCGGCATCATTTTACCCTCCTGACGAGGAATTCGTCCATATTTCAAAAATCAAATCCTGTTCGCGCGTGGGCGCGTGGGCGTAAACTTTTAGTTGGGCAAACCCGACAGATTGGAGCTTGAAACATGAGGGATATGCACCTCATGTCGCTCATAAAACGTCTCCTGACCTCGAAGGAGAACGTTTTTTAGCGACAGAAGGAGACATAAATATGATCTGGTTTACCAGCGACACCCACTTCGGGCATGAGAACGTGCTGAAGTTCACCGACCGCCCGTGGGAGACGATTTGGCAGATGAACGACGCCATCGTCGACAACATCAACGGCAAGGTTGCCGTGGACGACGAGCTCTACATCCTGGGGGATTTCTCATTCAAGATGACCGCCCAGGACGCCTACGGGCTGCGCAAGCGGATTGCCTGCAGGCGCATCCACCTCGTCCCGGGAAACCACGACAAGGACTGGACCCAGCCGGCGGTCGCGGCCGCCTTCACCGTGGAGCCGCCGATCTGCGTGCTCAAGATCGACGGGCAGAAGATCGTCCTGAGCCATTACCCCATGGCCGACTGGCAGGGTATGAACCATGGATCGTGGCACCTCCACGGGCACATCCACAGCAGCGGCGGCGCGTACAACGAGTTCAACCGCAAGCAGGGCCTTCTGCGCTACGACGTCGGTTGCGATGCCAACGGGCACTCCCCGGTGAGCCTCGATGAGCTGAGGGAATGGTTCGCCGGAGTCGACGAGCCGTGCGGCCGGGTGAAATGGCCCTGGTGGGTCAACGAGACCGGCGACAGACAGGTCGAGCGCGAGCTGGCGGCGTACAAGAGGGAAGAGGTGATTCGATGACGGTCTATGTGACGGGCGACATCCACGGTGGACTCGACATGCAAAAGCTCCGCGACTGGGAGCTTGGCGATAGTCTTACCAGCGACGACTGTCTCATCGTTGCCGGTGACTTTGGCTTTCCGTGGGACTTTTCTGCCGAGGAATGCGCCGACATCGCTTGGCTGGAGTCGCGCCCCTACACGGTACTGTTCGTCGACGGCAACCACGAGCGCTTCGATCACTGGGAGGAGCGCCCCATGGAGCCGTGGCATGGCGGGCTGACGCAGCGCCTGTCGGACACCTCGCCCATTCGGCGCCTGACGCGCGGCGAGGTCTTTGAGCTCGACGGTTCGACAATCTTCACCATGGGCGGTGCCACGAGCGTGGACAGGGAATACCGCGTGCCGTATTCCAGTTGGTGGCCTCAGGAGCTCCCGGATGAGTGCGAATTCGATGCCGCGCGGGCAAAGCTCGACGAGGTCGACTGCGTCATCACCCATACCTGCGCCACGCGTATGCTCTCGCCGACGCTCTACCCGGACCCAGGCTGGGAACGCCCTGATGTGGACCGGCTGACCGGATTCCTCGATGAGCTCGAGGACCGCCTGGACTATAAGCACTGGTATTATGGCCATTTTCACCGAGACGGCAACCCGGACGAACGGCACACGGTGCTGTATGACCGAATCGTGAGACTCGGGGACAAACTCCTGCCGTGGGGTGCGTACTGATGACGGTCTATGTGACAGGCGACGTGCACGGCAGGGCCGAGTACGGGTCCAGCCGGTTTGCATTCAAAAATTGGCCGCTGGGCCGGACCCTGACGCGCGATGACGCGGTGATCGTGGCCGGCGACTTCGGCTTTGTCTGGGACGGCTCGAATGCTGAGAGGTATTGGCTCGATTGGTTTGAGTCAAAACCATGGACCACGTGTTTCGTAGACGGCAACCACGAGAACCACCGGATGCTGGCAGAACTGCCGGTGCGGGAGTGGAACGGCGGCCTCGTCCATGAGGCGCGACCGCACGTGCTGCACCTGATGCGCGGAGAGGTGTTCGATATCGACGGGTTCACAGTCCTTGCCATGGGCGGCGCCGCGAGCAACGACAGGCAGTATCGCAAGGAGGGGAGGAGCTGGTGGCCCGAGGAGATGCCGAGCGAGGAAGAGATGGACCACTGCCGCGCCTCGCTCAACCGCGTAGGCTGGAGGGTCGACTACGTGGTGAGTCACGAGGCTCCTGCTGCCCTGGCTAGAGAGCTGTGCCGCGAGCGCGGACGTGAGTGCGGCGGGGATACGCTGCAAACTTTCCTGGGCGAGCTCGACGGGCGGCTCGACTATCGCATCTGGCTCTTCGGGCATTACCACGGCGACGAATGGCGCGACGACAGGCATCGCCTGGTCTATCGAGACATCGTGCCGATCGAAAGTGCTGCGCCCGGTTCTCAGTTCTAGAAACCCCCTAGAAATGCTCTAGAGGGTTTCTAGAAAATTAGATGCTATGCGACCTACTCATCCTTCATCTGGGTCATGGCCTCGACCTTGGCCTCGGCCGCGGCTGCCCGCTGCTCGGAGGCGGCGAGGCGGTCCTTGAGGGCGGCTACCGCGGCCATCAGGTCGTGCTGGGCCAAGAGCGCATCGCTCAGCTCGGCCTGGGCTTTCAACGCGGCGTCACGCTCGACGCGCAGGCGCTCGATCTCATCGGCCATGGCTTCAGCCTCGGCGCGGAGCTGAACGACCTGCCTGTCGAGCTCCTTAGCACGGGAGAAGTACCTGACGCTTGCGGCGTGGAGCTCGTTGTTCTCGAGCTCGAGGCTCGCGGTATCGAGCTCGAACTTCTCCTCTATAAAGGCAATCCGCTCATTGCAGTCGGCCTCAAGTCTTTCGTTCCGATCCGTCGCCTCGACGAGCTTGCGGCTGAATTCATCCACCTGGGCCATGAGCAGTGCGTTCTCGGTCATGAGGTTGCCCGTCTCGCGCAGCAGCTTCTCCCGCCATGTCGCCTCGATCCGCTCGGCGGCCTCATCGAGGACGGACTTCACGCCGGGCGTCTCGCTGATTTTTCTCTCGTTTGGGTTGTCTGTCATCGTGCGGCACTCCAATCAACAATGGGCATGGCTCCGCCATGCCGTACGGCTGGGAACAAATACGCGGCCGCTGTTGAGTTGTGTTTGTCCTGCGCTTGGTGAGTTCTAAAAGCGTCTCAAGTCATGCGTTCACGCAGGTTTTCGATTGGAGAAATACCGCACGCTTTCATGGTATCACGTGCCTTAAAGACCATGAATGGACGGCCATATCGATTCGTTGAAAATGGCACCTACGACGTGCTGGTGGCAGGAGGTGAGGGCGTTAAAGATGTCGAGAATGATTATGGGAGTATTTTAGATGCAGGTATGAGAAAGGGTCGAATCGAAGTGTCTGGCCGGACGCCAATTGTCCGGGAACTGTTCCGGTTCGACCCTGCTTCATTTTACATCCGCGGCATGTTCTTGTGGGCATCCTGACGGTGACCGACTCTCACGACCTCGATAGTCGGTTTGTGGGCTTAAAGTTTCGGAGGCTCCCAAGCGTTTTCAATCGCGGCGCGGTAGATTGCGGCGTAATTAAGCATCCAGCTGCCATCACCAACTTTTTGAATATACCCCTTATCCTTCAGAGAGGTATAGGCCCGGGATATCGTGTTCTTACTCAGGCGGTAGTGATCCTCAATCCATTTGCTTTTAGCGCAGAAGCCCATGGGCCGTTTGTTTTTGGAAGGTTTTCCAAACTTCCATACAAGGCCGAGGATGAGACGCTCGGCGGCAACGGTGGTGACGCAGCACGCCCACTCGGGCACTGAAATAAAAATAGCCTTATCCATTTTTCCCGTAATCTCTCGTTGCTCAGTAGCATCATCGCTAAATATGTCGGAAATCGACGGAAGCTCGCTCATGTTTACCACCTAATCAAGGTGGGCGGTACGACCTTCAAGCTGCTTGAAAAGCTCGTAGAACGAGCTTTCAAACATGTAATTAGAGCGATGGATCTGGATGAGCTTGCCGGACTCTCGCATAAACTTGCGTGCGGTGTTTTCGCTCCAGCCAGTGAGTTCGCGGATATCGTTAACGCGGAGCAACCGATCGCACTGAGCGGCACCAGTGGGGAAAGTCGGTGTGGACGCCTGAGTGCTAATCTTTGGAGTAGCCATGATGAGCTATCCTTTCAATGAGGGCCCTCCCTGTGCTTGTAAGACGTACCAGGTTCATAAGCACTTGGGGGGCCGGTTTCTATGACTACATGCGTAGCCATCTGACAGCTTTAGCATGTATTAAAACTCATTAGATGTCAATCAAATAAAGCATCTACCTGCGGAAACGGTATTATAGTACCGTAATATTATGAAATAAACGATGAATGAAAAACATGCTATTTCTCGCTTCTCTGTATATAGGCGTTGATGAAGGCTTCGTAGCCTTTAACTGCTTTTATTTCTGATTGTTGAACGAGGCTTGTATACGTTTTGAGCGTGATATTGGGGTCCGCGTGGCCAAGAATACCTTGCACGCTTCTAACGTCCGATCCGTTCGCCAGCATAAAAGTGCTTACACAATGCCTGAGCTGATGCGGGCAGATGCCCTTATATAGTTTTCCGCCAGTCGAATTATTCGGCTCATAGATTCCAAGATTGCAGCTAACTGCGAAATCGCGAAACCAATGGTTGAAGATGTAGTTCTTCATGTGACAGACAGTAGGGACCCCTTGCTCGACAGCAATATCGCTAATGATGGGAGTGCTGCCAGTCTGGGACAGCCCCAGAGAGGCCAGGAGCTCTTTTTGTATGGCTGACCATGATTGAAGACGTTCGGCCAGGGTTTCTCCAACGGGGATTTTGCGTTGGCTTTCTTGTGACTTGGGTGCCCTCAGTTCATGATCGTTGGTGTACTGCCTGTCAATTTTCAAGGTTTTATTGGCAGGGTCCCAATCGCGCCATTCGAGGCCCAGCATCTCGCCTTTTCGCATACCCGTATACACTAGTACTAGCGTACCAACAGCTTCGGCGGTGAGCTCAATGTGTTGAAGATGTGTGCATAGGGTAGCTACTTGCTCGATTGTCAGTGATTCTCTTTTGTTGCGTGGTCTGCGAACATGAACGGTAGCGCAGGGGTTTCGGTCAATTATTCTCTTTGCGACTGCATTCGACAGAATCTGGCGCAGTTTCGCATTGATTCGTACAAGCTCAGATGGTTTGTATTTTCCCGTACGACGAGCTTCGGCATATGTTTCTTCGATTAGATCGGGAGTTAGCCCCTCAATTGTCTGAAACGCACCGAATAGGTCTTCGATATGCCTGCAATCGTACGCTTCTCTTTCATAGCTCGTTGGCGCAAGCTCGGTGTCCCTATTTTCATGAAAGGCCCAGCAGTAGGACGCAAGCAAAGTGGGCTTTTTAGTTTTAGTGATCGTGCCAGAGGAGTTGATTTCAGCCAGCTTGGCCTGCATTGCGGCCTTAGCTTCTGTTTTAGTCTTGCAACGAACCGTATAAGTTGGGGATCGTTTGTAACGCCCTGTCTTAGGGTCCTTGACCCCAAGGGAAAAATAATACCGATAGGTGTTAGGTGATCTCTTGTCTTTCCAACACGTGCCTCTTCCGCTAATTAGTGGCTGTTCTGACATCTTTGCACTCCGTTTCTTTGAATAGTTTTCAACAATTCATTGAGTGCAGTTTAGCTAAGGCTGTTAGTAATATGTTTGTAAAAGCGTAGGCGCAGCTACCGGAGGTAAAAGACACAAACTGCTATGTTTATCTGCGGTTATATGGTGTTCAATGATGCTTGATGAATAGTAGGGGGTAGCATTAAATCATATCTCCTAAAGCGGGTGTCGACGGTTCGAATCCGCCCGGGGGCACCAGAGATTTGCCGAGCCCGGTACCACCACGGTGCCGGGCTCTTCTGGTCTAAAGGCCGGATTCGGACCGTCGACACCCGCGTCACCAATTTCCCCGCGGGGGGAGTTTTCGAATCCGCCCGGGGGCACCAGAGATTTGTCGAGCCCGGTACCACCACGGTGCCGGGCTCTTCTGGTCTAAGGGCAGGGTTCGAGCCGTCGACACCCGCGTCACCAATTTCCCGCGGGGGGGGGTTGAATTCGCCCGGGGGCACCAGAGATTGATCGAGCCCGGTACACCGCCACGGTGCCGGGCTCTTCTGGTTCATGCCATGTCAAAAACGAAGCGCCCGCTTGCTGGGGGAGCAAGCGGGCGCCTGTGAGTGAATATGTTTGCGGCGAGAGCCGTAATGGGCGGTGGGGTGGCGACTAGTTGACCGTACCGGAATCGTCGCCCGTGCCCGAGCCCGAACCCGAACCCGAGCCAGAAAGTGCGACCGTCAGCGTAATCGTGCTGTCGGTAGACTGCTTGCCGGTGGGGGAGACGCCCGTAACGGTGGCGTTTTCGTTGCCGCTCACGGGGTTACCGTTCTGATCGCAGAATGCGATGTTGTAGAACCCGGCGTTGTTGAGCGCGGTAACGGCGGCGGAGATGCTCTTGCCGTACAGGTTGCCCGGAACGCTGGCTTTGCCGGACTTCTTGGCAATGACGACGGTAATCGTGGCGCCAGGCTTCTGCTTGCCGCTGGGGTTCCAGCTAATCACGGTGCCCTCGGTAACCGAATCGTTCTCCTGGTAGCTCACGTCGACGCCAAAGCCTGCCATATCGAGGGCGTTGCGCGCCTGGGCCTCGGTCATGTCGGTCAGATCGGGGACGGAGGTGGTGTCAGGACCGCTGGAGACCTTGTACGAGATGGTCGTGCCCTTCTCGACTTCCTTACCGGGTTTGGTGCCCTGCTCAAAGACCTGGCCCTCATCGGCCTCGTTGGCCTCCTCGGAGGCGTTGCCCTTCAGGCCCACGCTTGCCAGCGCGGCTTCTGCCTGGTCCTTGGTCAGGCCGACAAGCCGGGGAACCTCAACCTTCTCGGAGGGCTTGGGGCCCTTGGAGATTACCAGGTTCACCTTAGTGCCCTTGGCCTTCTTGGTGTTGCCGTTGGGCGTCTGCTCGGCGACCTTGCCCTCGTCGACATCTTCGTTGTAGCTTTGGTCGATGGTGCCGACCTCGAGGCCGGCTTCCTTGATCAGCTCGACGGCAGTCTGCTGGTCCTTGCCCAGTACATCGGGAACGGTGACCTGCTCGCCGCCAAAGAGTCCCGTGGCAAAGGCCACCACGATGCCGATGACGGCAACGGCTGCCACCACGGCGGCGATGATCTTGTTCTTGTTGGATTTGGGCTTTTCGACCTCGTAGGAGCCGGTGGAGCCCGAAACCGAGCTACGGGCGGTATTCTGACCGCTCACGCCCGAGACGGGACGAACCATAGCGCGCGTTGAGTCGGAAAGCTCGCGGGTCTTGGTGGCACCCAAGTCGCCGGCGGCACCGATGACGCGCGTGGGCTCCGAGATGTTTACGGCACGGCCGGACAGATAGCTGTTGAGCACCTGACGCAGCTCGTCGGCGGTCTGGAAGCGGTTTGCCGGGTCCTTCTCCATGCACTTGAGGATGATGCGCTCCAGGTCGGCATCGACGCCGGAGTTGATCTGGCTCGGCGGGATGGGGAGCTCGTTGACCTGCTTGAGCGCGACCGAGATGGCGTCATCGCCGTCAAAGGGTACGCGGCCGGTGGCGCACTCGTACATGACGACACCCAGCGAGTAGATATCCGAGGTGGGACCGAGGTCCTGGCCGCGGGTCTGCTCGGGGCTTACATAGTGGGCGGTGCCCAGCACATTGTTGTCCTGCGTGAGATGACTGTTCTTGGCGCGTGCGATGCCAAAATCCATTACCTTGATGTTGCCGTCGGGCAGCACCATGATGTTTTGCGGCTTAATGTCGCGGTGGATGATCTCGTGCTTGTGTGCGACCGAAAGCGCGGAGCTGATCTGCGAGCCGATCTGCGCGACCTTCTTGGGATCGAGGGCGCCGTGGCTCTTGATGCCGCTCTTAAGGTCGGTACCGCGCAGGTACTCCATGACGATGTAATAGGTGTCGCCGTCCTTGCCCCAGTCGTAGACGCCCACGATATAGGGGGAGGACAGGCCGGCAGCTGCCTGGGCTTCCTGCTTAAAGCGAGCGGCGAAGGTGGCGTCGCCGGCATACTGCGGCAGCATGATCTTGACGGCAACCGTGCGGTCGAGGACCTGATCCTGTGCGCGGTAGACGGTCGCCATACCGCCTGTCCCCACCTTATCCTTGAGGAGGTATCTTCCCCCGAGGACCCTCTGTTCCATTCCTGCTCCTAACATAACTATTCGCTTAACGATGTGTGTAGTACCAAATGTGTGGCCGCTGGGGCCGTGTGGCGCGTAGCCGCTAGCTCATCGGCCGTGGCGCGTCCCAAGTATCCGCTTTGATCATGGGCATCACGCCCCCTGTGCGGCGAGCGCCGCGGTCAGGACGATACCGGCAATCTTAGCCGCCTTGACGTCGTGTTTGTCGTAATCCTCCAGGGCCACCGAGATGGCAACCGTGGGTGAATCGTAAGGTGCAAAGCCAACAAACGTAGAGTTGACGTTGGTGCCGCCGGTCTCGGGCGAACCGGTCTTGCCGGCAACCTTGACGCCCGGAATCTGGGCATCGGTGCCGGTACCGGACTGGACGACGGCGAGCATGGCCTGCTTGACCTGGTCGGCCGTGGCAGAGCTGACAGCCTGGCCCAGAGAGCGGGACTGCGTGGTCTTAACCACGGTTCCGTCCGGGGCGAGTATCTGGGACACAAAGAACGGGTCCATGACCACGCCGCTGTTGGCGATAGCGGCGGCGATCACGCAACTCTGCATAACGGTGGTCTGCGGGCCAGGCGTGTGGTCCATGCCGACGGGCTGGCCGGCGCCTGCCCAAGCGGTCTCCCACTCGGTCATAAGCGACGGGTCGGCCATGATGGAGGCGGCGGAGGTCAGATCTTGGCCGAGCTTTTGGCCGTAGCCAAAGGCGTTGGCAAACTGGACGAGCGAGCTGGCGCCAATCTCGTTGGCCACCTGGCCAAAGACGACGTTGGACGACACGGCGAAGGCCTGCTGCAGGCTGATGGTGCCGTAGCTCTCGTTGGCATAGTTGGTGACCGGCGCGTTGCCGATGTCCATGGAGCCGGGCGCCTGGTACGTGCTGGTAAGGCTGGCGGTGCCGGTTTCGAGTGCCGCGGAGAGCGTGACGACCTTAAAGGTCGAGCCCGGGGTGTACAGTGCGTCCATGGCACGGTTGTACATGGAGCCGTCCTCGCCGCCGCCCGACTGGAGCAGCGCATCGATGTTGGTGTTGTCGTAGGTGGGCGAGCTCGCGCACGCAAGGACCGCACCGGTGCGCGGATCCATGACCACCACAGCGCCCTTAAAGCCCTTGAGCGCCTGCTCGGCAGCCGTCTGGATGCGCGAGTCGATGGTGAGCTTGGCGGTATTGCCCGGCTGGGTCTGCCCCGCGAGCGACGCGATGGCGTTGTTCCAGCTGGAGTAATCCTTGGAGCCGGTGAGCGTGTCGTTCATGACGCTCTCGATGCCAGCGGTGCCATACTGCTGGCTCACGTAGCCCACCACGTGCGCGGCCATATTGCCGTTGGGGTAGGAGCGGGCGTAGGTGCCGTCCTCCTGCTGCAGCGACTCGGCCAGCGTCACGCCGTCGGACGTGATGATGGAGCCACGCTGGATGTACTTGGAGCGGGCGATGGTGTGGTTGTTGGTCGGCATGTCCTGGTAGTCCTTCGCCTTGATGACCTGGACATAGGTGAGGTTGCCGATAAGGATGGCGAACAGCGCCGTAAAGGCAAACACGGCACGAGTTAGACGGTTGGCAAGTGCCACGCGGCCGAGCACGCCGGACTCAGGCGTGTCGAGCAGGCGACGACGCATGCGAGAACCCGCGGAGTGGTTGCCGTTGCCGTAGGAAGGTGCGTTGGCAAAACGCGTACCGGTCGGGGCAGCGGCGGATGCGACCTGGTCATCGGTGATGGCGGCCATGGTGCCGGTGCCGGTGAGCTCGGCTTCGCGTCCGGTTGCCTCGTCGCCGGCGCGCAGCAGCAGCGCGACGATGATAAAACTCGCCAGCAGCGAGGAGCCGCCCTGGCTCATAAAGGGCAGGGTGACGCCGGTCAGCGGGATTAGGCGGGTTACGCCGCCAACGATTAAGAATGCCTGGAAGCTGATGGCCGCCGTAAGGCCGGTCGCGCTAAAGGCGGCAAGGTCGGACTTGGCGCGGGCTGCCGTGGTGAGGCCACGCACGGCAAAGAGCATAAACAGGATGAGCACGGCGCCGCCGCCCAAAAGGCCCATTTCCTCGCCGATGGCCGAGAAGATAAAGTCAGACTCGACGACGGGGATGTTGTTTGCCATGCCGTTGCCAATGCCGACGCCAACCAGGCCGCCGTCAGCCAGCGAGTAAAGTGACTGTACGATCTGGTAGCCCTGGCCCTGGGCGTCTTTAAACGGATCGACCCAGACCTGAAAGCGCACCTGCACGTGCGACAGGAACTTGTAGGCGCCCACGGCGCCAACGGCCAGCAGCGCAAGGCCGATGATGACGTACGAAAAGCGTCCCGTGGCAACATAGAGCATCAGCAAAAAGATGGTGTAGAACAGGACGGCCGAGCCCAGGTCGCGTTCGAAGACGACGATGAGCAGGCACACGCCCCACACGGCAAACAGCGGCAGCAGCAGGCGGAAGCGCGGAATCTTAAGGCCCAGGATCTTGCGGTTGGAGATGGAGAGCAGCTCGCGGTTCTCGGCCAGATAGCCTGCCAGGAACAGGACGATGAAGACCTTGGCGAACTCGCCGGGCTGGATGGTGAAGCCCGCGATGCGAATCCACAGCTTGGAGCCTGAAATCGTGGTGCCGATAAAGATCGGCAGCATCAGCAGGATGATGCCGATAATGCCAAAGGTGTACTTGTAGCGCATGACCACGTCGAGGTTCTTGACCAGTGCGAGCGTTCCCACCATGAGCGCCACCGAGACAAACAAGATGATGAGCTGCGAGATGGCGAGGTCGGGGGCTAGGCGCGTCACGAATGTGATGCCGATGCCCGAGAGCACAAAGACGATGGGTAGGATGGCGGGATCGGCGCCGGGCGCCAGGATGCGCACGGCGATATGCGCCGCGGCGAAGGCGGCGAACAGGCCGATCGGCACGGCGAGCGTCTCAAAGGAAATCGTGGCACCCGCGGTGAGCACGTACATCGCATAGAGCAGGATGACGGGGAACGCCGAGGCGATGAGCAAGAGCAGTTCGGTGTTGCGGCGACTCATAAGCGGCACTCCCTTTCTAATTCTTATCGGAGGCTTCGGCCTCGGCTGACTGTTCGGCGGTTTTCTCGGAATCTGACTCGGAGTTGGATTCCTGATCGGTGTTATCGCGAATCGTTTGCGCGTCAATCACCTGACGGGTCTGCTCCTCGTCAATCTGATGGCGGTACTTGGAAATGGTGTCCTGCGCATCGTCGACACTCGTTTGCGGAATGCCTGCCTTCAGGCGGTTTTGCGTGTCTTCGGGCAGGTCGGACAGTTTGATGCTGGTTTCGCTCTCGAGCCAGTGAAGCTCGACCCCGAGTGTCTTGCCGGGCAGGCCGCGCCAGACGGCGACATTGCCGTGGTAGGTTCCCAAGTAATAGGAGCCGGTGATGCCCGTGTATGCCCAGATGCCTGCTACCAGCACAAAGACAAGGGCCACGATGGCGGCGATGGTGACATTGCGGCGTCGGACGCGTTTTGCCTCGCGCATGACGCCGTCGTCGACCAGGTCGACGACCACCACGGTCACATTGTCGTGGCCGCCGGCGGCGAGCGCCGCGTCCACCAGGTTGTCGACACAGATCTGTGCGGTCGAGGACTGCGTAGCGATATTCTCGATATCGCTATCGGGAATCATGCTCGAAAGACCGTCGGAGCACAGAATCAGGCGGTCGCCTTCCTCGATGTGCAGGGTAAAGTGGTCGGCATACATGGCGGGATCCGAGCCCAGCGCGCGGGTGATGACCGAGCGGTTGGGGTGGACGCGGGCCTCGTCGGCCGTAATCTCGCCGGCATCCACGAGCTCCTCCACGTAGGAGTGGTCGCGGGTCACGCGGATGAGCGTACCCTCGTGGAGCAGGTAGGCGCGCGAGTCGCCCACGTGGGCGATGGCGAGCGTGTCGTTTTCGATGTAGGCGCAGGTGGCCGTGCATCCCATGCCGGGTTTGCCCAGGCCGTTGAGGGCGGCCTCGATCACGGCGGCGTTGGCGGCCTCAACGGCTGCGGCCAGGCGCGCGGCGTCGGCGGACTGCGGCGCCGTCTTGGCGATGGTCTCGACGGCGATGGAGGATGCCACCTCGCCGGCGGCGTGTCCTCCCATGCCGTCGCACACGCAAAAGAGCGGCGACTGCACCAGATAGGAGTCCTCATTATGCGGGCGTACACATCCGACGTCGGAGCGGGCGCCCCACATAAGCTGCGTGGTGGTGCCGGCGTCGTAGGTCGAGTCGGTCTCGATGCGCTCGTCGGTCAGCGGCTCAAAGCTCATGGTCGAGCCGGGATCTTTGAGCTTTGCCTCCACGGCGGCGACATCGATCTCGGCGGTGTCGCCGGGGGAGACGGTGTCGGCATCGTCTCCCGACTCGGCGTCGGAGATGTCCGGAAGGTTGAGATCTTCGGTTACGCGGTCGGCGGGATCGCCGTCCTGCTGCGGCTCGACAGCCGTCGGCTCGGGCGTCGCAAAGTGCGACGGCGCGGGCGTGCTCTGGGGTTGAGCAGAGGGCTCGGGAGCTGCGGCGGGCGCGGCAACGGGCCGCTCAACTTCGACAGGCGTTGCGGACGCGGGTGCCGCCTCGCTTGCCGGGGCGACGGGGAATACCGGCGCGGCAGGCTCGGGGGCTGCAAACACGGCAGCGCTCTCGTTCATCGCCTCGGCCACGGGCTCGGCAAAGTGAGCCGGTGCGGGCGTTGCCTCCGGTTCCGCGGGCGGCTCGGCAGCGTGCGCCCCGATGGGGGCGTCGAGCTGCTCGGTGTCGGCATCCTCGTCATCGACGAGCGCCGGATATTCTTGAGTTACATGCGAAAGAGGCAGGGAGAACACGGTGTCCTCGGGCTTCACGGTCGCAGGGCGCGCCGGAGCGGCATGGGCCGGCGCAGCTGCGGGGGCAGTCGGCGTCTCGGGCATGGTTGCGGACTTGTTCTCCTCGTCGATCATCGACGGTTCACCTTCATGACCACGTCGCCAATCTGGACCTCGTCACCCTCGCGCAGCGTTGCGGGCTCCACCAGCTGACGGCCGTTAACGAGCGTGCCGTTCAGCGAGTTGAGGTCTTCGATGATGAGTGCCGGGCCCTGCAGCGAAAAGCGTGCGTGCGAGGCCGAGACAAACGGTTCGTTGATGCAGATGTCCGAGGACGGCGAGCGGCCCACGATGACGGGGCCGAGCATGTCTACATGGATGCCACGGATGCCGCGCGGACCCTTGTCCACATCGATCGTCCAGATAGCGGAGTCGCGGCGCTGGCCGCGTACGAGTCCCACGCCGGTTTTCATGACGGCGAACAGGAAGATGTAGAGCAAGGCGACCAGGACGATGCGGCCTGCAAAAAGGACGATATCGATGTTCATAAGCGACTATCCCCTAAATTCAAAGGTGCTTAGGCCAAACGTCAGCAGGTCGCCGTTGCGCAGCGGGCAGCGCGTGATGCGGCGGTTGTTGACGAGCGTGCCGTTGGTGGAATTGAGATCCTCGATCGACCAATCCGAGCCCGTAAAGGTGAGCTGGGCGTGGCGGCGCGACACGTTGGGGTCGCGCAGGGCAATATCGGAAACTGAGCGCTCGCGACCGATAGTCACCTGTGCGGAGGTGATGCTATGGCTCTCGCCGCTCACGACGTCGACGAGCTGGGCGAGCGGGCGCTGCGGGGCGCGAGTGCTCGCCATGTTAGAGGCGATGCCGGCTGCGGCGCCTAGGCCCACGGCGGCGCCGGTCGCGGCGGCTCCGCCCATGCCGGCAAGCGCGTCGCGCGAGACGGTCTGCGGCACCGGGATGGGTGCGGCGGGGTCGGGGACGCTGGGCGCGAAGGGGTCTGCCATGGCAAGCGGGTCGGGAGCGGCGGCGCGAGGCGTCGGCTGCTGCTGGGGCATGGCGGCGGGGCGCTGCTGCTGCGGGGCAGCAAACTGCTGCTGGCCGGCGCGCGGGGCGCTGGCGGCACGGCTTGCCGCGGAGTTGTTCTGGCCCAGGCCGTTTTGATAGGCGCGCTCTTCTTCGTACAGGCGGCCGAGCGTGGGGGCATCGACGTTCTCGGCAAAGACCGAGAACTTGCCGGCGCGCAGCTGCGGATCGATCATAAAGCGCACGAGGGGCTCGCCGACAAAGACATAGCGGCGCTTTTCGGCCTGCGCTTTCACAAACTCGCGGACCTCGCGCGAAAGCTCGGGGTAGAACGGGGCGAGCATGGGATCGTCGTCGGCGGCGATCAGGATGGTATAGAGTGCCGGCGCCGTGTTGACGCCATTGATCACCAGAGTCTGATCCTCCATGTCGCGAGCGGCCTGCTTGGCAAGCTTCTTAAAGGAGAACGGGGCACGGGTGGCACCGAAGATGCCGGCCACGTGGTCCTCGAAGATGTTCAGGAAGTTCACGAAAGATCACTCTCCGTATAGGTTCTTTGGTATCCGAGCAAATATAGGCATATCCCAACGATTATAGAGGATAGGGTTCCCGCAACTGCCGCCTTGGCGGCGACCGCGGCTGCAAGGCTGGCAATTTCCATATGGTGTGCAAGACAGGATGCCGCTGCGCAGCCGATGCCGGTGACGGCGATGGCGGCGATTGCGGCAAGGTTTGAGCCCTGGTCGGCACGCTTGGCATGGGCATTGAGCAGCGCAGATGACGCTGCGGCAGTTGTCGCGACCAGCACAAAGGCAGCCCAAAGGAGTGGGTCTTCCAGCGCTGCGGCAACGTTACCGAGCCCCAGCACGCCTCCGGCTGAAAGCGCGACCGTGGCCAGACGGGCAAAAAGCACGCCCATGCCCGTTGCCGCGGCGGCGCTTGCCGGGCCGAGCCAAAATGATGCGACGCCGGCGGCGACCCCAGCTGCCAGGAATGTGTTGCCAGTCAGACAGCCAAGCGCGAGTGCACAGGTGAGCGCGGCGCTCGCGGCAGCCTCGGTGCGACCCCAGGCGATCCACCAACCGGACATGGCAGCGGCAAAGATCACCGCGACGGGCAACATCGACAGGATGCCCTGCGCCTGCATGGTGGCGTTGGCCATGAGCACCAAAAAGCCCACAGCCGAGATGGCCGAGCCGATCTGGGGGGCCAGGCCAGCCGCCGCTCCGATCGCGATAGCCGCAATGACCAGGCCGGGAAGCGCCGCGACCCCGGCCGTTTGCATCAGCAAAAAGCTAAAGGTGCCGCACGTTAGCGCCGAGATAGCGCGCATGGCGTAGTCGCGCGCATGGCTCCAGCGCGTGCCCGCCCAGCCGAGTGCGGGGTCGACCTCGATGGCGTCGTCCTCGTAGTACGACGGCTCGATATCGTCGAGCTCTTGCTCGTCATCCGAAAGCTCGCCAATCATTTGCTCCAGACTGCGACGGCCCTCGCGCACGCTGCCCAGACCGGCAAGGAGTTGGTCGCAAAATGCCTCGATGCTGTTGGGGCGGTCCTGCGGCATGGGGGAGAGCGCGCTCATGAGCGCGCTCTCGGCTCCCGGGGGAAAGTGTGGTATCAGCTCGCTGGGATAGGTGGCGCCGCCGATGATACGGTCGAGCGAGTCGGCGGGCGTGGCCGCCATAAAGGGGGCGCTGCCGCACAAGCCCTCATAGATAACGCAGGCAAGGGCAAAGACATCGGCGCGTTCGTCGACCGTGCCGGTCTCGATATCGAGCTGCTCGGGCGGCATGTAGCCGATGGTGCCGCCGCGCGAGCCGCCAAAGCCACCGGCGGACGACAGTCGCGCCATGCCAAAGTCGGTGAGCTTTACATTGCCCGAGTGGTCGATGAGCACGTTGGCGGGCTTAATGTCCAGGTGGAGTACGCCATTGCTATGGGCGAAGGTGAGCGCCTGGCCCAGGGCATCGGCAATGGCCGCGGCCTCGTCAAAGGTAAGTGAGTGGCCGTCCGCGCGGTGCAAAAACTCGGCCAGCGACATGCCATCGACATATTCCATAACCAGGTAGGCATAGGCTGTGTCGTGCGTAAAGTCGATGACCTGCACGATGTTGGGATGTTGAAGCATGGCGGCAGTGTGCGCCTCGCGCAGGACATCCATGATGTCGCTAGCGGGCATGCCGGCACCGTTGATAAGGGGGATGCGTTTAATGGCGACGCGGCGGCGCAGGTGCGTGTCGCGGCAGATCTCGATGGAGCCAAAACCGCCGGTCGCAAGTGTCTCGAGCGGCTGGTACCGCTTGAGCAGCTCGCGAGAGCTGGTGCCCTCCAAAGGAACGTCCGGCGAGAACCGGGCGGTATGTTGCGAGAAAAGCGGCATGGCCAACCCTCGTGCGTTTAAAGTTCGTTTGCGAGCGGCGGGCGCGGGGCCGAGCCGTTCGCGGTGGCATAGATGCTGCTAGTGTAGCACGCTCGGGCAGATGGCGAGGATAGCGGGATGCGAGGTGGCCCGATCGATTCGGCCCGTTTCGGCTCGTTTGGAAAGCGCATCTCAGTTTTCAGCCAAATTATGGGATGCGCTTTCCAAATGGGGTGGGCTGCGGAAACTGCATCCCAGAATATTGCCCTGGAACGGGATGCGCTTTCCGAACCGGCGTCCAAAAGGAAACCGCATCCCGCTTTGATGTGGGGACTGCGAACAAAAGCCGGACCGTGATCTGGCGCGGATTGGAGTTCGCCTGAATCATTGATGCTGGCTGGTGTGAGAACAGAGATAAACGAGCGGCTCGAGCGATATAATGACACGCTATGGAGGCCGTATGCTCTTTTCCCGCCGTTCTGCTACATTTGCCTGCGCCATTGCGCTTGTCGTAATGGCGGTCACCCCTTATCACCGGTTTTCATCTTCAATCGGCCTAGCGTCAGGTGCAATGACCTGGCTCGTTATCCTGGGCGCATGCCTCGCGGCGTTTGTTCATGGTGCTGCGCTATGCAAGGGGGGAATGAGAAGGCCGAGGCATCTCGGTGCCATCGGTGTTTTCCTTGGTGTTATTGCAACGGTTCCCGAATGGGCCGACCTGGCTTTCTATGCTCGCGGAGACTCTATTCCAATCGTGTTTGCACCGATTTGGTTGTTACATGGCGTTTCGTGTGTCTCGTGCTTTGTTGGGTCGCTGCTTCTCTCATATGTTATTTGGGGCACGGCGGACTCTCCTTTGACGCAGAGGTCGACACGGACTGACGAAAGGGAAACTCGTCACCCGCAGGACGCGATTTTTACAGAAACAATAGCCGTCATGTCTTGCCTGCTGTTTTGCTGTCGAGTTTCATGGAGAGTCGTTCCCGAGCCATGGGGGATGCCCCCTGTAACGGCCGCGTCAATTGGCCTTGCGCTTTTAATTCCGTTGGTCTATCTCGCATTGACTGTGGCCCCGCCGTTTTGCCGCCCTCGTGCCTTTGGCCATGGGCGGCGCGACGTGTTTGCCTGTTCTGTGCTCGTAGCAGTTCCTATTGGTCTTATTCCGGCTGTTGAGGCGGCATACTTCGCAAGCGATGCCGTGGTCATTGCATTGCTGGCGATGGGGTCCGTTATCGCTGCTGCCTTCGTATGCATGTTGCTAAGGGGGAAACGGGACAACAATTCGGATATCGCCTGTGCGTCCGACACATTCGATGCGGGGGTGTTTTCCCCTGCCCTGTCGCCTAGAGAAGAGCAGTTTGTTCGACTGCTGCTCAAAGGGAAAACGCCGGCGGAAATTGCCAAGGAGACGGATACGAAGCCATCGACGGTGAGAACAACGCTTCACCGAGCATACGGGAAGGCGTCGGTTGCGGGCTCACGCGAGCTCGTGGCGCTGTTTGCGGGTGAGGGCGATACTGTAGGGCATGAGCTACCGCAGCGGCATGCTGACGATATAGTGGCATCAGCTCGAACGCGCCGGCTGTTTCGATACCTGCTCACATTATTCTTTATCCTCCTTGCGGCGGGGCCCTTGGTAATGGCGGATAGCGATTGGGGGTCCGGTGTTTCGCGGGCTATCGCCTTTTCCCTCTTAAGCTACGCATTGGGTCTCGGACTGCTTCTGTCGCTACGCTACGCGGGTGGAAAAGCGAATCGTGGCGCTGCGCTGGATAGAGCGGGTGAAGCGATTTGGCTCGGAAGCCCGTACGTATGGGCGGTGCTATCTGCTGTGGAATGGTCTTTTATCTATATCGCGGCATTGATGTGCATACGCGTTCCGTTGATGGCTGTGCCGGTCCTGTTTTGCGGCGTGGCGTCTACGGCTTCGCTCGCTGTTGGGCTGCGTCCGTTTAAGGTGCATGCCCATGCTCGGGCTATCGTGCCGTTGGTGTCAATGGGCATGGTTGCCTTAATCTATGCGGTCGCTAGGGGGCGAATCCATGGACTTGCGGTGCTGACGGGGGTGCTGCTCACATATATAGTGATGCGAAGCTGTCCGCAGCGCAAAATGCTTGGGATATGGATGCTTTGCTTCGGGGCGACGGCTCCTGTTTGGGCTGTCTTGCTCAATATGGTGCAGGATCTGACGGTTTTCGAGCCGTTGTTCCTCGCGTCGTTGTTGGGGCAAAGTTCGGCTGTCAATGTCGTCGTGGCAACGGTGATTGTTTGCTGGTCTGTGCCCATGTTCGTTACGCACATCGCGCTCGCCCGCTCGGTTGAGGACGAGAAGGCCGTCTTGGAGTACCGGGCGAACGGGTCCACCGAAACGGCCCGCGTGCGCCAGCTGGCCCTGCTTACGTCGCGCTCCCTTTCTGATGTTCAGTCGCAAATTTTGCTGATGACGGCAGAGGGGGCAACGACAAAGGCCATTGCGGAGGATGTCGGTTACGCTGCATCTACGGTGCAAGCGCTGCGGTCTGCATCTTACCGCCAGTTGAAGATCAAGAATAAGGCGGAGCTAATTTTATTGTTATCGCAGGTAAATAACGTGTAAACGCCTGAGCAATCAACTCAATAGCGGGTGTTTACAGACATCTTTCTCTATTCATGCGAAGGTTGCCGTGCGTCGACGCATTGTTAACCGCTTTTGATTGGAGAAGGCCATGATTAAGCCAAGGAGCGCTATTGCTCGAATCGGAGTCGGCTTGGTGATTGCAGCTGGTCTGTCCCTAGGGGTTCCCGCTGCATCGTTTGCACAAGAGGAGTTTGACACCTCTCAGGTTTCCAGCATTACTCAAAACGCCGATACGGGAATTACGACCTGTACGAACAATGCCGATAAGGCATTTAGTTTTCAATGTGCCGGGACGAGTGCAACTGGCTACCGTCAAAAGGATGATTCCTCATCGCTCTATCTGGATATCCAGGGCCATACGGGAAATCCGCTTCGGTTATATACAGACGGTGCGTATAACACAAGCGGTAGCGGCAGCATGAATTGTACTCAGGGAACGTATCGTTCGAATCACAAGGGACAGTGGGAAATGTATAACCTCGTCCGTGAGAACGGGCGATCTGCGGCGCGACTGACTGCATGGGCGGAGTCTGGCTACGGCACTGTTATTGGTGTATGGAGCCCCGACTGCGTCGGGCATTTCCACAAGCTTCCCGCATAGTTGTTTGAAATGGCTCCCTTCCGGCTTTCTGGGTCGGAAGGGGGAGGAGGACGTATGAACCAAAAGCTCGCAAGATACGAACTGTCGAAAACGATTAGACGTCCAGTTTTTATCCTTGCTCTCTTGATTGCGGTCGCAGTTGCAATAGCTGCCGCGCTGGAGCCGTGGGCAAATTTGGAAAAAGAGCGCCACAACCTTCTTTCTTTTGGTTACGGCGTTGGCGTGCAAGCCGAAAATTATCTCGGTCAAACACGTGAAAGCAGCTTCGGTAACTGGATTGTTGTGAGCGCGAACGCGCCACTGTCTGCGTCGGTGTTTTTCTATGTACTGCCCCTGCTTGCAATGTTGGCTGGATCTTGGTCGTGTCTCTTTGAGCGTTTGAGTGGTTATGACATGCAGATATGCACGCGCGTTTCCAGAAAGGCGTACGTGAACGTAAAGATGCTGTCTGCTTTCCTCTCCGCGTTTACAGTGACTGCCATTCCTCTGCTCGTCAATTTCCTGATCGTCTCGATGCTTTTTCCTGCGTATCTTCCTCGGGTCGATGAGTCGACTTACGTAGGACTTTACCTGCATAGCTACTTCTCCGGTCTATTTTATTCGCATCCTTTGTCATATGTGCTCGCATACACGCTGTTCGATGCTGTCACGCTCGGGACTTTATCCATGGCTGTAACTGGCTTCTCAATTTTGTTTCGTAGCAGAATCAAAGCGATAATTGTCCCGTATCTGCTAATGGTTGCGTGGCATTTTGCAAATGGCTGGATCTTCGGCGTAATGGCTTGTGTGGGGTTTAACTGCAATATCCTCAACAGCATCAGGTCGGAATCGCTGAATAACTGGCCAGACATTCGAGCCGGTTTTGCGGAAATCATATTATTGACCCTTGCTTCGTTGGCTTTTTCTGGGGCGTGGAAAAGACGCGAGGTGGTCTGATGCTGTTTAGGCTGGTCGCCGCGGACCTGAGGACCGTTTTGAAGAAGAACATCATCACTTTTATTGCAATTGCGGCAGTGACCGTTGCGAACTTGGTGTACGCCTACGGATTGTCTTCTGTGTATGGGGTTAGAACGGATACCTTGGGGTTTGCGGATAATCTTGCGCTCGTGTTTGCCGGATCTGCTCCGTTTGAGCCTAGGCCCGGGGTCATGTTTGTGCCTCCGCTAGGATGGCTATTTCTCATTCTGCTTATTCTCTATACAACACTCGACTATCCGGCCGAATCGTTGCACGGGTTTGGTTTGCAAGCGCTTGTTCGATGCCGGGCAAGAACCCTTTGGTGGGTCTCGCGTTTTATCTTGGTGGCGGCAGTAACGGCATTTTCACTGCTCGTGGTGGTTTGCTCTGTTGTGATTTGGAGCTTGGTGGTGAGCTCCTCGTTCAGCGCGGTCATTCATGGTGAGTCGCTTCAACTGGCTAATTTGGCGCCGTGGTTTCTCAAAGCTGCCGAGGCAGATGCGCTGCCGTTTTTCATAGGTCTCTTATTTGCTTTTGAGGCGCTTGCGTTTGCGCAGGCAGCGGTTGGGTTTGTGCTTGGGTCGTCAGTCTCGTTTGTGGTTTTAATGAGCTACCTGATCTGCTCGGCATATGCACGACATTGGGCGCTATTGGGTAACGCCTTGATGCTGTTGCGCTGGGGTGGAATTGTCAAAGAGGGAATCGCGGCGGGCTCGAGTGTCTTGTCATCAATTGGGCTTATGTCGTTATGCCTATCGTTGGGTGGACTGTGGTTTCGAAGGGCCGACCTTATAGAAAAGGGGGACAAGATATGAGTGTGATCGTAAGGGGCGTATCGAAGCGCATGGGTAAAAACGATGTCCTGCGCAACGTGTCCATCGAGGTTGACCCTGGGACTGTGGTCGGGCTTCAGGGGATAAACGGTTCGGGTAAGACCATGCTCATGCGAGCGGTTTGCGGGTTGATCAAGCCTACCGAAGGCGAAATCTCTATCGATGGCCAAAGGCTTGGGGCGGACATCTCGTTCCCGCCGAGTCTGGGGATGTTGATCGAGGCGCCTTCCTTTTTGGGATATCTGTCTGGCTACGACAATCTGAAGCTCATCGCTCAGATCAAGGGCGTTGCCACCCCCGAGGACATTCGCTCTGCCCTGCGGCTCGTGGGGCTCGATGCAGACGAAAAAAAGAAGTTCCGAGCATACTCGCTTGGGATGAAGCAGCGTCTGGGGATAGCTGCGGCAATTATGGAGAAGCCGAAGCTGCTTGTTCTCGATGAGCCAACGAATGCCCTCGACGAAGCGGGCGTTGAAATGCTCAAGCGCGTTGTGGCGATGGCGGCATCAACGGGTCGTGAGGTCCTTCTGTCCAGCCATGACGGAGAGGTGCTCGAGGAACTGGCCGATCGGGTTTACTGCATGCGCGACGGTGCCGTTGTGAAAGTTCGGGAAAGGTCGTGAGCGCGATGAAGAAGACCCTGTGGACGAGAAGATCGGCGCTCGCGCTTTTTTGCTGTGCTGCTGCCGGCCTTGCGGGCATGAGGGTGAGCGTCGTTAACGGGAACCGGACGGTCATTCCTGAGAAATATTACGCGGAGGGCGAATGGCTCTCGATGGATGGAGCGTTTCTGGGGTCGAAGGATGTGGTGACTGATGGGTATTCGTTTTGCATAGACGGGGCAGAGTTGCTCACGCCGCGCGAGTATCTCAAACGAGCACATGACGATTATTCAAAATATGGCACCGTGGATACGAAAACGAGACTGAAGGATGCCGACATCACGTGCGTTATCGCCGTAAAGATGCGTGTCAGAAATAGGGATAATATCGACGGTGGAATCAAAGCGTATGTTTGGCATCTGGTTCCGGAGTCTGCGCCAAACTATGATTTTGTAGTCAATACCGATCTGATAACGCAAGCCATGCCGGTCCTTGGCGGCTCTGCTGCGTTTGCCGTGGAGGTTGGGGCAGAAAACGAGTTGCTCGTCCCATTTATGATGCAGAACACCAACGACTATTTCGAAGGTTACGAGACCGTCCGTTTTGAGAAAGCATTTCCCGGGACTTACACGATGAAGATGACCGATCTGCCGGAGCGGAGGCTCTTAAGGTTTGAAGTGAAATAGCTCGAGAGCAAGGCAAAACGGGTCCATTGGCGGTACGCGCGCCCGATTCCAGGCGCCCCGGCCCGGAATCGGGCGCGGGACGAGGCGCCTTCGGTGTCGGCCGGCCTACCGCTTCTTCTTGCTCTTCTTCTGCTTGCGCTGCTTGCCCTTGGTCTCCTGGGGCTTGTCGCCCTGTTTTGCTTCGGCAGCGGCCTTTTCTGCCTTCATCTTCTTGCGTTTGGTCTCGATGCGGAGTTTTTTGTTGATGCGCGCCTTAAGGAAGGGACCGAACTGCTCGGCATCGCCGCGGACAAAGGTGTCCTTAGGGATCGTCACGCCCTGGTCGGCGAACATGGCCACAAAGATGCGCTCGCCGTCGAGCACGTGGTCGAGCTTTTCAAACGGGAAGAACTGCGACTTGCCGCTCGTGCCCCAAACCATCAGGCCGTCCTCGTTGGCGGCGACGCGGCGATAGCGGCCACCCATGGACTCGTCGGCCTCAACGGCGTCGATAAAGTCGCGGGCGAGGGTGTGGTGCAGGTTTTTGCTCCACCAGGCCAAAAAGGCGCCGAATACGATCAAGACGACGCCAAACTTGATCCAGTTGCCGCCGGCCACCAGCATGCCGATGCCGATGAGCGCGGCAATTGCCGCGGCGACATACAGCGAGCCGCGACGCCTGGGCGAGGCGACCAGGCGGGCGAAGTCGGTGACGAGGTCGTTTTCGTATTGGTACTCGTTGAGGTACAGGATGCCGTCGTCGGCTGCGGCCTGCTCCTCGAGCGCGACCTCGACCTGGTCGGCTGCTTCGGAGGGAACGAGGTTGCTCTCTGCGTCTGCCATGCTCTTTGGACTCCTATCGCGGCGGGCTCGCCGTACGGGTTATTATGGAATGCAGTATGCCGTGCGACCGCATGGCCGCCGCGGCAACAAGACTCAGTATACCCGGGGGAGCACCCATGGAATCGTTGTACCGAAAGTATCGCCCGCTCACCTTTGACTCCGTGGTGGGCCAGCAGCATATCGTCTCGACGCTCGAGCACGCCATCACCGAGGGGCGCCTGTCCCACGCCTACCTGTTCTGCGGACCGCGCGGCACGGGCAAGACCACCATGGCGCGCATTCTGGCCAAGGCGCTGCTGTGCCGCAATGCCGAGGCGGCGCGCGCCGAGGGTGCAAGCGGCTGCATGCCCGACGGTACTTGCGAGGAGTGCGAGCTCATTGCCGAGGGTAACCACCCCGATGTCTACGAGCTCGATGCCGCCTCCCGCACGGGCGTGGACAATGTGCGCGAGGAAATCATCAACTCCGTCAACTTTGCCCCGGTGCGCGGCAAGTACAAGATCTATATCATCGACGAGGTCCACATGCTCACGACGGCGGCGTTCAACGCGCTGCTCAAGACGCTCGAGGAGCCGCCGGCACACGTGATCTTTGTGCTGTGCACCACCGACCCGCAAAAGATTCTGGAGACCATCCTCTCGCGCTGCCAGCGTTTCGATTTCCATCGCATCGGCAACGAGGATATCGAGCGTCGCCTGGCATACGTGTGCGAGCAGGAGGGCTTCGATTACGACGATGAGGCGCTGGCTATCGTGGCGCGCCATGCCAAGGGCGGTATGCGCGACGCGTTGTCCACGCTGGAGCAGCTGAGCGTCTTTGGCAACGGTTCTGTGCATGCGGACGACGCCCGCTCGCTTTTAGGCGAGGTTTCGGACCAGATTCTGGGCGAGTTTTCCCGCGCCATTGCCGATCGCGATGTTGCCGAGCTCTATGGACTGATCCGTGCGCAGGTCGAGGAAGGAAACGACCTGCTGGAGCTGACGCGCGACCTGGTGGCGCATGTGCGTGACGTGTACGTTGCCTGCGTTGCCGGTGCCCGTGCCGAGCTGTTTGAGGGCGGCTCCGAGCAGGCCGAGGCGCTTGCTGCCGAGGCCGCTGCCTTTGGCGAGCATCCTGCCGACCGCCTGGCCCGTGTGCTGACGGTGCTCGACGATGCCGCACTGGAGATGAGGGGCGCGAGCGACGTGCGCCTGGTGCTCGAGATCGCCTGCACGCGCCTGGCACGTCCCGAGGCCGATTTAACGATTGAGGCATTGGCCGAGCGCGTGGCCCGCTTGGAGGCCATGGTTGCCAACGGCGCCGTGCCGGCGAGCGTGGCTGCTGCTCAGGCCGCCGCGCCTGCAGCATCCGTACCCGCTGCTGCCCAACAGCCGACGCTAATTTCGGGCGCTCGTGCTGCCGCTCCGGCGGCATCCGCTGCCCCCGCTGCTACGTCCGCGCGCCAGGGCGGTATGCCTTGGGACCGTGGTGCTGCTGTTCCGGCTGCCCAGCCTGCGTCCCGTTCTGCGTCCGTGTCAGCTTCCAAGCCTGCAGCGCCTGCACCTCAGCCTGCGCCGACTCCGACGCCTCAGCCCGTTGCGGCTCCCGCGCCTGCCACCGCTCCGGCACCTAAGCCCCAGTCCAACAATGCCGCCCAGGTTGCCGCCGCCGGTACTGCCGAGACGCCCGCGGTCGAGGATGCCGGAGAGCTGCAGCGCAAATGGGCCGAGGTTGTCGAGCGTGTCAAGGCGCGTCAGGCTTCCTACGCGGGGCTTTTGCTCAATGCCCGCGCCACGGCTGACGACGGCTCCAGGCTCACGGTCTCGTTCCCCGCGGGCTCGACCTTTGCCATCAAGATGCTTGGACGCGCCGACACGCAGTCGGTGGTCCTGCCGACAGTCAGTGCGGTCTTCGGTCGTCGTACCGTCGACTATGTCCTGGATGGGGGTGGCACGCCGGCTCCTCAACATGAGGAGCATTCTCCATCTGCACGGGCTGCGGTATCTGCGGACCCGCAACCCGTGTCCTCGGCGGCCCCTGCATCCTCGAGCGCCAGCGCGACGCAGCCAAAAGCAGCACCGATAGCGGCGCCGACCCCGTCGGCGCCTAAGCCCGTCATGGCCAAACCGGCTGCTCCGACACCCGCGCCCAAGCCTGCCTCGCCCGCGCCCAAGTCGTCTGACCTGGGCAAAGCCCCCTGGCTGCGCTCCGACAACCCCGCCGGCGCTCCTGCCACGGGCAAGCTCCCGACCGAGCCCGCGCCCCGAGCGCCCGAGCGCGCGTCCGCTCCCAAGGCTCAGCCCGCCGCGCCGTCTGCGCCATGGGAATCCGAGCAGGTTCCCTACGACGATGCCATGGTTGGCGGTTTTGTTGCCGATGCTGGTGGGGACGATCTGCCTCCGTTCGACGTGCCGGGTGCGGCGTCCGCGCCCAAGTCCGCTGCAACTGCCCCCAAAGAGGAGGACGCTCCTGCAGCTCCCTGGGAGTCCAACTCCGGTGCGGGCGGCCCCTTCGGCCATCAGGGTGCAGCCCCGAGCATCCCGCAGACCGAGGACGAGGCCAAAGCCCTCATCCGCAGCGTCTTCGGCCAGTCCACCATCTTCAAGCCGGTGGAGTAGCTGCGCAGGCGGGTATACTGCTCAAGAAGAGAACCCCTTGCCCGGGCGCATCTGTATTTCGGACATGTGCAACGTGGTGCCGCGTATATCGCATTCGAGCAGACAGGCGCGTGACGGTCGGCCTAGGATGCTGAGGTCGATACGATACGTCGCATGGCTGTCCGTGTACTCGACTTGCTCGGCGTTGACGGTTGCTCCGATTGTAAATAAAGAGCCCAGTTCGGCATCGACAATCTTGGAGTCCTTTATCTTGACCTTGAACTCTTGGTAGAGGGACGGGCTGTTGTAGTAAATGGTTCGGGTTCCGTCGGTGCATTCATCGGTCGTCTCCCATTTGACGACGGGCTGGTCCGAGCTGGCTATCAGCAGTTCTGCTCCAAAAGCTATGGCATGGGTGATGATAACCAGTAATACCCAGACGACAAAGAGATAGAGAACCACATATGCAACGGGGTGTTTTGAGCGGATGTTTTGGAGTACGGCTGGGACATTCACGAGGGCACCTCCAAATCGTCATCTATGACAATCAAATTATACCCAGCCGCCATGCGTGCCGCCTCGAGCAGCGGCTCGGCATTTTGCCATGTAGCCTTGTAGCCCTACGCATAAACTGCCTGGTTCCAGCTCTGCTAGATGTAGCTTGAGATAATTATGCAACCTTGCATAATTCGACCTTGCATAATCTTGGGCGTGCGTCACGCTCAAGGACATGTATATCGACTGAGGTAGCGTGTCCGCCCCGCTTGCTTGCCCCGCGCCGTGGTACGATTTTTGAGTTTGAAAGTCCCGTCGCGCTCCGGCTGCCCTTGCAGCTTGTCGCGCGGCCGCACGTAAAGGAGCCATCATGGCCGGTATGAACATGCAGCAAATGATGAAGCAGGCTCGCAAGATGCAGGAGCAGCTTGCCGCCGCGCAGGAAAACCTTAAGTCCCAGACCGTCGACGCCTCTGCCGGCGGCGGCATGGTCAAGGTGACCGTTAACGGCGAGATGGAGCTCGTCAACCTCACCATCGACCCCGATGCCCTCGATCCCGAGGACGTCGATATGCTGCAGGACATGATCATGGCTGCCGTCAACGAGGCCGTCCGCGGTGTCAACGAGCTCGCCAACAAGCAGATGGGCGCCATCACCGGCGGCCTCAACATCCCGGGCATGCCGTTCTAAGACACGCATATATATGAGTGTCAACCATAGTCTGCAAAAATTGCTCGATGAGCTGGGCCGTCTGCCGGGCATTGGTCCCAAGTCGGCCCAGCGCATCGCCTATTACCTGCTCGAGGCCGATGCCGAGGAGGCGCGCCGCCTGGCCGAGGCTATCCTGGAGGTTAAGCAGGAGGTTCACTTTTGCAGCCGCTGCTTTAACTACGCCACGGCCGACGAGTGCTCCATCTGCCAGGATTCGATGCGCGATACCACTCGCATTTGCGTGGTGGGCGAGCCGCGCGATGTCCAGGCGATTGAGCGCACGGGCAGCTACCACGGTCTCTACCACGTATTGGGCGGCGTGATCAGTCCCATGGACAAGATTGGTCCCGAGCAGTTGCACATTCGTGAGCTGCTGGCACGCTTGGGCCACGAGGACATCCACGAGGTCATCATCGCCACCAACCCCAATATCGAGGGCGAGACCACGGCGAGCTACCTGGCCCGCACTATCAAGCCGCTGGGCGTTGAGGTATCGCGTCTGGCGAGCGGCCTTCCCGTGGGCGGCGACCTGGAGTATGCCGACGAGCTTACGCTTGGGCGCGCCATCGAGGCCCGTCGCACGATTTAGGTGGCGAGCCTGCTCCTGCCGTATGTCTTCATCGCGACGCACGGGGTAGCCATAATTTCCCCGTGCGACTGTAAGTTTGTTGTGCAACAAAGATGCTTTGTATCCGCTTATCGCATGGATGCTTCCACTCGCATCCTTAATTTGCCCATTCGTTGCGCAACCTTTTGGGTTCGCTGATACACTCAAATATGGATTCGAATGAATGCGCCGCTCCCGAGCGGCGTGTTTTTGTTGGAGGAGAACGCATGCGGCCCGGTGGCACTCAGACAAAGCGCGGCGCCGCGGTGCGCATGCGACGCCGACTGGGCTTGGCGCCGCGGGCGTACGCACTGCTGTCTTGCTCGCTGGTGCTGGTCATAGCTGGCGTTTCTGCCTATGGCATGACCGTGCCGTCCATGATGCAGGCACATGCCGCACGCGAACCGCGCGTGGGGCATGAGGTCAAAAGTGACCTGGGGACCACGACTGGATATGCTTGGGCAAGTGTGGTCGCGCATATTGTGTTTGGCACCGGCGACGCGGACGGCGCCGAGGCCCCGGACAACGAAGTCACGCTTGCCAATGGCAAAACCATCGTGCTCACCAACACCAAGATCATCGATCGGTTGTCCAACAATAGCGTGGCGGCAACGGTGAATAAGGTCGAGCAGCAGAAGGAGCAGGACGCCCAGCAGTCCGGAAAGCCCGGTAGCTCGGATACTTCTGGCTCCGGCTCGGATTCGTCGAGTTCGGGCGGCGGCTCTGGGTCGGGTTCCTCTGCCGGAGGGTCTGGAAACGGCGGCTCGACGGGCGGCAACACTGACAACGATGCAAACTCCGGTGGCCTTTCCGCTGCTGAGGAAGAGAGCATTCACAGTTGGCTTGTAACCAAGTACAACATGCTCGACGGCTATGTTTCTCGCGCCAATGACGTGGTTTCGACCTATAACTCTACGGGAGATCCCAGGCCGTGCGACAGCCTGGTCGGGGAGATGTTTGTCATTCGAGCCGAGTTTGGTCGTCAGACATTCTCGCCCCGGTCAAAGTGGTATCAGCAGTATGCCAATCTGTGGGGCTGTTACACCAACCTATGTCAATGGGTCGGCCATTACGGCGATGATGACGTCGCGCTCGGTAACTTCAACAATAACGTGGCGGCGCTTGCCCTATGATGACCGATCTTGCATCCACCACACCACAATCGCTCGGTCGCGATCCCATGGTCGGCTTGCGCCTGGCGCGTGTCGACGGGTTTGAGCCGGCCATTGCGCTCGGTCAGGACGAACTGCCTGCCTATCTGCGTCGTTTTACGATGCTGTTTGCCGACGATGCCACCATGCGCCGTGGCGGTATCGGCCGCGTGACGCGTGCCGTCAACGCCCAAGGCGAGGCCGTAGCACTCAAGCAGCTCATCTTGCCAACGCGCGACGAATTTGATGACGATGCCGCCCACGAGGCTCTGGTCACCAAGTTCAAGGCGGCGTTTCGCGAGGAATATGAATGCCATCGTGCCCTTTCGGGCCTTAAGGGCTTTCCCCGCTTGTACGGGTGGGGCGAGGTCGACGGCGTGCCCGCGATTGTCATGGAGTGGGTCGAGGGCGAGACGCTCGCTCGCCTGCGCTCGCGCCTTGCCGTGGACGATGCCGGGCGTCTGTCGCCGCTCGTTGCGGCGCGCCTAGGTCGCGACCTGTTCGATCTGCTCTGCCGCATGAGCTTGGTAGGCGAGGGGTTCGTCCATCGCGATATCTCGCCCGCTAATATTATGGTGCGCACGGCGCGCCTGCCGCTCGACCGACAACTTGCCGAAGGCGCCTTCGACCTGTGCTTGATCGACTTTGGCTCGTCGCTGGCGCTCGAGCCCGCCTCTGCGGTGGCCGGCGCCGGCGGCAAGGCGTCGTTTACCGAGCGCTATGCCACGTTGCGCCGCGCGACGGTGGCCTACGCCCCGCCCGAGATGCTCACCGACGATATTCCCGACCTGCGCATGCTTCGCATGTCGCCGGCGATCGATGTCTATGCAGCGGCGAGTACGGTCTACGAGCTCATCGCCGGTGTCGCGCCGTATGAAGTAGCGCCGGGTGCGTCGGGTACTTCGGGCTCGCGCAAAAAGACTCGCGATATCGCCAGCCCTTATCGCCTCAAGATGGATACGCTGCCCGATTATCCCGTCGGCGCCCACGCGCCCGGCTGCGACTTGACGCAACTGCTGCGACGCGAGCCCGATGTGGCACTTGCCGCGGCCGAACAGGCTCAGCAGCTGGGGCTCGATCCAAATTCCGAGGACCTGCGCGATGCGCTGGCGTTTGTCGACGCTCAGCTGTTCGATGT